>CAXBLA010000014.1:0-75529 GCA_963976625.1 uncultured bacterium
ACTCTCCTCTCCTGTCGCCGGCGGAGGAGGTGTCTGCGCAGCAGACGGAGGGGGCCCTCTCCCCCCAGCTCCTCGCCGACCTCCTCGACCCAACCAACACCCCACACCAAATCTGCCAACTCCACGACCTCACCCTCGCCCAGCTCGCCGCCATCACCGACGCCCCCGACTTCCAAAGCACCATCGCGGCCCTCCAAACAATCAACACCAACCGATCCCGAGCCATCGCCCCATCCGCGGCCATCCAATCCACCGCCGTCCACCAACAAATCGCCACCGCCGCCCTCTGCGCCGCCGACGACATCAACCAACTCGCCGCCGCCAAAGACCCCAAGCTCGCCAACGCCAAAGCCAAACTCCTCGACACCGCCCGCAAAGCCACCAACGCCGCCACCCCAAACCCAAGCCGCGCTCAAACTCAAACCCAGCCCAAACCCCTCGAAGACTTCCCCAACCCGATGCTCCCACAGGCACGAACCCTCAACAAACGCCCGCCCCCGCCTGCCCATCTCCAGGCTCTGGGCCGGCATGCTCAGCTGGGCATCCACGGCCGACCGAGCACCCGCCGGATCCCCCCAATCAAACAAAGCCACGCCCGGAAAATCCCGCCGTACCAACAGCCGATCGTCGGCCACCACACAGCACCCCCCAGCCATCGCCTGCATGATCCGCTCCGAATACGAATGCACAAACTGGGTCGGGCCCCAAGCCAACCCAACCCGCCCCCGCCCAAACGCCGCCGCACACTCCGAATACCCAACCTCCCCCGCATAAGTAATCGTGCCGCTGCACACCTCTTCCCACTGAGCCGACCCAAACACCCCGACCCGCAGCCCCTGCAACGACTTCACCGTCTCGATCCGCCGCTCCCGATTCACCATCGCCGTCGCCAGCGCCCAAACATGCTTCTGCATCGCCCAGTTCCCGGTGATCACCTTCGCCGACCCCATCACCAGATCCGTCGCCCCCAAGAACCCAACCCAAGGGTGCTCGATCATCATCCGAGCAATCTCCCGCACCATCCCGCCCACCTGAGCCCCCAACGAAGCCAGCCCCCGCTCAATCTCTTCGGCCCCCCGCACCGACCCCGTCACCACCACCTCAAACTCCCGCTCACCCTCAATACTCTCCAAATCGCACAACGACGATCGCGGAATCCCATGAGCCGCCCAAGCATGCACCAACCCCGGAAACCGCGGCCGCAACAAATGCACATCATCCAAGCACGGCAAGAACAACCGATACCGCTCCAGCCCCACCCGCCGAGCCCACTCATCCAGCACCCCATCCGGCAGCGCAAACGGATGGTCCACATGGTACTGCACCGCCCGCAGCGTCGAGCCCGGATCAAACAGCGCCGGCGGCAGCTGATCGACCGATTGCGGCGAGTTGAAAAAGAAGAACACACCTTCGGTGGGCGGGGTGTCTTGGGTCAGGTCGATCGGGCGGGCGTCGTAGCCCAGTGCGGTGAGGGCCTCGAGTATTTCGTCGGCCATCGCCCCAAGGAGCCCGAACTGGGACTGGTAGGCATTGGGGATCCAGATCGTGTGGGGTGAGCTTTGCATATACCCTGTATCGGGCGGGGTGGGCGTTCGGGCGTAATCGCGGTTTGGAGAGCCTGGGCGGGGGAATCTCGAAAATCATCGCGTCCGGTGAATCCGCTGGCGGGGAGCGAGCGAATAGTGCGCAGATCAGGGATTCGAGGGGTGTTGTTGTACACTCGCCCCGCCCGGGTCGTGACTAGTTCTAGAGAAGAGAGCACACTATGAACCGAACTCCAATGGCCGCCAGCGCGGCATCGAGCTTGACTGTTGCACTGACTGCTTCGCTTGTTGTATCATCCGCCTCGGCTTCGATTTACGACGAGGGCGTTGACGGCGACCTTTCCAATGACCGCTTTGCACCCACCATGATCGGGCTCGATGTCGGGCTCAACACCGTGACGATGGATGTGATTGACTCCGACGGCCCGGGCGGCGACCTGGACTACTTTACTTTTACCCTGGGTGCGGGCGAGTCGATCGATTCGATCGTGCTGCTCGATGCGAGCAATCCATCGGTCGGATTTGACTCGGTGGCGTTTGTTGGTTTGGCGTTTGATTCGGTCTTCGACTTTGATCCCCTGACCTTTTCTGGTGATGGTCTGGTGGGCTTCACGCTGACGCCGGCGGAGGTCGTGGGGACCGATGTGCTCGGTGATCTCTCTGATGGGCTGGGCTCGCTGGGTGAGGGGGATTACTCCTTCTGGGTTCAGCAGACGGGCGAGGACCTGACGCGTGTGTCGTTGGGGATCAATGTCGTGCCGACGCCCGCTTCGACGGCCCTGCTGGGTCTGATGGGTGTCGCGGCCATCCGCCGGCGTCGCTGATCTGCGGCCATCTTCCGCTTCTCTCAAACCCGCCCGGTGCGGGTTTTTTGTTTGGAGAAGGGGGACGATCCCGCTGCACAGGGGCGAGGGTGTTGATAGACTGGGCATGGAGAAACTCACCATGAACATGATCCGCAACCGTCATACTGCCGTCCTTGTCTTTGGGCTCTCGATCCTTCTGGTGCCCATCTTTGGCGGGTGCGCTTCGACTTCGATCGCGCTGCGTGAGAGCTTCGGCACGCCCAAGCGCGAGCAGCTTGTTGATCGCGTTGATGAGACGCGCGACGCCCAAGAGTCGGCCAAGGAGCAGTTCGCGTCGACGCTCGACGAGCTCAAGTCGCTGTCGGCCTATGAGCCCGGCGAGCTTGACGCGGCGTACAACCGGCTCAAGTCGCAGCTCGACCGGGCCGAGAGCCGGGCCGACAAAGTCAGCGGCAAAATTAAATCCGTCGATCGCGTAGCCAACGCACTTTTCGCCGAGTGGGAGAGCGAGCTGAGCGAGTTCTCGACCGAGTCGCTTCGCAACGCGTCGGCCAGGCAGCTCGATGACACCAAGTCACGCTTCGGCGATGTGCTGTATGCGATGCGGAAGGCCGAGTCGAAGATGAGCCCGGTGCTCGCGGCTTTTAATGATCAGGTGCTGTTCCTCAAGCACAATCTCAATGCGCGGGCGATCGCGTCGCTCGATTCGACGCTGCTGGAGCTCGAGACCGAGATCGGTGCGTTGATTGCGGACATGGAAGCCTCGATCGCGGAGGCGAATGCGTTTATTGATGACATGAGCACTGGTTCGTGAGCACGGGTCTGTAAACCGGCTTAGCTGATCATTCGTACAGCTTGGCGAAATCGGTAAAGTAGCCGGGGTAGGTTTTGTCTACGCAGGCGGGGTGGTCGATCGTGATGTTTGGGCGGCGCAGGGCGATCAGCGAGACTGCCATGGCCATGCGGTGGTCGTCGTAGGTGGCGAAGGTGATGGGTTCGCAGTCGGGTGAGCAATCGATCCCGGTGCCGCTTTGTCTCGTGGGGCCGCTTGGCGGGGTGATGGAGAGGGTGTCGGGGTCGCCGTTGAGGTTGTCTTCGACGAAGACGCCGAGCTTGCCGAGCTCGGCTTGCATGGCGGCGATGCGGTCGCACTCTTTGACGCGGAGGGTCTGCACGCCCTTGATGATCGTGGTGCCGGACGCGAAGCACGCGACGCTGGCCAGGGACATGACGGCGTCGGGCATGTCGCGCATATCACAGATGATTGGGCGGAGGGTCGGCGTGCCTTTGCACGCGAGCGTGTTTTTGGATTCGATGAGTGTGCAGCCCATCTGTTCGAGCAGGTGGGGGAACTGGGCGTCGCCTTGGAGCGAGTGGTTTTGGAGGTCGAAGCCGGCGACGCGGACGGTGGCTTTGGGGAGCAGTGCGCCGGCGGCCCACCAGTAGGTCGCGCCCGAGGCGTCGGGTTCTACATCGAGGGTGAAGGGTTCGAGCCCGGGCGTTATGCAGATGACGGAGAGGTCCTCGCTGTGCTGGACTTGCACCCCGAGCTGGTCGAGCAGGTCGATGGTCATGCGGACATAGCTGGCGCTGGTGGTGCCGGCGGGCATGGAGATCGTGAGCCCGTGTTCGAGGAAGACGGCGACGAGCATGAGGGCGGTGATGAACTGGGAGGATTGGGTGGGGGCGATGGTGATCTGGTTGGTGCTCAGAGCAGCCGGCGGCGTGATGGTCAGTGGGGGGTAGCCGGTGGTCGCGTGGTAGTGGATGGTGCAGGCGAGGGTTTCGAGGAGGGTCGCGAGCTCGGCGATGGGGCGCTGCTGCATGCGCTGATTGCCGGTGATGGTGAGCGGTGCTCCGGCGAGGAGGGCGCTGGCGGCGAGGAATCGGGTTGCGGTGCCGGCGTTGTTGAGATCGAGGGTGGTGCCTTGGGGGGGGAGGTGCCATTGGCCGGCGACGCCGGTGATTTTGATTGAGTCTGGGTCGGTCGTGTTGACGCTTGCTCCGAGTTGTTGGATGGCGCTGAGCATGCGCTGGGCGTCGTCGGCTTCGATGAGGGCGTGCTTGAGGGTGGAGACGCCGTCGGCGAGGGCGGCGAGGAGCAGGGCGCGGTTGGTGATGGATTTGGAGCCTGGTGGGCGGATTGTGACATCTAAGGGCGATCGCCCGGGTGCCCGCGACCACATCGGCAGGGGGAGGGCCGGGGGCAATGCAGAGGCGCTCAGGTTCTTGGGGAAGGCGGGGGTGTGCATCGCGCGGGCTCCGTGGGGCAGTGGGCCTACGACTCTTTGCGGAAGACGGCGACGATGTCTTCGACGGGGATGACGAAGAGGCGGTTGTCGCCTTCGAAGTCTACGGGGATCGCGTGCTTGGGGTTGAAGAGGATTCGGTCGTACTGGCGGATGGGGTAGTCGGGGTCGTTCTCGACTTGGGTGGAGATGGCGACGACGCGGCCGGTGATGGTGGGGATTTCGATTTTGTCGGGGAGGTGGATCCCGGACTTGGTTTGTTTTTTGTCCTCGTCCTTGCGGATGAGCACGCGGGCGCCGATGGGTTCGACGGTTTCGAGTTCGGAGTTTTTGGTTTTGGGGCTTGGCATGGTGGATTGTAGGGGGGGAGGGGGAAAAGACGAATGGGTCGACGACAAGAACCCGAGGCGGTTTGCTTGTCGTGGGCGAATCACATCGGCGTGCCTTGGTGGAAAAAGAGGCGCCAGGTGTTGGCTTCGCGTTTCCAGATGGAGCTTCGGCGGGCCTGAGTGGTGGTCTGTGTATGTGGATCGGTCTTTGGGTTGGTGCGGGTGGTCGTGTAGGTGGTGAGGGCGAGGTCGGGGGTGAGTTGTTGGGCTTTGAAGTCGGCCATGGTGAGCTCGATCTCGGGCTGGGCTTGGGATTCTTGTGGGAGGTGGGCGAGTGTGTCGGCCCGGGTGTGGAGCTTGCCAGAGGCTCCGATCTCGGTGAACTCTGGGTGGAGCAGGGCTTCGAGGTGGGCTCGGCTGGCGCGGACTGGGGCTTGCAGGTGCGATGCTTCGAGGGCGTGGAGCTGCTGGTATAGATCGTCCATAGGCGTCACTTCGATCGGGGGGCGGTCTGTAGGGGGCTTAGTCGATGCCGCGGAGGGTCATGTTGAGTTCGAGTTGTTCGTCGTCGCGGATGATGGTGAGGGTGATCTCGTCGCCGGGTTCGTTGTTGGTGAGGATGGGCATCCAGGTTTCGACGGAGTCGATTTCGTCATCGTTCCATTTGATGATGCGATCGCCGGGGCGGAGCCCGGCGGCGGATGCGGAGGTGTCCTCGAAGACGCGTTCGACCTTCATGCCGCCCTTGGAGGCGTTGGAGGGGATGATGCCGACGCGGACATTGGGGCCGTCTTTTTTGGGTGTGTCGGATTTGGCGCGTGATGCTGGGTGGACGAGGCGGTCGTCGCGGGTGGCGGCGTCGATGGCCATGGCGGAGGTGAGCAGGGCGACGCGGACGGCGCCTTCTTCGTCGATGATGTCGATGGTGTCGTCGGGCGAGTGGTACGCGTCGTGGAGCCCGGTGAAGAAGAAGAGGTTGGGGATGCCCACGGCGTCGAACGAGGCGTGGTCGGAGCGGCCTTCGCCTACGGAGACGGTTGTTGAGTAGGGCATGGCGGCGGCGAGGAGGTGGGGGGTGGCGAAGTCTTTGAAACCGGGGGCGGATTTGAAGCCGCCGACTTCGAGGAGGCCGTCGGATTGGGTACCGACCATGTCTAAGTTGAGCATGATGGCATGGTCTTGGAGTGGGACGATGGGGTGCTGGGTGTAAAAGCGTGAGCCGTTGAGCCCGGATTCTTCGGCGGTGAACCAGAGGAAGAGGATCGAGCGGGCGTCTTCGTTTTCGGCGAGGAGTTGGTATTGCTGGGTGAGGGTTTTGGCGGCGATGATGTTGGCGGTTGAGCCGCTGGCGTTGTCGTCGGCTCCGGGGTGGACCTCGCCCTTACGGCTAGGTGTGCGGGAGCCGAATTTGCCGTAGCCGACATGGTCGTAGTGGGCGCCGATGACGACATATTCGTCTTTGAGGTCGCCGCGGCCTGGGAGGATCGCGCCGATGTTGGCGGTGTACTTGGGGGTGCGCTCGATCTCGATGTTGAGGGTGATGTTGTTTTCGCCCAGGGGCATGACGACGCCGGCTTGGTTGGCTTGTTCGATGAGCTCGGCGAGGGTATGGGAGGCGTTGGTGTGGGCGAGGATGGCGCTGGCGACCTCGGGGGTGACATGGATGACGGGGAGGTCGTATTGGGGGCCGGTCTGCTTGCCCATTTGGGTCGATGGTGGGGCGGTCGAGGCGATGGTCTCGAGGAGGTCGACGCGTGGGTCGTCGGCTTGGGGGGGGGAGACGATGATGACCGCGGCGGCGCCTCGGCGTTCGAGGGCTTTGATTTTGTAGGAGAGGCGTGCGTTGTGGGTCCATTTTTCGTCGCGCCAGAGCGAGTGGCCATCTTCGTCCATGGGTTCGTAGTTGAGGCACAGGGCGATGCGTCCCTCGACGGATTCGGTGGTCTCGAACCCGAGGTAGTTTTGTGGGCCAGAGACGATCGCGTAGCCCACGAAGGAGACGGGGGCGGTGACTTCGCCCGAGCCTGAGTAGGCCAGGGGGGAGAAGTCGTCGCTGGGGGTGAAGGCTTGGCCGGCGATGTTGAGCTCTTGCGTGGTGGCCGCGGTGGTGGAGCCCATCTGCATGTACTGGCGGAAGGTGGCGAATGGGTCGGCGTCGGATTGAGCGTCTGCGTCGGCGTTTTCATCTCTGTCTTCGTCGTCAAGTTCGATATCTGGGAAGGCGGGGGTGAGCCCGAGTTCGGTGAGCTGGGATTCGATGAACTGGGCGGCGTTCTCGATGCCTTGGGAGCCCGGGACGCGGCCTTCCATGGCGGGGTCGGCGAGGGTGGCGATCATTTGGGTGTAGTCTTCGACGAGGGCGGGGTCGATCTCGGGGAGTTCGCCGAGTTCTTGGGCTTGTTCGTCGCGGGCTTGCTTGCGTTTGTTGTTTTCGAGCTGGCGCTGGGCACGGCGGGCGCGGACCTCGTCGGCGGTCTCGGGGCCCATGCTCGCCAGCACATTTGAGGGGGCAATGAGGAGCGAGGCGAGGCAGACGATGGTGAGCAGGTGCTTGGGCATATTGGGGCTTCCGTATGGGAACTTGGTTTCTCTATCGTATACAGACAAGCGCGGGCGGGGTTGCCGGCTTGGTCTGGCCGGTGGGCGAGGGGCTATGCTCGGAAGCGCATTGTGCAGAGGGCGATGCTGCCGACGGCCAAGAGCACGCCCAAGGTGTCCGCCATGGCATCGAGTGGGTCGGCGACCCGGTTGAACAAGGGTTGTGTGCTTTCGTCGAAGATGGCAAAGAGGATACCCGCGACGATGGTCCAGATGATTCGGCGTTTGAAACAGGCTGGGCGTGAACGATTGCCGGCGGCGACTAGACGGGCGTTGTAAAGCATTATGGTCCATACGAAGAATACTCCTGTATGGATGATGAGGTCCATGCGAGAGAAGCTGTCGCTGTGGACGGTGAGCCCGGGCCAGTGCGTGGCGGTGAGCAACGCAATCGTGGCGAGCACAAACACCACGCGGGCGGCGGAACGGAACCGGTGGGTGGGGGTGTTCATATCGGATTAATCTGCGGCGGTATCAACGGGTGAAGCGGGGGCTTGTGATGGTTGTCCTTGCGGGCGTTCGAGCACGGCTTGGGCGCCTTTGAGCACGCGGATCTCGGCTTCGCTTAGGTCGCTGGCGCGGGAGACGGCTAAGGCACGGTCCCATTCCGCGACGATGGTCTCGGCGAGTTTTTTGTAGTCCATTGCGCCCGGGGCCCATAGGGCGTATTGGAAGATTGTTTGCCCGAAGCTGGGGCACTCGGCGAGTTTGATGTTCCGGCGGATCGGGGGATGGTAGACGCGGGCGCTGCTCCATGCGGTGTCGGTCGATCGCTGGCTCTCGAAGAAGCGTTCGAGGTCTTGGACGACTTCTTTGGAGTGCGAGGTTTGTGAGTCGTGCATGCACAGGACGACGCCGGCGACGCGGAGGCGTTGGTTGATTTGTTCGCGGACGATGCCGACGGTTTCGAGGAGCTTCGAGACGCCCTGGAGGGCGAGGAAGTGGGCCTGCATCGGGATGATGACTTCTTGGGCCGCGGCGAGCGCGTTGAGGGTCAGGAGTCCAAGGGCGGGGGGACAGTCGAGGAGGATGAACTCGTGGTCGGTGGTGCCGGCGGCGATGGCGCGCATGAGGCGTTGGTTGCGATCGGGCTGTCCGGCGAGCTCGGTCTCGACGGCGGCCAGGTCGGTCTCGGCGGGGACGATGTCGAGGTAGTCGTCCACATGGCGGACGCAATCGCGGACATCGAAGTCGGGATCGAGGAGCAGGTCGTAGACGGTGGGCTGGTCTGGGTCGTCCTCGCGCTCGCCGGCGACATGGAGGGTGGCGTGGGCCTGGGGGTCGAGGTCGATGATGAGGACTTTTCGGCCCATGCGGGCGATGGCGGCGGCGAGGTTGACGGTGGTGGTGGTCTTGCTGACCCCGCCTTTTTGGTTCATCAGGGCGATGACGCGGACCGGGTGCTGGGCCGATTGATCGGTCGGCTGATTCCCGGTTTCGTCGGCGGATTGGCTCGGATCGTGCTCCATATCTGCAAGTATATCGGAGAAGATCCCGGCGAGGGCGGGGGGGATGCGGATTCGTGCTCGCTAATTCATACCCGGAGTGTATCCGGTTTGGCTGGGTTTATATGTTGGCGACGAGGAGCACGACGCAGTGGACTTCGATGGCGAGCCCTTGGCCGATGGCGTCGACGCCCTCGTGGGTTTTGGCTTTGATGTTGACTTGGTCAGTCTGGACATCGAGGCCGGCGGCGACATTGGCTCGCATTATGTCTTTGTAGGGGCTGAGCTTAGGGCGCTCGCAGACAATGGTGATGTCGATGTTGCCGACGCTGTAGCCTTTGGCTTTGGCGCGGCGGACGGCTTCTTCGAGGAAGACGCGGGAGTCTTGGGACTCGTTGCGTGGGTCGTCGTTGGGGAAGAGTTGCCCGATGTCGGGCTCGCAGAGGGCTCCGAGGAGGGCGTCGGTGACGCTGTGGAGGAGGGCGTCGCCGTCGGAATGGGCGATGGGGGCGTGGTCGTGCTCGATCTCGACGCCGGCGAGGATGAAGGGGCGGGGGTTGGTCGACTCTGAACGAACCTCCAGGCGGTGGAGGTCGTACCCATGACCGATACGGAGGGGATTGTGCTGAGTCATCTTGTATCCTCTGCTGATTCCTTGGGCGATATCTGTGGGCAAAGCCTCACGGGGTGTGTCTTTTTTAGAGAACAGGGCTCATCTTACCGATAAACCCCATGCGTGCCTGCTGAGGGTGCATATGGGGGCTCAATTGAGCTAGTATGTGATTGTATAGTAGAAAATCAGCACGGATCGCCTGACTGATTGTTCGCTCGAATGAGCATCCCGGAGACTTTTGATGAAGACCGCTCGCCACACCACTGTTCAGTTCGTTGTCTTGCTCTGTCTGAGCGCCCTTGCCGGGCTGAGCATGAGCGGGTGTATTTCGCAGCTCGTCTCGAACACCCCGGGCGGGTCGATGCGTTCGACGGACATGTACACCTACATCTCGACCCCGTTCGAGCCCTTGACGGTGACGCTGTATGACCAGCGGGACAATGAGCCGCTGTGGACAGTGGATGTGCCTATTGGGCAGAAGGTGACGGTGAAGTTCTCGTCCGACAAGGCCAAGGAGGGGACCACGCGTCGCCCGGACATCATGCAGTGGGAGATCTACGACCAGTCGAAGCGTCGTGCGAACCTGACGAACACGATGGCGGTGCCGGGTGCGGACTCGCGGATGCTCAAGGTGGCGCTGCGTGACGGGGTTGAGTACCCAGACGAGGAGCTGCCTGATGTCGAGTACGATGATCCGAACCAGGAATGGATCCCTGTTGAGCCTCGGCGATTCCGCGGGGTCCCTGTTGACAAGTCCGCTCGCAGCGGTGCGTACCAGTCGGGCAACTGAACCGGAAGGTCTGAAGAATAAGAAAGCCCGGTCAGTGACCGGGCTTTTTCGTGCGCTGGATTGCTTGGTGTCTGCTTCGTCTTTTAGTCTTCGTCGGCTCCGACATAGACGACATAGGTTGCGATGTCGAGGTCTGAGTCTTCGCCTTCTTCGACGATGTTGCCCTCGTCGTCGAGTTGGTCGTCGGTGCCCATGAACAATGGTTGGTCGTCGCGGGCGAGTTGGATGATGGAGACGATCTTGAGGTCGCGGTCCGAGCGTTTGCGGATGGCGTCGATGAGGCCGCTGCCTCCGGGTTCGTTGCCGAACTGGATGTGGAAGTAGCCGACGACTTGGGCGACGGGGGTGCCGAGTTCGAGGGCGTCAACGATGCTGTCGCCCATGGTGGCGTCCCAGACGGCTTGGGAGCGGAAGAAGCCCTCGGCGATGTTCTCGCCCGAGTGGCCGCCCATGCCGCTCATGAGGGCCATGAAGCGGTCTTTGTAGGCGCCTTCGAGTGAGCCGATGGGGATTTCGAACATGGAGCGTTGGAGCTCAGACAGGGTTTCGAGGGATTCGTAGCCGTCGGTTCGGGCTTTGCGGACATAGCGGCGTGGGGCATTGCCAGCGATCACGGGGCGGCCTGCTTCTTTGGCGGCGTCGATCATGCGGATGTGCCCCGGGGGGTTGCTTTGGGGCGTTTTGTTGGCGGCTTTGTCGAAGGCGGGGCGGTCTGTGATGCCCGAGAGGTAGTCGTTGACGATGAGTTGTTGGTCGCGCTCGTAGAACTCCATCGCGAGGACGGTTTGTGGGCGTTGGGTGAGGATGTCTTCGAAGAGTTCTTGGGCGACGGCGAGTCCGAGGGGGTGGCCGTGCATTTCACCGAAGAGTATGACATCGGCGCTGGCCATCTCGGCGACGACCTCGCTCCAGGGGGTGATGCCTGAGCCGTCGGCGCGGCGGATGTTGACGCTGCGGGCGCGGTAGCGCATGGCTGCGTCTTTGATGACCTGCTGGATGACCTCGCTCGCCTTACTGGATTTCTCGATCGTTTCATGCTCTGCGGAGGTCTGCGTCGGGGTGGAAGCGCACGCCCCGAGGAGGGTCGAGGCGAGGGTGCAGGCGATGGTGGAGGCGATGCATAGGGCGGCGGGGTTGAATGATCGTTTGGTGTTCATGGAGCGTGGCTCTTAGTGGCTGGTGTCTGAGGATGAAACGGGATGGGTGGAGATCAGCTCGACGACTTCTTTGGCGATGGGGTTGGGGACCAGGAAGGTCAGGTTGTACTGGGCGATCTTCCAGTGTTTATTGATGTTGACGAGTACGCTGGTGCCTCGGAGGGTGCCGTAGCGGTCGTGGGTGAGGAGTTCGTCGCTCCAGGCGGTTTTGCCATCGTGGGCGACCGTGATGTGGCGCTGACTCGGGTTGTAGGTCCAGCCGTGCCCGTCGGCGAAGGGTTCGCGGGCGTAGTCCATGAACTGGGGCTTGGTCCAGCGCTCGGTGGCGTCGGTGCCGAGGAAGATCGAGTCGTGGGTCATGGAGCGGAAATAGCGATCGAAGTCGCCGATGGATGCTGCGGTGTGCCATGCGTTGAGCGTGCCTTCGATCTTGGATTGTTCGAGTAAGATGTCGACCTCTGTGTTGGGCTGAGCATGCTTTGGGAATGTGGAGCAGCCGGTGATACGCGTTTGGTTCGAGGAGCAGCCTGCGAGCAGTAGCAACGCGAGTGCGGGGGCGAGTGTTCGTAGCATGTGATTCTCCTGAGTATTCGAGTAGGAAAGGTTCTTCGTGAATCATTCTACGGCGTTGACCATCCAGGCGCTGAAATCGGTGACGAACTTCCAGACGGCTTCGACATGCTCGGCGGGCATGTTGTAGAGTTCTACGGCTTCGTCGAGTGTTTGGCGGTAGCAGCGGAGCCATTCTTGGCGTCCGGATTCTGTGATGACGAAGGGGATGTGGCGGGCTCGCATCATCGGGCGGCCGTGGCGTTGTTGGTAGAGGTGGGGGCCGCCGAAGAGGAAGGTGAACATGGCGGCGCTTTTGTCGGCGGCGCGGAGCAGGTTCTTCTCGGACTTGGGGAACATGTCGGCGATTGAGGATTCGCTCAGGCGGCGGTAGAAGGCGTGGAAGAAGGCGGTGATCTGGGCTTCGCCCATGGCTTCGTATACGGCTGAGGGGATCCGGTCGGTCTGCGGCGGGCCCGAGGCGGGGGTGTAGATGGGCTCGTCGCGTTCGTGGTTGGGCAGTGGGTTAAAAATGTCCATGCATCAGGCTAGGGCGATGGGGTTGGTTTGGTCCGGTATCGTGGGGTGATTCCGGTGATGCGGGCGTAGAAAGATGGATTTTGGGTCGGGGGTGGACGGTGTGTGATGCTGGGTTTGTGTGTGGCCGAGGAAGAGGTGACTACATCTGAACTTTGGGAGGGGTCTATGAGCCAGTGGAACGCGTTTGCGAGATTACATCAGGAGTCGGACAAGGCCGAGGGGCGCGACCATCCGCGGTTTGTGGCCAGCTCGCTCAACTGCGAGAAGGGGGTTGTGTCTGATTTCTCGGCGACGGGGCTGCGGATCGTGTACCGCAAGTGTCCGAAGTTTGAGAAGGGCGACACGGTGAACCTGGATTTGTACTCGATGAAGGGCAAGCACCAGTGCTCTGCCACGGTGATGTGGATCGATCGCAAGTCGCGCAAGCACACCGAGGTTGGGTTCCAGTTTACGGACCCGGAGATGTCGAAGAAGATGCGGATCTTTGAGTTTGGCTTTGACTCGCTGAGCGAGGGGATGTTGGACCGATAGCGAGCAATTGAGCGAATCGAAGAAACTTCAGGAATAACCCGGCGGTGTGCCGGGTTTGTTTTTGTGAGCGGGTTGGCCTTGGGTTTGGCTCTGCTCGAACTCAATGTTTGTCCTGTGCGTGAGGCCCGGGGTTGGAGCGGATTCCGCTTCTCCCGGGCCTTCTTTTTGATTGGAGTTGGTGCGTATGCGAGGAATCAATACACGCGATCGTACCGGGATCATGCCGGGATGCGTTTTTGGATGATGAAGCCGGATTCAGCGGGCTCTGTGCGTACATGGGCGTGGACTTCGCGTTCGACGAGCCCGGAGGTTTTCTTGCGGAGTTCTTCGAGGAACCGGTCGAGGGTGTGCTCGTTGGCTTGGGCTTCGAGCATGACGGTGCCGTCGGGTTCGTTGCGGACCCAGCCGGTGACCTGGTAGCACATGGCGATGGAGCGTGTGCGGGCGCGGAACCCGACGCCTTGGACTCGTCCCTGGAAGATGATGCGCTGACGCGTGACCATGGGGGCATTGTACATGGTTTTGGGTGTGGGCGTGGGGCTCGGGGGCTGCATGGTCCGAAATGGGGCGTTGTGCCCTGTCAGTGCGGGGTTGGGGGCGGGGCGGGTTGGTTTGTGCGGGCGAACTTGGCGGATAACAGCGTGAAGCATCGGGCGGCGTATGATTTCGTTGGCACGCGGGCGATTTGGGGCTACCGTTTGGGATCGGGGCCGGTATACAACAGCAGATAGGGATGGATTGAGCGGATTTACGCCAGAGCATGACGATCGACAGCGGGTGCGCGATGCTTCGGACATCGTGAGCGTGGTCGGTGAGCACCTCGCGCTCAAGCCCAAGGGGCGTGAGTATGTGGGGTTGTGCCCGTTTCATGACGATCGGAATCCGTCGATGTGCGTGATCCCGGCGAAGCAGATTTTTCATTGCTTTGTGTGCGGCGCGGGCGGGGATGTGTTTACTTTTATCCAGAAGTACCACTCGATGGGCTTCCGTGAATCGCTTGAGTACCTCGCTGAGCGGGGGAATATTGAGCTGACGAAGTTCAAGCCTGGGGGGGGGGGCGGCGGTGGTCATGAGCACCATGGGGGGATTGGGAAGAAGGAGATCATGGCCGCCAATGAGGTGGGGCAGGCGTTCTTCAAGGCGATTTTGTCGCACCCGGAGCATGGTGAGCTGGCGCGGAGCATCATCGCGGAGCGCGGGATCTCTGACGAGATGGTCGAACGGTTTGGGATCGGGGCGAGCCCGGATCGGTGGGATGGCTTGCTGATGACGGCGCAGAAGCAGGGGATGGATCTCAAGGCGCTTGTGGGGGCGGGGCTGATCAAGGCGCGCGATACTGATGGGCATTATGACGCGCTGCGGAACCGTTTGATCTTCCCGATCTGTGATCAGATCGGGCGGGTGGTTGCGTTTGGTGGGCGGAAGATGAAGGAAGAGGACGAGCCGAAGTATCTCAACTCGCCCGAGACGCCGGTGTTCCGCAAGTCGACGACGCTGTATGGGATCAATCATGCGGTGCGGGCGATCAAGCGTGAGCGCACGGCGGTGATTGTTGAGGGGTACACGGATGTGATCGCCTGCCACCAGGCGGGCGTCGAGCATGTGGTGGGCACGCTGGGCACGGCGCTGACGAGCGGGCACGCGACGGTGCTGCGTCGGTTGTGTGATACGGTGGTGCTGTTGTTTGATGGTGATGCGGCGGGGATCAAGGCGGCGGATCGGGCGATCGAGGTGCTGTTGAGCGAGACGATCGATATTCGTATCGCGTCGCTGGCTGGGTTTACGGAGGCCAAGGACCCTGATGAGCTTTTTAAGCAGCCTGATGGGCCCGAGGTCTTTGCGAAGGTGGTTGCGGGTTCGGTGGATTTGATCAAGTGGCGGTTTGATCGGTTGCGTGACGAGCTTGCGGATGCGGGGCCGGCGCGGGTGACGCAGCGGATTGAGGAGGAGCTTGCGCGGCTGAGTGATCTGGGGCTTGGGGAGTTGTCGCCGGTGCGTCGGAGTTTGATGATTCGGCAGGTGGCGCGGGCGGCGAAGATTGAAGAGGGTGTGGTGACGGCTGCGATCCGGACGGGACGCGGCAAGCGTCGGCCGGTGCAAACATTCAATGATGGGCCGCCCTTGACGGATAATCTGTCTGATCATCCTGCGGACATCGAGGTGATGGAAGGCGAGCACGAGGTGTACGATGGCGATCGCTCGGAGCATAACTGGAGCCCGAACGCGCGGGAGTATCTGCTGGGGTGTTTGCTCTATGATGCGAATCTGTGGCTGGTGATGAGCGGGGATGAGCGGGCGCTGACGCGGACGACGGCGTATGACTCGGGCTTGTCGCGGGTGGTGGCCGATGCGCTCCAGCACAGCGCCGAGAACGGCACGGGGACGGGGCTGCACGCGGTGCTCGATGAGCTGGCGGCGATTGGCGATGAGACCGGAAGGAATCTTGTCGAAGCGGAACAGCGGGCCACGATGCTTCGTCAGATGGTCGCGCGGGATAGTGAGGGGATCGCTTCGCGTGTGACGCGGATGTTCAATGAGTGTGTCGCGGCGGTGTCGATCGAGGATTCGAGGAATGAAGCTCAGTCGCGCCAGATGGATCACGAAAACACGGGGCAAGAGGGTGACGAGGCGGCTCGGCTCAAGGCGTTTATCGAAGCGCAGCGAACCCAGCGGGAGAAGTATGGTCGCTCTGGCAAGAACCTGCTCAGCGGAGACTGAGCGGAAGATTTTTGGTGGCGCTCGCCCGGAGGGGGGGACGCGGTGCGTATATTTGAAGACGACGGTGTGGTCACGGGAGTGTGTTTATGATCGGAATATTGCATCCATCAGTGAGTGAGTTGATCGCGGTCGGCAAGCGGCGCGGCTGGCTCAGCTACGAGGAGCTCAACAACATCATCCCGGACGAGTATGTGGAGATGGTGCCGATCCATTCGTTGGTGACCCTGCTTGATACGGAGGGTGTTGAGCTTGTCGATGAGATGGAGTTCCGCGGGCGGATTTTTCGTGCGCAGCGTGCGGGTGATCTGCGGACGACGGAGACCATCGGGTTTTTGATGGATCAGTTCCGGGCGATGTCTGTGAGCGGCGGCGAGCATTTGGGCGATGGGGAATCCGTTCGTTCGCGTCTTAACGCGACGCATTATGCTAACGGCACGGGGGCGATGGATCCTAAGCAGATCGAGGAAGCCGAGCGCGATGTCGAGGAGGCGCGCGCGATGGACGACAAGAGCGTGCAGCGCGAGCTTAATCAGGCGGTGGCCAGCGATGCCAACGCCAAGCGGATGGATGATCCGGTCCGGATGTACCTGACGCAGATGGGGTCGATCCCGCTGCTGACGCGCAACGAGGAGATTCGGCTGGCCAAGAAGATCGAGACCACGCGGATGATCTTCCGTCGGCGGTGTCTTGAGAGTGATTACATTGTGACGCAGGCGGTCGAGACGCTCAAGCTGGTGGCCGACGGGTCGCTGCCGTTTGATCGTACGATGCGGGTGAGCACGCTTGATGATCAGGCAAAGGACAAGATTTCCAAGCGGATCCCGGCGAACCTGCCGACGATCGAGAAGCTGCTTGAGCTTAATCGGATCGACTGGATGGCGCTCGACGAACTCCGCAAGGACGATGGCACCATCCGCGAGACGAAAAAAGCACGCGAGCTGCGCCAGCGGATCGCGGTGCGTCGTCGTCGGATGGCGGCGTTGGTCGAGGAGCTATGCTTGCGGACTGGGCGGATCGCGCCGTTGATGCGGAAACTCAAGTCGATCTCTGAGAAGATGGCGGCGATCGAGGGCGAGATGCTCCAGGCGGCGATGTACCCGAAGAAGTATGACGAGGACGATCTGATTGTCCTTCGCGAAGAGCTCAATGGGCTGCGTGGGCTTGCGTCCGAAGAGCCCGAGCACCTGCGCCAGAAGATCGATCAGATCTCGACGGTGTACTGGGAGTATGAGCAGGCCAAGCGGGACTTGTCTGGCGGGAACCTGCGGCTGGTGGTGTCGATCGCTAAGAAGTATCGCAATCGTGGGCTGAGTTTCCTGGATGTGATCCAGGAGGGGAACACGGGGCTGATGCGGGCGGTGGATAAGTTTGAGTACAAGCGTGGGTACAAGTTTAGTACCTATGCGACTTGGTGGATCCGCCAGGCGATCACGCGGGCGATCGCGGATCATGCGCGGACGATTCGTATCCCGGTGCACATGATCGAGACGATGACCAAGCTGCGCAATATCCAGAAGTCGCTGATGCAGGAGCATGGGGTTGAGCCGACGGCTGAGGAGATCTCGGAGAAGGCGGGGATGTCGCCGATGGAGGTGCGTCGGGTGATGGGGATTTCCAAGCACCCGGTGAGTCTTGATCGCCCGGTGGGCGAGAGCGAGGATTCGAACTTTGGGGACTTCCTTGAGGATACGAATCAGGATGCGCCGGCGGTGGCCGCGGCTCGGGATATGCTCAAGGGGCGGATCGAGATGGTGCTCAAGACGCTGACTTATCGTGAGCGTGAGATTATTAAGCTGCGCTATGGGATCGGCGACGGGTACACCTACACGCTCGAAGAGGTCGGTCGGATCTTTAAGGTGACGCGTGAGCGTGTGCGGCAGGTGGAGGCCAAGGCGATCCGCAAGCTTCAGCACCCGATCCGATCGCGGAAGCTCGAGGGCTTTGTGGATTCCTGAGCCGTAGAAACTCATATCTGAGTGAATCTGTTCCTGTGTGCATACCCGCGATGCGTCTTACGCGTCGCGTTTTTTGTTTGGTGCAGTGGGCGGAGCCTGTATACTGCGTAGACACACACTTCAAGGAGACACACGATGGCGGATCGAATACAAGAACTCCAGATCGAAATTATGAAGCTCAAGCAGGCGCTGGCCAAGGAGATTGCTGAGCGAGCGCCCGAGCCTGTTGAGGACTGGGAACTCAAGACGCTCGGCGGCGAAGGGGTGAAGCTCTCCGAGCTGTTTGGTGACAAGAGCGAGCTGCTGGTGATCCACAATATGGGGCGTGGGTGCAACTATTGTTCGCTCTGGGGGGATGCGATGATCGGGATCGCGAAGCATCTCGGGCAGCGTTGCGGGTTTGTGCTTTGCTCGAATGATCCGGCGGAGGTTGTTCGTGAGTTTCGCGAGCTGCGTGGGTGGGAGTATCCGTGTGTGTCGGGGGATGGTTCTGGCTTCGCCAAGGCGATGGGGTATATGAACGATGACGGTGGGGCGCTGCCGGGGGTGTCGGCGTTTCATCAGTCTGAGGATGGGGCGATCGTGCGGACGGGGCATGCGAGCTTTGGGCCCGGGGATGATTTTTGTGGGGTGTGGCCGATGCTTGATCTGATCAAGGACGGGGTCAATGGCTGGGAGCCGGACAAGGGCAAGGTGGATTGCGCAGGGGATCAGGGCGCTACTTGCTGCTGTTCATAGGTGATTGTAAAAATACACCCGCGATGTGCGGGTGAAGGTTTGAGATGAGTTGAGTGGTCGTTTAGAGCTCGGGGGCGAAGCCGCGGCGCATGGTGTTTTCTGCGCTGGCTCTTGGGTCGACGAACTGGTGGAGGTAGTCTGGGCCGCCGGCTTTGGAGCCGACGCCGGACATGGCGAAGCCGCCGAAGGGTTGGCGTCCTACGAGGGCGCCGGTGCATCCTCGGTTGATGTAGAGGTTGCCGACGCGGAAGTCGCGTTTGGCCATGTCGATGTGTGCGGGCTTGCGGGTGAAGACGCCGCCGGTGAGTTTGTAGCGGTGGTTGTTGGCCATGCGCATGGCTTCGTTGAAGTCCTTGGCGTGGATGACGGCGAGGACGGGTCCGAAGATCTCTTGGGTGTAGATGGTGCTTGATTCGGTGACGCCGGTAAAAATATGAGGGGCGATGAGGTCGTCGATGCCTTCGGGGATGTTGAAGTCTTTGGAGCCGACAAGTTCGGTGAGGTTTTCTGATCGGGCGGACTCGATGAATCGGTTGATGTTGTTGGCGGCTTCGGCGTCGATGACTGGGGAGACATCGGTGTTGGGGTCGTCTGAGGCGCCGAGGATGAGGGTCTTGGTGGATTCGGCGAGGCGTTCGAGGAAGAGCTTCATGCGTGGGCCGTCGGGGCCTTGGGGGTCGACGACGATGCAGCGCGAGCATGCGGAGCATTTTTGTCCTTGGAAGCCGAAGGCTGAGTAGCGGACGCCGAGGACGGCTTCGTCGAGGTCGGCGGATGCGTCGATGATGATGGCGTTCTTGCCGCCCATCTCGGAGATGACGCGTTTGACCATGAGCTGGTCTTCGCTGGTGTCGCCGGCGGCTTTGATGATGTCGAGCCCGACGGCTTTCGATCCGGTAAACGCGATGAGTGCGACGCGTGGGTCGCGGACGAGGGCCGCGCCGGTGGTCTCGCCGGGGGCTGGGCAGAAGTGGAGGACATCGCGCGGGGCGTTATACTCGTCGAGGGCATCGGAGATGAGATCGAAGAGGATCTTGGCGATGGCGGGGGTTTGCTCGGCGGGTTTGAGCACGACGGTGTTGCCTGTGACGAGGGCGGCGACGGTCATGCCGCAGCTGATGGCGAGTGGGAAGTTCCATGGCGAGATGACCACGGCCACGCCCTTGGGCTGGTACCAGAGCTCGTCGAGCTCGCCGATGAACTTGCCAAGGCGTGTGGGCTCGAAGAGTGCGGGTGCGGTGCGGGCGTAGTAGGCGCAGAAGTCGATGGCTTCGCAGACATCGGCGTCGGCTTCGCTCCATGTTTTGCGGGCTTCTTTGCAGACGACGGCGGAGAGCTCGTCTCGTCGGTCGGACATCATCTGGGCGACGCGCTCGATGATCTGGGCGCGTTTGATGGGGTCGAAGTCGCGCCAGGCCGGGAAGGCGTCGTTGGCCGAGCGGATCATGTCGAGCCCTTGATCGACGGTGTGGTCGTTGGCGATCGTGGGGACGGTGGTCGAGGACATTGTTCGCCCGAAGGCGTTGCGTTGGTCTTCTTGGGCGAAGTCGCGCATGGGGGTGGTGTAGAAGGGGCGGCCCTGTCCGATGTGTTCGTTGGTTGGTGAGAGTTGGTGGCGTTCGGGGGCGATCTCGTAGAGGTCCACGGGGAAGGTGCCGGTGTGCTTGGTTGCGGGGTCGGCCAGGAGCGTCGCGGTGTTAGCGTTATCGAGGAACCCGGACTTGAGCCAGGATTCGTTGGAGGTGTTTTCGAGGAGCCTGCGGACGAGGTAGGCCATGCCGGGGATCATCTCGCCGACGGGGACATACTCGCGGACGCGGAGGCCCATTTCTTCGGCGGCGTACTTGAGTTGGTCGGCCATGCCGTGGAGCATTTGGAGTTCGATGGCTTTGCGTGGGAGGTTGCGTTGGTCGAGGCCTGCGAGGGCCGCGGCGATCGAGCGGACATTGTGCGAACCGAGCGCGAGCTTGATGCCGCCCTCGCCGGGCTTGGTCGGGCACGCGTCGAGGAAGACCTCGACCATTTGTTCGAAGCACTGGTCTGTCTGCCATTTTTCGTTCCACACCGGGCAGGGCCAGCCCTCTTGCTCGGCGTGGATGGTCTCGAAGTCCCAGTAGGCACCCTTGACGAGGCGGACGGTGACGACCTTGCCGGTGGATTTGGCCCAGTGGGCGATGCGTTTGGCGTCATCTACGCCGCTCTTGAGGTAGGCCTGCATGGCGATGCCGGCTTCGAAGTCGATGGTCTCGCAGGCGTGCATGAAGGTGTCGAGGGTGAGGTCTTTGAGCTCGTATTGCTCCATGTCGAAGTTGATGAGCACGCCGTTGGCTTTGGCGGCTTCGAGCACGGGGGTGGCTCTTTGCATGAAGTCGGCCATCGATGCCTGGGGGGCGATGGGGTTGAAGTTGGCGCACAGGCTGGTGGCTTTGACGGAGACATTGACGCGGGGGACGGTGCCTAGATGGTCGGATTCGAGGCGCTCGGTGTGCTTCCATGAGGAGGCTTCGCCGACGAGGTTGTTGACGAGGTCGAGGTACTTGGCTTGGTACATGTCGGCTTCGGCGTTGGAGACGCAGGCTTCGCCCAGCAGGTCGACGGAGAAGGCGATGCCGTCCTTCCAGAGGCGGCCGAGCATGGGGAGTGCGTCGGTGGCGTCGGTGCCGGCGATGAAGTTCTTGGCCATGTTGTTGATCTGCGAGGAGATCGTTTTGGTCATCATGCCCTTGGCGACGCCGCCGGCTTTGAGCCCCAGGTCCATGAATGGCGGGGCCTTGACGCCGGGCTGGGTGAGGTAGTCGACGAGGTGATCGTGGACCATCTCGGGGGTGGTGAGTGAGGGGAAGGCGTCGACGAAGCGGAAGAGCTGGACCTTGAAGTTGTGGTCTTTCATGGACCAGTCCATGAGCTTGTCTTGGTAGAACTTGGCCGAGAGAATTCCGGACTTGTGGTCTTTGGCGATGTCGAGCATCTGGGAGCCGACATTCATGATGGCGGCTTCGCGCTCGGGGGTGGAGGTGGTCGCGACCGGAGGCCTCGTCGTGCGTGCGGGGGCGTGGGCGCTGGTGGACGCGTGGGCCTTGGCGGACGGGGACTTCGATTTACGACCAAATATTGCCATGGACGGGCTCCGAAAAAAGAGGGACGGGGTCCGGGGCGAGCGCCCTGGGAGGTGGGGGGATTCTAGGTGCATTGAACTGGGGTAGACTGATTCGACACAGAGGGAATCGCACTGCATAAACTGCTCTATGACTGTTCATCGAGCCAACCAGATCGCCCTGAGCGTGGGCAACTTCGACGGGGTCCATATCGGGCACCGGGCGTTGATTGAGCGCTGCCGATCCGTGGTCGGTGAAGACGGGAAAGTCATCGCTCTGGCCTTCTCGCCGCACCCGATGGCGACGCTCAACCCCCAGCGGGCACCGATGGCGATCGAGCCGTTTTCTGTTCGGCGAGAACGGTTGATGGAAGCGGGGGCCGACGAGGTGGTGGGGCTTGAGCCTACGCCCGAGTTTCTGGCGATGTCCGCGGGCGGGTTTGTGGATTATCTGGTGGATACCTATCGCCCGAGTGTGATCGTCGAGGGGCACGACTTTGGGTTTGGCAAGCGTCGATCGGGCAACGCGACGGTGCTCAAAGAGCTCGCCCAGGTCCGCGGGGTCGATGTGCAGATCGTGGGGGCGGTGGATACGGCGCTGACGGATCAGTCTGTTGTGCGGGCTTCGTCTTCGATCACGCGATGGCTGCTGGATCATGGGCGTGTGCGTGATGCGGGCTTTGTGCTCGGGCGGGCGCACGAGCTTGTTGGCAGGGTGGTTCGGGGGGATCAGCTCGGGCGGCAGATTGGATTCCGGACCGCGAATCTTGATACGGAATCGATGCTGCCTTGCGATGGGGTGTATAGCGCGATCGTTGAGTTGCCGGGTGGGCAATGGCTTGGCGGGGCGATGAACATCGGGACGCGGCCGACTGTGAATGGGACGCAACGACGGGCCGAGGTGCATGTGTTTGATGGGGATGGTTCGCCTTGGGAGCCGATGGATGGATTCCCCGAGTATGGCTGGGAAATCCGGGTGAAGATGATCGGGTGGGTGCGCGATCAGATGCGGTTTCCGTCGGTCGATGACCTGAGCGCCCAGCTGAAGCGCGATGTGGCGAAGGCGAAGACGATGGTTGAGGGGATGATGGTGGGCGCGGTATGAGCATTGAAAATACGAATAACTCAGGGCCTAAGCCGGGGGCGAAGGTGCTTGTCGCGATGTCGGGCGGGGTGGATTCTTCGGCGGCGGCGGCTTTGTTGATCGAGCAGGGGTTCGAGGTTGTTGGGTGCTTTATGCGTTTGGGCTCGCCGGGTGAGACCATTGATGAGCTCGTCGAGTACGACACCGCGGGGGTTTCGTGTGATCCCAGCAAGGTCAAGATCGGGCATCAGGGGTGTTGCTCGGTGGGCGACGCGGCCGACGCCCGCGAGGTGGCGGCGAAGCTCAATATCCCGCTGTATGTGTGCAACTTCAAAAAAGACTTTGGCAAGATCATCGATTACTTTGTCGATGAGTATGCCAATGGGCGCACGCCCAATCCGTGCGTGCGCTGTAATGACTGGCTCAAGTTCGGCAAGCTTCATGAGTACGCGCATCAGATCGGGGCGGATTATATTGCGTCGGGGCATTATGCGCGGATTGATCGCTCGGGGGATGAGCCTCGGCTTTTGCGGGGGCTCGATTCGGATAAGGACCAGAGCTATGTGCTCTATGGGGCGCCCAAGAATCGGCTTGCGGAGATGCTCTTGCCCATCGGCGAGTACAAAACGAAGGCCGAGGTGCGGGCGATCGCGGCGAAGTATGATCTGCCGGTGTTTGATAAGCCGGACTCGCAGGAGATCTGCTTCGTGCCTGATAATGACTACGCGGGGCTTGTGGAACGGCGACGACCGGAACTGCGGATCAAGGGCAAGATCGTGGACATTCATGGCGAGCAGCTCGGCGAGCATGACGGGCAGCACAAGTTCACGATCGGGCAACGCCGGGGCGTGGGTGTCGCGGTGGGGCATCCGATCTATGTGATCGACAAGAATGCCGAGGACAATACGGTGACGGTGGGCTCCAACGATGACCTCATGGCCAGCTCGTGCACGGCGCACGAAGCGAACTGGTTGATTGATGAGGACACGCTCGAGAGTTGGTACCCGGTGCTGGCGCAACATCGGTACAACGCCGAGCCCGTGCCAGCCAAGATTCGTGTGATCGATCGTATTGATGAGGACACGCCGTCGGGGCGGGTGGGGTGCTTTGAGTGTGTGTTTGATGAGCCTCAGCGGGCGGTGACGCCGGGGCAGGCGCTGGCGATTTATGATTTGGATCGCCCGGAGATTGTGCTTGGGGGCGGTTGGATCGAATCCGTCGGGATCGACGAAGACCCTGCGTAGTGTGCGGTGCTACACTGTTTGTATGGAATTTGATCAGGCCGAGACGAACTTTTTAGCCGCGTATCTCTCCGGGATGAACGCGTCCACCTTCGACCGCGAAGACGACCCAGCCGTGGATGAGGACGGGCATGTGGTCAACGGGACGATTATCCAGCGGTTCGAGGATCAAGGCTCGATGGTGCCCGTCCGCGTGCGGATTGGTCACGGAGTTTCGGCCCAAACGGCCTCGCAGCTGCTGCGGAAGATGGCCGATATGCTCGAAGATCAGCCGACATTTTTGAATGATCGTGCGGGCTCGGCGATCCGTCGATTGCCTGATGGGACCAGCCAGCGCAAGCAGCTGACGGTCGAGGGGATGCTGGCGGCGGCGGAGAATCTGTCGGTGGAGGAACGCAATAAGCTGCATGCGATGCTCGATCAGATCCGGATTCAGATCGATGATCCGAAGAAGCCGGATGGCGATGGGTCTGGTCCGAAGTATCCAGATGACGGCATGCTCTAAAGCGAATCTGTTTAGTCGATCTTCTTCATAATGAACAGGTAGTTGAATCCGCGGAGGAAGAAGTTGTCCTTCTCGGCGGATTTGTGCCAGTTGCCCTGTTTGAGTTTTTTGTTGTGGCGGACGACCGAGATGATGTCGACGGGTTGGAAGTACTCGCGCATCGTTGCGAAGAGTTCGAAGCCGATGGGCATGAAGACGCCGCCCTTGTGGCCGGGTTTTTTCTTCCATGAGTCGGAGACATAGAGCCCCATGTAGCGGTTGGGCTTCATCACGCGGTGGAGCTCGGAGAGGACTTGGTCCATGGATTCGTAGTAGGCGTGCCCGGCCATGACATCGTCGCCCTGCATGTCGGCGCTGGCGTCGAGCTTGCCGATGCAGCGATCGTCGTCGGAGTAGTCCACATGGGTGGAGTAGGGTGGATCGATAAAGGCGAAGTCTACGGATTCGTCGGGGACGGGCAGCTCTCGGGCGTCGGCGTGGGTGATCTCTTTGCGTTGTGGATTGAGATCGAACCCGATGCCCTTGCGTTTGAGGTCGGCGCAGACATCGAGGGTGGTGCCCGAGCCGCACATGGGGTCGATGACGGTGTCGTTCTCGCGGGTGTAGCGGGTGAGCAGCTGCCAGATGATCCACGATGGGGTCGCGCCGATGTAGTCCTTGGAGCCTTGGAACTTGGAGCCGTTGGATGCGTCGTAGTGCTGGGAGGGGTACTCCCAGAGCGTGGAGGTCATCACGCGCATCGGCGGGCGCTTGCCTGGGCGGACGGGGTTGCCTTGGGCGGATTTATACTCCTTGCCCGAGCGTGAGCCCGGGTCGCGGAGCTCCTGCTGGATCTTCGAGCGGATGTCGTTGTGCTTGTCGTGTGGGGGCATGGGGGAGTATAGGGGGGCGGGTAGCCCGCTCCACAGTTGTGAACTCCGGGCTGCATTAAGGTAAGGCCGCGATGACGATGGCTTTGGCCTCTTCGAGGGGTTTGCGGATCTTGGCGCCGGCGGCTCGGGCGTGGCCGCCGCCGCCGAGGGTGTTGCAGACGGCGTTGACATCCACGGCGGGCTTGCCTTCCCATTCGTCGGGCTTGGAGCGGAGCGAGATTTTGGTGAAGACGCCGTCGCTGTCTTTTTGTTCGGTGAGGATGCCGACGACTCGGGTGGAGGCGACGGACTGGGGGAGATCGACGAAGCCGCCGGTCTCGCCGGGGCCGGCTTTGGTGTCTTTGAAGTCTTGGAGGGTGACGGTCATGATGGCGGCGTTCTTTTCTTTGACGATCTCCATGGATTCGAGGGCGCGGGCCATGAGCTTGAAGCGGGAGATGCGATCGCGCTGGTAGAGCATCGCGAAGATCCCGGTGTGGTTGACGCCGGTTTCGAGGAGCTGGCCGGCGAGTTGCATGACGCGGCCGTCGACATTGGAATGCTTGAACCAGCCGGTATCGGTGACGAGCCCGACATAGAGGGGCATGGCGATTTCTTGGGGGAGATCGGCGGGGGAGTCCACGCCCATGAGCAGGCAGCAGAGCTCGGCGACGGGCTGGACGGCGGCGGCGGCGGTGGTCTCGATCCAGCGGCGCGAGGCAATCTCGGCGTCGCCCTGGAGGTGATGGTCGATAATCGTGGTGCGATCGAGGCGGGTCTTGAGGAACTCGGCGAAGGGGGCGAGCTGGTTCCATGAGCCGGTGTCGGTGATGAGGATGCCGGCGGGGTCGAAGGCGGTGGGGAGGGGCTGGTGGTCTTCGATCGTTTTGGATTTGGTGTTGGCGATGATGGTTTTGGACCATGCGGGCATGGGTCCTGCGTACCAGCACTGGGCTTTGGAGACGGCGCCGGAGGTCTCGCTGGCCATGTTGATGGCTCGGGCGAGGGCGATGGAGGAGCCGAGGGCATCGCCGTCGGGCTTGGCGTGGGTGAGCAGGAGGATGGATGGTTGCTGGTTGATCCAGTCAACGATCTGGCGGGCCGTGGTGTTGGTGGTCCATTGGTCGGTTTTGTCGTCGGTCTTGTCGTTGGTCTGGGTTTGTGGCACGGGTTTTCCTCTTGGTCGATGCGTCTATTCGTTGCTGATATTCTATCGGGCATCGACGATCGAGGGTGGTATTAAACAGCGTTTGGGGGCGTGTTCTCTGGATCATCTTCGTCTCGCGTTGAGTCGAAGAGCGGGATGTCGCCATCGTCGGGGATGTCGCTGATCTCGGGGGTGAATGCGACGCTGGTGGCTCGGGGCTTGCCTGAGGCGTCGAGTTCTTGGTTGAAGTAGATGCCTTTGTTTTCGCCCTCTTCGATGTTGATCTCGGATTCGTCGCGATCGGTGTGCATCTTGGCGGGGTCGAGGATGGGCAGTGGGGTGATGTCGGCGTAGGACTCGCCGCACTCGGGGCAGCAGCCGCCGAAGGGTGAGCCGTTGAGATCGTATTTGCAGACCCGGCACTTGAGCCCGGTGGTGATGACGCCGGAGGTGTTGATGTCTCGTTCGACGCGCTCGCGGACGCGGTCGGCGGAGCCGGCGGCGAGTTGTTGGTGGTTGGCGACCCACCTCATGACGGAGCCGAGCTGGAAGACGGTGAAGAGGAAGACCACGACTGCGATGACGAGCGCGATGATCATAAAGATGCTCACGAATGAAGCGGCCCCGGCGAGGGCTCCGCCGGTCATGCCGATGGCGGTGAGCAGGGCGGTGAGTACGCCGAAGGTGGTCATGGCCCATGCGGTGCCCCGGAGTCGCTGGGCGAGGTGGTCGTGCGATGCCCAGTAGCCTATCTCGGCGAAGTAGACGCTCGTCGGGATCAGACCGATCCAGGCGACGATGCCGGAGATAAATGCAACGATCGCGAGCGGGATCGTCAGTGCGCCCGATGGGTTGGTGGTTTGTGCGAGTGCGCTGAGCGCAAAGTATGAGTAGAGGTACAGCGGCCATGCGATGGAGACGAGGCGGACGGTGAGGCGGAACTTGTCGTTGTCGAGTGTTTTGTCGCGGACGATGCTCTCGCGGTTGGGGCGGATCTCTGTGATCATCCAGATGCCGACGATCCAGAAGAGCGGGCTCAGGAACCAGAGCAGGCGACCGGAGTAGGTGACCAGCGGGCCATCGAAGCCCATCGCGCCGAATATTCTGATGATCATCGGCAGGATGAGCGTGCAGAAGATCCCCAGCGAGGCGAGGGAAAAACCCAGGTACAGCTTGCGGACAAAGCTCGTCGGGGCTTCTTGGGACATCGTGCCCGATGTCCGGGTGGCGCGTCTGCGGATGGGGGCGCCGCACTCGGGGCAGTTGCCGTTGGTTGGCAACCCCTTGAGGTTGTACTCGCATTGATCGCAGGCGCGATCGGTTTGGATGAATGTTTGTGGCATGCTCATAGACCCATCATATATACCATGGGGATGTTTGTTTGGTTGCCATCAAGCATCATGGATGTTTGAAAAACAACCGACCATGTCGGTCGGCTGAAGAGGAGAGCGCTTGATGTGTCCGCGTTTGCGGGTTTATGGGCGACGCGAGCGGGTGCTGCTGGGGCGTGAGGTGGATTTTTTCTTGGGCTCGGTCTGGGGCTTGATCTTCATGTGCTGCTTGCCGTCGATCCGCTGGGATTGCTGGAGGTGGGCGGGCCAGAAGTTGTAGCCTGCAATCTGGCGGTGCATGTAGTCGGGTGCGGTGATGACGAAGGACTTGCCGTAGTAGGTGATCGAGGCTTCGCCGCCGAGGGTGATCCATTGGTCGGGTTCGACATTGGCCATGAGCAGATCGCTGATTTTTGTGGCGCGTTCTTCGGTGTCGGGTTCTTCGGCGTCGTCGCTGCTGCCTGAGAAGGGTGAGCCGCCCTGTGTTTGGAGGGCCTGCTGGAGATCGAACTCGGGGGCGTTGTCAAAGTCTGGGACGATGAAGAGCAGGTCGGCGACATCGTAGAGTTCGAGGCGGGTGGTGCGGTTGAGTTCGCTCTTGGGGCCGCATTCGATCGAGCCGATGTCGTCGAACTGCCAGGTGTAGTCTTCGCCAATGTTCTCGATGCGCTGGGCTTTCATGAGGAGGCGCTCGAGCACCGTGATCCCCGCGATTTCCTTCACTTTAATCGTGATGAGCGTGTCCGGGTCGATGCCGACGCCCGATGCGTTGTCGGTGCTGTAGATTGGGAGGAGGTCGACGCCGGTGACATCGACGATGAAGTCGAAGAGGTCCGAGATTGGTTGGTCGGTGACATCGAGGGTGATGGGCTTGGAGAGTGCAAGGAGCGCATCGCGCTTGGCCCGGCTCGTGGATGCGTCGTCGGAGTCGGTGTTCTGGGCGATGGCTTGTGATGGGGCGAGGGCGGTCGTTGCGAGCCCGATGAGGGGGAGCCCGGCCATGCCCGAGAGGGACAGGACCAACGCGGGGATTCGAGCAGAAATGTGTGATCTGAACTGCATGGGCGAGCGTCTCCTGAATGTGTGGATAGTGTGGTTATCCGTGTGTGGCGATGGGCGTTTTCGTCCGGCGGGGGTCGATTTGGTGTGCAGCGGTGTGCGGCATGGATCGACGGTGGACAACGCTGGGTGGCGGTCGGGGGGATCGGGCGGTTTTCCCGAGTATACCAGTCTGAGGGGGTATACGCACGAAAAAACCCTCCGGTTGCATGGGCAGGCGGAGGGTTTGGGGGTTGTGAGACTGGGTTACGGAGCTGTTATGGGCATCCGGCACCGAAGAAATCGAGGAATGCGGACACATCGAAGAAGTCGTATTCGCCGTCATCGGTGAAGTCTGCGGCTGGTTGCTGGGCGCCGAAGGCATCTAAGAAGGCGGAGACATCGAAGAAGTCGAGCTCGCCGTCGTTGGTCAGGTCCGCTGGGCAGGGCTCATTGCATGAGCCATTGCTCTCGCCTGGGGTTGGTGCTTTGAAGAATGCCCACGAATCGTCTCCGTCGCAGGATCGGCCCTCGCTGATGTCGGCTTCTTGGCCGTCGTAGATGTATGAGTCCGCGACGCCGTTGCCAAGATCAGTTGGTGCGAAGAGGCCGATTTCTTCGCCGCCGCTGCCGAGCTTGAAGTTGGTGTGGGTCGGGCCTTGCTCGGTGTCGTCGTCGGCCCAAAAGATGAGGTAGCCGTTGGCTTCGATGGAGACGCCTGCGGGGATCTCGAACTGGGTCGGGTCGGCGAGGTCGTCGGTCAGGAAATAGCCCGAGAGGTCTACGGCTGAGTCGCTGGTGTTGTGGAGTTCGATCCAGTCAGGGAAGCCGCTGCCGCCGTCGGGGTCTTGGATGGTTGTTTCGTTGTCGGCCATGAACTCGTTGATCACGATTGGGGAGTCGAAGACGCCGGCGCGGATCTCGTAGCTCATGGGGCGGTGCTCGGCGTGGAGGGGCTCGTAGCGTTTGGCCCCGGTGGAGCCGCCGGCGGTGTCGCTGCTGGATGCCTCGATGTAGTATTCGACGACGGTGCCCGCGGTCCAGGGCTGGATTGAGGCGCCGTAGATGCCGTCGCCGGCGAGGGCGTCGTTGTGGTTGCCGTCGTCGAACATGGGGGTGGGCATGTAGCGTCCTTGGTCGCGGCTGTAGAGGACGACGCTGGCGATGCCTTCGTTTGATTGCTCGGCGACCGTGGCGCTGACCCAGACGGTGTCGTCGCTGGTGGGCTTGGCTGGTGATGCTTGCACATCGCTGATCAGCGGGGCCGAGCGGTTGAGTTGGGATTGGTTGTCGAGGTACTGGCGTCGGTTCTGGATCTGCGACGCGAGGAGAGCGTGTGAGCTGTTGTACTGGTTGTGCGAGAAGATCTCGGTTTCGTGCGTGGTGGAAACGATCGCATCGGTGTATGCACGGTGACGGACGACATCCGCCTGGATGGTGCTCCAGTCGATGAGCTGGCTCAGATCGCGGAGGTGGGCGAGGTAGCGGTCTTTGACTTCGGGGACATCGAGGATCAGGCGATCGGTCAGGGGGATGCTTCTGTTGTTGAAGTCTTGGAAGATGCTGTCGCTGGTGCTGGTGCTGAAGGCCAGGTCCCAGTCCCACGGGAGGATGTGGAGGCGTTCGTTCTGTGTGTCCTCGTAGATGTAGTAGTTGTGCCCGTTGGGTGCGAAGGCGCGGAGGTCGTCCCAGTTCATCAACGCGACGCCCGCGGCGGCTTGCCATGTCAGGCGGTCGATGCTGAAGAGCTCGTCGAGGTCTGCGCGGAGTGTGTTGATCGGTGCGTTGTTGAGTGTGTTGATGGTATCGATCAGGTCGAGGTATTCGGTGGCGTCGTCGCCGCCGCTGACATCGTAATCGGAGCTGTAGTCGCTGACATTGGGGCCGCGATAGACCATCGAGCCGCTGTCTGCTTTGTAGCGGTGCCCGTTGTCGTTATTGAAATGTTTGTCCATGAACTTCTTGTTCACGCGTTCGACATTGGTGTATACGCCGATGTCTTGGACATTGCCCGCGGTGCCCGAGCGGACGAAGACGAGGTTGGCGCGTGGGGCGGGCATGAACTCGCCGATGATTTTGTATGCGATGACCTCGCGGATTTTGGTTGGGTCCCAGACGCCGTTGTTGAGCGTGATCTTTGAGTGGCCGTAGAGTTCTTGGTCTTCGACGAACGCGTCCATTGTGATTTTGTAGGGCTTCTTGAGCCCGTTGACGAACCAGTAGGACGAGTTGCCCTTGTACTGGACGCCGACATCTTCGTAGGTGGTGCCTGTTGTGTCGTCGGGGCTGTCGTAGACGATGAGGTCGGCGACGACATAGATGTCCTCGCCGGTGGCGTCGTTGGTGTCCCAGTTGTTGCGGAGTTGCTGGTTCCAGTCTGCGTCGTCGAAGACGATTTCCATCGTGCGGTAGACGGTGTCGTCGTAGAGGTCTTCGGCGTCCCCGGCGGTGGCTGTAGTAGTCATGGCCGCGGCGCACATCAATGCGCAGGGGATCATGGTCGTCAAGACGCGTGGGGTATTGATCCACGACGGTCCATGTTGATTTTTGGTCAAAGCACGACGGATAGACATATCCAACCTCCTCTTGTGCGCTCCGGTGCGAGAGCTGATTTGTGTAAAGAACACGAGCCCATGCCAGAAAGCAGGCGCAGGCCATCGGGCGAATGCCCGTTCTCGGTAGTAGACCATACGGGCGGCGCATTATTCAGGTTGCATTAATTTATAGGAGTCTGAGGCGTTGCGGGCCGGTCAGAAAGCCACCTGCGAGACTTGAACTCGCGACCTATTCTTTACGAAAGAATCGCTCTACCAGCTGAGCTAAGGCGGCGTTGAGTAAGAGTATATGCCTGTGATCAACACGCAACCAGCGGATCAAGCCAGCCGCAATCCAGTTGCAGGGCCCAAAAAAAGAAGACGGCTCCCTGGAAGTAAAGCACGGGGAGCCGTCAACGAATGGGGGCTGTTTGATTGGTCTGGCGGGCTTATGGGCAGCCGGCACTGAAGGCGTCGATGAAGTCTGAGATATCGAAGAAGTCCCAGACGCCGTCGCCGGTGATGTCCGCTGCGGGTTCTTGGTCGCGGAAGGCGTCGAGGTAGAAGGCGACATCGAAGAAGTCGAGCACGCCCATCGGCTCGGCATAGTCTGCGACCGAGCATGGCTCGTTGGAGACGATCGAGAAGAGCTGTGGGCGGTAGTTGATCATCGAGCAGCGCATCCGGTTGGCTTGGTCTGCGGTGAACTGGTTCATGCAGCGGTCGTCGGAGTAGTCCATGTAGTTGTGGATGGGGACCTGCTGGCCGCAGGAGGTGCGTGAGGATGGGCAGCCGCTGGTGGGCGAGCCGACGGGGTTGGTGTCGCAGATCCGATCGCCCGAGCGATCGCATGAGCCCGAGTCGCACCCGAAGTCGAAGGTGTGGTAGAGCCCGAGGTAGTGACCAACCTCGTGGGTGCCGGTGCGGCCCAGGTTGTAGGGGACGAAGGGGGCGCCGAGTCCGAAGGTCGAGTAGAGGATGACCACGCGGTCGCTGTTGCTGCCGGCGATCCCGCCCTGGGGGAGCTGGGTGTAGCCAAGGGCGCCGCTGGCGCTGTTAGAGTAGATGTTGAGGTAGCGGTCTGTGTCCCAGGCGAGGGTGTTGTAGTAGCGGCCGCCGTCGTTGAACCAGGTGTTGTTGACTGAGCGGGTGATGCCGGTGGTGGCGTTGCCGTCGGGGTCCTCGGTGGCGAGGTAGAACTCGATCTGTGTGTCGACGCCCTCTTCGCCGTTGGAGCCGGTCTTGGCTCCGAAGTCCTCGTTGAGGACATCGATCTGGGAGCGGACGCGTTCATCGCTCATGGCGCCGGTGCCGTTGGTCCGTTCGATGATGTGGACGACGACCGGGATGCGGTACTTGGCGACGCTTGGTTCGTATTGGGGGCTTGGGTTGGTGAAGTCGTAGGTGCAGTCGTTGCCGCCCCTTGAGATGTTGTTTGGTTGCCCGTTGGGGTTGGGGAGTGGCTGGCTGGAGGTTTTGCAGCGGGTGTCCTCGAAGTTGAAGTAGCCCGCTTGGTAGAGCTCGTCCCACGATTGGAAGGTGTGGCCGTCGGCGATGATCTCGTTGTCGGAGATGACCTCGAAGGATGGTGAGGGGTTTGTCAGATCGGTGATCTGGTGGGCGGCGTGGGTTGGTGTCGAGGCTTTGGGCTGGTCAATCGGGGCCGCGGCGAGCAATCCCGAGATCATGGCGATCGAGCTGAGCATGTACATGGTGAGTCCCTAAATCTAATCCGATGATCTCGCCTTGGGCGCCCACACGACACGGTGAACCCATGAACACAGGAGCATGACGCATGAACGAACGCACACACAGGCGATCAAGGCCAATCATTTCCGGCGATGTCGAGATCTTGATTTTCCGAAACAAAGCAGAACCGCCCGAACGGGCGTCGCGGGTCTATACGGGGGGAGGACTCGGGTGTTTCACGAATCCGGAATCTGGCTTGAAAAAGCTGATTGGAGGCGTGGGAGGGTGGTTTTAGTCACCGGCTTCTTGCTCGGCTTAGTCTCCATCGTAGGTCTCGGAGACCTCGGCGAAGGCGGTGCCCGGGTCGTTGATCGATGCTTGGTAGGCGATGGCGATCGCGCCGGCGAACTCCGCGTGCGGGGGCATGCCCATCAATGCACGGCGCTCATCGAGATGCTCGGGGTCTTCGATGGGGACGGTGGGGGTGGGGACCATTTGGCCGAGCTGATTGCGTTGCATGGCCATCTGGGTGCCGAAGACTTGTGACTGGCCCTGGAAGGCGCGGATCCGGTCGGTGAGCAACGCGACATAGGAGGCGGGGAGCTCGCCGTCCTCGACGAGGTCGATCATCAGTGCGAGGCAGCGGTTCTGGAAGTCGTTATCGTGACCGGCGTGCTGGATCACCATATAGGCGGCTTGGGTCGCTTTGAGCCCCACGCGATCGCGGGTGGGCCAGCCGATGTGATCGACAATCTCCTTGAGCCGATCGCTGTGGGCGACATCGATCGCGTGGACGGTCCGCTCGTGCTTGCGCATCTTCGGATCGTCGGCCAGCGATGAGCTGACGAGTTCTTGGTCGAGGTCGTACATCGCTTCGAGTTCGATCTGGATATCGCTCATGGAGTACTTGCTGATGGGCGTTCGGTACGCGGGGACGAGCTCGCTGGCGAAGGCGTTGCCGATGATAAACTCGTCGCCCATGCCTGGGGCGAGGTCTGCGCGGGTGACCGTGAGAGCGGTTGGTTCGGTGGACTCGGCGACGATGGGTGTCCACTCGTTGGAGGATTGGACCTGTTCTTGAGTTTGAACTTGGTTTTGATTATTCTGCGAGGCTTGCGTGCGCGATTGGCTCGACGCGCAGCCGGTGGCCATGCCTGCTCCGATCAGGATCGTGGTGATCGATACGGCAGAGAGCAAGCGGGCACGGCTGGCGGAGTGTAGGTGATTCATGCCCATAACATCGAAAAAGAAACCGATCGAGGACACCCCGATCGCCACAGTGTCTGTGTTTCGATCTCGCCTAGTCCGCACAGACGGACTCGGCGATGGGCTTGTGATGGATCGCTTTAGTAGCGCTCGCTGTCGTCCTTGGGGCTCAGTCCCCAGGGCTCGCTGGGCTGGTTGTTGATCGTGGTGCCGTTCTGGATGGCCGGGGCGATTTTGCTCAGGAAGTTGTGGGGGAAGTGCTGGCCGAAGGGGCAGGCGGCTTCGATCTTGGCCCGCTGCTCGTCGCTGAGCGTGAAGTCCAACGCGCCCAGATTGTCCTCGAGCTGCGAGAGGCGTTTGGCTCCGATAATCGTCGAGCTGATCGCTTGGTTGGACTGCACCCAGTTGAGCGCGACCTGGGCGGGGGTGGGGCTCTGCTCATCGCCTAAGGATTCATTCAACTCAGCGCAGACTTCGTTGATGACATCGAGGAGGGCGTATGTCGATTCGATTAAGAACGGCGAATCGACGGCCGCTCGTGTTTCTTCGGGCGATGGGCGCGAGTCGCGGGTGTACTTGCCGCTCAAGACCCCGCCACGCAGGGGCGACCAGGGCGTCACGCCCAGCCCCATGTGCTGGGCCATCGGCAAGAGGTCGTCTTCGACGGTGCGTTGGAGTAGGGAGTACTCGATCTGGATCGCGATCAGGGGTTCCCAGCCGTGGGCCTTGGCGATGTGCTGGGCCTGCACGCAGACCCAGGCCGGGTGGTCGGAGAACCCGATGTGGCGGACCTTGCCGGCTCGGACCAGATCATTGAGCGTGCTCATGGTCTCGGTCAGGGGCGTGTGTCGATCCCAGAAGTGCACCCAGAGCATGTCGATGTAGTCCGTCTGCAGTCGGCGGAGCGAGTCTTCGACTTGGTGGATGATGGCTTTGCGTCCGCTGCCACCGCCGTTGGGGTCGTTTGGGTGCATGTTGCCGCAGAACTTGGTGGCGATGACGGTGCGGTCTCGGCGCGCGGCGTGCTCTTTGAAATAGTCCCCGATGATCTTCTCGGAGTGTCCCTTGGTGTAGGCGTTGGCGGTGTCGAGGAAGTTGCCGCCGCGATCGAGGTAGGCGCCGAGGACATCGAGCGATTCTTCGATGTCGGTGCCCACGACGCCCCATTCGTTGCCGAAGGTCATGGTGCCCAGGCACATCGGCGAGACGCGGAGCCCGGAGTTTCCGAGGGTGAGGTAGTCGGTGAGTGCCATGCGATTGGTCCTTTCAGCATCCGTTCTTGTGTGATCGGGTAGACTCTAGACATGCGAACCAAACGCGGCATCATGGTCGATGATCGTGGGCAATCACACGATCAGCCTCCCGGTCGGCTCTCCAAAGTCGGGTCGCGCGATGTGCGTGAGCAGTATCGGCTCATTACTCAAGAGCTCGACGAGCTGGCGCTCGTCCGGGTGATGGTGTGAGATATGGTGCGGGTGGGTTTGGCATCGGCGGTGTTCGCGGCTGTCGGGTATACGCTGTTCGTGGCTGGGTTGCGGTTCCAGTCTGCCGTGTTCTTTGCGATCACCGGGGTGCTGATCCTGTTTACTGTTCTGCGGCCGGTGATGCGCCGGCGACAGATACGCAGGCTCCGGCGGGCCAAGGAGATCTGGGGCGAGCGCGTCGCGGCTCATTGCGACTGTTTTTTGTGCGCCTATAGCCTCGATGGTTTGATGCCCGAAGCCGACGGCTGCACCGTGTGCCCGGAGTGCGGAGCGGCTTGGCAGATTGGATGAAAGCGTCCTATAGGGATTTGAGTTCTACGAAGAACTAAAAAGCTGTTGATTCGTTGCAATGAACAACACGATCGTGAGGATCAGGATGAGACTCCAGCTCCCGAGGATGAAACCGGCTTGCTTGGGCGGGACATCATGCCATTGGCGGAGCATGACATAGAAAATGAGGAGCCAGAGAGCAGGGGGTGTTCCTTGGGTGATCAGTTGCGGAGCATCAAAGAATGAGAACACCCAACCGCAGGCCCGTTTGATGAGACCGCCAAAGAAAAGATATGTTGAGGCGTCCCACCAGCCCATCGTGTCGCCCGTGACGCTGTGATACACCCAGCGGAAAGTGCTCAACAGACCTACAACGAAACCAAGCATGATCAGGATTTCGGACATCGTGTTCCTTCTCCTTGTGAGTCTGCCGATTTTTAGAGTTTTTCTCTGAGTTGCCGCAACGCGTCGAAGGCGTCCATCGGCGACATCGAATCGAGCTTGATCTCGCGGAGCTGATCGAGGACGGGGTGTTCGAGGTATTCGGTGAAGAGCCCGAGCTGGTCGCCGGGCTTGGATTGTTGGGCGGGGGTGCTGGCGGGGGCTTGGACCTGCTGCGTGTTCATACGCCCTGCGTGTTCGACCGAGAGCGTGTCGAGGATGGCTCTGGCCCGGTTGGTGATCGACATCGGGACCCCGGCGAGCTGGGCGACATGGATGCCGTAGGATTGGTCGGTCTTGCCCGTGCGGATCGAGTGCAGGAAGGCGATCTCTTGTTTTCCGTCCTCGCTGGTCCACTCGCGCACGGCCACATGCATGTTCTTGACCTGCTCGACCAAGCGATCTTCGAGCTCGGTGATCTCATGATAGTGCGTGGCAAAGAGCGTGCGGGGTTTGGTGGCGGCGAGCCATTCGCAGATCGCCCACGCCAGCGAGAGCCCGTCGAGGGTCGAGGTGCCGCGTCCGATCTCGTCGAGGATGACGAGCGAGGATGCGTCGGCGTGGTTGAGGATGTTGGCGGTCTCGATCATCTCGACCATGAAGGTGGATTGCCCGCGGTGGAGCGCGTCGTCGGCCCCGACACGGGTGAAGATCCGCTTGGCGATGCCGATGGTGGCGCTGTCGGCGGGGATGAAACTTCCTGCTTGGGCGAGGACGACGAGCAGCGCGTTCTGGCGGATGTAGGTCGATTTACCCGCCATGTTGGGGCCGGTGATCAGGGCGAGGGTAGCTGGGCCAGACTCGGCGTTGGTCATGCCTGAGGAGCAGTCGTTGGGAACGAAGCGGTGGGCGAGGGTTTCGTCGAGCACCGGGTGGCGGCCTTGGATGATGTCGAGCACGGGCTCGTCTTCGATTGTTGGTCGAATCCAGCCACGCTCGCGGGCCTTGATCGCAAAGCCGAGCAGGCAATCGAGGGTGGCGACGCAATCGGAGAATATGCCCAGCTCGGGGAGGATCGAGCGGGCCCGGTCGCAGAGCTGATCGAAGAGGATTCGTTCGCGTTCGATTGCGATGTCCGAGGCGCTGAGCACTTTTTCCTCGAAGACCTTGAGCTCCGGCGTGATGTAGCGCTCGGCGTTTTTGAGGGTTTGCTTGCGGGTGAAGATGTCGGGGGCGCGGGTGGCCTGGGCGCTGGGGAGTTCGATGTAGTAGCCGAAGACTTTGTTGTAGCCGACTTTGATCGAGGGCAGATCGTGTTCTTGGCTCAGCGTGCGTTGGTACTCGGCGAGCCACTTGCCCGCGTCGCGTTCGAGCATGCGGGCTTCGTCGAGGGCTTCGTCGATGCCGTCGCGGATGAGCCCGCCTGCGCGCAGGTGGGCTGGGGGCTCATCGACGCACGATCGGGCGATGTCGATGGCGACGGGCTCGATGCGCTCGGCGATGGTGTCGAGCTGATCGCGGAGTGTGTGCAGTGCCGACGAGCCTTCGATGGTCTCGATGAGGGCGGAGACCTGCACTGTTGATTGCCCGAGGGCCGCGATGTCGCGGGGGGTGGCGCGTCCGAGGGCGACGCGCCCGGCGATGCGGGCGATGTCGCACATCGAGCCCAGGATCGTGCCCAGGGCGTTGGAGAGTGCGTGGTCTTCGATGAGCTGGGCGACGGCAGACTGCCGTTCTTCTATCCGTGCCCGCTCGATCAACGGCGAGCTGAGCCACGCACGCACCTGACGCTTGCCCATTGGTGTGCGCAGCGTGCAGCGTGTGCCCACGGGGCTGGCGAGGAACACGCCGGCGAGGGAGCCGACGAGGGATTGGTCGCGGATGGTCTGTTCGATTTCGAGGGAACGCAGGCTTGTGGCGTCGATGATGCATGAGCGTGAGCGGTCGATCAGGGATGGGGCGCGGAGGTGGGCGAGGGTGGCGATGGGGCGATCGAAGGCGGTGCGTTCCTTGCTATCGGCTTGATGCTCTTCGATCGCCTGCGTCTCTTTGAGGTAGCGGATGGTTGCGCCGGCGGCGAGGACCGCGGGCATGGAGGCGTCGAGCCCGAAGCCGTCGAGTGTGCTGACTTGGTAGACCTGCTCGATCGCTTCCACCGCTTCGCTGCTGCGGAACTGCCAGCCCGGACGACCGGTGGCCGACGCGCCCAGCGTTGCCGCGAGGTCCTCGATGCGTTTGGGTGCTTCGCCCATGGTGGGGGCGCTGTAGAGGAACTCTTTGGTGCCGGCACGGGCGAGCTCGTCGGTGCATTGTTCCAGGGAGCCGTTGAAGAGCTGGAAGGCTCCGGTCGAGAGCTCGACAATCGCGATCCCAGCGTGGTCGTCGTCGAGGATGGCGATCGAGCCGAGGAGTGCGGATTGTTCCTCGCGGAGCAGTGACTCATCGACGAGCGTGCCCTGGGTGACGACCTGGGTGACGCCGCGCTTGACGATGCCTTTGGCGTCCTTGGGGTCTTCGAGCTGATCGACGACCGCGACGCGGTAGCCATGGTCGATGGCGCGCTGGAGGTAGACTGATTTCTGGTGGTGGGGGACGCCGGCCATCGGGATGGCGTTGCCTCGGGTGGTCAGTGAGAGCCCGAGATCGCGGGAGATGTTCTCGGCGTCCTCGCCGAAGAGCTCGTAGAAGTCGCCCATGCGGAAGAAGAGCACACAATCCGGGTGGTCGGCTTTGATCGCGGTCCACTGGCGCATGCCCGGGGTGTCCCACGGGTCTTTTTTCGGTGCAGATTTCGGTGCAGGCTTCGCGGGCTTCTTGGGCGATGCGGGCTCGGCGTCTGGTGAGGATGTGGGGGCGGTCGGGGGCATTGAGCAAGGATAGGGGAGATCGGGGATCGCTTGGGTGCGCGCACGAAAAAACCCGGTCGAACGGACCCGGGCTTTGAGGGGGAGAGATTGGTTTTTTGGGGGGATCAGTCTTCGAGGGCGTGGAAGTACTCGCTGTAGGGGCGGATGCCCACGAACTTGTCGGTCGGCTCGCCGTCCTTGAAGACGATCACAGTCGGGATCGAGGACACGCCGAACTTGGCGGCCAGATCAGGGTGGTCATCGATGTTCACCTTGGCGACCTGCGCCCGCTCGCCCAGATCATCGGCCAGCTTGTCGATCGTGGGGCCCAGGGCCCGGCATGGGCCACACCACGGGGCCCAGAAGTCGACCAAGGTCGGTGTTGAGCTGGAAATGGTGTCTGTAAAGGTTGAATCATCGAGTTTGATGGTGGATGTGGTGGTCATATTGGTCTCCTAGTCGGTTTAAGGTTCTCGTGAGTGAAGCGTTGATTTGGCCTCGGCTTCATGAAGACAAACACCAAGACCGATCGTTCTATTCCATGGAACGAAAATTATGCTGATTGGGCGGCTGTTGCCAGATTCACGGGCACAAAGCCTGCTGAGCTGGCCCGTTCGAGCAAGATCTCGGCGATCTGGCGTGCGTGATCGGCTGGTTCGCGGGTCTGGACCTGGCGGGCGGTGCACATGGCGCCTGAGGCGAGCATCCCGAGCATGCGGCCGAGGGTGTCGGCGTGGGGGAGCTCGGCTTGTTGGCAGAGCCCGCCGAAGAGGGCGGCGGATCGGTTCTGGTGGGCCCGGGCGGCGATCGCGGGGGCGGATTCTGGGTCTGGGAACTCAGCAACGGCGGCCTGGAACATGCAGCCGCAGAACTCGGGGTGCGAGAACCAGGCGCCGAGCGCCTCAAAGATCCCCAAAATCTGCTCGTATGGGTCGTGGGAGGCTTCTTTGGCGGTTTGCCCGAGTCGATCGATCATCTGGTCGCTGGCTTCTTCGAGCACGGCGACGATGAGGCCGTCCTTGGATCCGAAGTTGTTATAGAGGGTCATCTTGGCGACGCCGGCTTCGGAGAGCACGCGGTCGATGCCGGTGGTGTGGAAGCCTTCGGTTTCGAAGAGTCGGCGGGCGCACGCGAGGAGTTGGTCTCGTTTGGGGGATGACATGGGGGCTCCGGTGAGAAGGACTATTGAGAAATGTGTGCGATTTTTGACAGGTTTTTGACAATGCTTGGAAATAAATAGAACGATCGGTCTATTGTATCGTATGAAGACAGCGGGTGCAACCCGTTGAGCCAAAAATCCCGGATGACTCGCCATGAGCATCCATCACACATTTGATTGGAGAACACCATGCCACGCATCGCACCCACCAGCATCGAGAACGCACCCGAAGGCGCCCGCCCGATCCTTGAGAGCATCAATGGCTCACTCGGACGCGTCCCCAACCTGCTGGCCACCTTCGGCCAGTCGTCGGCGGCTCTGCAGAGCTATGTGAACCAGAAGGAAGCGATCAAGTCGGGCACCCTCGGGGATCAGTTCGGCGAGTCGATCGCGATCGCGATGGCGAGCTTCTCATCCTGCGGCTACTGCGCCTCGGCCCATGAAGCCATCGGCAAGATGGCCGGCGTCTCTGATGAAGAGCGTGAACTCAACCGCAAGGGGGAGTCGGGCGATCCCAAGGTTCAGGGTGCGATCAACTTCGCCCGCTCGATCGTCGAGAGCCGGGGCTACTCAAGCGATGAGGGCTTTGCTGCGGCCAAGTCCGCCGGGCTCAGCGATAGCGAGATCCTTGAAGTATTTACCATCACCATGTTTAACCTCTACACCAACTACGCCAACCACTTCCTCGAGACCGTCAACGACTTCCCAGCGGTTGAAATCGACGAGGCTGTTGCGGTCTAACGGCCGCCCACATGAAGCGTGCTTGCGAATCCCTCTCCGCAAGCACCCGGGGCGGCTCCCGGGTCTGGTAGCCGCCCCATTGAAGATGTTCGGGTGATAAAAAAGAGCAGAAAACCAGTCTGAAACTGATCTGCTCTGCTCCCGAAGAACATGCGAATGGATCACCCCATTTCCTGCGTCGTGCCGTCCGAGTGTTTCGGGCGGCATGATTTTTTTGGAGTGATCCAGTTCTCGCTAGCGCGTGTTAGCCTGAGGTGATGTACTCGCGCATGGCTTTGACCTCGATGTGCATGTCCGCGTTGGTCGCGGCGTTGAGATCGCCAATCGAGATCATGCCGACGATCGAGCCGTCCTCGATGACGGGCAGGTGTCGGATGCGTTCGTCGGTGAGTGTCTGGCGGACCTCGGCGAGTGTTGAACTTGGTGCGCAGCTCAGGACTTTTTTCGTCATCACTATTGAGACCTGTGTTTGGCTGGGCGGTCGTTCTTCGGCGATCACCCGGGTGAGGATGTCGCGTTCGGTGATGATGCCGCAGAGTTCGTTGAAGGTGTCGGTGACGACGAGCGAACCGATGCGGTGCTCGTTCATCATCCGGGCGGCTTCGAGGACGGTGCTGGCTTGGGGGATGGATTGGATGCGTTCGATTCGGCTGTGGCCGTGATCGCCCTCGTTCCATGATTTCTTGCTGGCGAGGAGTTGTGATACCGTGAGCATGATCGATTCCTTTCGATAGGGATCAGCCATGCCGTGGTTGAGTTGCGAGGTACATACGCCGGGTGAGCCGCAGGCTGATCTTGTGACGCTTTCTATTATGGTTATTTTGGGCTGTAGTGGAAGCGGAAACCGTCTGTATTTGCTTATCGGACGCGAGATCGCGTCTCATTCCGCCAGATCTGGGTAGATTTATCAGTGCATATCCCGGTTTGAGTCTCTCAAGATCCTCTGCGGCGCAGGTTATTTCCCCATAAAGGCTTACATTCCGAGTCATTTGGGTGCTGTGTGGTCCGCGGGCTCGACTTTGATCGGTCTGCGGTCTAGGCTTCCAACCGCTCTGAGGCCTATCGGGATCGCAGAGCCCACACTCACGCCGGTGATTCGAACGGTCTGCAAGTTTGCGACCAACTGACATTCCGGTATCCGCGGGTCCCCGATACCCGATTCATGCCGGAACATTGAACGGACGAGCTTTTGAAGGCTCGCCCGGTGTTCATCACCAATGGCCAGTTGGCCAAAAGAAGACAACTTATGAAGTTCACAGAACTCGGGCTCGCAGAGCCCATCGTTCGCGCGGTCTCTGACAAAGGCTACACGACTCCTTCTCCTATCCAGGCTCAGGCCATCCCCGTCGCTGTCCAGGGACGCGATGTGTTTGGATGTGCGCAGACGGGCACGGGCAAGACCTGTGCGTTCGCGCTGCCGATCTTGGATCGGTTGACCAAAGACAACCCGGGCAAGCAGCGCAAGGGCGGGTTCGGACGCGCCCCGCGTGCGTTGGTGCTCGCGCCGACGCGCGAGCTGGCGATGCAGATCTTCGACAGCTTTGTTTCCTACGGCAAGCATCTCAAGCACCTCCGCCACACCGTCGTCTTCGGCGGCGTGAGCCAGGGCAAGCAGGTTCGCTCGCTGCGTGACGGCGTGGATGTGCTCGTCGCGACGCCGGGTCGTTTGCTCGACTTGATTAACCAGGGTCATATCGATCTCTCGAACATCGAGGTGCTTGTGCTCGACGAGGCCGACCGGATGCTCGACATGGGCTTCATCAACGACATCCGCAAGGTGGTCGCGATGACCCGCGAAGACCGCCAGACGCTGTTCTTCTCGGCGACTGTGTCGCGCGAGATCCGCAAGCTCTCGGATTCGATCCTGACCAACCCGGTGAGCATCGAGACCGCGGTGGAATCGACGACTGTTGACGCGATCGAGCAGTGCATCTATATGGTTGAACGGGAGCAGAAGCCCGAACTGCTCGAGCGTGTGCTGATGGACCCGATGGTCAGCCGATCGCTGGTGTTTTCTAAAACCAAGTATGGCTGTGATAAGCTCGTCAAGATGCTGCGTCGGGCCAATATTGATGCTGAAGCGATTCATGGCGATAAGTCACAGAACGCACGCACCCGTGCGATGCGTCGATTCAAGTCTGGGTCGACCAAGATCCTGATCGCGACCGATATCGCGTCGCGTGGGATCGATGTGGACAACATCACCCATGTGGTCAACTACGACATGCCTCTGGATCCGGAGACCTATGTGCACCGGATCGGGCGGACGGCTCGGGCCGGGGCTCAGGGGATCGCGATCTCGTTCTGTGGGTTTGATGAGATCGGGCTGTATCGCCAGGTCGAACGCCGCTCGCAGATCCAGATCCCGGTGGGTCAGGATCACGATGACCTGACCTTCGAAGCGCCGCCGCCATCGCGCTCGGTGCGGAGTTCGCGTTCGGGCGGGGGCTACAAGGGCAAGCGAAACCAGGGCGGCTCACGCTTTGGTGGTGGGGGCGGCGGTCGTTCCGGTGGTCGTTCGGGCGGACGCAAATCCTACGCCGAGCGCAACGGCAGCGCCGGGAGCCAGGGCGGGGGCGGCTATCAGGGTCGGTTCGGCTCGCGCGACGAGCGCAGTAATGATCAGGGTGAATCAGGTGCGCGTGAGGGCGGGGGAGACCGTCCACGCTCGGGCGGCAAGCATCGCAAGTCCAATGATCGCAGCAATGACCGAAGCAATGCAGGCGCACCATCCGGGGCAGGCAGCTACGCCGGCCCGGGGGCGAACGCTGAAGGCGGTGCTCGCCCTAAGAAGCCAAAGAAGCCCAAAATCAAGGTGAAAACCGGGGCGAAGGCCGGAGCCAAATCAGGTAGTAAGTCCAAGGGCCCCAAGGAGAGTTTCTCGGCTCGCACACCCAAGCCTAAAAAGGGCAACGGCTACCCGAAGAACAAGCCCGGCACGGGCGTCAAGCGGGCACCAGCCAAGGCGGCTTCACGCTAAGCTGGTCTCCTGATTGAGAACCATCCAACGAAGAACGCCCATGGGAATCCATGGGCGTTTTCGCTTCTCCATTGCATGTTGATGGTGTCGGAGACCGTGTCGGATTAGTCTTTCTTGAGCAGGTCACGGATCTCGGTGAGGAGCAGGATATCGGCTGCTGGAGCCTTTGGCGGGGCGGCGGCTTCTTCGAACTCAAAGCTGGCTTTGGCCTTGTTGATCATCTTGACCATCATAAAAATCAGGAAGGCAAGGATTAGGAAGTTGAAGGCGATGGTGATGAAGTTCCCCCAAGCGAGGACAGGGCCAAGAGCACGGGCTTCGTCGAGGGGCATCGGCGCGCCTTCGTTGGCTGCTTGGAAGGCATCCACGCCTTCCCTCACATTTTGGGTGAGCCCGATGTACAGATTCGTAAAATCAGCCTTCCCCGCGATGCCCACAAGCGGCATGATGAGGTCGTCGATCGCGGACTTGATGATCAGCCCGAATGCGCCGCCGATGATGATGCCGATGGCCATGTCCATGACATTGCCCTTGACGGCGAACTCTTTAAACTCTTTGATCATACCCATGCGTGCCTCCTTCACTTTTGAGTGCGTAGGTGAGTGTTGATTCTGGTTGAATCAGGAGTGTCCCATGGGGATTGTAGAGCACATCGCCTGGAGCCGTACGCTCAGGGGGTGAAGTTGTTTGATGGGATGAAGGGCGAGTTGTTTACTTCCGGCGGTTGCGGATTTTTACTTTGCCGGTGCCCTTGGTGATCTTGCCGATGATGTGGGCTTTCTCTCCGGATTTGGTGAGTCGGCGGACGACGGCGTCGGCGAAGGTCGGGCGGACGATCAGGCAGTAGCCGATGCCCATGTTGAAGACGACGCGCATCTCGGATTCCTCGATGTCGCCGCGGTCTTGGAGCAGGTCGAAGATCGGGGGGACGGTCCAGGATTTTTCGTTGATGACCGCGTCGACCTGGTTATGGATGGCGCGGTTGAGGTTGCCTTCCATGCCGCCGCCGGTGATGTGGGCCATGCCCGAGATGATCTTCTTGACCTTGTAGGCACGCAGGAGCTTGACGATCGAGTCGGCGTAGATGCGGGTGGGTTCGAGGAGGACTTCACCGAGGGTGCGATCGGTCTCGAGCTCGGGGTAGGCTTTGTTGAGCTTGAGCTTGGCGTGTTTGATGACCTTGCGGACGAGGGAGTAGCCGTTGGAGTGCACGCCCGAGCTCTCGAGCCCGATGATGATGTCCCCGGGCTCGACGCGCAATGGGTTGGTGGCTTTCTTGAGTTCGACGACCCCGACGCTAAAGCCGGCCAGGTCGTACTCGTTGGGCTTGTAGAGGTCGTTCATCTCGGCGGTCTCGCCGCCGATCAGGGCGCACCCGGCTTGCTTGCAGCCCTCGCTGATGCCCTTGACGATGTCGAAGAGGACTTCTTGGTTGACCTTGTTGACGGCGATGTAGTCGAGGAAGAGCAGCGGCTCGGCGCCCTGGACGATCAGGTCGTTGACATTCATCGCGACGAGGTCGATCCCGACGGTGTCGTGCTTGTTCATCTCGATGGCGAGGTGGACCTTGGTGCCCACGCCGTCGGCGCAGGCGACGAGGACGGGGTCTTTGTGGTTGTGCTTGAAGAGCTGTTCGTTGTAGTCGAGGCGGAAGAGCCCGGCGAAGCCGCCCGGGTTGTCGATGACGCGTTGCCCGTGTGTCCGGCGCAAGAGCGAACCGATCGAGCCGACGAACTTGTCGCCTTCTTCGATGCTCACGCCCGAATCGGCGTAGGTGAGGCGCTGCTTGTTTGATTTGGTGGAGGTTGAGCGACGAGTGGTTTTGCCAGCCATGGGCAGAGGATAGGTCGGGCGTGGGGCGATGGCTCTGCGAGCGAGGTTGAACGGCGAGAAAGGTCAGTGGGTTTTCACAGGATGGGCGATGGATTTGTTGGGCGGGCGGGGCACAAATCAGTGGGGGCTTTGGCTATAATCCGTTTATCCGAAACAACGGCTCCGTGCGCGCAGGCGCACGATTCAATCCATGATGCAATCAAGGACTCACTCCATGAGCGAAACACAGCTATTTACCTCCGAATCGGTTTCTATGGGTCACCCCGACAAGGTCTCCGATCAGATCTCTGACGCGATTCTTGATGCGATGCTCGCCAATGACCCGCACTCACGCGTGGCCGTGGAGACCATGGTGTCCACCGGCATGGCGATGATCGCCGGCGAGGTGACGACCAAGGGCTATGTGGATATCCAGGATATCGTCCGCGGCGTGATCCGCGACATCGGCTACACCGATGGCGATATGCGGTTCGATGCCGAGTCGTGCGCTGTGATGGTCGCGATCAACCAGCAGTCCCCGGACATCGCTCAGGGTGTGGATACCGAGGGGGCGGGCGACCAGGGCATGATGTTCGGGTTCGCGTGTAAGGAAACCGAAGAGCTGATGCCGCTGCCCATCATGCTGAGTCACCAGCTCGTCGCTCAGCAGGCCCATGTGCGTCGTAATGAGACCATCGTCGGCTTGCGTCCAGATGCCAAGAGCCAGGTGACCGTCGAGTACGATCATGGCAAGCCTGTGCGTGTCGATACGGTTGTGCTCTCGACCCAGCACGGTCCTGAATGGAACAGCCGACAGGACGAGCTGACTCGCGAGGTGATCGAGCACATCATCAAGCCTGTGCTCGGCGAGCTCTGGAACCCTGGGATCAAGCTGCATGTCAACCCGACGGGCCGATTCGAGATCGGCGGCCCGCACGGCGACTGCGGGCTTACTGGGCGCAAGATCATTGTCGATACCTACGGCGGTCGTGGTCGTCATGGCGGTGGGGCTTTCAGCGGCAAGGACCCGACGAAGGTCGACCGATCTGCTGCGTACATGGCCCGTTATATCGCCAAGAATGTCGTCGCGGCTGATCTGGCCGACGAGTGCGAGGTGCAGCTCTCCTACGCCATCGGCGTCGCCGAGCCCACCAGCGTGTACATCGATACCTTCGGGACCGCCAAGGTCGACGAGGACAAGATCTCGGCGGCGGTCCGCAAGGTCTTCCCGCTGACCCCACGCGGGATCATCGAGACCCTCGAGCTCCGCAAGCCGATCTACGCCAAGACCGCCCGTCACGGGCACTTCGGACGCAAGGCCGTCGTCAAGAACGGTTTGAGCTTCTTCAACTGGGAGAAGACGGACAAGGCGGAGGCGCTCAAGGAAGCGTGCAATAGCGCCGCGCCCGCAGGGGCGTAAGGCGGGTTGATGGATCAGCAGTTCAAGGGCGTAACGCATTGCGGTACGCTTTTTTTCTGCGCTCAGTCCGACGAACGATTTAGATAGAGATTGCGTTTGATGATGGCCTGCTGGACACGGGGATCGAGCCCTTGGATCGGGTGTGGCCGTGTGTCTGGATTGGATAGGGCGGTACGGATGCTTGTTGAGGAGCAATCGATCATCGGGACCGGGACGATGATCGAACGCCAATGATCGAGCTCGCTGGGGGTCCATGCATCGAGCGAACGGAGCTGGTCGATCAGCGTCGCTGGGGATGCGGCGTCATCGCGGAGCATGACGATCGCGTCGCGCCAGAACTCGGTGTATCGGCGCCAGCGGTGCATCGATCGGGCCTGGTCGGCGCCGATGAGGAAGCGGTTGGTGCCCGGGAGGTTGAGCTTGGCGATGCTGGCCCATGTGTCCGCCCAGTAGCTCGGTTGGTCGGGGTTGAGGGGGGCGTCGGCGATTTCTTGCGTCCAGATCGATGCGTTGTCCATGCCATCGAGTGCGATCGTGAGTAGCTCGATACGATCTTGGTCGGGGGCTGGGGCCGCGGCTTTGAATGGCGAGCGGGCCGCGGGGACATAGACAATATGAGCATGGTCGAGGTGCTTTGCGATACGCTGAGGCAGTGCGACATGCCCCAGGTGCGGGGGGTCGAAGGAGCCGCCGAAGAACAGGCGGGTGGGCGCGGAGCGGGCTGCGGGACTCAGCTCGACGGGGGTGGTCTGGCGTTCGATGGGTGGGAGAGGTGGCACGCTGTATTGTTGGCATGCGGGGCATCGGAGATGGATCGGCGGGTGGCTGGGTGTTCCGATAAGTGCGGAACATCGGCTATGCATGCCGGTTGGGCGTGTAAATTGGTCTAGGGGATCGTGGGATCAGTGGTGTTCGAGAAGGATTAAGTCAGAAATTGAGTCTGGGGTGAATTGCCGGGGCGAGGAGCCCGATGTTTTGAGGTGAGGAGAATTTTGATGTCTGTACCCGATCCCAATACATTCAGTCTCGATATCAACGATCCAGAGGACGCGGAGCTGATCGAGTACTTCCTGGGCGAGCTGCCCGAGAAGGTCGATTTCATCAATGATGCCGCGGATCGCGTGGATCTTGAGTCGTTGAAAAGGATCGCTCACCAGCTCAAGGGGGCCGCGCCGGGGTTTGGTTTCCCATCGATCGGCAGTGCGGCCAAAGAACTCGAAGGCAGCATCCGTCAGCTCGGCGATTCCGGTGAGGACATCGCCGGTGTCCGCGCCCAGATCGAGAGTCTCACCTCGTTGTGTCAGTCATATATCTCTACCAATCCATTTAAGAAGTAAAGCATTTCCGCCTACGAATCGTCCCGAACTGATCGCCTACCCGCCGAGACTCACTGCCCAATGACCGATGAGCAACTCAGCCAACTCGAATCACCGCCCGCGGTGCTGCTGATCGACGACTCGGAGTTCGTCCATCGGATACTCGATTCGCGTCTGCGATCCGAGTCGATCTCGTTGATCGGTGAGTACGACGGCAAGGCGGGCATCGAGCGTGCGATCAAGGATCAGCCCGCGTTGATCTTGCTTGATCTTGACATGCCGGTGATGGACGGGTTCGAGGCTCTGCGATTGCTCAAGGACGATCCGGTCACGAGGAACATTCCTGTCATTGTGATCTCGGGGCTCAACTCGTCTCAGGATAAAGTCACCGCGTTCGATCTGGGCGCGGTTGATTTCATTACCAAGCCGTTCGAGCTCACGGAGCTGCGGGCGCGGGTGCGTTCGTCGCTTAAGATGTCCGCCCTGCTGCGGATGCTCGAGCAGAAGGCCCAGATCGATGGGCTCAGTGGGCTTTATAACCGGGCGTATTTCGATGATCGTTTCCAGGAGGAGTACGATCGCTCGATGCGTCACGGGCAGCCGTTCTCAATTGCGCTGATTGATCTCGACGAGTTTAAGCAGGTCAACGATACTTACGGGCACCCGGCGGGTGATATGGTGATCTCGGGTGTGGCTCGGTTGATCCTCCAGCAGTGCCGAAACATTGACATCGCGTGCCGATACGGCGGCGAAGAGTTTGTGCTGATCATGCCAGAAACAACCCCGGCCCAGGCGTTCACGCTCTGCGAGCGGATCCGTGCTGGCTGCGAGGCGTTGAGCTGGGCCCAGCACCCGAGCCGAAAGGTGACGCTTTCGTGCGGCGTGATCGGAGCCGATGACGGCAACTCGATCAACAGCACCCCCCAGGCCCTGTTCGAGATGGTCGATCGGAATCTGTACCAGGCGAAGCAGAACGGGCGGAACCAGGTCAAGGCGAGCCACTTTGATGGGACGGCGTTGACGATCTCCAAGGCCGGCTGAGATTACTTTTAAAACCAAGTGCAGTGTTTCTGTCTCGGGCTCGAAATCGATGGGCTTCGTTTGTGTGCGTTCATTGGCTGGAATAGACTCTGGTATGAGCGAGTCGCCATCTACATCAAACCAGCCGAATCCAGAAGATCGGATCCTGAAGCTCGAAGAATCTTCGGGGTACACGGATCATCACATCGAGATACTCTCTGGAGAGATCGCGCAGATCAATAAAGCGATGCTGGGGCTGACCCGGCGGTTCTCGCAGATCGAGGCGCGATTGAGTGAGATCAGCGATCGTGTGGGCGAGGATGCCCCCAATGTGCCCCCGCCGCACAGTGCTGGGCCGGATATTCCCAAAGACCCGCTCTGAGTCCTGCCCTGAGATCAGTTCGTACATGCGAGCAGATGGGCAAGAACCATGCCCAGAATCCTGCGTATACTCACCCATGAAGACGAGTAAACGAACAGTGGGGATGCGCGGCGCGTGTCTGATTGGGCTGGGGACAACCGGGATGCTTCTGCTGGCTGGCTGTGTGACGGCTCAGGAGATGGGGCAGCTGCAAGAACGGCGCGTCGAGCTTCCTGAGGCTTCGGGGGCGGATGAATCGCTCGATCCACGCTTTGGGCTCACTGCGGATGCTCAGGACCCCAGCGAGCGCGACAAGGAGCTGGGCTATGGGCGATGGAAGGCCAAGCCCGAGCCCACCGGCACGGCCAAGCCGACCGACCCGAGCCGACGCGGGAGCAGCTGGGGCACCACCCCCTGATTGCGGCTGGCGAATGCTTGACGGCTCGCCAATCCTGATGCTGAACACGAGTTCGTGCGGCCCGTGCTGTTTTTTCGGTGGAAATCGGGTATTGTCTGTCTATACGAATGATTCGTGAGCAGATTTATACAGCCTGATAAGGAACCGACATGTCCACACTCAAAGAACGGTATCTGGAAGTGAAGCAACGCGTCGCCGATGCGGCGATTCGATCGGGGCGGACCCCCGAATCGGTGTACCTCGTGGCGGTGACCAAGTTCGCCGAGCCCGAGGATATCCGTGAGCTCATCGAGTTGGGGCACCGAGATTTCGGGGAGAACAAGGTTCAGCAGCTCGCCCAGCGGGCCAGCATCATCCAGGAATGGTTCGATCGCATGCGTTTGACGCCGCGGGTCACCAACGAGCACACCAGCTTTGATCCATCGACCCCGGTCCGCTGGCACATGATCGGTCACCTGCAGCGCAATAAGGTTCGCAAGATCGGGGATCTGGTGCGATTGGTGCACTCGGTCGATAGCCTGCGTCTGGCCGAAGAGATCCAGCAGATCGCCAACAAGCTCGACCGGACGGTCGATGTGCTGCTGCAGGTCAATGTGTCCAACGAGGACTCCAAGTTTGGCGTCCCGATCGCGGCAGCGGGCGCGATCGCCGAGCAGATCGACACAATGATCAATGTCCGCGTGCGTGGGCTGATGACCATGGCGCCGCTCACCGAGAACCCGGAAGACTCCCGGGCTCACTTTGTGCGCTGCCGCGAGCTCTTTGAGGACCTTGTTCGCGAGGGCGTGGGCGAGGGGCACTTTGATCTGTTGTCGATGGGGATGAGCGGCGACTACGAGGTCGCGATCGAAGAGGGGGCCAACCTTGTGCGGGTGGGCTCTGCGATCTTTGGCAATGCCCATGAGCAGGAAGAAGTCGCCGAAGCCGAGACGATCTGAACCCTCAATCTGAATACTCGATAAGTTTTTGTAGGGGCCTGTGCTGGGCTCAGCTCATGGTCGGGAAGCTTTGCGTCGCGACGGCCAGCGTGCCGCCGCGTGCGCGGGTGCGGAGCATTTGTGCCTGCAGGTGGCGGCCCGGGCAGGCGGTGGAGCGGAGCTCTTGGTGCGTGTGCACATTGCCCAGCGGCACATGGAATCGCTCCATGGCGTAGGCGATCATTTTGTTGAGCGATGCGAGGGTCGCGCTCGTTGGCTTGATCTGTTCGTAGTTGCCGAAGACGACGATGCCCAGGTTGCCCGGGTTGTGGTCTTTGACATGGGCGCCCTGGAGATTGAGCGGGCGGGCCTGCCAGATGCGGCCGCTGGGATCGATGGCGAAGTGGTACCCGATGTCGGCCCAGCCGTTGTTGAGGTGCCCGCGTCGGATCAGGTTCATGCGGCGGAGCGAGTCTGCGTAGGACCCGGACGGGACGGGCATGATCGCGTCGTGGTGGACGGTGATGTGGCGGATGTTGGTCATGGGGTCGGCGAGCCATTGCTTGGGGGCGGCCGAGGTCCACTTGGTGCGTGGGATTACAAAGGATGGGATCGCTGTGAGGGGGAGCGTCGAGGGCTGGGCTTCGATGCTCGGGGTGTGCGGGCGCGGGGTGTAGACGCGGGTTGCGGGTGATGAGGTGTGGGCGATCGGATCGTTGGGGATGGGATCGCCGAGCGAGCCGTTGAGCTTTTTGTTGCGCGATTGGGCGGCGCTGGCGCACCCGCCGAGCGATGAGATCGCGCCCAGGGCGATGGCGGCTGATCCGGCCTTGGCGGCCAGGCTCATCGCTTTGCGTCGGGACAGCCCAGCGGAGTCGGGTTTGATGACCGAATCTGCACAGTGATCGGGATTGGATTGGGTGTTGCTCACGGATAATCTTTCGGCCAAATTGGATGCCGACCCACAATCCTATTGCCAAGATCGCGCCAAGGCGAGCCGGGAAACCGCCCACAGGCTCTACGCAATCGGATCAGGAGGGTTGCACGGGGGGATTGAGCGGGCGTCGGGGGGTGTCTCTTGAAGACAAATCTGCTTGCTGGCGTGCAGAATGGGATGGGCGGGGGCGATATCATACGGCTCAGGACGATAGAACACGGTTTACTAGTACACGCACAGAGGATTACACATGTTTCTACAAGATGAAGCCGCGACGGCAATCGAACAAGCAGAGGGCGCAGTTGTCGCCGACGGGGGGGCCACGGTCAACAGCGGATTTGGCGAGCTCGTCTCTCGCGTGAGCGAGGGCGACATGAGCGGGGAGACCTGGATGCTCGCATGGGAGACGGTCGGGCAGCCGGTCGTGCTCGCGATCGTTCTTATTATCGCGGTGATGATCATCGCGGGTTGGGTGCGCCGGCTGGCCACCAAGGCCTGCCGGAAGGCGAATGTTGAGGAAACGCTCGCGCGGTTCTTGGGCAACATGCTCCGCTACCTGGTGCTGTTCGCAGGCGGCATCGCGATCTTGGGCACGCTCGGGATCGAGACCACCAGCTTCGCGGCTGTGCTCGCGGCGGCGGGCTTCGCGGTCGGCATGGCGATGTCGGGGATGCTCGGTAATGTTGCTGCGGGCGTGATGCTGCTCTTCTTCCGTCCGTTCAAGGTCAACGATGTGGTCAACGCCGGGGGCACGACGGGCAAGGTCATCGAGATCGGCCTGTTCACGACCGTGTTTGATACCCCAGACAACCGTCGCATCATCGTGCCCAACGGCTCGATCTTCGGCGGCACCATCGAGAATATCTCACACCACGATACACGACGCGTCGCGGTTTCGGTCGGGACTGATTACGGCGCGGATATCGATCAGGCACGCGAGGTCATGCTGGCGGCGGCCAAGGCCTGCGAGGGCGTGCTGCAAGATCCGGAACCGGCTGTGGTGCTCACCGGGCTGGGCGGCTCGTCGATCGACTGGAGCGTGCGTGTCTGGGTGAACGCTTCTGACTTCTGGCCCGTCTCCGATCGGCTCACCCGCGATGTGAAGTACGCGCTTGATAAGGCGGAGATCGGGATCCCGTTCCCGCAGATGGATGTGCACCTCGACGGCAAGGTTGCTCAGTCGTAAGCGAGCATGAAAACAGTTTACTTTAGACCCACGCTCCGGCGTGGGTTTTTTATGCGCGATCAGCAGGATCGGTTGATACAGCTTTGGTGGTTCGATCGAGCCACTTGCTCCAGATCGAGAGGACGAGGAGCATGTAGAGGCGTTGTGAGTGATCGCGCCCGTGCCAAGGGTTGATGGATTGTTCGCCGGCCGCGTCGTGCTCTTTGAGCATTGTTTGGACGAAGTTCATGTTGATCTCGACACCGACATCCGCGAGCCCCGGGAATGGGTCGGTGGATTCGAGGTGGTCGTAGAGGAGCTGACGCATGCCGCCGTAGTCGGAGCGGAACCACTCGCCGACGGGGATCGCGAAGCCCTGCTTGGGGCGGTCGACGATGTGGTCGGGGAGGTATTTGCGGGCGACTTGTTTGAGGAGGCCTTTGCGCTGGCCTTTGGGCATGAGTTCGCGGAGGGGTGCAGCGAGGCATGCTCGAACCAGTTCAGATGAGAGATAGGGGCTGCGGACTTCGAGCGCGACGGACATTGACGCAGTATCTACTTTCCTGAGCAGGTCATTGGGAAGGTAATCATCGAAGTCTGTGCGGAGTGGGTCGGTGTCCATACTCAGTGGGGAAGTTGCCCATTGATTGTTTGGAAGAAGCTCGCTGAGCTGAGAGAGAGGGAAGATTGATATGAGATCGTGATAGCGTTCGCCGGACCTGGCGGCTTGAAGCAAGCGGTAGAGCTTGCTCGACATGCTGGACGGTTTCTTTGTGGGGATGTGCTTGTGTTGTAATCGGCGGAGTTGTCTCCAGTGTCTGTTGAGCAGTGCTTCGGCGGAGTATCGCTGGTATCCACCAAAGAGTTCGTCAGCCCCATCCCCGCCGAGTACGACGCTGACATGCTCCTTCGCTGCTTTGCACACCCAATAGGTCGGCAGGAGCGAGCTGTCGCCGAATGGCAATCCAAGCTGTTCGATCAGGCCGATGAGGTCTGATGCTGCCTGTGAATTGCATTCGAGTGTGTGGTGCTTTGATCCAATGTGATCCGCAACCAGCTGAGCATGCCGTGACTCATCGTACCGGGCGGAAGGCATTTTCATTGTAAATGTGTGTGGTGTGTTCCCAGTCTGCTGGGTGTGTATCTGTGTAATCGCTGCAATGAGCGATGAGTCGATCCCTCCTGAGAGAAAAACACCTACCGGAACATCGGCATCGAGTCGGGAGAGCACAGCATTCGAAATTAGAGACTCGACTTGGTCAGCGTCGATTGAATTGGATCGAGTGGGCGATGGCATCTTGGAGGATCTTGTTCCAACTCGATGCGTAGGGCGTTCGATATTAAAGTTCCGCACTGGATCTCTCGGGAAGAGTTCCCATTCATTTGGCTGGAGTTGATAAACGGAAGAAGTCGGCGAAATCCAATCCCAGCCATATCGAATCCAATCTTGGATGGATGGAATTTGCCGATCTATAACAGGTGCTTCTGGTTGAATACATTTGCTTCCCCGAATCAAACCGGTAATCACGGAAGAGTACAGAATCCCGGATTGGATATTGAGCTTATAGAGTGATTTTTCTCCAACGAGATCACGCCCGCTCGCCAGCTGTCCTGTTGATCGATCCCAGATGAGGTGTGTGTACATCGCTTCAAGGCGATCTTGCATTTGTCCATTCCATGCTCGCCACCCGTGCACGAGCACTTCGGTATCTGAATGATCCGTCTCGAACACATGGCCCTGGGCTTCGAGCTCGGCTCGGAGTTGGCGGTGGTTATAGATGCAGCCGTTGAAGACGACGGCGACGAGGGGTTTGTTGGGTTCGATCTCGGAGGCGATGATTGGGGTTTCGCCGGGCTGGTAGGTGAGGTCGGGGCGGAGGGTTTCGCCGTCGTGGACCATGGGCTGGTGGCCGCCGGCGTGGTCGATGATGCTGAGCCGGCGGTGGACGAGTGCGATGTCGACGATGGTGCCGTCTTCGCGCACTGCGCGATCGCGGAAGCGGCCTTGGGCGTCGGGGCCGCGGTGTTTGATGGATTCGTCGAGGATGTCGAGCCAGGCTTCGGGGATGGACTCTAATGGTGGCGGGGGGGGGCCGTCCTTGGGGTCATGGATCTGGATGATGCCGGCGAGGCCGCACATTAGTGGGGGGCCTTGTCAGGGGTGGTTGGCTTGGCCTGTTCGTTGTGTTGGTCGTCGTGCTTTTCGTCGTGCTGATCAAAGAGTCCGGTTTGGTAGCCCCAGATGGTGTGGAGGATCCGGGTGACGATCATCGCGGCGATGAACGAAGTGACGAATGCCCAGCCGGTGGTGAAGCTGGTGTAGTGGAGCAGTGACCACATGCCGCCCATGGAGATGAGCGCGAAGATCGGGACGAGGGCGATGCGTTCGGCTTGGACCCGTCCGACATCGAGGAGGAAGTTCTTCGAGCGTTTGTCTTTGGGTGTGGTCAGCTTGTCGGCGATGCCGGACTGTTCGAGGGGGCGCCAGTGGTTGGCGATCCAGTGGAGCCCAAAGTACAGCGCGATGTCGATGGTGGTGTCGAGAATATAGGCGATGACGGAGATTTTGAACTTGTGCTCGGTGCCGATGTATTCGGCGATGAGCATGATCGGGTACTTGGCGATCAGGATCGAGAGGAGCCCGGCGAGGAACACATTGACATTGATGTTGACCACCCGTTTGCGCTGGTAGAACTTGAAGGCGCGTTTGGGCATGGGGGCTCCGGGAGTGGTTAAATAATGATTGCTTCTCTTAGAACGATCGGCTGATCACCGCGTCGGCGATCAGCCCAAGCATGGATCGCCCGGCGGATTCGGGGATCGGGGCGAGGGCGTCCTTGGCCCGCTGGACATACGACGCGGCGAGGGATTGGGTTGCTTCAACGGAACCGGATTGACGGATCGCCTGAATCAGTTCTTCGAGTACGGCTGGGTCGCAATCGCCGGTGGCGGCTTGCTGGATCAGCGTCAGCGAACGCGGGGCGTCGTCGGCGGGGATGTTGCGGAGGTGGTGGATCAGGGGGTAGGTGAGCTTGCCCTTTTCGAGGTCCTTGCCGACGGACTTGCCGACGGTCTCTTGGGTGCCCAGCAGGTCGAGCACATCGTCCTGGATCTGGAAGGCGATGCCCAGCGAGCGTCCGAAATCAGTCAGCGCGTTGGTGATCGGGTGGTCGGATTGATCAAAGCCCAGCGTCGAGAGGGCGCCCAGCTCGCAGGCGGCGCCGATGAGGGCGGCGGTCTTGCGTTCGAGGATCTCGATGTAGGTGGGCTCGTCGAGCGAGAGATTCTCGCGGTTGTGCAGCTGGAGCAGCTCGCCCGTGCACATGACGGCCGAGGCTCTGCCGACGATCTGCGACGGGATTGGGGAGTTGAGCGAGGAGCAGAGTTCGTAGGCCGAGGCGATGAGGTAGTCGCCCAGGATGACGGAGGTCTCGTTGCCCTTGAGCATATTGATGGTCTGCCCGCGGCGACGGATCTCGGCTTCGTCGAGGACATCGTCGTGGACGAGGGTGGCCATGTGCACCATCTCGCACACCGCGGCGCTGGTGATGTGGGCGTTGGTGACGAGCTGGTCTCGATCGTCGCTGGCGAGCAGGGCGTCGAACTTGCTGTTGGCGGCCATCCCGCACAGGATCACGAGTGTGGGCCTGAGCATCTTGCCCCGGTAGCGTTCGATGTGTTCGCACATCTCGTCGACTGGTGGCAGATCCGAGCGGAGCTGGTCGGCGAAGACGGTCTCGACACGCGGGAGCGCGTCGAACAGCACGCCTTCGAGGGCGGCCAGCTCTTGGGGGATATCAATAGCGCCTTGCATAATCGGTTCCGATACAGATGGGTGGCTTATGGGTGGCTTAGTCATAGGCGACGATGTAGGAGATGAACGCGGGATCGGCGTCGCCTTCGAGCGAGGGCTCGTAGATGCCGTTGCCGTCTTCTTCGTCGTCCTCGTCGTCGCCCTCCCAGTACACAACGACATTGGCGAAGCCGGCTTCACTGAGCAGCTCGCGGATCTCTGGCATGGACCAGAGTCGCCAGTGGTAGATAAACGCGTCCTTGATCTTGGTCTTGTCGGGGAACTTGAAGTGGATTCGGCACTCCATGTCGCCGGTGATCGGGTTGAAGCGCTTTTGTTCCCAGATATAGGTGAAGACGCGCCCTGGGCCGTCGTCGATTTTCTTTTCTTCGGTGGTTTCGGTCATGGCCTCGGAGCCGCCGTAGTGATCGAGGAAGAATACGCCGTCCTCGCCCAGGCTCTCGCGGACGGCGATGAAGTAGTTGCGGAGCTGTTCGCGGGTTTTGAAGAGCCAGTAGCTGAAGTTCATCGCCAGCACGCAGTCGGAGCCTTTGGCGTCGCCCGGGGTGAGCACATCGCGGCAGATCAGTTTGATCCGATCGGCGGCCTGCGGATCGAGCTTAGCGACATGGTTCTCGTGCCCGAAGTCGAGCGTTGGCTGATCAAGATCGAGCCCGATGGCGGTGTTGGCGGGGTCGCGCCGGACCCATTCGGCGGAGGTGTTGCCGGTGCCGCAGAAATCTTCGCGGAGCGTGGTGGCTTTGCGGCCGCGGATTTGCTCGAAGGTCTCTTCGACGAAGTCGATCTCGGCTTCGACATTCTGTACCGAGAGCTGGTAGAGCTCGTGCTTGTCGGTGGTGGAGGCGGAGAACGCGCCGGTCTTGGCGGCTTTCTGAGCGGCCTTGGCTTCGAGTTTTTGCTGTCTGCTGGACTTATTGGGCGTCTGGTTAGGCATTGTGGTGGCACTCATTTTCGGAAATCTCCGTTTGCATCGAAAAGCCGAGAATCGCCCCCGGCGATGGGCCGAGATAGCTTCTCGATATGATAGGTGGGTTTCTTTGTCAAGGTCTCGTTATCAGACGAAACCGGCCCGCCCAACTCTACAGCCAATAGAAACCATCTGGCCAATCGAAAGGCCAAGCGGGGCTCGCAAGACTACACTGGGTATCTATTTGGAGGAAAAAGACACATGCATCTCACTATGGTCGGTACAGGATATGTTGGGCTCGTCACCGGGGTTTGCTTTGCCAACTCGGGCAACGATGTCATTTGCTTGGATGTCGATCCAGACAAGATCGAGAAGCTCGAGTCGGACATCTGCCCGATCTACGAGCCGGGTCTGACCGACCTGATGATCAAGAACCGCCAGTCGGGCCGGCTGACCTACACCCTCGACAAGATGCACGCGTATCAGTCTGCCGAGATGATCTTCATCTGTGTGGGCACGCCTTCGGACGAGAAGGGCCACACCGACATGACCTTTATCGATGGCGCGGCCGACGATATAGGGCACGCGATCAAGGAGCTGGGCCCCGACGCCAAGCCCAAGGTGATCGTGGTCAAATCAACCGTGCCCGTGGGCACAACCTTTCGGGTCAAGGAGCGCATCGCCGAGATCGTCGGCGATATCGAGTTCCATGTGGCCGACAACCCCGAGTTCCTCAAAGAGGGTGACGCGGTGACGGACTTTAACAAGCCAGACCGCGTGGTCGTGGGTGTGGAGTCCGAAGAAGTCGGCGAGACCTTCCGTGATCTCTACGACCCGTTTGTACGCAACGGGCACCCGATCTTCGTGATGGATGTGCTCAGCGCTGAGATGGTGAAATACGCATCGAACAACTTCCTGGCGACCAAAATCTCGTTCATCAACGAGATGGCCAACCTGTGCGAGGCCTACGGCGCGAACATCAACCGTGTCCGCGAGGGCATGTGCTCGGACTCACGCATCGGGCACGCCTTCTTGCACCCCGGTCTGGGCTACGGCGGCTCGTGCTTCCCCAAAGACACGCTCGCGTGCATTATGATGGGTGATAAGGCTGGCGTGACCACGCAGGTCTCGAACGCCGTCCATGGGACGAACGAACGCCAACGCAATATTTTCTTTAACAAGATCTTGGGGCACTTCGGCGGCGAATCCGGGCTCCAGGGCAAGAAGATCGCATTCTGGGGCTTGGCCTTCAAGCCACGCACCGACGACATCCGCAAGGCACCCGCCCTCACCCTCGTCCGCAAGGCGCTGGGGTACGGGGCGATCTGCACCGGGTTTGATCCGGTCGCGGCTGACAATGTCCGCAAGGAGATGGGCGACACGATCTCGATCATCGACGACATGTACGAGTGCTGCAAGGACGCCGACGCGTTGGTGATCTCGACTGACTGGGCCGAGTTTAAGAGCCCGGACTTCGAGCGCCTCGCGAGCGTGATGAAGGGCAAGGTGATCTTTGATGGCCGAAACCTGTACCGTCGCCAGAGCTTGGGTGAGCTTGGGTTCCACTACTACTCGGTGGGGCGATCAGCCGTCAAGCCGGTCTGAAACTGACCGAGCGATCACCTTTTAGATTCAACTGACTCAGCAAGGCCCGGTGACGGGTCTTGTTGTTTATACGGGCGTATTCGATTCGCGTATTTGCACCGGCGGAGCCCGAGGTAGGCAAAGAGTTCGAAGATAAGAAAACCAGGGGCAAGGCTCAACAAAGTTGCAGCCAACACCACCGTACCAACCCATTGCGGCGGCGAGTTTGCGAATGTATCGTAGTATTCAGCCACTATTTCAACTTCAACATAGGGTGGAATTGGATTCTTCTTCGCAACAAAAATCATGCTCGCAAGATTTGTCAACGCATAAAGGACGCTAACCATCAACCAACCCACACAACCATGGGCTGTAATGGCGATTGATAGATTCTTCGTAAGTTTTCGACCCTTTGAGTTTGAAAAAACTCGAAGCCCTTTCGTCTCGATCACAGTCAAGAAACTAAAAACACAGAATGGAATCAGCATAAAAGTAAACAGAACTATAAGAAATCCGAGTAAGTCCGAGCCCTTCGGGTGCTCAGGTTGAACAAGTAATGGTGACGCAAAGCCTGCCGAACCCACAAAGGCCGAAGCCATGATGGTCATGTAGGCGAGCAGTCTACTCCGTCGCAGGGTGGAATCGTTCAATATCGAGGCTGTGCGTTTCGGGTGCCGCAGTGTTATCCACCAGGTCTTCACCATCGTGACAAAGCCCGGCTTCTGCTGCCACGGGGTGCCGATGCGTCGCTCGGGCAGGCTCTCGGTGATGGGTTTGGCGCATTCTGGGCATGGAGTCGCCGTGTCGAGCCCTTCGAGGATGTAGCCGCAGCGTTCGCAGAGGAGGGTGTAGTCGTCTTGCCATTCTCTCTTGCGTGTGCGTTTGGGCATGGAGAAGAGTAGGGGGGGCTGGCCATATACTTGCACAATGAAGATGCAACAAATCACCATCGCGGTCCTGCTCGCCCTCGTGCTCGGGGTTCCCTTCCTGATGAGCGCGGGCAAAAAGGGCACCGGGCACACGCCCGGTACGCGGACGCTGATCATCGTGACACCCCATGTGCCTCAGATCCGCGACGAGTTCGGCGCGGGCTTTGTCGAGTGGCACAAGCGTGAGTTCAACGAGGATGTCAGTATCGACTGGCGAACCCCCGGCGGGACCTCCGAGATCCGCAAGTCGCTCAACGCGCTCTTCAAGCAGGCCATCAAGGACAACACCCAGGGCGAGGACTACACCATCGACGATGGGGGCGTGCTCCGGTTCAAGAACACCAAGACCATCCCCTTCGACATCTTCTTTGGTGGAGGCTCGTTTGACCATGGACTGATCAAGGATGGCGTGACGGTCGATGTCGATACGCCGGACGGTGGAAAAGAATCGATCAAAGTCTCCATGTCGCGTCCGGCGGACTTCACCCAGGCCGAGCTCGATGAACTCTTCGGCGAGAACAAGATCGGTCCACAACAGCTCTACGACCCCGGGCAACGATGGATCGGCACGGCGCTCTCGAGCTTTGGTATTGTGTACAACGGCGATGTTTTTGCCAAGCTCGGGCTCGAGAATCCGACGGCGTTTGAAGATCTGACGGCTCCGGAGCTCTCGGGCTGGATCGCGCTGGCCGACCCGCGTCAGTCGGGCTCGATCACGACGACCTTTGACTCGATCCTCGGCAACGAGGGCTGGGAAGACGGCTGGCGGATTCTGCGTGGGATGTGCGGCAACACCCGCTACTTCACCAACTCATCGACCAAGCCGCCCATTGATGTCTCGCAGGGCGAAGCCGCGGCTGGGCTGGCGATTGATTTTTATGGACGCGGGCAGGCCCAGATTATCAAGGACTCGGGCGGCGGCGATCGTGTGGGCTACACCGATCCGTCTGGGGCGGTCTATGTCGATGCCGACCCGGTCTCGATTGTCAACGGCTGCCCGGATTATGAGCTCGCGGCCCGGTTCGTCCGCTACACCCTGACCGACGAAGCCCAGGCCCTCTGGCAGTTCAAAAAGAACGACCCGGACAACCCGCTGGGTGTCGACGGCGAGCCGATGGGCCCCAGGTGGCATGAGCTTCGGCGGATGCCGGTGAAGCGTTCGATGTATGTGGACTATGTGGATTACTTCGTGGACAAGGCCGACCCGTTCAAGCTGGTCTCGAAGGTCGAGAACCCGGGCTGGCGAACGGGCGTGCAGGTGATGATGGGCTGCTTCGGGATCGACATCGCCAACGAATGCCGATCGGCATACACCGCGCTCAACGAAGCCGAGATCGCGATGGAATCTGGCAAGCTCACCAGCGAGGAGTTCGCGGAACTCGACGCTTTATTCTATGCGTTCCCAGAGACGGAGATCGACGGCGAGATGGTGCCGTTCACCGAGGACACCTTCCGCACTGTCCGCAATGTCTGGCGTGATGCAAAGCGTCAGGCCCAGCTCGAGATCGAGTACACCGATTTCTACCGCCAGAACTACCGCGAGATCGTCCGCCGGGTGAAGGATATCAAATAATCAAACAAATGGGATTGGTCAGTGTGCTGGTTTACCAGCCGCTCTGGACCTCTTCGCCGTGGAGCATCTTCCACGCGGCTTCGAGGAGATCATCACAACCAAGCCCGATCGCACCCGAGATCGGGAAGATCTCTTGGTTCCCATCGAGCTGAAGCTCGGTCCGCAGGGCGTCGATCGCTTCTTCGCGGTCCTCTTCGGTCATCAGATCGAGCTTGTTGAGCGCGATCATCTCGGGCTTCTCGGCCAGCTCGGACGAATACTCGACGAGCTCCTGGCGGATGTTGCGGTAGTTGGCCGCGGCTCCCATGGCGTTGTCGGGCTCGACATCGAGCACATGGATGATCACGCGGGTGCGTTCGATATGACGCAAGAAGTCGTGCCCGAGCCCTGCGCCTTCGGCGGCTCCTTCGATCAGACCGGGGATGTCCGCGATCACTATGCGGCGAGCTTGGTCGAGGATCGCGATGCCGAGCTGTGGCGACAAGGTTGTAAACGGGTAGTTGGCGATTTTGGGATCGGCGCGTGATACGGACTTGAGGAATGTACTCTTGCCCGCGTTGGGCAGGCCGACCAATCCGACCTCCGCGATGACCTTGAGATCCAGCGCCAGCGCGATGACCTCGCCGGGCTCGCCCGGGCTGGCGGTGCGCGGCGTCTGATTCACGGCGTTCTTAAAATGCTCGTTGCCGTATCCGCCCTTGCCCCCGCGTGCAACGATGATGGATTCGCCCGGGCCCAGGTCGGCGATCTGCTCGCCGGTGTTTTCGTTGAAGACGATGGTGCCCGCGGGCACGCGGATGACGCGGTCGGGAGCGTTGGCGCCGGTGCACTGCTTGTTGCCGCCGCCCTCGCCGTTCTCGGCTTTCCAGTCGTAGATCCCGCGGAAATCGATCAGGGTGTTGAGCCCTTCGTCAACGCGGAGGATGACATCGCCGCCTTTGCCGCCGTCGCCGCCGTTGGGTCCGCCCTTGGGCATGCCTTTGGCTCGTTTGAAGGAGACTTTGCCGTTGCCGCCATCGCCGGCGGTGACCTGAATTCGTGCGCGATCAATAAACATAGGGGTGATCGTAGGCTGGGGAACTCGATAGGCGTGCAAATGGGGCGTCGGGACGCGCCGAAGATCCGGATTCTCAAGCGTTTGCGTGAAACCGGGGGGTTGGCTTAAGTCTGGGTCAAGTCCGCCCATCCATCGGCCGATAAGCGTGGCATCCCCTCAAAGAACGGAGCCGACATGACGCCGACAACACAGCCAACTCAGAGCCCGAGCCAGGGCCCAACCCAAAGCCAGATCAACCGCCGATCCTACGAACGCTTCGCCGTCAAGCCCGGCTACACCAGCGCGAGTATCCGGGTCGATCCCAACGAGATCGCCTACGGGCTCGAGGGCTATGTGTACGACCTGTCCGAGGGCGGCATCCGCTTTGATCTCGATACGCCGATTGAGTCTGGACGCACGATCTCGATGCGGATCAACCTGCCCGGGATCGTGGGCGAGCCCGACGAGCGGGCGGTCTTTGTGACCGGCGATGTGGTTTGGTGCGATGTGGACGATACGGGCGATGCGAAGATGGCGATGTCCATCTCCAAGTTTGATCGCGACGGCGACAAGCAACGCCTGATCCGGGCGATCTCCTGCTCGGGCTACCAGCGGGCAGCCTAAAGAGATTCCAATTTACAAACAAACCGCAAGCACCCAGAGCGGTGCTTGTTTTCTCTATCAAGTTGCGCTTGGCGGGGGCGAGTCGATCGAATAGTCACTCGACACTAAAACCAGCCACTCCGGGTTGCCCTTGCCGCGGAGCTTGCCCTTCTTCATCTTGCCACCGAGCACCGGGCTCTTGGTCCAGTCGAGCACGGGGTAGCCCAGCTCGGGGAGCCCATCACGGACGGCTTCGGCGATCTCTTGGGCTCGATCCGGATCGAGCACCCCGCCCTCGCCAAGCTCAGCCTTGTCGGCTTCGTAGTGGGGCTTGACGAGCGAGATGATCTGCCCGCCGGGCTTGAGCCAGCGGGCCGCCGCGTGCAGGGCTCGGCTCTGTCGCGTCCAGCCCAGGTCGATCACGCCGAGGTCAATCCCGCCGTGTTCGATGACGGCTTGTGGGGGATCAAGATGCAGGGCGTTGGAGCGTTCGTGGATGACGACTCGATCGTCGGTGCGGAGTTTCCAGGCGAACTCGCCGTAGGCGGTGTCGATGGCGTGCACGCATGCGGCTCCGTTCTGGAGCAGGCAGTCGGTGAAGCCGCCGGTCGAGCAGCCGAAGTCGGCGCATAGCCATCCGGATGGATCGAGGTTGAATGCGTTGATCGCGTGGTGGAGCTTGAGCCCGCCGCGGGAAACAAACTCGGGCGTCGGCTCTGGGGCCGGTACGGGGATGGACTCGCTCATTGGCTGTCCGTGACGCGCAAGCCGTCGGTTGTTGGCTTGAAGACCGAGTCGGTCCCGTTGGATGCGGGCGCGGGCATCGCAGAGCCCGAAGACTGGTGCGCACTGGCGATCGGTGCGTGCGAGACGGGCACACCCACGATCGAGATCCCCAGCTCGTCGGCTCTTTCGAGCATCGCGAAGCGATCGAGCATGATGACATCGCCGGCCGCGATCGCCAGGCACGAGCCGCCGTGCTTGTGGAGCATTTCGAGGGTTTCGAGCCCGACTGTGGGCACATCGGATCGCCGGTCGTGCTGGGCGCGGGCGCCCTTGACGAGGGTCCAGCCGCCGCGTCGGCACAGGTTGCCGGTGCGTTCGATCATCCGGTCCGTACCTTCGACGGCTTCGACCGAGATCACATCGCGATCGCGGACGGTCAGCGACTGCCCGATGTCGAGGCGCAGCAGCTCGGTGAGCAGTGGCCAGACAAACTCGATGTCGGCCCGCTGGTTGGCGCTGGGCTTGGTGCTGGTCATGACTCCGGGTTCGGAGAGCTGGTTCGTGATGGGGAATGTCGAATCGATGAGAGATACTCCGTTCCGGTCGAGTTCGTCGGCGATCACCTTGAGCACCGCGTGCGATCGTCGGTCGTGGCGCAGGTGCTTGTACCACGCGACGGCCGTGGTGATGTCGGGGATGTTCTTGATCAGCTTCCACTTCTGATGCATCAGCTTGGCTTTGTCCACGCGACCGACCATGATCGCGTGGTGCACGCCCATCTTGTTGAGCCGATTCCCCCAGGAGCGCATCCGCAGGAGCCCGACATCGCGGAACGATGTGCACAAGGCGGGCAGCTCGCTGTCATACTGGAGATGGAGCCCGAGCCCGTGGACCTCGTGGCCCATCTCTTTGAGCCCGCGTGCGATGAAGATCGGCAGGTCGCCACCGCCGGCGATGAGCCCGATGGGCGTGGGCGGCGGTGGGGGGTCGGGCAGGATGGCGAGTGCGGCTGCGGCCATGGAGGGTTCAATCTCAACTTCTCGATCGGGAGCTCGATGTGTCAGGCGTTCATTCAGATTGTATTTGATTTGATCTCGGCATATTGGCTGAGATGTCTGCAAATACGCTTGTTAGTCTGTGCTATATCATTTCTGCGTATGGGTTTAGCGTCGGCGGGGTATCGACAGGGTGCAGATTGAGTGTATGCACCGATTTGGCCGATAGACATGGGACTTATGGCCCTTCGTGCATCACCATCGAGTACGCCCCGCGAGACGGGGATCCAGCCGGCAGGCCAACGCCCATGGCTGGGTGTGCAGTTTACCTGCGCCGGCGCGTACCAGCGCATCTTCCGCAGTGCCGACGGCGAGAAGTACCTCGCCCGCTGCCCACGCTGCGGCAAGTCGATCACCTTCCGGGTCGGTCAGGGCGGGACGAATCAGCGGTTCTTCGATGTCTCGTGCCGATGATCGCGGATACACTCTGTGCTATGGCATCGACTTCCTCACCTTATGACATTATTCGTACCCAAGATGTATGCGCCCAGAGCGGTCGCGAACTCGAAGTCGGCGAGGAGCATATCGCGGCGCTGATTGATTCGCTCGATGATGAGCCGCTGGTTCGGGTGCTCTATTCGCTCGAAGCCTGGGATAAAGGCCCGAACCTGCCGCCCAACGCCGCGGTCTTTGGGTTCTGGAAGCGGGTGATGCCCGAGAGCGACGAGCAGGTCAAGCAGCTGGTTTCTGAAGACGAGATGTTCGATCTCTTCGAGCAGCTCGAAGAAGCCGACGCCCACAAGCAGCTGGCTTTTCGATATCTGTTGACGCTGATTTTGATGCGGAAGAAGAAGCTTGTCTTCGAGCGTTCGACGCCCGCGAGCAAGGGCAAGCAGGGCGTGCTGGTTGTTCGCCAACGCCAGAAGGGCGGCGAGGGGCAGCTCTTCGAGGTTGTCGACCCGGGGCTCGATGACGAAACAATCATGCAGGCGACCGAAGAGCTCGGTCAGGTCATGAATCTCGACGCCGAGGGGGGGCTGTGATGCGAAATCGAATCTGGTTGATTCTGGTTTCCCTCGTTGGCTTGGCCGCCGTGCTTGGTGGGTGCTCCTCGACGGGCAAGCCCGTGGATATCTCGAAGCTCGGTGAACCGCTCTCCACGATTGAGTTGGCCGAGGCGCACAACGCGCGGGTTGAGCCGTTGGATCGGTTGTGGGCGCGGATTAGCCTGCGGGCCAAGGGCACCACCAGCGACGGCGAGTCCTACGAAGAGCAGGGCGAGGGGCACCTGCAGATCGTCAAGCCCAACAACATCTCGCTCACCATCGGCAAGCTCGGCGAGACCTACTTTGCCTTCGGTGCCAATAACGAAGACTACTGGTCTTTTGATCTTTCCAACTCGGATTATAAGAGCTTGCTGATCGGCAAGCTCAACCAGGCCACCCCCGAGAAGGTCAGCGCCCTCGGGCTGCCCGTGCACCCGGCGGAACTTGTCGCGCTCACAGGCTTGATGCCCATCGACCTGAGCAAGGCCGGAGGCTCGCGCTGGGCCAGCGACGGGAAAACTGTCGGCGTGTCGGTGCCGTCGCAGTGGGGCTCGTTCACGCTCTGGTTCGACCCGCGGACCAAGCTGGTATCCAGATCGCAGGCGTTCGATCGTGCCGGCACGCTGATCGCGTCGGCCGACCTCTCCCGCTACAAAGACGCGACCATCCGCGAGCACGCCCCGGTGCTCGTGCCCGGGAAGATCGAGATCACGAATCCGCACGATTCGGGCTGGGTTCGGATCGAGGTCTCGGAGCCTCAGGACAAGGCGATCAATAGCCGAGTGTACCAGCCCCGGATGCTGGCGCGTGGGTACCGCGTGGACGAGATCATCGACCTCGACGCCGCGTTCGAGCCCGATACCACCGCTCAAGAAATCGGCGACAACGAGTGAGCAGTCCGATGATCTCAAAGCTGTTGTCGATGTCTATCTTCGCGCTGCTCTGGGTCTCCAGCATGACGGCCGATGCTCAGGTGCTCATGGGCAGTTCGAACAACGATTCACAGGCCCACGCCCAGTCTCATGCATGGTCGATCTACGAGAACTCGCAGGGCGAGATCTTGCTCGTCCACCTGCCCCCGCGCGACGCGGACCCCGATGCCCAGATCGCCTACGAGCCCGCACCGCCCGGCGAGATGCACGCGTTCCGCTCGCTGAGTGCGATGCCTGATGGGATCGCCGCGATCGACAACCGGGTGTTCATGGTCTTTGGTCGATCCCGGCTCCCCGGCATCGGGGCGAATGAGGGCAAGCCGGGCAAGTGGGTGCGCAAGGTGTACTCCGGGCGGGCGATTCGATCGCCGGTCGGGACGGCCTGGAACCTCATGCCTCAGGGGCGGCTTGATTCCGAGCCGATGATCACTCAGGAGGGTGAGCTGGTTGATCTGACCGCGACCAGCGATCGGCTCTGGGCATTGCTCGAAGCCGACGGGCAATACCAGCTCCTGCGCATGGGCCAAGATGAGTGGGAGCCGATTGCTCTGCCAGAGTTGTTATCGCAAGGTTCAGCCCCTGCGGCATGGCGACTGAGCAGTGTCGGCGACGATCTGATCGCGATCAATGTCGCGGATCATTCAGCCGCGAGCGCGTATGTCTACGGCGATGACGGATGGACAAGTGACTGGGCGACCATCGAACTGGCGGACCCATCGATCCAGCCAAGCAAGCTCATCGCCAGCCCGCGCGGGGTCGTGGTCGTTGATCGGGTCGGTTCCGCAAACCGAATCCGGATCTGGTCGGCCGCCGGTGTGTTCACGATCGCGTCGGATGTCGAGCTCCCCGAAGGCACCGATCTTGTGGCGATGGGCTCGGTGAATCGGCTCGTTGGTATTCATCGGCGGAGCGTAACAGCAGATACGGAAGAGAACGCCTCCGAAGACGCCCCCGATCTGATTCAGGTGTTCGAGATCGATCTGGCCGACGGCTCGATGGTTTATGAGGGTGGTCCGGTGGTCTCCAATCCGGTGAGCGAGGCCGAGCTGCGGCTGCTGATGCTCATGATGATGCTCATCATGGGCGGAGTGCTGGTTGTCGTGATTCTCCCCAACAATGCAGAATCGATGAGCATCCCCGATGGGTTCTCACTGGCCGACCCGGGGCGACGGCTGCTGGCGACCATGAGCGATGTGTTCCTGGTGTCGATCGCGGTGGGGATGTTTTTTCAGGTCTCGGCCGTCGAGATCATCACGCTCAGCGTGATCACCCGCTCGGATGTCTCCTGGCTCGTGCTCCCTGTGACGATCGGCGTCGGGATTGTGAGCATGACGCTGATGGAGTGGCTGCTGGGCGCGACCCCGGGCAAGTTCCTCGTCGGCTTGCGCCTGGTCCGGGCGAATCCGGGTGCGATGGACCGCGTCCGCCTGCGATCGGCGATCACCCGCAATGTCATCAAGTGGCTCCTGCCGCCGGTGGTCGCGCTGGCGCTGCTTGATCCGGAGATGCTCCATCGTGGGGATCGGGCCACCAAGACGCTCGTGGTTTCGCGGATCGATGGGTACGACGGGTCCGATTCGCCCAAAGATTCCGATTCTGAGGCTTAAAGCCATCCCGGTATCGAGCACAATCTGATATCTGGGCGATTTGTTGAGCCATGTACGCAAATAGTCCGATGGGTGTTATCAGGGACCGGTGCGCAAAGTGTGCGTGCGGTTCGCTGTAAGCAGAAGGATGATGCGTGGCCGACGACCCGAACAATGCAGCTGCTGATGGATTGCCAGGCGATCCCGTGGTGGATGTGGAAGCCGACCAGCCGATGGACGGGACGGATCCTGTCGCGGATGGTTCGGGCGAGGGCTTTGTCATGCCCGACGATCCGATCCAAGCGGTCAAGGAAGGCTGGCGTGACGCGTGGCAGGTCCCGGCGTTGCTCGTCGGGGCGGGGCTGCTGATGCTCGGGGTCGCCTTCTCGATTACATCGTCGCCCGATCCGGACATGACACCCACGATCACGCTGGCCAACCGCCTGATCGAGAACGAAGAATACGACCGGGCGATCGAGCTGCTCAACACCAAGGTCTACCCGTGGGTGCTCAAAGAAGAATCACCCCTCGAAGACAAGGTGCAGTACCATCTTGCCAAGGCCCGCTCGATCTATCGGGGGCAGCGGAAGCTGCACATCGATGATGATCGCAACCATGTCTCGGTAATCCGCGAGTACCTCGAAGCCGAGCGAATCGGCGGGGCGCTGGGCCCCAAGGACACCGCGTCGCTGGCCAATACCTATCTCGCCCGCGATGAGTTCGATCAAGCCGCCCAGCGTGTCCGGACGATCCCGGAGTCCCAGCGTTTCTTGCGGGACGCGGTGCATCGCAAAGCCGTCGAATCGATGCTCGATCGCCCGGCCCCGATCACCGAGCCGGCGATGGAGCTGCTCGCCGACATGCTGATCGATCCCAATCTGCCCGTGGACGAACGCGTCTGGGCGCTCGAGACCCAGGGCAATGTCCGCCTGGCGCAGGGGTACGCCGACGAAACGATCACGCGGATTCTCCGTGCCATGCCAAGGCTTGAGCGTGCCGGGGTCGAGGGGCGATCGCGACTGCACCTGATTCTCTCCAAAGCATACAACGAGGTCGGCGCGTCCAAGCAAGCCACCGAGCAGGTCGATCAGGCCCGGGCCCTCTCCGCCGACGGCGACCCGCACTACCCAGAGATTATCCTGATGCAGGCCATCATCGAGGACTCCAAGGGCAATACCGCGATCGCCCGGGACCTCTACGACGAGATCGTCACCAAAAACTCAAGCTCCTCGGCCTACCCGCTGGCGCTGCTTGGGCTCAGCGAGACCGAGGCCGGGCTCCACCAGCCCGAGCTGGCGATCGAAGCGTATACCACACTCGTCGAGAGCTACGACTCGTTCATGATCGAGACCTTCCCTTCGCGCCAGCAGATTCTCGAATCATTGCTCGGGCAGGCCGACGATTCGCTCTCGGCTGGCAACGCCAACGAATCCATCCGCTACGCGACGCTGGCCGACAAGCTCTATCGCGGCAAAGAGATCCCGTCGGGTGTGCTCCAAGCCCTCGCCCTGGGTCATCAGGCGGCCGCCGAAGCCCTGCTGGGCAAGCCCATGAGCGAGGTGCGCTCGCTGATGGGGCTCGATCCGTCCACCCGGGCGGAAGTCCAGCGTCACTTGATGTCGTCGGCGACCAACTACCGTGTGCACGCCGAGCAGCATGTGGTCGCGAATCTGCCGATCTATGCTGAATCGCTCTGGCGATCCGCCGACCTGTTCGATCGGGCGGGCGATCAGCCCGAAGCGATCCAGGCGTTCCAGACTTATGCCGAGTCCATGCCCTCGGACCCACGCCACGCCGAGGCTCTTTTTAGGCTCGCCGAGGCTTTGCGGGCGCTGGGCGACTTTAATGCCGCGGCGGATGTCTATAAAGGACTCATCCTCGCCCGCGAGAGCTCCGCCGGCGCGGACATCGGCCCATTCGCCGACGCCAGCCATGTGCCCTTGGCCCAGGCGTATCTGTACGACGAGGACCTCTCCAATGATGTCGAGGCAGAGAAGCTGCTCGCATCGGCCCTCGATGGCTCGATGGGCTCGACGGATACCGAGCACTTCCGCGATGCGCTCCTCGAGTTGGCGGGGCTCTACGACCGGACCGATCGCCCCGAGCGGGCGATCGAACGCTACGAAGAGTTCGCGGCTCGGTACGCGAGCGACCCTGAAACCGGCGCGGTGCTCTTTAAGCTCGCCGATGCACATCGTCGGCTCAGCGACATCATGGAGCAATCGCTTGACGAGGCGATGCCGGCCGCCGAGCGCAACCGTCGGCTCAATCAGATCGTTGCTCATCGCAAATCCGCGATCAATGACTACCAGAAGACCATCGAAACGCTCGCGGTGATCTCGGATCACCAGCTCGGGCTCTTTGAGTCGATCGCGCTGCGGAACTCGTTCTTCTATCTGGGCGATTGTGCCTTCGATCTGGGCGAATACGACGATGCGATCCGCTACTACGACCGGGCCCGCGATCGCTATGTCGATGATCCGGCGTCGCTCGTCGCGATGGTGCAGATCGTCAATGCCTATGTCGAGACCAACCAGCTCGGCAGGGCGCGGACCGCCAACGATCGGGCCCGCCGGTTCTATCAAGAGATCCCCGACGATGTCTGGAATGACCCGAGCCTGCCGATGGATCGGGCGGATTGGGAGCGTTGGCTCAACTCGAGCTCGGTGCTGCTGGCCGGGAGCTGATCATCGGCTGCCTGTACATCCTGTTGGGGCGCGTGTGCAAACAAACCATGGTGTGTATTTTTTGCGCACGAATGTGGTGAAATCCGCGCCAACAGCCGATAACACCTCAGATCGCATGAAACGGGAATGGATTCCCGTGGGATCGCAGTGTTTCGAGCAAGAGGGTCAGGATGACCGGATCAGCGCACTCACAAGAGAATAACGCCCACGCCACCCCCCAGGCGGCTCGGCTGTCCTCGCTCGTCGATGAGGCGCAGGGACTGATGGACGAGCTGGTCTCGATCAGCGTTGGGCACACCGATGCGATCAAGGGCGGCGATGTCGCCAAGATCGTCGAGATCGTCAGCACCCGCGAGCCCATCGTCGCCAGTCTTGTTCGCGTGGGCGAAGAGATCGGGGCGTTTATCGCTGACCCTGACGCGATCGCCAAGGTTGGTGATGCTGAGTGTGAGCAAGCCTTCAAACGCATCGGCGCGATCGAGCACACCATGAAGCGTCTGCGTGAGCGCGATGCTCAGGATCAGATCCTGATGGAGTCGGCCCGCGACCAGCTCGCCGGCCAGCTCGCGGGCATGGGCACCGGCAAGACCGCCCTGCGTGCCTATAAGCCGAATCAAGGCACCCCCAACCCCATACTCCAAGATCGGCAGGGCTGAGCGATGAGCAGACTCGCAAGCGTGCCAAATCTAGAGACGATCCAAGCCGACGAGCCCACGGCTCAGGCTGGGCTCCCAACGAGCAACTTGTCCTCGACCGATCTCGCCGAGCTGATGTCGGCCTTCACGGATGTCACGACCAAGCTCGAGCACACCCACGCCCAGCTCCGCTCTGAAGTCTCTCGTTTGACCGATGAGCTCTACCAAGCCAACGAAGCCCTCGAACGCTCGCGTCGTCTCGCGGCTCTGGGCGAGATGGCCGCGGGGATCTCCCATGAGATCCGCAACCCGCTCGGTTCGATCACGCTGTACGCCAAGATGTTGGCTGATGATCTCGAAGCGATGCCCGAGCAGTGCCAGATTGTTCAGAAGATTGGGAGAGCTGTCCGCGGGCTCGATGAAATCGTCGGCGATGTGCTGACCTTCGCCCGCGAACTCAAGACCAACCCGCATCCGTGCGAATCTTCGTCGCTGATCGAGCATGCTCTTGAGATGTGCCATGCCGAGATCGAGCGCAGCTCGGTGGTTGTCCATAGCGAGAATCGGCTTGATTCCATCGAGCTGATGTGCGATCAGACGCTGCTCCAGCAGGCTTTGGTCAATGTCATCCGCAACGCGTGCGAGGCCAACCGTGTGGCCGGTGGATCTGAACTTATTGTCGACTGCGGGCTCGAATCCATCAAGCTGGGCGAAGCGAGCACGCCGTGCGTGGTCTTCCGCGTGCAGGACCAGGGCGATGGGATGCCTCCAGAGGTCATCGAGCGGATGTTCAATCCGTTCTTCACCACCCGCGACACCGGCACCGGGCTCGGATTGGCGATCGTGCACCGGATCATCGATGCCCATCGCGGCAAGATCGAGGTCACCAAGCCAGATACCGGCGGGGCATGTGTCAAACTGTTTATTCCCAGGGAGCCATCCTTGGTTGTTTCGAGAAGTGAGCCCGCGAGCGATGCGGGCGAGATCATAATCACGCACGGGCAACGCGCCCAAGCGGCGAATGGGGTATGTTGATATGTCGAGAACGATCCTCGTTGTAGATGATAAAGAAATGATGCGCGACTCGATCGGGTCCACGCTCACGCGTGCGGGCTTCGCGGTCCGGACTGCGTCCGATGCACGCTCGGCGCTCAAAGAGATCGCGTCTCGCCGACCTGATGCGGTGGTGACGGACCTCAACATGCCGGGTATGACCGGTATCGAGCTTGCCGGCGAGATCCAAGCGATTGACGACGAGCTCCCGGTGATCCTGATGACCGCCTTCGGCACCATCGAGACAGCGGTGCAAGCGATGAAGAACGGGGCGTACGACTACATCACCAAGCCATTCGAGGGCGACGAGCTCATCATCTCGCTCAAGCGGGCGATATCACACGCATTGGTCGTTCGCGAGAACGCGATCCTCAAAGCCAACATCGGGCAGTCGGACTCCTCGAACTCGCTGGGCGCGATCGGGCTCGATCGATTGATCGGCGACTCCGACGCGATGCGCAAGGTCCGCGAGCAGGTCAAGGCCGTCGCTTCGAGCCATGGGACCGTGCTGATCACGGGCGAGAGCGGAGTCGGCAAAGAGGTCGTCTCGCACGCTGTCCACGAGATGAGCCCGCGGGTGGTCTCGCCGTATTTGGCGATCAACTGCGCAGCACTCAACGAAAGCCTGCTTGAGTCCGAGCTCTTCGGCCACGAAAAAGGCGCCTTCACCGGGGCCGACACCCTGCGTAAGGGGCGCTTCGAGCTTGCGGATTCGGGGACGCTGCTGCTCGATGAGGTCTCGGAGGTGTCGCCTCAGATTCAGGCCAAGCTGCTGCGGGTGCTCCAAGAGCGTGCGTTTGAGCGGGTGGGATCGAGCACGACTATTGGGGTCGATGTCCGGATCATCGCGACAAGCAACCGCGATCTGCCCCACGCGGCGTCGATGGGTGAGTTCCGTCAGGACTTGTTCTATCGGCTCAATGTCCTCCCGATCCAGGTCCCGGCGCTGCGTGAGCGGCTCGAAGATGTGCCGATGCTTTCGCAGTTCTTCATCGACAAGGTCTGTCAGCGCGATGGACGCCGATCTGCCCGCTTCGATGACGAGGCGATCGGGCTGCTCAAGGCGTACCAGTGGCCGGGCAATGTCCGCGAGCTCCAGAACATCTGCGAGCGGGCGGTGGTCCTGAGCGATCCAAAGTCCACAACCATCCCGCACACGCTCGTCGAGCCCTGGCTGATGACGGCGCGTCCGATGCCCAAGGCCACGCCGTTGCGTGCATCGAATCTCAATGGCGAGCCCAACAGTTCTGCCCAGCGATTGACCGAGTCCAAGCCCATGCCGAGCGCCAACGCGAGCAACGGGCACCAATCGCTCAGCTCCGCCATCGGCGGCGTTTCCGGATTCGCCGATCAGCGTCCGGAATCGACCCCCGAAGCCCAGCCCGGCGATCGCACCCTTGCTGATCTCGAACGCGACACCATCGTCGCGACCCTGCACCGGTTCAATGGGCACCGCCAGAAGACCGCCAAGGCTCTCGGGATTGGTGTGCGGACCCTCGGGCTCAAGCTCAAGAAATGGAAAGAAGAGAGCCTCGTTTCGCAGAGCCTGTAAGCGATGGGCGTCGCAAGCCCCGTTTGGTACGGGCTTTGCGAAGAGTGGGCATGTGGGAATCGCGACCAGGCGTTTCTGGAGTTTAAGCCATGTTGATCAATGATCTGAGCACATCCGGGGCCTTGCCAACGCTTGAGAAGATGTTTCTCTTCGCCGGGCAGCGCCAGCGGATCATCACCAACAACATCGCTAACATCGACACGCCCAACTACCGCGGCACCGATGTCGACCCGCGTGCCTTCCAGAAGATGCTCGGGGAAGCCATCGACGAACGCCGAGAACGCACCGGCGGGGCCTTCGGGGAGCTCAATCTCCGTCAGACCCGCCAGATCAAGAGCAATCGGAGCCAGCTCCAGCTCAAC
>CAXBLA010000015.1:0-74106 GCA_963976625.1 uncultured bacterium
CAGGCGGGCCGCCAGCCCGACCCCCCACTCACGGAAGCCGAACCCCGCCCCCGTAAACGGGATCAGCTGCGCAATCTGCGAAGCCGCCGTGATCAGCGCGATCCCGACCGGGCTGATCGACACCCCGAGCATCGCGAACGCCCCCGCATAGCGGATCGCCCACACCAAGACATCAGCGTACCGATACACCATGCCCAAACACAAGAACCCCAATCGCGGCGAACGCATGAACGCAATCGCCGACAGCACAATCAGCACCCCCAGCGGGATCAGCAGCACCAGCACCAGCGACCAGATCGAGATCTCCACCGGCACCAGCAGCATCAGCCCAAGGATCACCGCGTTGGCCACCCCCGCGAGCACCACCGACCAGACACTCGCCTCGACCGAGTCGCGCACGCGGATTTTGTTCACCTTCGCGTGGTACCCGATGCGCCCGACGAGCCCCGGACGCATCGGCAAGTGATTAAGCAGCCACGCGCTCCCGACGAGCATCAGCATCTCGCCTGACCCGACCTGTCCGTGGCGACGCATCAACGCGTGCAGGCACAAGCCCACGCACACCCAGTTGGCGATCGGCCCGAGCACTACGACCAAGATCGACCACAGCGGGGCCGACGCGATCTGATCGCGGAACTCTCGGAGTTGCTCAGGATCCGCGAACAAGTACACACCCGCGAGCACCAGCAACACGAGACCGACGACAAAGGTCAGCCGACCGCGTTTGCGTTTGCCCGGTTCACTCATTCAAAGTTCGCCTTGATCGGGATCATCGCATCGACCCCCGGCCCAACCGTGCCGATCGTCGGGATCGAGGACTCGAGCCGAGCGCGGATAATGTTCGCGATCGTGGTCAATCGCTCGTCGTGGGCCTGGTCGAGCACATCGAAGATCGGCGACTCCGCATCGTCGGTGCGCGTGAGCAAAGCACACGCGAACACTTCAGTATCTACGCGCGAGTTGATCAACGCATCGGACACGATCAGGCTCGCGACATGATCGTCAAAGGCGATCATCGCCGGCACCTGATGGCGCTGCGGGAGCTGCAAGATCATGCGGGCCCGCTCATCGCTCTGGGCATTGGTATAGAGCTCCATGAGCGCATTGATCACCGTGGCTTGCTCGTGCTCATCGAAGGCCGTGCCCTGCTTGGGCAGCGCCAACCGAGCCGCGCACGCGAGCACCGCCCGATTGCGGGCCGCCCCGTCCGTGCTGGCGAGCTGCTGGGCAATCTCATCGGCGGCGTAGCCATACTCCGCGAGGTGCACACGCTGGATCAGCTTGGACTCAGCCGTGAGCCCCAGCGGCGAGTTGATCAGCCCGCCGTTGGCCGCGTCTATATCCGAACTGATCTGCCCAAGGATGGTGTCCGAGAATCGGGGGCGAAAACCTTGGAGCACGCGGTACCGCTGCTGGTAGGTCGCGAAGCACTGATTATCGAGGAGCCACTGCGTCTGCGGCGAATCGGCCTTGACCTCGACAACCATCTCTTCGAGGGGCATCAGCCGGAGCCGATTGCTCATGCTCACGACCTTGGGGCGTTTTTGTCCTTGAAACCCCGTCGACTGCGTGCCCAGATCCCCCGCGATGAGAAACCGAGCGTCCAATGGTTGCGAGGGACCAACCGCCAGGGGGATCGGTGCCAAGTTCTTCATCCGGACCTTGATCATTGGCTGCTCGTCCGCCTCGACTCGCAGATCAGACGAAACAGCATCAAGGAAGATAAAGCTCGTCGGACGATGAATCATCTGATCGAGCCAGTTCGGTACCGATTGCTCGGCCTTGATGAGCTGACGCCCCACAGAGGTAAGCGTCTGATCTCCCAGCCCCATATTGACCAGGCGGGACTGGGCGAAGGCCCCGTAGGCGTTAAGCCCCTGACTCAGCGCAAGCTTTTGATACATCGTCACGGCCTGCTCGGTGCGTCCCTGCTTCTCGTGCACCAACGCCGAGAGCAGCTCGAGCACCGCTGACGGCGGACGATTCTTCACATCCTCGAGCATCTCGTCATACCGACCCTCGGCGAAGAGCGCCATGGGCTCGAGTGTCTCAAAGTAGGCTTTGAGCTGCGGGACCATCTGTATGAACTGGTTCATGTCCCGGCGAACCAAGTCGAGCTCAACCCCCGAGATCGCACGCATCACCTGCTGGTCGGTATACAGCCCGATGAGCCGGGTCACCAACGCCCTGCTATCGGCCCCTCGCCGTCCCATCGCTTCGCGGACCACTTCCGCGTTCTTCCTCACAGACAAGTTGATGTCAGCGAGCACACTCTTGGTCAGCTCCTCATCACCCAGGTTGTACGACGCGAGCAGACGCAGCTTGTCGACCCCCAGATCGTACAGGATATCCTCTGGTTTGAGCAGATCATCGGTCGGTAGCTGCGCTTCAATGTACGCATCAAGGCGTGACTGCGCCTCGGCTCGCCGACCATAGAGCACATCGTTGAGTTCCTTAAGCATCTTCTCCGGGCCATCAACCTGCCAGTCGAGCGCGATGCGCACCTCGGTGATCGACGCGGGCGCACGCCCGGTATCGAGCGTGTAGAGATCGATCGAGTTCTTCAAGAACCGACGCGCCGATGTGTACGCCCCCTGCCCCGCGAGCACCTGCGCGATCGTCAGATGCACATTGGGATCCAGTGGGTCGGCATACAGCAGCCTGAGCTGGTAGTTGAAGATCAGCATCGAATCCCTCGAGCCCTCGGTGTACACCTGGGCCGCCAACGAAGCAGCGGGCTTGTTCGAGATATCAAGCGTGGTCGCCTGACGCAGGCGATCATCGAACCCGTTCATATTCCCCTGCTCGCGCTCAAGCAGCGCCGCATCGAGCGCCAACCGTGAACGCACCGAGGCATCAAGCGACTTGCCCTTGGGCCCCAAAAAACGCTCGTAGAGCTTGAGCCGACCATCAAGCGTCTGCTGGTTGTTGATCACCGAGCTCACCAGACGCAGCTGGGCCACCGTGTCCTTTGGATCGAGCTGGATCACACGCCGGGTGGCTTCGAGCATCGAATCGATATCGCCCGCAGACCACGCGGCTTCGACCTGCGCCCGTGGCAGCTCGGGGTTCTGCGGATCCATCTCCGAGGCAATCGACAACAACACCGCCGCGAGCTGATAATCGGCGGCCGTCGGGCTCGGACGCAATCCCAGATCAAGCAATGCCATGCGCGAGAAGTACCCGGCGAGCGTCGGATCAACCCGGATATCCGCTTGATCCGTATCAGCCCCGGCGGCCGGTTGGTTTATTGAATGGCTTGCTGTCGCAGTCTCCAACGCAGTCTGGTTCAGGGCCCCGCCCATCGCCAGCCCGCTCATGCAGATCAGGGCGCACATCGCGCTGCCAATGCCTCGTCGGCTCGCGCGCGGGTTCGTCTGAGAGATTCGTGTGTTGTTCATACGCCTGGTGATTCCTCTTCTGACTCGACCCATACCGCTCGACCCATTCAATGCTTATAGGCCCTGGTACCATCCTATGAACGATGCCACTGCAAGTACGCCCGCCGAGCACAGAAAGATCGCCCCGAGCCCCCCCTCGATCCACCTGACCATCCGCTGATTCGCCCCCGGGAAGACCCGATCGGCGACGCAGAGCAGGAAGATCACCTGGGCCGCGCAGATTGCCGCGATTCCAGCGCTGATCGAAACCGTTGCCATCGCCCGCCCGCCGCCTACAAAGACCGCCTGAGGCTCGATGATCATCCAGAGCCCGAGCACACCGAGCGCCAAGCTCCAGGGCAAGGCCGTGAGCATGACCAGGGCCACACTGAGCACCCGATGGGCGTCCATACCTCTCTGATTGGAAGCGAACTCGTGCTGAGCCAAAGAAAAACTCCAAAGCCGCACTCTTCATGGCGGCATTGGAGCTCATCATACTGTATTTCGGAGCCGATCACAGAGAGCGACCTGTTCGAGCCCAGAGTTCAAACCCTGTTCTAACACTGTTCGAACCCAGAGCGTGCTGCTTAGCCCAGCGCCATCGCAATGAGGAACTCGGCGTTGGTCTTGTGCTTGCCGAGTCGGCTCTTAAGCAACTCCATCGCCTCAACCACATTCATGTCCGCCAGCACCTTGCGCAGGCGGTAGACCAGCTCGAGTTCTTTCGGGTCCATGAGCAGCTCTTCACGCCGCGTGCCCGAAGCCGCCACATCGATCGCGGGGTAGATCCGCTTCTCGACCAATCGGCGGTCCAGGTGCAGCTCGGAGTTGCCCGTGCCCTTGAACTCTTCGAAGATCACCTCGTCCATCTTCGAGCCCGTGTCGGTCAACGCGGTGCCGATGATGGTCAGCGAGCCGCCGCGTTCGATCGCGCGGGCCGCGCCGAAGAACTTCTTGGGACGCTGGAGCGCGTTGGAATCCAAACCACCAGACATGATCTTGCCCGAGTGCGGGATGTCATTGTTGTACGCGCGGGCCAACCGGGTGATCGAATCGAGCAGGATGACGACATCGTCGCCGAACTCGACCATCCGCCGTGCTTTCTCGATCACCATCTCGGCGACCGCGACATGGCGCCCCGACTGCTCATCGAATGTACTCGCCACAACCTCGACATCCTTGCCGACATTGCGTTTGAAGTCCGTCACTTCTTCGGGGCGCTCATCAACAAGGAGCACGAAGATCTTTGCGTCCGGATAGTTCGTATGGATCGCGGAAGTGATCTTCTGCATCAGCACCGTTTTACCTGTTCTCGGCGGCGCGACGATCAACGCCCGCTGCCCCATCCCGATCGGCGAGACCAGGTCCATGATCCGCATCTCGATGTTCTCGGGGGTCGTCTCCAGGAGCAATCGCTTATCCGGGTGCATCGGGACCATGTCCTCGAAGTTGACCAGCTCGTGCACCTTCTCGGGGTCCTGCCCGTTGATCTTGTCCACCTTGAGGAGCGCGAAGTAGCGTTCCGATTCCTTGGGCGGGCGGACCGCACCGCGGATGTTCATCCCCCGGCGGAGCCCAAACCTGCGGATCTGGCTCGGCGAGACATAAATATCATCGGGCCCGGGCAGGGAGCTCATCTCCGGGCTGCGGAGGAACCCGAACCCGTCGGACATGATCTGCAGCGTGCCGTCGCCGAACATAATCCCCTGCTTGGCCGCGCGGGCCTTGAGGATCTTAAAAATCAGATCCTGCTTGGGCAGCTTGTGGAACTCCTCGAGACCTTCCTTGTCAGCGATCGCGTTGATCTCGTCGTGATCCATCCGCTGGAGATCCGAGATCGTCAGCCCGTCGTCCTCGATCTTCCCACCCGCAGCCGCCACGATCCGCTCGAGTTCCTCGGCTTCGCGTTCGAGCTGCTCGTCGGTGGGCAAGGTGCCGGCCGGATACTGATTTGAAGTCTGGCGCGAGCGCTTGTTGTTGCCTCGCCCTGTAGCGTTGTTCTGGTTGTTGTTCGAGCCCGACGATGATCGACGCTTCTTGTTGCCCCGTGTGCGTCGGCGACCGTCGCCGTCGTTTCCATCGGACTGATTGTCCTTGGCCTGGCTGTCTTTCGCGTCATGATCTTTGTTCGAACTCTTGCTGCTCATGTGTGCTCCGCTGTTGGATGCATTGGCGTTGCGCCCTGATCGTGATCGACGCCCCTCGCGGGCAGGCTCACCGCTTGGCTCACTCTTGCTCACGCTCGGTGTCTCACTTGTTGGGGTCGGGATGTGGGCATTACCCGATTTGGACACCAGCTTCTTGGGCGGGGTCTTGGTCGGGGCGAGCTTGCCCTCGGCCTTGGCCCGCAGCTTGGCCATCGCTTTGGACTCGGGCTTCTTCTCTGTCTTTGCAGACGCCTTGGGGGTCGGCTTGGATTCAGACACCGCGGCCTGCTTCTTGGTCGCCGCCTTCTTGGTGGTGGCCGAGGCCTTCTTCTTGGTGGTCTTCTTCGTGGTTTTTTTGGCTGGCGCCGCTTCTGAAGCAGCGTTCTCAGCAACCGTGGTCGACTTGGCCATGTGCTCGGGTCCTTGTGGTTGGGGGGCTCGCCGATACGCGGGCGAGGGCTCAACGCGTCGTATCTATCTCTTGTGATCGCTCTCTTGTGAGGGGGTCCCGCCCTGGTTTTTCGGTATAGATAGCGGGATTGGAATGCCGATCAGCTACGGATCTGCATAGGGTCTGCGGAAGTCGCAGGGGTGGTTCTCTTGGATCAAACCTGTGAAACCATGTTGACCCATGACGAGAAAGTCGTCATCTGTGAATCATCAACTGTTGCTCAGCGCTTGCCAAACTCAAGGCAATGCCGGGTACCAACTCGTAAAGATATATCAATGAGCGATGAATCGGATCAGGCATCTGAGTGTCGGCTTTGCAGATCCCTGCGGATCGAAGCGAGCACCCGTGCCACCCGGCCTTGGAGTTCATCGGGTAAGCCATCATTGGCTACCGTATAATCGGATCGTTTTTGCTTTTGTTCAAGCCCCAGCTGCGCTTTTTCTCGTTTCTCGAGCTCTTCGCGGCTCCAGCCCCGCGTCGATTCCACCCGCGAAACCCGCGTTTCCAGCGGCGTATCCACGAAAACCACCGCATCACACTCCGCATCCACCCCAGCCTCAAACAAGAGCGGAGCGTCGAGAATCACCCCCTGGGCACCCTCACGGATCGCCCGCTCGACCACCGATCGACGCAGATCGTGCACCATCGGATGGATCAAGCCCTCAAGCCGACGCCGGTCGAATGGCTGCTCAAACACGATCCGGGCGACCTTTTTGCGATCAACCCCGCCGTCGTCCGCGCCGCCCTTGATCAAAATCTCACGCCCCCACCACTCGACGAGCTGCGCGATCACCTGTGGATCACGCATGATCTCCCGCACGCTCTGATCAGAATCGCTCACGACGCACCCCAGACGCTCAAACGCACCCGCAACCGTGGACTTGCCCGATCCGATCCCGCCCACGATACCAATCACTGGGGTCACCGTTGCCCTCGTTTCTGATAAATGGTCATCCGTCTGTACTGACTGCACCCGACGAACCCCCGCACTCACCCGCTCAACCTGCTCGCGGATCTGATCGAGCACCCGCTGGGGATGCTCCATCCCGCGCCAGACCAGATCGACCGACCCCGTCCCGGCGCTCGTAATCCCCAGCGAACCAATGCCCATGAGGCGTTCGGGCAGCGGACGGACCATCATCGTGTGCTGGACTCTTCTCAGCGGGATATCCACCCGCACGGTTCTGAGTATACCAAACCGGGCGATGATCCGGGCATCGGTCAAAATATGCCTGCGGACGGCCCAATCGATCAACCCCAGCACAAAGCGCACCCCGACGACCAGCAGGACAAGATTCGACGCCCCCACCACCATCGGCTGGCCGAACCCGATCCCCACCCAGCGCATCGCGCCCCAGAGGAGCACACCCCCAAGTATCCACCCCCACATCTGGGTGAACACAAACGCAATGTGAGGGCGATCATCGATCAGCACGCGCTCGCCTACAGGCACCACCCCCTCATAGGGGTTCGTATGCAAAGATGGTGGGTGATCGATGGGCATGGACCAATTATATCGGCTCCACGCACGCACCCCCAGAATTTTCCCCGCCATCTACCGGCACCCAATGAAGCGGGCAGCCTCTCTATTTTAACATATATACCATAATCGTGAAATTTGAAAAATTCATTCTAACATCGCGCCATTTGTTGCTACGATCGAAACGCGTAGGGACAACCGGGCACCTTGCTCGGTTGCGCAACTCATCGGCTGCTGATACCGCACAGACACCCAAGAGCCAGCAAGCTCACGGGGGGCGGGCCATCAGCCGCAATGTATTCTTCAGAGGAGAGAGCATGAACTCTAACCAAAAAATGGGCGCGATCATCGTCGCCCTCGCAACCACAGCGGGCATCGCATCCGCTGACCAAGTATTCTTCCAGGGCTTTGAATCCGACACCGTCGGCTGGGTCGATTATGGCGGCACCGTGACCGCTGTCGCTTCGGGCACCGGAGGCATCACTTCATTCACCGGCAGCCAGCACGCAATCGTTGATGGCGGGGCATACACCCAATTTGATGGCTATCGTGACACATGGAGCGGTCCGATGACCGCCCGTGCATCGGTCTATCTTGACACAGCTTGGGCCGCCGGCGAGGGCTTTGAGTACACCGTCGCGGCGAGCAACCAAGATGGAAATCACCTCCGCGACTTCGTCTTCTCTGTCACCCAAGACACATCAACCGGAAACCTACTCGTTGGCGGCAGTAATAACACGACGGGTAATGGGACTGCTAGCGAGAACATCGAAGGCACCATTACGAACCCGAGGAACCATTATACGGTTCTCGCATCTGGCTGGTTCACCCTCGAGCACGTGTTCCGCGACTTTGGCGACGGCTCACTCGCGGTTGATCTGAACCTCTACAACGAATCAGGCACCAAGGTCTTCACAGAAACCCGGCACAGTGCGGCAGATGTTTTTGCAGGGATCGTCGGCGGGAACCGCTACGGCTGGTTTGCATCCAACACCGTCACCGGCGGGATCGATGTCGACGATGTGAGCCTGACAATCGTGCCACTGCCGCCTGCGATGCTCGCGGGAATGGGGATGCTCGCGGGCATCGCCGGCGTCCGCAAGGTCCGCCGAGGCAAATAATCTCTGCTTCAAAGTAGTGCACTCTAAAACAAGGATGAGCACTCCATCCTGATCCACAACCTGACTCTCAGGGACAGCCGCCCGGGCAGCACGCTCGGGCGGTTTTTTTGAGCCTTGTTTTTCTCGCCTACTTGTTGATCAGCGCTTGGGGATCGCGGACTGATCGAGCACCGCGATTTGCGGATAGTTGCGGTAGTACCCGTTGTAGTCCAAGCCGTACCCAACCACGAACTCATCGGGGATCTCGAACCCGACATAGTCCACATGCACATCGACCGTCCGGTCTGTCTGCTTATCGAGCATCACGCCCAGCCGCAGCGATGCCGGGTTCTGCTCTTGGATCATCTTTTTGACCAGCGCCAGGGTTTGCCCGGAATCCAAGATATCGTCGAGCACAATAATGTGTTTGCCCTCGAGATTCGTCGGCAGCTCGGTCGCAAAGTGCGCCCCCTTGGAACGCACAGACTCACCCGGATAGCTCGAAACCGCGACAAGCCCCAGCGAGAGCTTCATGGGCAGCTCACGGATCACATCGGCCACGAAGATCATCGCCCCGGTCATAATCGGAATGATAATGACCTGATCCTCGTCGAACTCCGTGAGCCCGTCTTCGGCCAGGTCTTCCTTGAGGTCCGCAACCATCTCAAGCGCAAGGGCCTGCACACGATCGGCGATCTGTTCACGGGTATAAAGGACGCGTTCGATTTCTGCAAACATGCCCAGATACTAGGCTACAACTCGCCGCACTGGCGGGCCTCTGAGTAGCGGACCAGCGAAGCATCGATGATCTCATGAGCCAGCTCCGCCGGCTGGATTTCATCGACCTCGACTTGCTTCCCCTCGAGCTGCTTGTAGTCCTCAAAGAACCGCTTGAGCATCTTGAAGGTATGCTTCGGGAAGTTCTTGATCGTCTGGTACTCCTCGAACTCCGAGTCGTTGATGAGCACCGAGATGATCTTGTGATCGGGCTGGCCGTCGTCGATCATGGTCATCACGCCGATCGCCCGGGCCTCGCAGATGCACATCGTGGGCACCTTCTCGGCGCAGAACACGAGCACATCCAACGGGTCGTCGTCCTCGGCCAGCGTCTGGGGGATGAACCCGTAGTTGGCCGGGTAGTAGACCGCGCTGCTGAGCACGCGATCGAGCCGGAGCATGCCCGTCTGCTTGTCGAGCTCGTACTTATTGCTCGATCCCTTGGGGATCTCAATAATCGAGCGGAAATGGGACGGGAGTTCGAGTTCTTTGAGTCCGGGTCGGACATCGTGCCAGGGGTGTATCATGCCCAAGTATTGCCCGCCCGCCCGGGCAATCCACTCTCTTCTCCACCTTCATGAATGATTGTTGAAGGGGCCACAAAGAATCGCCGATCGCATACCCTATAACCATGCTCACACTCGACTACGCCAACTGTCTCTCCTCCCGCGTCGGCCCCCACGGGCTCGACCCGGCCCGTGTCCACCGCGCCGGGCGACAAGCCCAGGGCATCGCCGCGCTCACCAAGCAGCTCAACCAATCCCGAGGCACCGGGTGGGAACGCTGGCGCGAGCTCTGGACCCAGCCGATGCGCTCAGATCACCTAACGAGCATCAACACCATCGCCGACAAGTGCCGAGCCAAGTTCGACAATCTCGTCGTCCTGGGCATCGGCGGCTCCGCATTGGGCAACATCGCCCTGCAGAGTGCCCTCAACGAGCCGACCTACAACCTCTTGCCCAAGGGCGATCGCCCCGGCCCGCGCATGTTCGTCGTCGACAATGTCGATCCGGCCAACCTCGCATCCGTCCTGCGGGTCTGCGATCCCAAAACCACCTTGTTTAATGTCGTCTCCAAGTCCGGCGAGACCGCCGAGACCGCGTCGCAGTTCATGATCGTCCGCAAGCTGCTCGAAGAAGTGGTGGGCGAGAACTGGGCGGACCACATCGTCGCCATCACCGACCCCGAGAAGGGCACAATGCGCACGATCTGCGATCAGGCCGGCATCACCACCCTGCCCGTGCCCGATGGCGTGGGCGGGCGGTTCTCATCGCTCTCCCCGGTCGGGCTGTTCTCCGCCGCCATGTGCGGCATCGACATCGAAGCACTGCTCGAGGGTGCCAGCGCCATGGACACCCGCTGCTCCAACGAGGACCTGACCCAGAACCCGGCCGCCATGCTCGCCCTGCTGCTCGTCGAGCTGGGCACCCGCAAGGGCAAAACCAACCATGTGCTCATGCCCTACGCCAACAGCCTCAAACTTCTGGGCGACTGGTACGCCCAGCTCTGGGCCGAGTCGCTGGGCAAGAAGTTCGACACTACCGGCGAGACCGTCTTCACCGGGTTCACCCCCATCTCCGCCCTGGGCGCGACCGACCAGCACTCGCAGATCCAACTCTACCGCGAGGGTCCCAATGACAAGGTCATCGGGTTCGTCGAGGTCGAAGACTTCGGAAACGACCAAGCCATGACCATCCCCACCGGCATGGGCGTCGAAGCCATCGAATACCTCGAAGGCAAGCGGATGGTCGATCTGCTCAACGCCGAGAAGCGTGCCACCGAATACGCCCTGATCGATTCGCAGCGTCCAAACTACACGATCAAGTTCCCCAAGGTCGACGCCCACCATGTCGGCGAGTTCATCGCCCTCTGGCAGATCGCCACCGCCTACGCCGGACTCATGCTCAACATCGACGCCTACGACCAGCCCGCTGTCGAGACCGGCAAGAAGGCGACCTTTGGTCTGATGGGCCGCGATGGATACGAGGACTGGCTCACGAAGGTCAACCAGACCCTCGCGCCGACCGAGCATGTCATCGGGTAAACGATGACGCAGGCTAATATAGCTCTATGAAATCCAAACTCTTACCAATCGTCGCGGGTCTCGTCGTCGTCACGCTCTTGGGTGGGCTCGCAATGGGCATCCGCACACGCATCGAGCTCAGCCCGTCGGCTGGAATCACCCGGACGACCAAATCCATCTACCGCGTGATCCCGATCAATCAGGAATCTACTTTTTTGTGGTTCGCGAATATTCCAATCGACGCGCCCATTGACGGCGAAAAGAGGATGGGCCCATCAGACTGGAAGCTCATGCACGAGTTCAACCACTCGGCCGCGGGGACCACAATCGAGCACACCCAATGGGGTGTGGTCGGCGACACGATCGAACCCTGGGGCCAGCTCGAACTTGAGCCCGCGACGAGAAGCCGGCTCAATGGTCGCACCAACGCACTGATCACCAGCGGCGAATCCCCCAGGACCCTTCAAGCAATGACATTGGAGATCAACAAGCAACTCCTCGCGCATCTCCAGCTCGCGGACCCGGGCCCCACCCCAGCCGACATCGACGCGATCTTCGATCAGGTGACCAGCGAAATTGCTCTGCCATAACCTACAGCTGATTTAGAACGCAAAGACCGTATCGAGCACGCGGGTAATCAGCCCCTTCTCGGCGGCCTTCTTCAGATCGCCCTCGTTCTCAAGCACAATATTCAGATCCGCGAGCTGGCTCGACAGGATCGTGTTCTGGGCGGTGATGTCCTCGTCACGGGCGAAGCCCGAGAGCACCAAGACCGAGATCTCATTGTCCTTGGCGATGCGTTTGGTCGCTTCGAGCACCAGTGTGCCGTTGGGCTTGACCTCGAGGACCTTGGCGGCGATCCTGGCCGAGAACCGGTCCTTGCGCTCATAATCACCCTCGCCGGTGAACTCTCGGCTGGCGTTAAAGTCCACCAGATCCGTATCCGTAATCCCGCCCTCTTCGAGACGCAGTTCCAAGAGCTGGGCGACGCTGATCAACGCGTTGATGTTCGCGTTGGCGCTCGTGTCTTTCTCGGTCTCGAGCTTCTGCGAGCTCACCTGCGAGCTGTTCTCGTCGATGATGATCGTGATGATGTCGTGCTTCTGGATCACACGGGCCTCGGGCCCCTCGATGAAGTACAACGACGCCTCTTCGATCAAGATCGCGGGCTGCGAAAGATCGGGCGTGGCTTCTTGCTCGGCCTGCGACAGATACAGGCTCTGGGCGTTGGCCGCGGTGCTCAAGCCCGCGATCGCTGCGCACAGCATCAGCATGGAGCTTCGGATTGGCTTTGTAGAGACTTTGTTTCGCATCATGTACCCTCGTTCTCTTTCTTGGCACCCGGTGTATCCTGAACGATCACCACGCGCCCTTTGCCCGCGATCCGCGCGGCAAACTTTGATTTTCGATCCTTCGACTCCAGCTCGATCACATCGCCGAGCTCCCCGGTGCCCATCGCACGCACGATCTTGGTGACCACAAAGCCCCCCACCACGCTGCGGGCCGAAACGAGCTGCCCACGCTTGACCAGGATCGGCTGGGTGAGCATCGAGCTCATCACCATCGTGCCCGGCTTGATGGTCGTCTTGCATTCGAGCCCGATCGAATCGTCCGGGTCCGCGATGGCGAGGGTCGGGTACATCCACCGTGTCTCGACGGTGCTGTGTTCTTGGCTGAGCAAACTACGCCGATCCTGCTGGGCGGTCGTCACGCGCACACGCCGCTGGACCTGCACATCGATCTGCATGGTCGAATCTTCGATGATCCGATCCTGCTCGTACATCGTCACCCGCAGGCGGATCTCTTTGGCCCGCCCGATCTCGCGAATCTCGATCACCCGATCGCTCGTCGCCTTGGCGAGCAGCTCCGTATCGCGCTCATCGAACTTGATGCGTGTGGTCTCCGGCTTGGTGCCCAGACGCCCATAGATCCACGCTTCGAGGTGCTCACGGAGCACCGGGCCGGAATCGATGACGCTTGTGTTCTTGATGAGCTTGGGTGCCGTCGAAGCTTGGCTCGCATCGCGCCGACGCGTGATCGAGACATCGCTCCCAGCGAGCACCACCGACCCCTCGTTGATCCCGCGAGCCTCGGCGATCTTCGCCCGGATGTCGGCCAGCTCGATCGAGCTCCACCGCCCCTGCTCGATCTCGACCTTGGTCTCGATGGCGATCGCCGCGATGACATCGTGCTGCGGGCCCTCGATCTTGGCGATGTGCCCGAGCGTCAGCCCATCGACATCGCTGGCGAGCCGGACCGTCGATCGCAGCGTCACCTTGGTGATTGTGCTCGATGATCCAACCGCGACCTCGTCGGCCATCGTCGGCGAAACAACGCCGAGCAACAGAGCAATCAGGATGAGCAGGCGGAAGAGGTTCATGAGTAGCCTTCTATGGATCGAGTTAAACTGGTTTATCGACGGAGCTGAGCGACCGATTGCAATGTCTCGTCCGCGGCTCTAATCGCCTGCGAGTTCATCTCAAACGCCCGCTGCGTGCGGATCAGCTCAATAAGCTCACGCGATGGATCGACATTCGACCCCTCGAGCGAGTTCGAACGGATCGTCCCGAAGTTCTCGGTGCCCGGGTCGCCCTCGATTGGTGCGCCCGAGGCCGCGCTCTCGACCCACAGATTCGTCCCGACCTGCGTGAGCCCCGCCTCGTTGACAAATCGGGTGAGCTTGATGTCGCCGATCGCCGTCGGCGTTGGATTGCCCGAGGTCGCCACACGGACTTCTCCAGAGGGATCAATCTGCACAGCGGTCGCGTCATCAGGAATCGTGATCTCCGGCTCCAAGATGCGACCATCGGAGTTGGCCAGCACCAGGGTCCCGTTGGCATTGGGCACGAAGTTGCCAGCCCGTGTGTAGGCTTCGCCCCCACCGAGCGCATCTTCAACGCGGACCTTGAAGAATCCCTTGCCCTCGATCATCATGTCAGTCGTGCCACCGGGCACCGGCGCCCCTTGGTCGAAGTTCTGCTGGGTGCCGCTGGCGCGAACGCCGAGCCCGACATAGAGCCCGGTCGGGCGTTGGTCGCCGTTGTTGTTCTCGACACCGGGCTGTGCCCGCTCGATGTACATCAGATCCTCGAAGTTCACCCGCGAGGACTTGAACCCCTCGGTATTGACATTGGCGAGGTTGTTGGCGATGACATCGAGCCGAACATCAAGTGATCGGAGCCCAGAAGCCGCGGATTGCATTGCGATGGTTGCCATGGTCTATTTCCTTACTTTCGCAGCGATTAAGCGATTCTTCCGAATGTGTTGATGGCCCGTTCCATCAGGCGGTTCTGCATATCGATCATCCCGATATTGCCCTGGGCCGACTTGGACGCGCTCTGGATCTGCATCAACGCGTCGATCTCTGAGACACCCGAGCCCTCGAGCATCCCCTGCAAGATCGAGCCCTGCCCCTCGATCAGCGAGAGCGCCGAACCGGTCTGGGAGCCAAAGAGCCCCGAGCCGAGCTTGGTGAGGATCGAGCGATCGGGGACATCGCTGATCTTGATCTGATCGACCGCCAGCCCACTCTGCGAGATCACGCCGTCCTTTGATACAGCGATCTCGCCCTGGGTCATATCAATCGTGATGGGCTTGTCCTTGACCGAAAGCACCGGGGCCCCGTTGGTCGACATGACCAGCTGCCCGTCGCGGTTGACCGTGAATCGTCCGTCGCGGGTGAGCGACGGGTTCGCGGCATCACCAATGACAAAGAAGCCGTCACCCTGGATGGCCATATCAAAATCGCTGTCGGATGTTTCGAGCGAACCTTGCGCGAAGTTGATGCGTGTCTGCGCAGCAAATACGCCCCCGCCGAGCTTTTCGAGCAGCTCGTTGGACGAGAACTGAGGCAAGCCATCTTCCTGACGAACCGCCAGGCGCTGCATCGTGCCGGTCAAAATGGGCTTGAACCCCGCGGTATTGACATTGGCGAGGTTGTTGGTGAGCGCATCCTGCTGGTGAATGCTGGCCAATGCACCCGAGGCGGATATCTGTAAGCCGTAGTTCATGTGGGATCCAATCTGCATATCCCCGATCCGACGCACACCAAGGCGCGAGGGATGGAGCGAGTAGACCCTGTTCATCCGTGAACAGCAGCCACCCACTGGCATATACACAAATGGCGTGCCAATGTGCCAGGGCTGTCACCGCCCGAGTGCGTCTATAGAAGGATGCACGCCAACCAAACTGCTCAATCAGTCCCGATCCCACACTTGGCACGCCCTTCGCGTATTGCCTGCTGGAAGGAATCTACACATGAGACGATGGATCGTCGTACAACTCTCGCTGCTCGCCCTGTTCGCATGGCCCGCGCACGCCCAGAAAACCCTGCACGAGGTCTCGCGCATCAAAGGGCAGGGCGCGTCCGTGGTCCAGGGGCTCGGGCTTGTCGTCGGGCTCAACGGCACCGGCGACAGCGGGTCCGAGCTCGTCATGGCCCGACCGCTCGCTGAGGCCCTCAAAAAGCTCGGCAATCCGGTCAGTATCGACGATCTCTCCGCGTCCAAGTCCGTCGCGCTGGTGATGGTCACCTGCCAGATCCCCCGCGAGGGCGCCAAGACCGATGACCAGTTCGATGTCACCATCTCGGTGCTCAACTCGGCCAAGTCGCTCGAGGGCGGCAACCTGATGATCTCGCCGCTGATCGCCAAGCCCGGCTCCCCGGTCTACGCCTTCGCCCAGGGGCTCCTCTCGATCCCCGACGAAGAGAACCCGACCGTGGCAAGAATCGCCCAAGGTGCGCAGTTGGTGCGCGACATCAACACCACCCCGAGCATCGCGGGATCGTTCGACCTGATCATCGACACGAACTTCGCCGGTTTCGCGGCCACTTCCACCATCTCTTCAGAGATCAACCAGCAATACCTGCTCACCGCCAATCGCCTGAATCAATCCGTCGCCAAGCCCGTTGACGCGCGCACCATCCGGATCACGGTCCCAATCACCGAACGCGACCAGCCGGCGTCGTTTTATGGCGACATCATGCAGACGGACATCTCGTCGGCCCTGCGCAAGTTGCCCGCCAAGGTCACCTGCGACACACGATCGGGCATCATCGTCTTCACGGGCGATGTGCAGGTCTCGCCGGCCGTCATCACCCACAAGGACCTGAGCATCACGACGACGCTCGCCCTGCCCGGACAGTTCGACGAGACCACCAGCGAGTTCGCCGCCATCCAGACCCAGGGCGAGACCAACCCCAACACCTCACGACTCGAAGACCTCATCGCGGCCTTCGACCAGCTCGACATCACGCCCATCGAACAGATCAACATCCTGCGCATGCTCCACAAGACGGGCAAGCTGCACGCTCGCCTGGTCGTTGACGGGCAGGAATAAGACAACACACGCCGTTTCAATCAAGAAACAGCTTCCAACAAGGATCACCACCATGAGCTCCATCTCCTCCTCCACCACACCGCTCCAGCAGCTCCAACGCCAGAGTGCTCAGTTCAACAAACCGATCAACGAGGCGCACGAAAAGTCCAAGAACCTCGCGAGTAAAATGGGCGCGGGGCTGACCCAGAAGCGGATCGAGCTCAACCCAGACATCAACACAAAGAATCACCCCGAGCCACCCGTCGTTGATGTCCCGGGCCAGGACCCACGCTTGGCTAAAGCCGCCGAGGCTGCCGAGGGGCTCGTCGCGACGACCTTCATCGAGCCAATCCTCAAGCAGGTGCGCGAGTCCAACGATGCCCCCCCGCCGTTCGGGCCCAGCAACGCCGAGAAGCAGTTCTCCGCGCTCCTCGATACCAAGCTCAGCGACGAGATCGTCCACGCGGCCAACTTCCCGCTCGTCGAGCGGATCACCCAGCAGCTGCTCAAGAACATGCCCGCCCTCGAAGCCGCGGATCAGACCCCCAAGCAGTCCATCGACACCCGCGCCTAAGCAAGCACCCTAGCACACCGTTCTTCTCTCTGGATCGCCACGCATGAAACTCGCTCAACCCAACCCAAGCGCGCACAAGGGATCAGCCTCCGCCGGTCTCAACACCGACAAGCTCGACTCGATGCTCGGGCAGCTCGAAGAAGAGCACGCCAACCTGCTCGGGCTGGCGATCGCCCACAAGGACGCGATCACCCACGCATCGGTCGAAGAGCTGCACACGATCACCAACAAGACCAGCGAGACCCTCCTGCGGATCGCCGAGATCGAGGACGCCCGCCGGGCCATGATCATGAACGACACCGGAGCCCTCGCCTCGCTCGATCAGCTGATGGAGCAGTTCGATTCCCAGGATCGCGATCGGATCGGGCAGCGCCAAACCCGATTGCGCGAACTGATCGGGCGCGTGAAGGAAGAACAAGAAGCCGTGCGTGTGGCCAGCGAGGACCTCGCCAACCACATGCGTGGGCTCATCAAGCAGGTCGGGGCGACGCTCTCACACACGGGCACCTACTCCCGCGGGGGCGCGGTGGACCCGTCGCGTACGCAGGTCGTCAGCTCTTTGGACATGACTCAGTAAACAAAGTTCAGTAAACACTCGATACGGAAAGGAGCCACCATGAGTCTCACATCATCTATGCAGATCGCCCGCTCGGCGCTGATCACCTCCCAGATCGGGCTCCAGGTCACCTCGCAGAACATGGCCAACGCCGCGACCCCGGGCTACACACGCCAGATCGCGATGCTCCAGGCAATCCGCGGACGCGCCAGCGACCCCTTCCACATCGGGCAGGGCGTGGCGGTCACGCAGGTCCGCCGACAGATCGACGAGGCGCTACAGCGCCGGCTCTGGAACGGCAACTCCGACGAGTTCGCCAGCGCCCAAGAGCTCAATGTGCTCTCCCAGCTCGAGACCATCCTCAACGAGGGCACCGAGTTCGACATGTCCACCCAGCTCTCGTCCTTCTTCAACACATGGACCGAAGCGACGACGCTGCTCGACTCCGAATCCAACATCATCAATCAGGGCGAATCGCTCTCCGCGTTCATCCGCAACATGCGCACAGACCTCGTCGACCAGCGGGCCCAGCTCGAGGAGCAGATCGACTCGCAGGTCCTCACCGCCGACGCGCTGCTCGACGAGATCGCATCAATTAATCAAGTCATCGTCGAATCCGAGGTCGGCGAGGCCCAGGCCGGCTCGCTGCGCGATCGGCGCGACCAGATCGTCACCGAGCTCGCCCAGCTCATGGATATCTCCGTCGTCGAGACCAACGCTGGCGGCTACGACATCTACTCGGGTTCTTCCGCCATCGTCCAGGGCTCACGCAACCGCGGGCTCGAGATCTCGCGCGTCACCGAGAACGACACGCTCACCGTCCGCGTGCAGATCGCGGCCGACTCCACCCCGCTGCCCGTTCAGAGCGGCTCGATCGGCGGCCTGCTCAACTCACGCGACGGCGCGATCGACGCGACGCTCGAAAAACTCGACACACTCGCATCGCAGCTGATCTTCGAGGTCAACAAGCTCCACTCCACCGGGATCAACGAGGACTGGCTCACCAGCTCGTCGGCCACCCTCCAGATCCCCGTAAGCGATCGCACGCTCGCGCTCAATGACCCGAACAACTCAGCTCTGGCCAACCTCCCCTTCGGCGCGACCAACGGCTCATTCACCGTCTCGGTCCGCAACTCCGAGGGCATCGTCACCAGCACACGCCAGATCGATATCGACCTCGACGGGCTGACCAACGCCGGGCTCCCGGGCTTTGGCGACGACACGAGCGCCGACGACATCATGAACGAGCTCAACGCGATCCCGGGGCTTAACGCCTCGTTCGACCCATCGGGTCGGCTCGTGATCGACTCGGATCCGGGCTTCTCGTTCGGGTTCTCCGAAGATTCATCGGGCGCCCTGGCGACGCTGGGTGTCAACAGCTTCTTCGAGGGCACCAAGGCCAGCGACATCAGCGTGCGTGACGATATCAGCGTCATGCTCGGGCGGATGGAAGAGGGCACCGGCAAGTTCATCGCCAACGGCACCGCCCTGGCGATGGGCAACCTCGCCACCAAGGCCAGCGACGGCTTGGGCGGGTTGTCGTTGACCAAGTTCTGGGCAAACCAATCGCAAGAGATCGCCGTCAAAACCAGCGCCGCACGGACGGATGCCAACGCAGCCCGCCTGGTGCGCGAGAGCCTTGACGGCCAGCGGGCCGCGGTCTCGGGCGTGAGCATCGATGAAGAATCCATCAACCTGATCGAGTACCAGCGTCAGTTCCAGGCCGCCGCGCAGGTGGTGACGACGGCGCAGCAGATGTTCGACACGATCCTTTCACTTGTATAAGTTAACAAATTCTTCTCCGAGGCACACCATGTCCACTTTCCCAACCAGCTATTCACGGGCCCCCACCCTGTTTTTCACGCAGAACTCGATGAATGCGCTCGGGCGGAGCAATGTGGCGATGTCGCATCTCAACGAGCAGCTGCTCTCGGGGCGGAGCCTGGTGCGCCCATCCGACGATCCGATCCGCTCGGCGACGGTCTCGCTGCTCGATGGTCGGCTCGAAAACACCGACCAGCTGCTGAGCAACCTGCAGTTCGCGGGCAACTCGCTGGGCACGCTCGATAACGCCCTTGCAGATTCCAAGGCCCTGATCGACGAAGCACTCTCGATCGCATCCGGTCAGCTCTCAGCGCCCTCAGATCGCGAGTCGCGCCAGGGCCAAGCGATCATCATCGATTCGCTCATCAACTCGCTCTACAACATCTCCAACTCCGAATCAATCGTCGGCTATGTCTTCGGGGGCACGGCACCGGGCGAATCGCCCGTCTCATTCCTCAATGGCGGGTACCAGTTCAATGGGCAACGCGGTGGGCTGCTCGCCGCTCTGGGCGCAGCATCCGATGTCCCCATCACCCTGGGCGCGGACAACGCGATCGGTGCGCTCTCCAATCGGGTCGAGGGCACCGCGGACCTGGACCCGAACCTGACCGCTGAAACCCGGCTCAACGATCTCAACGGCGCCCGCGATCTGGGCGTCGATCGCGGGGTCATCGAGATGAGCTTCAACGCCGGCGTCACGGTGACCATCGACACGAGCAACGCCGACACCATCGGCGATGTCGAGGACCTGCTCGAAGCCGCGATTATCCAGTACGAAACAGACAACGCCGTGACCATCTTGGGCCCCGGCGGGGTCTCGATCACGGGCGACGGGCTCGACTTTGATATCGTCGCGGGCGGGAACCTGGACTTCGTCGATCCGACCGGATCAACCGTGGGCGCGGACCTGGGGCTCGTGCAGACCCCCGCGGCGTCGTTTACCAACGCCGCCGGCACCGGGCTGGGGCTCGATCCCAAGCTCTCATGGACCACCCCGATCAGCGAGCTCACCGGGCTCGGGGGCGCGGCCCTCGATCAGATTACACTGAGCACCAACGGCTCGAGCTTCACCATCGACCTCTCGGGCGCGACGACCATGGCCGATATCCGCAGCGCGATCGAGGGCGCCAGCCCGGGCATCCGCGTGGAGATCAACGAGAGCGGTCGCGGGATCAATGTCGTCACCGAGACCGCGGGCACGATGGATCTGGCGATGTCCATCTCCGAGGTCGCCGGCGGCAACGACACGGCGACACTCTTGGGCATCCGCTCATTCGCCAACGACACCCCGATTTCGGTGTTCAACGACGGACGCGGGATCGATATCGCGACCGGTCAGGCGACGCCATCACAGAACAACGACTTCATCATCACCCTCGGCGACGGCTTCGAGATCATGATCAACCTCCAGCCCGACGACATCGAGAATGTTGGGACGCTGATCTCGGCGGTCAATGTCTACGCCAACGCCCAGCTGATCGCCGCGGGTCGCCCGGCGGGCGATTTCAACGCCCAACTGAGCCCCACGACCAACGGGATCGAGTTCACCCAATCAGCCGCGGTCGGGGCATCGGGCCCGATTTCGATCCAGGGCGACAACTCGCCAGCAGCCGAGCAGCTCGGGCTCCTCGACGCGACCGCTTCCAACGGGGACAACACGCTGACCTCCGCAGACCGCGCCAAGGTGCGCGTCAACAACCTCTTCACCCACCTGCTGGACCTTTCAGAGGCCTTGAAGAACGACGACACACTTGGCATCGAAATTGCGTCACAGAATATGGAAGGCACACTCGACGAGCTGATCCAGTCACAGGGTCTCGTCGGCGGGTATGCCAGACGGATCGATACGGAGATCTTGCGCCAAGAGGACAAGAAAATCTTTGATGAAGCGATCCGGAGCCAGCTGCGAGACCTGGACTATGCGCAAGCATCGTCTCAGTTCTCACAGCTCCAGCTCCAGATGCAGGCGACGATGAGCGTGATCGCTCAATCGCAGTCGCGGACATTGCTCGACTTCCTGGGTTAATGCCCAGATCGAGCCTCACGAGCCTCGGGCCAACGCCCGCGGCGAGGATTTTGGATCGAGGTCCCCGTGTATCGACCACACGGATGACCAAGACAGGATGTCGCCCGGCAATGGATGTCGGCGTCGATCCCGAACTTCACCGGTCGAATTGATTGGAGCGCACACATGGAAGTGCGGACCACAAGGTTTGGGGTAATCGATATAGCGGAGGACCGCGTGATTACCTTCCCCGACGGGTTGCTTGGCTTTGGAGAACAGACTCGCTTCTGTCTTCTCCAGCCGGGTGACGACGCATGTTTCTTCTGGCTGCAGTGTGTTGACGACGCGGACCTCGCGTTCGTGGTCACCGACCCCACCTTCTTCGAGCAGGACTTCTCGGTCCCCATCCGCCCTGAGCAGATGGAATCGCTGAGCATCACCAAGCTCGAAGACGCGCAGGTCTTTGTGATCGTCAACAAGATCGGCGACCAGCTCACCGGCAACTTCCAGGGCCCGTTGATTATCAACACTCTGAGCAAGGTCGGCGAGCAGATGGTCTTGGCCGACAAGCGTTGGACAACACGCCATCCGCTGATGCGCGTGGCCGCCAACTCGACGCAGACGGCCACCGCCTGAGCATCGATCTCTTCTAGCAGGCCGGACACACAGACTCGTTTCTTGTGTACGCGCGGATCCCGCGCAGCGTGACCGGTCTATCGAGCAATGACCAAGGGTGGAACGACCCAGGGTCGGAAGAACACTACTGATGCGATCCACGAGCACACGCGGATCGATCGAGAGCAAGGAGTAAACGCATGCTTGTGCTCTCAAGGCAGCGTGACGAAACAATCATGATCGGCGACGAGATCGAAATCTCGATCGTTGATATCCGGGGGGACAAGGTCCGCCTGGGAATCAACGCGCCGACGAGGATCGCGGTGCACCGCAAAGAGGTGTATGACGCGATACGACGCGAGAACACGCAGGCGGCCCAACTCGGGACCACCGACCTGGACTCGCTGGCACAAACCATCCAGCCCGGACCGGCCAGGCGAGCGATCCGCTCGCAGACCACCGGGCCCAACACCAACCATTCTGCAGCGGCGCTCGGCGCGACCACTGTGAAGCTCTTTTCGTCGAATACCCCGACAGACCCGTCGGGCCTTGAATCGAACACGAACAAAGACAGCGCCTAACACCCATCGTCCCCACCACTGGTGGGGTATGAGCAACGCAATCACGGAGGATTGCCATGACCAGAATCAATACGAACATCCCAAGCCTGATCGCTCAGCAACGATTGAATCGTTCTGGGGCCGATCTTCAAACCAGGCTCGAACGCCTCTCGACCGGGCTGCGCATCAACCGAGGCAAGGACGACCCCGCGGGTCTGATCATCTCGGAACGGCTCGGATCTGATATCTCGAGCATCTCGCAGGCCATCAAGAACGGCGAGCGAGCCAGCGCTGTGATCGCGACGACCGAAGGATCGCTCACCGAGATCACCGACCTGCTCAACTCGATCAAGGCCCTGGCCGTCGAGGCGGCCAACACCGGGGCGATCTCCGACGAGGAACGCAAAGCCAACCAGCTCCAGATCGACTCGGCGATCCAGTCCATCACCCGGATCTCGAACACCGCGTCCTTCGGCGGGCTCAAGCTCCTCGACGGCTCGCTCGACTACCTCACCAGCGGGATCACCACCACCGAGATCTCCAGCGCCCGGATCACCAGCGCGAGCTTTATCAGCTCGAGCACGATCAATGTCGATGTCGATGTGCTCTCGTCGGCTCAAAAGGGCGGGCTGTACCTCTCGGGCGACAACAGCGCCGCGCCCGGCCCACCGGCCGATGGGACGATCGCCTCGCAAACCACCATCCAGATCCGCGGCCCAGAGGGTGTGCGCGAGCTGGTCCTCCAGTCCGGGCAGACACTCTCGAGTGTCCGTGATGCGATCAACGGGCTCACCGCCGTCACGGGTGTCGAAGCGGCGCTCATCGGTGCGGACTCGACCTCAGGTTTGGTGTTCCGATCCGCGGACTACGGCTCGAACTCATTCGTGAGTGTTGAACGCATCGATAACGCCACCGCGGGGGTCTTTGCGCTCAGCAAGCTCGATGCGGACGCACCGGTTCCCGGAACCGCGGCCCTGCTCTGGGCGAGCGGCAGCCTGGCCAGCGCATCATATGATGAAGGCAAGGATGTCTCGGCGCTCGTCAACGGGATCCTCGCCACGGGCGACGGGCTCAATATCTCCGTCAACTCCCCGACATTGGGGATGGAGCTGCTGCTCACCGAGACCTTCGCGATTGATCCGACAATCGCCGCGTCGACCTTCGATATCACCGGTGGCGGTGCCCTCTTCCAGCTCGGCCCTGATATCACCGCGCTCCAGCAGACCAATATCGGTGTGCAATCGACATCGGCCGAGAACCTCGGGGGCACGCTGGTCAACGGCGGGCTCGAGTTCCTCTCCTCGCTGAGCACCGGGAACACCAACTCCCTGGACTCAGCGGCGAACCGGAGCAACTTCAGTGCCCTCCAGGATATCGTGGACTCGGCGATTGATGAGGTCTCGATCCAACGCGGGCGATTGGGTGCCTTCGAGCGCAATGTGCTCGACACCAGCAAGCGATCGCTCCAGTCCGCGTTCGAGAACCTGACGGCGAGCCGATCGATCATCCTCGATGCCGACTTCGCGGCTGAATCCAGCGCCCTGACCCGAGCCCAGATCCTCCAGAGTGCGGGCACGAGTGTCCTCTCACTGGCGAATCAGCAGTCTCAGCAGGTCCTCCAGCTCCTGGGATAAGCAAATAATCCCGCGAGGGTGCCCCCCCGGGGCAAGCCATCTCAATCACCCAAAACACCCGCCGGAAGGCGGGTTTTTTCGTTACCAGGCAGGTTTTCGACCATAAGCAAGTCTGTATAAAAGGATTGGCTCATTGAAAAAACTCATCAAAAAAAGAGAGCATGACTTCATCCGCCCCCCGTTTTCGTCGATCCCGATCCTGTTCATCCGGGTGTGTACCCGGTGAATGCGTCTCATGCGAAGGAGTACTGAGACGGACGAGCCAGCGATGGCTCGGTGGGCCCGACGGTTGTCGGGGTCATACGAAAGCCGAGCGGTTGATATCCGGATCGGCGAAAACACGGAGGTTGTCAGCAAATGAGTCGTATCAATACCAATGTATCGTCACTGACCGCACAGCGCGTGCTCGGTCAGAACAACCAGTCCCTCGGGACCTCGCTCGCCCGTCTTTCCACCGGTCTTCGGATCACTCGTGGTAAGGACGACCCAGCGGGTCTGATCGCAAGTGAAAACCTGCGGGCAGAGAAATCAGCAATCAACGCCGCGATCGGCAACTCGGAGCGTTCAGACCAGGTGGTCAACATTGCCGAGGGTGGTCTCCAGGAAATCTCGTCGCTCCTCACCGAGCTTCAGGGCCTGCTGACCACATCCGCAAACGGCGCCGGCCTGGCCGAGTCAGAGAAGGAAGCGAACCAGCTCCAGATCGACTCGATCCTCCAGACCATCGACCGTGTAGCCGGTGCAACATCGTTCCAGGGCACCAAGCTGCTCAACGGCAACTTCGATTACAAGGTCGGCTCGGTGAACGCCGGCGTGACCGACTACGAAGTCCGTGGTGCGAAGTTCAACGGCACGAGCCAGGCGGTCAGCGCCATCGTCACCCAGTCCGCTCAGCAGGGTGGTCTGTTCATGTCCTTCGGCGGTGCCCTTGACCTGACCGACGCGGACAGCGCCTTCACCATCGAGATCGCTGGCAGCCTTGGCAGCCGCGAGCTTCAGTTCTCATCGGGCCAGACCGCAGCACAGATCGCCACCGCGATCAACGCCGTCTCCGATGTGACCGGCGTCATCGCTTCGTCGAACGGCACTTCGGTGGGTCTTGAGTCCGAGGACTTCGGCTCAAGCGAGTTCGTTTCGGTGAAAGTCGTCGATGCCGCGGGCCAGACCGCTGGTGATGGTATCAGCACCTACGACACCGACTTTGGTGATGTCTCAGACACCACCGTCGCGAGCACCTTCGTCAACGCATCAAACGGTGTGCGTGACGACGGCCAGGACATCGGCGGGACCATCAACGGTCTCTTCGCGACTGGTAAGGGCAAGGAACTCTCGGTCAACTCCGACTTCCTTGATGTCAAGTTCACGACTTCAACGACTGCATCGCAGACACTGGGCTCACTGGCCGCGTTCACCATCACCGGTGGCGGTGCGGACTTCCAGCTCGCCGCGGATGTGAACATCTCGGGTAAGGTCTCGATCGGTATCGGTGACATCTCGACCCGTAAGCTCGGTACATCCGATCTTGGGTTCCTCGATGACCTCGCTTCGGGTAAGTCGTTCAATGTTGTTGACGGCAACAACCTCGACACCGCTCAGGACATCGTTTCTGAAGCAATCAGCAATGTGTCGTCCACCCGTGGTCGTCTCGGTGCGTTCCAGAAGAACGTTGTCGGTGCAACCATCCGTTCACTCGGCGTGGCGTTGGAAAACACCACAGCCGCAGAGTCCGTCATCCGTGACACCGACTTTGCTGCCGAGACCGCGTCGCTGACCCGTAACCAGATCCTGGTGCAGGCTTCGACCAACATCCTCTCGCTGGCCAACTCCCAGCCTCAGCAGGTTCTTTCCCTTCTCGGGTAATCCTCGCTGAACTCATTCTCTGACACTCCCGCCCCGGATCTGAAATGGTCCGGGGCGTTTTTATAGCCACGGTGCACCCAAATCGCCCATCGGGCCGATACAAATCAGGTGTCTACGGCCTCCCAAAATCGACGCGCCCAGCTCAACGAATCCATGCAGACTACCCTGCGCGGGTTCGTGATCTTCCTGCGGATCGAATGCGGGCTCATGCCCAGCTCGATCGAGGCGTACTCGCGTGATCTCGAGACTTTGCTGCTGGCGCTTCAAGAACAGGGCATCGACACCCCCGCGAACACCACGCCCGATGCCCTGATCGCCCATGTCCGCTCGATGACCGCCGACAAGGGCTACGCGTCGGGGACAATCTCGCGTCGGTTGGCGACCACCAAGGTGTTCTATCGCTGGATGCTCGCGACCGGGCAGATCGAGACCAACCCGGCCGATCATCTCGACATGCCCACCAAGTGGAAGAAGCTCCCGGGCGTGCTCACCCCGGGCGAAATGCGCAAGCTCCTGAGCGCACCGTGCCCACCCGAAACACCAATCAAGGGCATGCCCCCGCTGTGGATGCGCGATCGGGCGATCCTCGAACTCATGTACGCCTGCGGCTTGCGGGCATCGGAAGTCGGCACCGTCGGGCAGATGGATGTCGTCGAGAAGCTCGGTGTCATCCGTGTGCTGGGCAAGGGCGACAAGCATCGGCTCGTGCCGATGGGCAGACCAGCCCAGCGGGCTTTGCGGATCTACCTGGAGGAATGCCGACCATTGCTGATCACGGCGCTGAGCGCTGGCGAACGGCGCGACCGGGGCAAGCTCTTCCTCTCGCGGACCGGACGCCCGATCGAGCGGGTGCGGGTGTGGCAGATCGTCAAACACTGGGCCAAGATCGCCGGGATGGGCAAAGTCCACCCGCATATGCTGAGACACTCGTTCGCGACCCACCTGCTTATGGGGGGTGCGGATTTGAGAATTGTGCAAGAACTGCTCGGGCACGCCGACATCACGACGACCCAGATCTACACCCATGTCGATCGCACAAAGCTCCACGATACCATCCGCAACCTACATCCGCGGGGGTAGCGGAGTGATCGATCGACCACAGACACCCTGGCTTCACTGATCGCACGCCCGAACATTGTTCGGTGCGGGATCCAAACTCCACCGATTCCGAGTTCTTCCCTTGATTGAGGGGTTAATCTTGATATGCTCACTCTCAGAGCGTGCTGTTTGCTCCGAGGGACCACCTCATCGTGGGGTGGGGCAGAATGATCCGACGGCGATCAAACATAGCCGCCAATGAAGAAACTGGAGAAGACGATGAAAACACTATTGACCACCGCGATCGTTGCCGCCGTAACGAGCATCGCCAATGCAGGCGACACCGGCATGATCAACCCGGACACCATCTTTGGCTCGGGCAATGCCAACGGCTCGTTCACCATCAACTCAGACCACGGCATCGAGATCGGTATCCGCGGCAAGCTCCGCTACAACACCGCGGGCAACCCATCACCGACCTACAACTGGGACGGCGTGGACACCTACTCCTTCGCCCCCAGCGCTAGCAACCCACCAGCGGGTCGTGGGATGTTCAACTTCGACTGGTCCGTCAACAGCAATGTCGATGGCACGGGCGACAACTTGAGCGCATTTAAGTATGAGCTCGCCATGTTCAAGGTCGACGCGGATACCGGCGACATCTCGCAGTCCCTGCACTGGGACATGATCAACGGTGCGGATCCGACCAACGGCTTCATCGGTTATGACCACGCCATCGGTGATAACTCCACACTCAACGATTCAGGCATCGAAGCCACTTCGCTGTCGAACTACCAAGACCTGATCAATGACAACAATGTTGCTCAGAACTCATGGAACTACGGCTTCTTCGACGGCCCGGGCACCGGCCCGCTCGAAGGCATGGATCTGAATGCCATCGGCACCTATGTTGTCCGCATCACTGCGTTTGATCAGAGTGGTGCTGAGCTCGTGAGCACCAGCATCAACATCAACATCGTCCCGCTCCCATCGGCCGCATTCGCTGGCTTGGGCATGCTCGGGCTTGTTGGTGGCGTACGCGTGATGCGTCGTCGCTAAAGCGGTTTGAGAAAACCACCACTTCATACACTCAACCGCCTCCGATTCCGGGGGCGATTTTTTTCGCCCAGAAGTTCCCCAGAAACACGGCTTTATGTGCCCAGAACGAGCGCACAATGTGGTAGGTTGGCTGTTCTCGCCCATTTTCAACCGAATTCCGAGGAGCTTCATCGCTTATGCTCACCGACAGCACACTCAAACTCATCGCCATCATGCTTTATGCACTGATCCTGCTCGGGATCGGTTTTTTCGCATCCAAGAAGATGCACGACATCAAGGATTACTTCGCGGGGGGCAAGAAGATGGGCTTCTTGGCCGTGTCATTCTCAGCGCGGGCGACGGGCGAGTCCGCCTGGTTGCTACTGGGGCTCACGGGGATGGGCTTTGCGCTCGGAGTCAACGCCTTCTGGGTGGTTGTGGGCGAGCTATTGGGTGTTGGCGGGGCGTGGATCTTCATGTCTCGGCGGTTCAAACGCCTGACGGATCGTTACGACTCGATCACTGTTCCGGATTATCTTGAGTCTCGTTTGCGCGACAAGACCCAGTGGCTTCGCTTGGTGGCCGCGGGCTCGCTGCTGGTCTTTGTGCCGATCTATGCCGGCGCTCAGGTGCACGCTTCGGGCGCTGCGTTCCATACTTTCCTCGACTGGAATCATTATGCCGGTGCGGCCTTCGGGTTCCTGATCGTGCTGATCTACATCACCCAGGGCGGATTTACGGCCGTCGTTTGGTCGGATGTCTTCCAGGGCACGCTGATGGTCGTCGGGCTGGTGGCCCTCCCGATCATTGGTCTCCTGGAGATCGGCGGCGTCACTAACATAGTTGATTCGCTCAGAGCCATCGACCCGCATCTGCTCTCGTTCCACGGCCCGGGGCCGGTGGGCGAAGATGGCACCGTCGTGCCGAGCACCGGGGGGTGGTCCACAGGAACAATCTTCGCGGTTGTTGGGCTGGCCGCGATCGGGATCGGGTTCTGGGGATCGCCTCAGGTCTTTGTGCGCTATATCTCAATGAAGAGCGAGAAAGCCATCCTGCCGGGCACGGCCGTGGCGTTGATCTGGACTTTGCTGGCCGATTCTGGCGCGGTGCTCATCGGGATCATCGCTCGGGCGAGCTACAGCGAGAAAGTCGGCGCGGTCGCGATGAAAGAGAACGCGGTCTCGGTGATGGCCGAGGAGCTCTTGCCGGCGTTCTTCTCGGGGGTGTTCATCGCGATGGTGCTCTCGGCGATTATGTCCACGATCGACTCGCTGCTGGTGCTCGCTTCGAGCGCGGCGGTGCGTGACTACTGGCAGAAGACCCGCCACCCGGACATGCCCAACAACAAGCTGATCTCGATGAGCCGATCGCTCACACTGATCTTGGCGGTCGTGGCCTTCGGCGTGGGGCTGGGCATCATGGCCGTCGATAAAGAGAAGCCTATCTTTTGGGTGGTGATCTTCGGCTGGTCGGGGATCGCCGCGACTTTCTGCCCGACGATGATCTTGTCGCTGTATTGGTCCAAGCTCACCGCCAACGGGGCCAAGTACGCGATGATCGCGGGGTTCTTGGGGGTGCCGCTGTTCAGCTTTGCGGTCCAGCCGCTGCTTAAACAGCTCGGGTTCGATGTGTTCGCGGGGTATCTGTTCGATCTCGATGTGCTGCTGCCGAGCTTTATGATCGGGTTTGGCGTTGCGATCGTGGTCTCGCTGCTCGATAAGAAGGGGCAGGCGGAGCTGGTCGGGGTGGAGGATGATTTGCGATTCGCGGCCGGAGGTTCCGATAAATCCTGAAGCAGCCCGGTAATTCTGGCTGTGAATCTCAACTTTACTCGCCGGGTACTTGGTCCTGAGTTATAGTTGTGCTGTGACGCGCCTCAATCGTCTCATCTTGTTCGTGTGCATGGCCGCCATCGCGGCCCAGGGGATGCTGCACGCGGTGCACAACCTCACTCACCATGTCCACCCGGCGAACCCGGTCGCGCAAACGATCTCCGAAGTTTCTATCGCAGCCACCCACAGCTGCTCAAACACCGCTCAAAGCAGTGAACACGCCCCAGAATCGCCATCTGACGAGCCACAACAGCCTGACGACCAGGACTGTAAGCTGTGCCTGGCGCTCCACACGCTCACACTGGTACTCCCCGAGCAGCCAACGCTGCCGGTGACGCTTGCCTCGTTCGAGGTGCGCGCTCCGCGTTATCAAACGCATGTCTATCCCTCGATTGCTCTTTGGGAGCATCCGGCCCGCGGGCCCCCGACAGGCTGCTGATCGATCACGATCCGCATCTCAGCATTACTGTCGAAACATTTTTCACAATACAAATCTATATTGATCAATCGCCGCGTGGCCGCTGATGCGGGCTCGCGGAGGAAGGCACCATGCGCAACCGACCAGGTTTTACCCTGATCGAACTGCTGGTCGTCATTGCCATCATCGCGTTGTTGATTGGGATCCTTTTACCCGCCCTTGGGAACGCTCGCAAGAGTGCTCAGGCGCTGGTGGATCTCTCCAACATCCGACAGATGGAGATCGCCCACACCATGTACACCGAGGATAACGATGGCCGCTTGATTCAAGCGAACCTCGCCCACGGCGGCGTGACCCACGGCGACTTTGACCCCTGGTTCGAATCTCTCCGCTCGTATTACCAGAGCGAGTTCATTATGCACTCGCCGCTCGATAAGTCCGCTCACTGGGGACCCTACCCAGAGGGCGAGCCCGTCCCCGGTGCTCCTGTAGAGCAAAGGCGGGTGACGAGCTATGGGATCAACAACTTCCTTGACACCACCACCGTTCCCTGGGGCCCCAACTTCCGGAGCCCGTATCCGGGATACAAGATGCAATCGGTCTCACGACCGAGCGCGGTGATCCACTTCCTGCATATGGCCCAAGAGGGCGATTACGCGGCGGCTGACCATCCTCATATCGAGGGCTGGCTCAACCACCCTTCACCCGCTTTCAAGGCCCAGCAGCAGGTGCAGATCAATGCCGTCCGGGGCGACCCGGGCACAGACGAAGCCACGACCAACTGGGGCTTCCTCGATGGACACGCCGAGGCACTCAGCTTCCGCGATGTCCTCACCGACATCGACCGGAACTCGTTTGATCCGGCCGCCAATCCATAAACATCACCGGCTCGAATGGGCCAATCAGTTATAGAAATAGGAACTCAATCATGAATACGAAAACACTTTCCGCCGTTGCCACACTCGCCGCACTGTCCATCTCAACCGTGGCCAGCGCCCAGCATGCTGACCTGCTCGTCATCCGTGACGACGCGGGCAACCTGCTCACCGGGCAGTACGACTTTGATGACGGCTCGGTTGTCAACACCAATACCCGTGTGTACGAGGGCGAGTTCGATGCCTTCGGAACCACCGACGAGCCGGGCTTCAACGCCTTGTCCGGGTCGAACATCCCTGTTGGGTACCAGGCCCTCGCCGGCAACACCGCGCTGAGCTTCGATGCCCGCTCATTCTCCATCGGCGAGACGACAGCCAACCTGTTCTACTGGGACGGGCAGGGCGAGGTGAACTTCGGCGCCGCCGACAACACCCTGACAATCTCCAAGGCTCCATCGTCGATCTTCTCGGCCACCCTTGATGGGTCCGATTCGATCGTCGATAGCTTCGATATCGATACCACCTCCAGCGACGGCTTCATGCACAAGCACATCGATGCGGGGCTCTCGAATATCTCGGCGGACGCTCATGGCTTCTACATGTGGTCGCTCACGCTTGAGCATGGGTCGGACACTGCCGATCCGATCTTCTTCATCCACGGCTTCGGGCTCGAAGATGAAGAAGCTCACGAGCTGGCGATTGACTGGGCCAATGCGAACCTGGTTCCTGCGCCGGGCTCCGTTGCACTGCTGCTGGGCCTGCCAGCGCTGTGGACCCGTCGCCGCTAATCGCTGGTGATAAAAGAGATCAACACGAACCCCTTCACCGCACGCCTGTTTGGCGTGCGGTTTTTTAGTGGGTGCTCTTGGCGGCCAGCTGTTCGAGCCCGCCCACGAACGCATCGACCGCGTGGGTCGCGTAGGGGAAGAACAGCGAGGGTTCGAGCAGTTCGAGCTCGGAGAGCATCAGCGCCCCATCATCGTCAGGGATCACATCGACGCGGGCGTAGTAGTGCTCCTGGCCCGCGGCGTCGAGCACCTTGGCCGCCAGCGCACGCATCTCGTCGCTGATATGCTCGCGGAGGTAGACCTCTTCGTCTTGGTCGTCGAAGCGTGGGCGTTTTTCGATGGCGTGGGTGAGCTGGCCGGCGATGATGATCAGTGCGGTCTCGCCTTGTGTATCGACGCTGGGCATGTAGCGTTGGATCATCATGTCGCGCTGGACGATCATCTCGTCGAAGAATGCTTGGGCGGCTTCTTGCTCGCCCTGCGCAAGATCGAAGCACTTGGTCCCGTATGACCCGGCGGAGACCGATGGCTTGATCACGATCTTCGACCAGCCTTCGCTCTGGGCGATGGATTCAACTGACGCCGATTCACCGCATTCCGTAAACCGTGTCGGGATGATCGCGACCCCAGCATCGGCGAGCGTTTGCAGATAGCCCTTGTGTAGGTTCCAGCTCAGCGTCTCGTACGGGTTGACCAGCGTGGTCAACCGATCGACGCGCTCAAGCCAAGCGGCGAAGGCATCGACATGCAGGGCGTAGTTCCAGGTCGCGCGGACGATCGCGAGATCATACTGGCCCCAGTCCACCGATGGATCGTCCCAGGCGGCGACGGATGCGTCGTGCCCAGCCGCGATGAGCCCATTGAGCAACGGCTGCTCGTCAATGTCGGGCTCTGGGAGGACAGCACAACTGATGTAGGCGATCTTCATGCGATGGGTTCCTTTCGTCGAGTGCACGACAAGCATAGCCGAGCCATGACAGGCCGAGACGGGAGATTTGTTGCCATATGGGTGGCTGGGGCGTATGATTTCAGGAATCATTGAAACTCTGTTCCACGCGATGCGAGCCCGATTATGTCCACCATCTACCAACCCCTGCCTGAGTTCCCGCATCTCGACGCGAGCGATCCGGGCTTGCTGGGCGCGGTGGCGAGCGGGCAGGCTCGGCTCACGGTTGAGCAGGGGCTCGACCTGCTCACCAGCGCCCCGCTGCACACGCTGGGGCGATACGCCGACGCACGCTGTCGCGACCTGCACGGCGACCATGTCCGCTCGTACATCATCGATCGCAATATCAACTACACCAACATCTGCACCGCCAAGTGCATCTTCTGCGCTTTCAAACGCACCGCAAAGGACCACGATTCCTACACGCTCGAATACGAAGAACTCTACCAGAAGGTCCAGGAACTCTCCGACATCGGGGGCACCCAGATCCTGATGCAGGGGGGCATGAACCCGGAGCTCTCGCTCGATTGGTATCTTGAGCTGCTCAACGGGATCCGCGAGCGGTTTCCGCATGTGAAGATCCATGCGTTCTCGCCGCCGGAGCTGATTGAGTTTGTCAACTTCTTTGACCCTCCGGGCAAGACGCTGATCGACAAAGTTCGCTGGGTGCTCGTCCGGCTCAAGGAAGCCGGGATGGGCTCATTGCCCGGCGGGGGCGGGGAGATCTTCGCACCAGCCGTGCGCACGAAGATCGGCATGGGCAAGTGCGATATGAACGCCTGGCTCGAAGTCATGTACGCGGCCCACTCTTTGGGCATGTTCACCAGCGCGTCGATGATGTACGGGCATATCGAGGGCTACGCCGATCGGATACACCACATGCACATGGTCCGCCACTGGCAGGACAAGGCGATCCGCGACTTTGGCACCGGCGAGGTGCCCTCGGCCATCGCCGGCGACCCAACGATCAAGAATCCAGAAACCGGCGGGCACTACCTCGGGTTCCACGCGTGGCCCTTCCAACCCGACAACACGGCGCTTGGTCGCTTGCCCCACTGGCCGACGGCTGAAGACAAAGAAGCAGGCACGCCGTTTCCGGGCGATGTCGTCGCTCAGCTCGATGGCTCGGGCACCAAGGACATGGACAAGAACTTCGGCCGCCGATTGAGGTTCGCGGGCTCGACCGAGTATTTGCGCACACAGGCGGTCTCGCGCCTGATGCTCGACAACATCTACACCATCGGCTCGAGCTGGGTGACGATGGGCCCGCATGTCGGGCAGGTCGCGCTCAACTTTGGCGCCAACGACATGGGCTCGGTGATGATGGAGGAGAATGTCGTTTCCTCAGCCGGCACGACCTACTGCCTCGACGAAGCGGTGCTGTGCCGACTCATCCGCAACGCGGGGTTTATCCCCGCCCAGCGCGACACCAAGTACGACATCCTCAAGACCCACACCAGCGATCAGTCGCCCGATCTGCTCGTTGAGGACTGGTCGCAACACCGCACCAAGCGCCTGCATATCGAGAGCCAGCCCGAGGGGTGCGATACGCAGCCGACGGACGACACCCCGATAACCGCGCAGATCACCATCGGCCAAACGGATACGGCCAAATCCTGATCCGGGCGCTGGTTGGCCCATCCGACTTCCCACTTTGGCATTGAACTTGGCACTGAAGCTGGTAGGATGAGCATTGAGAGACAACGAGAGAGGTCAAAATGAGAACTGAGAAAGCTTTCTGTGCAGCTTCTGTGATCGCTGCGATCCTGTCCGTGGGCACCGCACACGCATCTGTCGTGTACTCCGGGCTCGATTTCACCTACGAGTACGCCGGCTTTGGCGATATCACATCGGCCGACAGCCAGGACCGGATCACGGACAATGTCTGGCTTACCCGTGATCTCAATCAGGGCATCTTCAACATCGCCCAAGAAGACCACTTCTCCGGCGGCGGCAACGAGGGGCCCAGCCCGATCGGGACGCTGTGGGCCTTCGGCACCACTGCCGACATCGATTCGCTCAACTTCCTGTCATGGGGCGAGACCCACGGCGGCAACCCGCAGGGGATGATCGGGCGCAACGCCGTGGTGTATCTGGAAACCGATGACATCTATATCGACCTGATGTTCACCGCCTGGGGCGCACGTACCGCGGGCGGATCGTTTAGCTATGTCCGCTCGGTGGTCCCTGCGCCGTCGTCGGCCGGGCTCTTGCTTGTTGGTTCATTGGCGATGACGCGTCGTCGTCGATAAGACAAACAAAATCAATTTCATCATTGCTTACGGCGTATTGCGATCCGTGCGGAAGGTGATCCGCATCGGGATCTCGATGTACGATTCTGGATCGTCGATCGTGAGCGCCTCGATCTGCTTGCCCTTTGCGCGCCATTGATACACCGCGCTGATCAACGGCTCGTCCACACTCGTCACGCCCGTGTTGAACTCACGCTTCTTCTCTTTGAGGAAGCTGACCTTCACCACGCGCCCACGCCCATCGAATCGGATGATCAGCACCGGGTTGTTGGGCAGCTCGGTGAAGCGGACCGAGGCGGGGAACTTGGGGTTGACGGTGATGATCTCGAAGCCCTTGCCGACGATGGGTTTGTTGAGGTCCTTGTAGCTGATTTTTTCCGATCGCTTGATGATCGAAGCCGAGGATTCTTTCTCGGAGAGGATGCCGTCCTTGCCGGCTGTGGCGGGGATGGGCGATTCGATCGCGGGCTGAGGCTGGCTGATCGGTTGGCTGATTGGCTGCGTGGTTAGCTCGGCTTCGGTGGGCTGCTCGGTTGTCGTTTCAACGGCTTGCTCTTCCACAGGCTCTTCAATAGGCTCGGCAATTGGCTCTGGTTCTGGTTCTATCTCAGGCAGTGGTTCAGGCTGGGGCTCGGGCTGAGGCAGCACTTGCACCGGCGCGCCCTCAATAGGTTCGGGCTCCAGCTCGATCTGCTCGGTGAGCTCCGGCGGCGGTAGCTCTTGAATGGGCTCTTGAACGGGCTCAGGCTCAGGTTTAGGTTCTTCGATCGGTTCTTGCAGCTCTGGAGTTGGCTGTTCGGCAGTTCGTTCGATGGGTGGCGTCGGCTCTTGGGATGTGATCGGCGCGGTGGTCTCCGGGGCATCGCCGACCTGCGTGGTGAACTCGGCCTGCTCGACATCGGCGATTGGTGCGTCGCCCTGTTCGGGGTCCTCGAGCACCCCGAGCCAGTTGATCGACGCGGCTTTGGCCGAATCGAGCCCGAGCGTGGGCTTGTCCTCGGGCAGGGGCTGTTCTGGCGTTTCTTCGATGGCGATCGCGGACCCGGGCGTCTGCTTGGTGCGCAGGGCGGCGCTGATCGAGTTGCTCGCGCCGATGCCCACGCCCAGGTGGATCAGCACGCTGAGCACAAAGCACACTCCGATCACCAACGCGGACGAGCCGTGCATGGTTCGTTGTGATGGCAGGGCGATCAGGCTCATGGGGTCGTTTCGGCTTCTCCTGTGGCGGGGCTCTTGGTAGAAGTATCGGCTTCTTCTTGGGCCTTGCGCCCGATGATCGAGAACTCGCCGAGCCCTGCGCCCGTGAGCGTATCGGCCAGCGAGATCATCACGCCCGCGGGCGACTGGGTATCGACGGCCAGCACCAAGGCGCCGTTGGCATTGAGCTCTTCGCGGAGCGCGTTGACCCGTTCGGGGATGGCTTCGAGTTCTATCGGGTCGCCGTTGATGTGCAGGGTTCCTTGGGCATCGATCACGATGGTGATGGGGATCGATTTTTCTGCGGGCTGACCGGCGGCGAGTTTGGGCAGGTTCACATCGAGGACATCGGCGCGGACCATCATGACAATGGCGAAAATGAAGAAGGTCAGGAGCAAAAACACGACATCGATCATCGGCGTGAGCTCGATGCGGACATCGTCGGTTGATCTTCTGACTCTTCTGGCCCTGCTCATAATCCTACCTTTTATGCGTCCTCTGCCTTGCGTATATACGACTTGCCGCCCCACTGGGTCGGGGTGCCGTCGACTAAATCTTTGGCGGCTGCCGAGAATATCCGCCCGGTGAGCACGGCCCCCACCATCGCCGCGCCTACATCCCAGATCGGCGCGCCGCTGATCCGATAGATCACAATCATCGCACTCAACCACGCACCAGAGCCCAGCCCGCCGATGCTGATGCCCACCCACTGGGTCGAGTCTTGCCCGAGCCAGAAGCTGACGAGCACCAAGAGCACGCAGCACAGCGGGATCGCCACGCACAGCAAAGGCGTGCGGAGCGCGTAGCGGCGGAGCCGACGGACCTCGCGGTTGGCGGTCTCGGTGTAGATGCGTTTCCAGCCTCGGATGTATTCTTGCCAGTTGTCGTACATTCGGCACTTGAGCATCCGGTCGGCGAGCAGCAGCCCGCCTGCGAGCTTGAGATGACGAACCCAGCGCGCGAAAACGATGTCTTCGAGGATGGCTTCTTTGACGCGTTCGTGCCCGCCGACGGTTTGGTAGGCGTGGGCGGTGAACATCATGAACTGACCATTGGCGAACGCGCGTCGGCGTTTGCCCGTCGAGTTGACCCGCAAGAGCTGGAACTGGCGGGCGAGCTCGAAGGCGGTGATCGGCTGGACGATGCGCTCGAACCACGACTTGGCTTCGAGCGTCGAGAGCAGGCTCAGGAAATCGAGCTTGCGTTCTTTGAGCAACGCGACGCAGGAGCGGACGCAGGCCGGGTCGAGCCAGGTGTCGGCGTCGGTGAAGATCAATACTTCGGCGTTGCGTGCGTGCTCGGAGCCCTCGAACCCCGAGTAAGCCGCGTGGACCTTGCCGGCCCAGTCCTCGGGGCACTTGGCGATCTCGACGATCTCGAATCGGTCGTCCTCGTCGATCGCGGCGCGGGCGACGCCGAGCGTGTCGTCGGTGCAGCGATCGAGGGCCAGGACAATCCGCAGGCGGTCGTAGTCTTGTTCTTTGAGCGACCCAATCAGCGTGGCGATGTTGCCGGCCTCATTGTGACAGGGCACGATCACGCAGACCTTCTGCGTCGGCGGCGAAAGCTCGGCCATCGCGATCCCGTCGCGGGCGGTGGGCAGGAGCCTGCGTGTGAGCCACACATGCACGATCACCGCCCCCCAGTAGATCAGCGAGACCAGCGAACCGGCGATCAGGATGACGAACACACTGTCAATGAGGATCGATTTCATATGTTGTATGGTAGGGCGAGGCTTGGCCCGCGTTGGACTGGCGTTGGGCCAGCTTGGGCTAGCCTGGGAGCCGCGCTGCGTGTTGAGCTGGCGGATAGTTCGTACGATCTGGGCGGGAATTGCTCATGCAGATGCCCAGCACTCCTATCGTTCGGGGTACTCCACACCCGAGAGATTGAATCGTCATGCGTATCCAGATGGAACTCGCCCGCATCCTGATCCGTGAGCTCAACAGCGCTCAGCTGATCGAGCTGCGCGAGGTCTCGCCCAGACCCGGGCAGCCCACGCGGGCCTTTCCGATCGTGATCGGGCTCAGCGAGGCCATCGCAATCGACCGTCGGCTCAGTGGCAGCGATTTCGATCGCCCAATGACCCACGACCTGCTCGCCAACACCATCGAAGAACTCGGCGCCTCGCTCGATTCGATCGCGATCACCAAAGTTGTCGACGGCACCTTCTACGCATTGCTCAACCTGACCGACAACCACGGGCGGGCGATCGAGGTCGATGCACGCCCGAGCGATGCGATCGCGCTGGGTGTTGCGGGCGATGTCCCGATCTTTGTTGACGAGTCGGTGATCGCGCTGGCGACTCTCCCGACGATGGATGACACGGACCATATGGATAACTCTGAATGATGAGCACCCCCACTTCTGAATCCCTCCCTTCCTTCTCGACCGGGGCCGACGCCCCGCGGTACCTCACGCACGACATCCCCGGGATCGGCGGGACGCTCAAGGCCCGCCCGGAAGATTTCTTGGTCGAAGAGATCCCCCTCTATAACCCGGCCGGCGAGGGCGAGCACATCTTCCTCTTTGTCGAGAAGCGCGAGCTGACCACGCTCCAGCTCCGCGATGCGCTCTCGCGTCATTTCAAGGTCAAACGCCACGCCATCGGGCACGCGGGGCTCAAGGACAAGCAGGCGATCACGCGCCAGGTCATCTCGATCCACGCCCCGGGCAAGACCCCGGAAGACTTCCCCAGCTTTGTCCATGATCGCGCCAGCGTGCTCTGGGTGGATCTGCACACCAACAAGCTCAAACGCGGGCACCTGTCGGGCAACCGGTTCTCGATCAAGGTCCGCGGAGTCGAGCCCTTGGCGGTACGCCACGCGAAGGTCGCCCTCGATCGGCTCGCCCGCTGCGGCGCGCCCAACCGGATCGGCGAGCAGAGATTCGGGTTCCTCAAGAACAACCACCTTGTCGGCAGGGCCTTGATCCTGGGCGATGCACAGGGCGCCATCGACCTGATTCTCTCGCCCAAGGACGGCGCACCGGCGAGCTCGAACGAAGCCCGCGAGGCCTACCGCGATGGGCGCTTTCGCAATGGTTTCGAGCTGATGCCCAAGGTGTTCAAGATCGAACGCAACCTGCTCCGGGCGCTGAGCAACGATCATCCGCCCGAGAAAGCTCTGAAAGCCATCGACCCGACCGCGGCCGGGTTCTTTATCAGCTCGTTCCAATCGGCCGTCTTTAACCATGTGCTCAATCAGCGCCTCGAAGCGGGCACGATGGACACCCTGTTGCCCGGGGATCTGGCGTTCGTGACGAAAAACCGATCGGTCTTCGAGATCAGCGGCGAAGAACTCGCGCGGGCGGAGTCGAACCTCGCCCAGCGGGTCGAAAACTTCGAGCTCTCGCCCTCGGGCCCGATGTGGGGCACGACGATGTCCAGAGCGGGCGGAGCGGTGGATCAATCTGAGCTCCAGGCCCTTGAGGCAGCCGGGGTTGAGCCGAGCGACTTGGTCGATTGCGAGCAACGCGGCGGGATTTCCATGATCGGGGGCGATCGACGCCCGCTGCGGATGCAGGTCAAGGACCCCGAGGTCGAGGGCGGGATCGACGAGCACGGGGCGTATATCCGGTGTGCCTTTGAGCTCCCGAGGGGGTCGTTTGCCACAACGGTGCTCGATGAGATTATGAAATGCCCAACCGGCGGCGTATAATCCCCCCTATGGCTGAAATGGCACACACCGATCACGATATCCGGCTCGTCTGCTTCGATTGGGGCGGGGTGATCCTCAAAATTTGTCGGACTTGGCAAGAGGGCTGCAAAGCCGCGGGGATCAAGGCGCCCAATGCGAAGATCTCCAAGAAGTGCCTGGCCAAGCAGGACGCGATCGCCAAGCGGTTCCACACCGGGCAGATGAGCGATAAGGCATTCTGTCGATCGCTGGCCAAGGAATCCGAAGATTTTCATACGCTCGAAGACATCGCCGCGGTGCATGACGCGTGGCTGCTCGAAGAGTACCCCGGGATCGCAGAGCTGATCGAAGAACTCAACGAGTTCGCCGACCTGTCCACGGCGTTGTTCTCCAACACCAACGCGACGCACTGGGCACGGATGGAAGAAGATTTTCCCGCGGCCAACCTGATCGAGCACAAGCACGCCAGCTTCCTCTTCGGGCTCGCGAAACCCGACGAAAAGGCATTCGCGGCTTTCGAGCGGCGCGTTGGTGCGGTTGGCAATCAGATCCTGTTCTTCGATGACTCGCCAGAGAACATCGAGGGGGCCCGAGCCTTCGGCTGGTGCGCCGAGCAGATCGACCACACGGGCGATACCGTCGCCCAGATGCGCCAGATCCTTGAAGCCTACGAGATTTTTTAATCAGCCGGCGAGTTCGTCGTAGGTGGTCTCGATCGCTCTGGATCGGACTGACTCGAACCCCAGCCCGTCCATGAAGTCCCAGCTTTTCTCGGCGCAGTCCGCCTTGGACACCCCGTCGTCGATGTCCTTTTGCACATGCTTGATGAGCTCGTTGAGGTAATCGAGCTGATTCTGTACGGTTTTCTTGGTGCCGACGGGGCCGTGCCCGGGGATCACGATGGTGTCTTGGTCGCAGAGGTTGAGGATGGATTCGAGCGATTCCACCCAGCCCCGAGCGGTCACGCCGGCGGACGAATCCATATACGGATGGAGCCCGGCGAAGACTAGGTCGCCGGTATGAATAACCCCGTGCTCCTTGATGTGCACCACCAGATCATTGTCGGTGTGCCCGGCCCCGAAGTGGTGCATGTCGACTGTGGTGCCGTCGAGATCGATGGCGTGGTGATCCTGAACAGCGGCCTTGGGCACGACATCGTCTTTGGTCCATGCCTCGCCAGCTGCGGCGGCGTTCATGGCTTGCTCGAGCAGAGCTTTGGCCCCCCTCGAACGACCGACTTGGGCGGGGCCGTTGCTTGCGCCCTGCTTGTAGCGATCGAGCTGGGATTCGATCCGAGGCAGGGCGTTCTCATGGGCGTATGAGGCGCTGGCAAAGGGGACGACCATGCCGTTGCCACCGGTGTGGTCGCCGTGGTGATGGGTGTTGATGAGGGTGAGCTCGAACTGGTCTTGGGGCCCGGCGAAGGCCTTGGCGTCTTCGACCAGTGCCCCGCCCAGATGGGCGAACTTGGTATCGACGAGCAGGGTTTGCGAGCCCGAGGTCATCACGAGGGCGTTGCCGCCGGTGGATTGGTCGGCCATGACATGGAAGCCGGCATTGTGGATCGTGTCCCATGCGAGGATTGGCTGGGCGGCCGGTTCGCCCGTGCCTGTAGTCTCGATCAGCTTGCCAAAGACAGGCGAGGCGATGAAGGCCGAGCCGCTGGCGGCTGAGAGGATCGTGAGGAAGTTGCGTCGGCCCATCGGACTCTGCTGATAGATTCGTTCGTTCATGCGCATGATCTGGCTCCTGAGCGTCTCTTTTTGTCGGTTGGGCTTAACCTGAGCGTACCCGACTTGTCCCCGCCGTGCCCACAACTGCATGCCCGGCGGGGCTATGATGGTATCCGATGGTGTCCATGGGCAGTTTGCCCTTGGATACACAGATAACCGCCTGTCCCCATACTTCATTCCTTGGAAACGACCATGAAAGCAAACGAAATCCGCCCAGGTGTGGCACTCGAAATGAACGGCAAGCTCTATGTCGTGACCAAAATCGGCCATGTGAAGCCCGGCAAGGGCCCGGCGTACATCCAGGCGAAGATGCGAGCCGTGGACGGCGCGGGGATGAAGGAACAGCGTTTCTCGGGCTCGGATGTCGTCGAAGGCACCACCCTCGACAAGCGCGAGATGGAGTTCCTCTACGACGATGGCGAGGGCGGGGCCACCTTTATGGACCTGCAGGACTACGACCAGGTCGAGCTGAGCAAGGAACTCCTCGATGACACCCTGCTGTACATGGCGCCAAACTCCACCTGCACCGTGATGTTCCACGGCGAGAACCCCGTCGCCATCGAGCTGCCCTCCGCAGTCACCCTGACGATCGCGGACACTGCGCCGGGGATCAAGGGCGCGACCGCGACGAATCAGCTTAAGGAAGCCGTGTGCGATACCGGGCTCAAGACCCGTGTGCCACCATTCATCGCGATCGGCGAGACCGTCCGCATCTCGACCGAGGACGGCTCGTACATGGCGCGTGTGAAAGAAGATTGAGCCTGGCCAAGCCGCTCGTCGTCTTGATGATTGAAAGACAACCCTATGAATGACCCGAAGCCCAATCTGATCTTGATTGGGCTTCGTGCGTCTGGCAAGTCCACCTTCGGGCGTCGGCTCGCTGATGCGCTCGGTCGGGCGTTTGTTGATCTCGATGACGCGAGCGCGGCGGTGCTCGATACCACCGGCGCAGGCGAAGCCATCGAGCGTCATGGGATCGATGCGTTTAGAAATGCAGAAGCTCAGGCACTGGGCACTGCACTCCAAGCTGCGGACCAAGTCATCGCCCTCGGCGGCGGCACCCCCACCGCTCCGAGCTGCGCGGACATGCTCGAAGCGGCCCAGCACGCCAAAGCCAGCCGAGTCATCTATCTGCGGGCACTGCCCGAGACACTCCGGGATCGGCTCGCCCAAGCCGACAACACCAATCGCCCGCCTTTGGTCGGCGGCGATGTGCTCGACGAGGTGCAGACGCTGTTCGATCAGCGTGATGGGTTGTATAGAAAGCTCGCTGAGTCCGTGATCCATACGGATGGGGTCTCGGAAGATTCGGTCATGGCCGGGCTCGTCGCGATCGCGAAGGCTGACCTTTAGTCCTCTGGTTTACAGACCGGGCTTACTTGGCATCGGCCGCGCGGACGGCGGCGCAGAACTCGGCGATCTTGGTGAGGTTTTTGACGCCAGGGGCGTCTTCAACCCCGCTCGACACATCCACGGCGTACGGACGCAGGGTCTCGATGACCTGCCCGACATTGCTTGCGTCTAAGCCGCCGGCGATGATGATCTTCTTTGGGTAGTCCTTGATCAGCGGGGCAAGATTCGACCAGTCGAAGGTTTCGCCTGTGCCCCCGGCGGAGCCGTCGATGAGCAGGGCGTCGACCTCTTCGACCTTGGCCCAGCGGGTGAGCTGGGAGTTGATGGTCGCGTCTTCGTATTTGAAGGCTTTGATGACACCGGGGCCGCAGGCTTGGACGGTGTCGACGGGTTCCTTGCCGTGGAGCTGCATGGTGTGGGCGGGGCAGGCGTATTCGAGCTCGCAGAACTGATCGACATCGAGGTCTTGGACAACCCCCACCGCGCCGATGAAGGGCGGAAGTGAATACATGATGGCCGCGGCTTGTTCTGGCTCGATGTAGCGTGGGGTGTCTTCGACGAGCACGAACCCGACGGCGTCAGCGCCGGCGTCTACGGCGGCGTTGGCGGCTTCGAGGGTGGTGATGCCGCAGACTTTGATGCGGGTGCGGGTGTTAGGATTGGTCATGGCTGTGGGTCTTTCGATGTGTCGGTTGGTGTGTCTGTTTGCGTGTCTTTGATGAGGGCTCGGACGGAGCCGAGTTCTTGGTCGATGAGCGCCTGGGTGTCGGCGTCGTGCATTTTGGAAGCGAGCTCTTCGAGCAGCTCGATCGCCCCGACCGGATCACCCAGATCGTGCGCACGGATGCGGGCGAGCAGGACAGTGATGACGGTGCGTTCGGTGTCTTCGGGGTAGGTATCGAGCAGGCGGGCGAAGGCCTCGGCGGATTGGGCACGCTGCCCGGATTGATAGAAATGGTTAGCGATCTGGTACTGCGCATCGCGGTGGAGCGTGAGGAGCTTGGAGGTGTCCGCCTGTTTGTGCTTGCCCTTCCCCTTGGTCACGCTCTGGGTAGGCTGGGCGAAGCGTTCGAGCATCTGCAGGTAGAGTTCGCAGGCACCGGGGAGGTCGCGCTGCGAGACCATGGATCCGATTTTGGCCCGGTGGTCGGCGATGTCCGCCGTCTGCGGGTCGAGTTCTTGGTCGCCCTGGTACACCCCGGCGAGCTTGTGCATCTCGCTGGCGACGCGGAACTCGGATCGGCGTTTGCGCTGCTGGGCGAGCGAGAACATGTCGTACCGCTCGCGGGGGAGGATCTTGGTCAGCAGCAGCACTATCGAGAGCCCCGCCCCGAAGGCGTACCCCCCTAAGTGGGCGATGTTGGCGATCCCGTTGTCGGGGCTGAAGACCTCGGCGATCAGGTCGAGCACGATAAAGAGCCCGATGAGCCACCAGGCGGGGGCGTGGATGATGCTGATGATGAAGAAGAACCAGATGCATTTGATCCGTACATGCGGAAACAGCACCAGAAACGCCCCAGAAACAGCAGCCACGGCCCCGGATGCACCGATCGCGGGTTTGGTCTCCACTGCGATATGGGCCAGCCCGGAGAGCGTGGCTCCGGCCATATAGAAGAGCAGGTACCAGAATCTACCCATTCGGTCCTCCACCGAGGGCCCGAACACAAGCAGGAAGAGCATATTGCCGAAGATGTGCATGAACCCCGCGTGGAAGAACGCCGAGGTGATGGGCTGCCAGAAATGGAAATCCAGCCTCCAGATCCTGCACTGGTGATAGATGGCATTCGCCAGATCAGGATCCGACTGTTGCAAGAAGGCCATCAAGACAAAGACCCCCATATTCACACCGATCAGGATCGGTGTAATCAGGGCTCGGCGTTTGGAGGGTCGATCTGTTCCCAGGGGGATAATCACGGGCAGATCGTACGCCCCGGATCGGTGGACTTAGCACCCAAGATCAGGTTGATGCCTACAATCTTGTCCGCACTTTACAGGTATTTTCGCCCGATGACGCCGCTCATCGACCGCTTTTCGACCATATATCGATCACCGATGCCCGCAACGGGGCATAGAAGGACCACACCATGAGCACTGCTGAAAAAACATTCTCCAAAGGCCTCGAAGGCGTGATCGCCGCTCAGACCGAGATGTCTTTTATCAACGGTACCGAGGGCATCCTTGAATATGTCGGCATCGCGATCGGCGACCTGGCCTCCAAGAGCTCGTTTGAAGAAACTGTCTACCTGCTCTGGAACAAACGCCTCCCGACCAAGAGCGAACTCGAAGCCTTCACCAAGGATCTCCGCTCGCATTACACCTTGGGCGACGCGATCAAGGCCCGCATCACCGCATGCCCCGTGGATGCTGAGCCGATGCATGTGATCCGCACGATGATCAGCTCGATGGCGATGGACGACGCGAACCCCAACGAGAACTCGGTCGAAGCCGCGCGTGAGAAATCAATGCAGATTTTGGCCAAGGCCCCCGCGATTGTCGCGGCCTTCGATCGCCACCGGCGCGGGCTCGACATCATCGATGGCGATCCGTCGCTCAACTTCGCGGCCAACTTCCTCTACATGCTCAACGGGCAGAAGCCCACCGAAGCCATGATCCGTGCGTTCGATATCTGCATGATCACCCATGCCGATCACGGGCTCAACAACTCGACCTTCGCCGCTCGCGTGGTCATCTCGACCTTGTCGGATGTGTACTCGTCGATCACCGCTGCGGTCGGCTCATTGCGTGGCCCGCTCCATGGTGGAGCGAACGAGGGCGTGATGAAGATGCTCAACCAGATCCCATCGGTCGAGGCGGCCGAGGATCATGTGATGAACATGATCAAGAACAAAGAACGCATCATGGGCTTCGGGCACCGCGTGTACAAGTCCAAGGACCCACGCGCCAGCGAGCTGATGACGCTTGCCAAGCAGCTCGCCGAGGACACCAACAACATGGACCTCTACAACAAGTCGCACGCGATCGAGTTGATCATGGAGCGCGAGTACGCCGCCAAGGGCATCTACCCCAATGTCGACTTCTACTCGGCGACCACCTACCACTGCATCGGGCTCAAGCTTGATCTGTTCACCCCGATGTTCGTGCTCGCACGCATCGCCGGCTGGGCCGGTCATGTGATCGAGCAGCTCGGCGACAACCGCTTGTTCCGCCCGACGACCGATTATGTTGGCCCGCACAACTCGCCGTATGTCGCGATTGATAAGCGGTGAGACGGCTGATCTCAGGCGAATAGTTCAATGACAAAGCCCACGCGTCGCGTGGGTTTTTTATGCTGTTCCCAGCTGTGTACTCGCCCTAGTCATGGTATTGGCAAAGCAGAAAGCGGCTGCCTGCCAGAACCACACACTCGTGAACAGAAACAGCACACCAAAGCCCAGAAGCCCAAAGAACGAGCCCGCGAGCGCGGCCAGCGTGATCCCCCACGCCTTCCAATATGCTGGGCCAGCATGCACCACCCTTTGCAACGAACGCCGGATGTTGAACACCTCACGGTGATCGAACTGCGCGCAGTAGGCCGTCATGTAGCCGGGGATCGCACAGATACCAATGACGAAGAACACGCCGGCGATGATGCCTATCGCCCAGCTCCAAAGCAGGTAAGCAACGCACCCCGTGATGGACCCGGGCAGGAGATAGAGCAACATCCCAGCGAGTGTGATCACCCCATGCCTGAGCAGCTCACGCAGGTTGCCCCAAGCGGGCCAGGGCTGTGTGTTGCCGTGGATCATGCGATGAACCACCATGATCCGGTGCCCCATGTTGAGCACCCACCCAACGATGGGTATACAGAGCCAGAGGCTGCCGATGAGCACATCTCTGCGCGATGCTGGTGATTGCACCGGGAACAGAATCGCATTGCGGAGTGTGAGCGGAGATGACAGCGTGATGTGTTCGATCGCTCAGCCCCTCGCTGGCTAGCAAAGAGTTTTATATTCCGAGTGCGGCGAGGATCGACTCGAGCACGATGCGCGCTCGGTTCTCTTCCGCTGGATCGATATTGATCGTCATGACGACGCCAGAGCCTTCGAACGAAGTCGTGATCTTGACCTTGTCATAGGGGAGCTGTCGCGACGCGAGCGCGACGAGCCGACCGCCTTGGGGTGAGACGGATGCTTCTTCGATCGTGTGCCCCTGGCGATAGAGCACCGCTCGCGTCGCGGCCATCACCGTCTCGATTGAGTGCCCGGGGGGCAGCTCGGTGTGCAGACGCCCGAAGCGGTAGGTCGCGTAGATCGGGGTTTGCCCGTGCCAAGCGCGGGTCTCACGGAGCGCGGGCACCGACTGGCACCCGCTGAGGGGGAGGGTCAGCAATACTGCAGCCCCAATGGCGAACAAAAGGGTTGGAATGGCGAGCAGGCGTGGTCTCATGGGCGTTTTTATCGGTCATTTCGGGGCTTGGGCACAAGCCGGAGCCTGAATTCGAGCTCTGGGGGCAATCGAGCGACACAATTCGTTCCTGGGCTTGACCTTGCGGCGATTCGCGCCTTGGATAGGGACCCGACGCACCGGCGTTGGATTTTCAAGATGTCCTGTTTAAAAATCGAACTGAGGAGTTCACATGGCGATTCGGATCAAATCTCGTGGAAATGAAAGCGCAGAACAGATGATGCGCCGCTTTAAGAAGCTCTGCGAGAAGGAAGGTTTGACCAAGGATATCAAGAAGAAGGAATACTACGAGAAGCCATCAGAGCGCAAGAACCGTGCTGCTCGCAAGGCCGCGCCTCGCCGCGACTAATTTGCTATTCTCCGATCGACTTGTATTGACCTCCGCACACGCGGAGGTTTTTTGTGCCTTGTTCGGGAGCCTGTTCGTGATCGGGAATCGCGTGGAAAGGGGATTCTTCTTTGTTTTTATCTCTATTTAGCGCGGTTAGTCGATCTATACTTGCGACCCCATACCGGGTTGTTTTTTAGACTCCACACCGAGGCCGTCTCTGGCGGTCCCGGGTTTTGTATCGACACGGTTCGCAGAGTGACGCACAGTGACTTGCAATCGGCGATTGGATAACACAGGCGGCTCACGCGCGTGCGTGACGCTCCAACTGACTGCAGCCACACACGCGCTGTACAAGCAAGAGGTTGAACACAATGAGTATGCAACTCATGCCAACACTGGCATCCATGTCGGAGATCACTCCGGCGTATTACCTTGCCCCGATCGGGGGCATCTTGGCCCTGATCATGGCCAAGATGTTCCAGCTCTCGGTGATGAAAAAATCCGAAGGCGACGAGAACATGATCGAGATCGCCCAGGCGGTCCGTGACGGTGCCATGGCGTACCTCACCCGCCAGTATAAGGTGGTCGCGGGCGTCTTCGTCCTGCTGATCGTCTTCCTCGCGATCATGTTCGCGCTGGGTCTCCAGTCCAAGTTCACCCTGATCGGTGTGCCCGTCGCGGGTCTGTTCTCGGGCTTGTGTGGCTGGTTCGGCATGAAGATGGCGACCAACGCGTCGGCACGCACGACCTGGGCCGCCAAGCAGTCGCTCAACGAAGGGCTGACCGTGGCGTTCCGCTCGGGCGCGGTCATGGGGCTCAATGTGGTCGGCTTCGCGCTCATCGACATCTCGGCGTGGTTCTTCATCTTTAACTCAACTACTTGGATTGATGGCGGGATCACCGAGATCACCACCGTCATGCTCTCCTTCGGGATGGGTGCATCGACCCAGGCGTTGTTCGCCCGTGTCGGTGGTGGTATCTACACAAAGGCCGCCGATGTCGGTGCTGACCTGGTGGGTAAGGTCGAAGCTGGTATTCCAGAAGACGACGCTCGTAACCCAGCGACCATCGCGGACAATGTCGGCGACAATGTCGGCGATGTCGCGGGCATGGGTGCTGACCTCTACGAGTCGTACTACGGCTCGATCCTCGCGACCATGGCACTCGGTGCTGCCGCAGCGATGACCCTGGCGACCGGCGCTGAAGCCGGCGCGTTTGGTCTCAAGCTCGCGGTCACCCCGATGGCGCTCGCTGGTCTGGGCATCTTCTGTTCGATCATCGGCGTCTTCACCGTCAAGGCCAAGGAGAACGCGAACTTCGCGCAGCTGCTCAAGGGCCTGCACAAGGGTGTGTATGTCGCTTCGGCACTCATCGTCCTCGGTGCATTCGGTCTGCTCTGGTTTATCCTCAACGACGCGACGGAACTCGAAGGCATCACCACTTGGTGGGGGCTTGGTCTGTCGATCTGTTCGGGTCTGATCTCGGGCCTTGTGATCGCACACGCCACCGAGTACTACACCTCGTACGAGCACGCCCCGACGCGTCGTATCGCTGAGCAGGCACTGACCGGCCCGGCGACCGTGATCATCGCGGGTATCGCCGAAGGCATGAAGTCCACATGGGCATCGCTGCTCACCGTGGTCGTCGCGATCATCGCGGCGTTCTCATTCGCCGGCGGCGGCGACAGCTTCCTCATGGGTCTCTACGGCGTGGGTATCGCGGCTGTGGGTATGCTCTCTACACTGGGTATCACCCTGGCGACCGACGCCTACGGCCCGATCGCGGACAACGCGGGCGGCAACGCAGAAATGACCGGGCAGCCCCCGATCGTGCGTGAACGCACCGACATGCTTGACTCACTGGGCAACACCACCGCGGCGACCGGTAAGGGCTTCGCGATTGGTTCGGCAGCACTCACCGCGATGGCCCTCTTCGCGGCGTACATCCAGATCGTTCAGGTCCAGATCGGCACACAGGCCGAGGCGTTCTTCGACAAGGGCTCATATGTGGCTCCTGGCGATGCGGACGCGGGCTACGCGGTGTACCAGGGCTACGGCAAGTTCGCCGTGGTCACCGAGAACATCGTCGATGCGGGCGAGCAGGTGCTCACCGCTGACGAAGGCGTGACCACCCATGTTGATGGTGGTATGCTCCTCGATGTCCGTTCGAGCGCTGGCAAGCACACGACCCAGCTCAAGGATGTTGAAGTCGGTCAGATCTTCGCACTCACCGGCAACCACGATGCTCGCTACGACATCGCTGGTGACGGCTGGACCGCGACCCTCGCTTCTTCCGAGCGTGGGATGATCAAAGATGTCCTCACCTTTTACAATGTGACCCTCGCCAACCCCAAGCTCCTCGGTGGTATCTTCATCGGTGTGCTCCTGGCGTTCCTCTTCTGTGCTCTGACCATGAACGCTGTGGGCCGTGCGGCTTACGCGATGATGGGCGAGTGCCGTCGTCAGTTCGGTTTCATCCGTCAGGCCCTCCGCAACGATGGCATGAGCGAAGAAGCCGTGGCTGATCCGGACAACTGGCCGATGAAGGGTGTCGATCTCGATGGTCACCACTACCCGGACTACGCCGAGTGTGTGTCGATCTCGACATCGAGTGCGCAGAAGGAAATGGTCATCCCGTCGATCCTCGCGATCGTCGTCCCGATCGCTGTCGGCCTGACTTTGTCGGTCGCTGGTGTGATGGGGATGCTCGTCGGTGGTCTGACCTCGGGCTTCGCGCTCGCGGTCTTCATGGCCAACGCCGGTGGTGCTTGGGATAACGCCAAGAAGCTCCTCGAGTCCTACGGTGCGACCACCGCTCAGGAAATGGTTGACGGCACGGGCAACTCGACCAAGGTGCCCGAGACCGTCCGCAGCGCGATCCTCGCTCGTGCACAGGACGCGGTCGCAGCCGGCAACGGCTCCGAGATCGTCTACGGCAAGGGTTCGGAAGATCACAAGGCGACCGTCGTTGGCGATACCGTCGGCGACCCGTTCAAGGATACCTCGGGCCCAGCGCTCAACATCCTGATCAAGCTGATCTCGATCGTCTCGGTCGTGTTCGCGGGGCTCATCGTGGCCTACGGCGACATCCTCAGCGGCATGCTCGGGATTTGATCCCGGCGGCTCATCTGAGCTGATATCCATATCTCTTGACCGGCTCGGGATCTTCCCGGGCCGGTTTTTTCATGCCTTTATTCATGCAACTTTGGGTGTGTGTATACGGATAGCATCGGTCGGGATTCATAGGATATCCGGCCATGTACTTATCGATTTCTTCCGGAGCCGCCCAGATGACCATGCACACCCGATCCCGTTTTTTCATGCTGATCCTGACCACGCTGATGCTCATCGTGCTCTGCACCCCGGCGTCGGCCCAGTCGCGGCGCGGGCGAGCACCCAAGGTCGACCAGTTCACGCAGGACACGATCACGCAGAGCGACGCGATCTTGGCTTCGGTCAGCGACCAGACCACGCTCAACACCGCGTTGAGCCAGATCGGGCAGCTCAGCGATGCTGTCGCTGCACGGGCGGGTGTGCGACAGTTCGACGCGATGGCCAAGAGCGAGGGCGTGCGGAGCATCTTGATGCTGATCAATGCCTCCAGACATCGTGAACCGGGCTCCGTCGCCCAAGCATTTACCCAGAGCCCAAACTTCACCAAAGAACTCGGGCTCCTCTGGAACGATCAAGACAATCCCTCGGCCGTGGTCCGCGTCGCGATGACGCTGATGGAGAATCGCCCGGAGCAGGTCGAGCAGTACTCGGCCCTGGCCGCGGCGATCTGCGTGGTGCATGATCAACCACAGGGCGGGGCGTACAAGGTCCGAATCAATGAGAACTCCCCGGTCTCTGCTGGACCGCTTGATATCTTTGAGTTCTTTGTCAAGAACGCGCGGACCATGAAGATCTCTCCCAACGATCTGGCGGCTCTGAACCTTGTGTATGTTGTTGATGTGACGGGTTCGATCGAAGAGCTCCAGTGGGCCCACGATACATACCGGGTGAACCCGGGGATCCGCGAACGGTTCTTCGAGATTATCTATGACTATGAGCACTACAGCCAGGGCAAGCCCAAGAAGGTGACCGTGGGCGGCGACTATTCGCTCTCCCAGATCAAAAAGCTCGGCGGCGTCTGCGCTGATCAGGCCTACTTCGCGATGAGTGTTGCCAAGGCGTGCGGCATCCCATCAGGGTATGTCGTGGCCATCGGGGCGGATGTCTCGCACGCGTGGGTTGGTTTTCTCGACATGAAAGGGCGACGCGCGGCGTGGGACTTCGACGCGGGCCGGTACGAGGATTACCAGAATCTACGGGGCAATATGCTCAACCCGCAGACCGGAGAGCGGACCTCCGATGGTCGTGTGGGGATCCTGGGCAGCGCGGTGATTCCCAACCTCGACGCGGTGCATCACGCGATGGCCGCGGGCCTGGTCGTGGATCGCATGAACAAGCATCAGTGGAACCCCGAACCCAACCTTGAAATCGAGCTCGACTCAAACGGGAATCTCCGCAAGCCACGCACGGACGCCGCCGACGATCGGCTCGAGCTCCTGCGTGCGACCCTGAGCAACTGCTCGGGGGTGCCCAGCGCCTGGGATCAGGTGAGCGCCATGGCCAAGCAGGGGGAGCTGAGCTCGAAGCAGCTCGACGCATGGTCGCGTGCGGTGCTCCAGATCGCGGGCAGGGACAACCAGGATTTCTCCTTTGATTTCCTCTCCGAGCTCATCGACGGGGTGGAGGATCATCGCCAGCAGCATGCCATGTGGGAATGGGCATTCGGGCAGTTCAGGACCCGCCCGGACCTGGCCGCGGGGGTGCGGTTCACGCAGGGGGCGCTCTGGGAAGAAAACGGCAAGCCGGACATGGCGTGGACCGCGTACCAGGATGTGCTCAACAACTTCCTCAACGACGGGCCGATGTGCGTCAACGCGCTGCGGGCGATGAACAATCTGCTGCGGGCCAACAACAAGCAGAAGGACTTTCTGCCGCTGCTCGAGACGACCCTCCGCAGCATTCAACAGCCCGACGACATGGCCGAGGCCTTTGCGAGCCAGTCCAACTTCTACAAGGTGAGCCAGATGCTCATCACGGAGTACGAACGCCACAAACGCCCCCAGGACGCCCAGCGGATCCGCCGGAGCATCAATCAAGAGGGCTGATGCGATCTACATAGCGTAAAGTTTCGCACAATTTATTCGAACTCGGCGAACGCTCCGCGCTCGGCCTGGTCGTCGAGGTACTCTTGGAACTCGCCCATCTTGTAGGAGATGAAGCAGAACGCGTGGTGAAGGGTCAGCCATTCGAGGTCGGACTTGTCTTCTTGCAAATCCTTGCGGATGGTGTTGAACTCGGCGAGGATGGTCTCGGCTTTCATTGTGCAGTCTCCAATGATCAAATAGGTGATCAGATAAGAATCGTTTTCAAACAATCACGATCGTAGACGCACCAAGCACACCCTGACCAGCAGCGACACCAGATACAGCACGCTCTGGGCGAGCACGATGCTCGGGCCGATCGGGTAATCGCCGGCCAACCCCGCCTGCAGCCCCGCGATCGCGCCCACGATGGCGATGAGCAGCGAGTACACGAACACCGTCGAGAGCTTCGCACTCAGATTAAGCGCTGCCGCCCCGGGGAGCACGAGCATGGCCGCGGCCAGCACGACCCCGGCGATTTGCATCGACATCACGACCGTGAGCGCCAGGAGCACCAAGAACAGGTCGGTCATGCGGCGTGAGCTGACGCCGTAGGCGTCGCAGACGGGCTCGTCGAAGGCCCAGAACACGAGCTTGCGCCGCGTGAACCACAGCGTCGCGCCGATCCCGACGGAGGCGATGATCGCGACCCAGGTATCGGTCCAGGTAGTGTTGAGGATGTTGCCAAAGAGAATCTCTTCGATCAGGTGATGCCCGTCTGCGTGCTCTCCATGTGCGTGCCCTTGTTCGTCGTGCTCATGCCCGGACTCGGCGATCGTAAAGAGCACAAAGCCCAGTGCCATCGACGCGCTAAGCACGACCCCGATGGCGGTGTCGGTGCGTCCACGCTGGGAGCGCGAGATGGCCGCGATCCCGAGGGCGGCCAAGATCGAGAACGCGACGACGATCCCGAGCTGCCCGATCGCCCCCATGGTGGTCGCCCCGTGCACACCGAGCACCAACGCGATGCCCACCCCGCCGAACGCGGCGTGCGAGACCCCTTGCCCGATGAAGGCCAATCGCTTGAGCACCACGAAGACACTGAGCGCCGCGCCGAGGATCGAGATGACCAGGGCCGCGATGATGACCGGGTAGTGCTCGGGATTGATACTGAGCCCGGCGGCGGCCAGGGTTGTTGTGCTGGTCGAGGATAGCAAGCTCATGAGCGGTCTCCCCCGTTGATTTGTTCCTCGCCATGTTCACACCCGCAGTCGTGCTGGTGTTGGTGGGCGTGGGCGGGGTCGTCGCAATCGTCGGCGAGGTGTGCATCGATGTGGATATCGCCAAAGACACCCGCGACATCGTGGGCGAAGACCTGCGCGAGCACCGCCGGAGTCAAGCCCTGCGGGGCGGCGTGGAAGTGGAGTGTCCGCGACAAGCACGCCACGCGATCCGCGACGGCCGCGATCGCGCGCATGTCGTGGGTCACCACGATCACGGTCAGATCGAGCTGCTTATGCAATGTATCGACCAGCTCACCAAACCGCTTCTGCCCGGCGATGTCCACCCCCACGGTCGGCTCATCGAGCACCAAGAGCTTCGGGTTGCCGGCAATCGCCCGGGCGATCATCGCGCGTTGGAGCTGCCCGCCCGAGAGGGCCCCGATCGGGCGATCGGTCAGATCCGTGAGCCCCACAAGCTCAATCGATCGCTCAATCGCGGCTTGGTCTTCGGCGGAGAGTTGTTTCCAAGGCTTGGTCCGGCACGCGAGCCCGAGCGACACGACTTGTTTGATACTGATCGGCCAGTTGATGTCCGCTTCGATCCGCTGGGGAAGATACCCGACGAGCCCGAGCTTGCGAGCCTTGCTCGGCGAGTGCCCAAACACCTTGATCGTGCCCGAGCTGGGCTTGATGATCCCAAGAATGAGCTTGATGAGCGTGGACTTGCCCCCGCCGTTGGGCCCGAGGACCCCGAGCCTGGTGTGCTGATCGATCGTGAAGTGGACATCCTCGATCGCCGGGGCGGGCTTGCGATCGAACCCGGACACCGGATACGCGAACGAAACATGGTCGATCTCAACGGCGGGTGTCTCTTGTGCGGGCATGGGTGATTATTGAGTGAGCCCGAACCAGAAACAAGCCGACAACCGATCCCGGAGCGGAATCATGCTTGGCTGGTGATTAATGCTCTTCCTCTTTGGCCGGAACAGTTGAAACTGATGGCGGCTGCGTGTCGTCGTCATCAAAGACCGCCCGCAGGGCCGGCGTGTCGAGATCATCGAACTGGCCGCTGCGAGCCGCGAGCACAAACGCGATGATCCCGATGCCCGCGAGCACCAGAGCCGCCGGGATCATAATGAACAGCACGGACATCAGCGGGCCTCATTCTTGTTTGGATGATCTGTTGCCTGTGTGTGTGCCATCTCGGGTGCTTTCCATTTCCGGGTACTCATCGCGACGACCGTCAGCGAGCTGATCGGCATGATGACGGCCGCGATCAGGGCGTTGATCATCCCGCTCATCGCGAGACCGGCCATGAGGGCATTGTAGGCGATTGAGAAAATCAGGCTCATGCGGATCGTCCGCATGGTGTGCGACCCGAGTGACGCCAACGCGACCAACGGGGCGACGCCCGGGGTGGTCAGGTAGATATCTGCGGCTTCGAGCGAGGCCTCGGCCCCGCCCTGCACCGCGATCCCAACCTCGGCGCTGGCCAAAGCCGCCGCGTCGTTCACGCCGTCGCCGACCATCACCACCGGGCGATGAGTGCCCGCTTGCAGATCGCGGACGCGCTGGGCCTTGGCTTCTGGAGCCACGCCGCCCGCAGCGTGCTCGATGCCCACGCTCTTGGCCACGGCTTGGACAATCTGCGGATGGTCACCCGAGCACAGGCTCAGGTCCCACCCGGCATTGGTTAGCCAGCGGACTAAGGCCGAAGCATCGTCGCGGATCGGATCGCCGATCCCGAGCACACCCAGGTGATCAGTATCATCTGATCGCGCCCAGATGACGACCGGTGAGAGCCCATCACTGATTACGGATTCGATCGCGGCTCGGGTCTCCGGGTCGAGCAAACGCTGCGACTCGATGTACGCCGGCGAACCAATGTGAACACGCTGCTGATCGACGACGCCCGAGATGCCCTCGCCGATGGATTGTTCGATATCGGTCGCGCTTTGCAGCGGTTGTGACCCACGCTCCACCTCGGCGGCGTCCACGATCGCGCGGGCGAGGGGGTGGTTCGAGTGCTGCTCGATCGCACCGGCCATGCTCAGCAACTCGGGATCGCACTGCTGATCAAACATCGAGCGCGCAACGCGCGTCTTGCCCTGTGTGATGGTTCCGGTTTTATCAAGGATCATCCGCCCGGGCTTGGACATCGACTCGATCGCAGCTGCTGACTTGACCAAGATCCCCACCTTGGCGGCCCGCCCCATCGCGATCGACATGGCCATGGGCGTCGCGAGCCCGAGGGCGCACGGGCAGGTGACGATGAGCAGGGCCGTGGCGTATTCGATGCCCGACGCGAGCCCCTCGACGCGTGCCCAGTAGACCAGCGTGATCAGGGCGAGCCCGATGACGATGAGCACGAAGCGGGCCGCGATGCGATCGGCGAACTGCACAATCGGTGCCTTGTCCGCCGACGCCGACGCGACAAGGCGCATCAGCTTGCCCACCCGGGTCGAATCGCCCACGGCTGACACGCGCACTTGGATCGGCGATCGCAGATTCGTCGCGCCCGCGAGGACCTCGTCGCCGACCGTAGCCGGCACCGGGCGGGACTCGCCGGTGATCAGGGCGGTATCGAGATTGGTCTGCCCAAACTCGATGCAGCCGTCGGCTGGGAGTGAGCCGCCCGCGAGCACCTCGACGAGCATCCCCACCTCGACGGCTTCGATCGGCACGCGGTCCTTGGAGCCATCATCATTGATCCGCACCGCACTCGTCGGGGTGAGCGTGAGCATCAGCTCGACATGATCCGACGCGTTGCGTTGCTGGCGATGCTGGATCCATCGCCCGACGAGCAGGAAGAACACCAAGACCGAGAGCGAATCGAAGTAGATCTCGCCGCGACCGGTGATGGTGTTGTACGCCCCCCAGATGCCCCCCACCGCCAACGCTAGGGCGATTGGAACATCCAGATGCGCGACCTTGGTGCGCAGGGCCGCGAGTGCCCCGACAAAGAACACCCGCCCGGGCCACGCAAGCGAGAGGAGCCCGAGGGCCATCGAGTACCACCGGAAGGTGTTCTTCCAGACATCGCTCATGCCGTCGAGCGCCCCGCCGTGGAGGGCGATGGCCAGGAGCATGACATTGCCCGCGATTGCCCCCGCGGCCCCGACACGGATCAAGAATCGGCGGTCCTCGTGCACCCGCGCTTCGCGGGCCGCGGCTCCTCTTGCCGGGTGCGCCGCGTAGCCCAAGCGATCGAACCCCCGCGCGATCGCGCTGAGCTTCACCCGATCGGGCTGGTAGCGCACGATGGTGGTTCGCCTACGGATGTTGGCGCGGGATTCGACGACGCCGTCGAGGACTTTGGGCAGGCGCTCGACGAGCCACACGCACGCGGCGCAGTGCATCCCTTCGAGCAGGAGCTCGGCCTGGGCGTACCCGCCCGGCAGGTTCTCGACACAAGTTGCTTGGAAGGCCGGGTCGTCGAGCTCTTCGTAGGTGCCCTGCGTCGAGCTCACGGCCTGGGCATCGGAGTCGATCGCGTCACGCACGCTGTAGTACCCGTCGAGCCCCGCCCCGTGGAGCACATTCCATACAGATTTGCACCCGTTGCAGCAGAACTGGAACTCCGCCTCGGGCTCGACAAGCCCGGCGGGCACGACGAGCTTGCAATGATCGCACAGAACTTGCTCTTTGGGCTCGGCTTGGCCACTCATCGTTTGGATTGTAGCTGCACACATAGGCTACTCGCTTAGGGGCTCGGCTCGATGGGCTCGATGGAATCACCATTGGATACGGTCGGCTCGCACAGCGGGCAATCGACCTCGCCGGCCATCGGGACAGCGTTGGGTGAATCTTCGATCCCGAGCGATGCGCGGGTGAGCTCCGAGACTTTCATCGCGCCGGTAGCCGTCATGACACCGACGACCACGACTGCGCTGGCGGTGATGAACGGCAGGTGCGTGTTGAGCCGACCCGAGAGCAGCTGGATCCCTGCCCCGAGCGAGACCATCACCGGGAGTGTTCCCAGCCAGAAAGCCGCCATGGTCAGCCCGCCCCAGATCGGATTCCCAGTGCCGGCCGCCAAGAACGCGAACGCGTACAACCACCCGCACGGGAGCAGCGTCGTCAGCAGACCGATCGACAGCGCCCGCTTGAACGGCGAGAGCCCGAAGGCCGCCCGCTGGGCGTGCTCGACGAACTTACGCAGCCTGCCCGGCACCCCGAGGTGCGGGATCTTGATCCCCTGGATGCGGGCGAGGGCGATCAACCCGAACCCGACCATCATCACGCCCGCGAAGACCATCGCCCCGCGTTGGATGCCCACGAACCCGCCGCCGAAGTCGATGGCTTGCCCGATCCCGCCGGCGATGAGCCCGAGGATGGTGTAGGTGACCAACCGCCCGCCGTGATACGCACCTTGCAGGCGGACGCGGGATTTCTTGGTGCGTTCTTCCTCGGATCCGAGGGCGAAGAACATGAGCCCGCCGCACATGCCGGCGCAGTGCATGCTCCCGAGGATCGACATGGTGAGCACCGTGACCACCAACGGCCAGATCGTCTCAATATTGGTGATGCCCTCGGTGCCCATGTGGTTCAATCCTGACTCGTTCTGCTTACTGGATCTCGATCTCGCGCGAGACCATCGCCTGGGTGCCCTGGTACCGGATCGCCAGCTCGGCCCTCCAGAAGCCGGGGTTCACCGCTTCGACCGATGCCCGGTACTGGCCCTCGCCCTGCTCGGCGAAGACCAAGAACGATCGCTCGTTGGCGTGGGCGGGGTGGAACCATTCGAGCTCGATCAGCGCCCCGTCCATAGGCTGCCCATCCAGATCGATCATCGTGATCTGCATCTGGTAGGCGGACGAAGATTCGGTCTCGATCGCTGCAAGCTCGATATCCCACCCGAGCTTGTCGGCGGCTTCCATCATCTCGCGCTGGTGGTCCCAGTCGACGAGCTTGGCGTAGTAGTCCTTATCGACATACAGATCGTGGCGGGCCGCGACCATCATGATGGTCCCCACCATCAGCGACGCGTGGAAGACGAGCATCCCCACGATCACGAACGGCCAGTGCTTGCCGAGCTGGAAGTAGCCCTTTTTCTTCTCGTTCGCCTTTGACTGTTCACTCATGGTTTACTTTCCTTGGGCAGGGTCTGCTTAGGCAGACTCATGGGCCCGGTCATTTTGTACTCGTGGATGTACTCAAACTCGCCCGATTCATCGCTGACCTTAATCTTGACGAGCAGCTCGCCGTCGGTGAAATCAGCGAATGGCGCGACGAGCAGCAGGCGTTGGGTCTCCATCTTGGTCGGCTCGACCATCATCGGGACGAAGGCGTTGATCGCCGCGCCGGAGGGCTCGATCACGCGGGCGGTGTAGGTGCTGGCGACCTCGCTGCGGTTGGTGATCGTGATGCGGACCTCGTTGGTGATGTCCGTCGTGCCCGGGGTCAGCGGCGAATCGATCATACGGAAGAGCTGGGTCTGCCCGTGCACGAAATGGACATCGGCCAGCGACTTGGTCGAGAGCAGAAACACGAAAGCGCTGATGGTCGCGATCAGGATCAGCGGGTAGATGATCACACGCGGGCGGATCAGGTGGGGCTTGCCGCCCTCGATGATGCGTTCGGACGAATAGCGGATCAGCCCGAGCGGGCGTCCGATCTTCTCCATCACGACATTGCACGCGTCGATGCACTGGGCGCACCCGATGCACTCGAGCTGGAGCCCCTCGCGGATATCGATGCCTGTGGGGCAGGTCTGCACGCACATGGTGCAGTCGATGCAATCGCCGAGCACGGGCAGGCTGATCGTGCTGTCTTGCCCCTTCGGTGCTTTCTTTTTCTTCCCTCGTGGCTCGCCGCGGGCTTTGTCGTAGGTGACGATCATCGAGTCCTTGTCGAGCAACGCACTCTGCATCCGGGCGTAGGGACACATGACGGTGCACACCTGCTCGCGGAAGAACGCGAAGTCGAACATCATCAATCCCGTCGTCACGATCACGATAATGAACGCGGCCGGATGCGCCGCCGGCGAGCCGGTGATCCAATCGCTCAGATCGTGCGCGCCCACGAAGTAGGAGATAAAGGTCTGCGACAAATGAAGCGAGATCAGCAGGTATGCAACATACTGAAGGGCTTTACGCAGGCCGAGGAGCTTCTTGGGCTTTCGCTTGCCCGGTGCGCCCATGAAGAGGCGTTCGATCGGGCGGTAGAGGAACTCCATGTACACGGTCTGCGGGCACGCCCACCCGCACCAGACGCGCCCAAAGAGGGCCGTGATCAGGAAGATGGAGACGAACAGCGTGATCAACAGGATCGCGAGCAGCAGCGTGTCCGTTGGCAGGAAGGTCTTGCCGAAGAGGGTGAACTCGCGATGGAGGACATCGAGGAGGATGATGGGCTTGCCGTTGAAGTTGATCCAGGGCACGGCCGAGAAAACCACGATCAGGATGTACGCGACGATGCGACGGGCGGTGAGAAACTTGCCCTTGGACAGACGGGGGTAGAGCCACCGGCGCGAGCCGTCCTCGTTGAGTGTAGAAAGCACCCGTTCTTCGGGGGCCAGGTTGGTTGATTGCTCAGACATGCGTTCCGGTTCCTTTGCTGATTCACCCCGCCTGCGTGCGGCTGCTCCAGCGTCTTAGCCGTCGACTTCGTCTTTGATCGGTTCAGGGAACGGATCGATGGGCACGCCCGCGTCTGAACCTTCTGGCCCGGGGATGTTCGTCCCGCGCAATGACGCGGCGTACGCCGCGACGAGCGCGACCTCGTTGGGATTGAGCTTGGTCTGCGCGGGCATCTTGCCGCTCTCAGAACCATTGGTGATCATGTCCACGATGCCCATCATGTCCGTGACGAACTGGTAGTTCTCGTCGGTCAGGTTGAGCCCGAGCCCGAAGATCCCCTCGCCCTCTTGCCCGTGGCACACCACGCAGGTGCCTTTGAAGATGCTCGCCCCGGTGCTCATCCATTGCTCGTTGCCTTGGATCGTCAGGAGCTTGGTCTCGTCCATCGGCATCTCGCGGAGCACACCGAACTGGGCCTCTTGGGCCGCCGCGATCTTGTTGGCGTAGCGTTGCTCGGGCGAGGGCACCAACGGCGTGAAGTGCACGACCACCACATAGAGCACCGAGAAAATACACGAACCCAAGAAAATCATGTGCCACCAACCCGGGATGGGGTTGTCGTACTCCTGGATGCCGTCGTAGTTGTGGGCGAGGAGCTCGTCTTCCTGAGTTTCGCTCTTATAGCCTTGTGTGTTGTTCGTATCAGATTGAGTTTCAGACATGGCTCGACCCTCCGTTGGGTGTAGTCATTGTGGATGCGTTGGATTCGGTGTCGATCGAGGGCGTGCGTGGTGTGAAGACCACATCGTCGTCGAGCGGGATGTTGGCCGCGGCGGTGATCTCTTGCTTGGAGGTCGAGAACACATTCCAGATCACCGCGATGAAGGCCGCCAGGAAGAAGACGAGGGCGAGGCTCGGGAAGATCGCCAGATCAAGGAAGGAAACTATCTGCGTCATACTCATGGCGACACCTCGCTCTCTGCTGGTTCTGCTAGCACTTCTTCCTCTTCAGTCGGCGGCGGGTCCTTGGAGATATCCGTCCCCAGACGCTGGAGGTACGCGATCAGGGCGATGACCTTCTTGTCATAGGTCTGGGTCGCTTCTGGGCCGCCTTGGGCTTCGAGCTCGAGGGCGATCACGAGGGCCTGCTCTTGGGCAGCTTCGACGGCCTTGTTATCCAGCAGCAGATCGCCGTAGGGCACGCCGAGGAGGGCCATCGAATCGACCCGACCTTGGATCTCCTTGAAGTTGACCGTACTGGTGAGCAGCCAAGGGTACGGCGGCATGATCGACTGCCCGTTGGTCACATCCTGCGGGCTCTTGAAGTGGCGGTAGTGCCAGTTGTGATCTCGCAGCCCGCCCTCACGCGCCAGGTCCGGGCCGATGCGGCGCGAGCCCCACTGGAACGGATGGTCGTAGACGAACTCGCCGGGCTTGGAGACCTCGCCGTAGCGCATGGTCTCCCAATCGAACGGGCGGATCATCTGCGAATGGCAGTTGTAGCAGCCCTCGGCGACATAGATATCGCGACCGGCGAGCTCCAACGGCGTGTACGGCTCGACCGTAGAGATGTTGGGGATGTTCGACGAAACGAGGAACATTGGGATGGCTTCGACAATGCCGCCGATCGCGACGGCCACGAGCACCCAGAGGGTGAACTTGACGGGCTTGCGTTCGAGGTTGCGGTGCCAGTTGCCCTGGAGGAACTTATCGCCCGCATCGCCGAGCGCGGTGTTCGAGTGCAGACGCGACTTGGCCGGCGGATCGCCCTGGTAGCTCTTGCTGAGCGCCGGTGCGTAGTGCACGGGCTCTTCGTACTTCTCTGGGCGGGCCTGCCAGGTCTTGATCATGTTGTAGAGCCCGATGATCGCACCGGTCAGATACAGAAGCCCCCCCACCACGCGGATCCAGTACATCGGGATCAGCACGACGACGGTCTCGATGAAGTCCGGGTAGGCCAGACGCCCGTTGGCATCAAACGCACGCCACATGAGCCCCTGCGTGATGCCCGCGGCATAGATCGCCAGCACATAGAGCACCATCCCGATCGTCCCGAACCAGAAGTGAGCGGCGCACAGCTTCTTGGAGTAGAGCTCGGTCTGGAACAGGCGAGGCATCATCCAGTAGAGCATACCGAAGGTCATGAACCCGTTCCACCCGAGCACACCAGAGTGCACATGGGCGATGGTCCAGTCGGTGTAGTGGCTCAGCGAGTTGACGGATTTGACCGAGAGCAATGGCCCCTCGAAGGTTGACATGCCGTAGAAGGTGATGGCGACGACGAAGAACTTGAGGATCGGGTCGCTCGCGACGCGGTGCCATGCACCACGCAGCGTCATCAGCCCGTTGATCATCCCGCCCCACGACGGCATCCAGAGCATGATCGAGAACACCATGCCCACGGTCGAAGCCCACTCGGGCAGCGCGGTGTAGTGCAGGTGGTGCGGGCCGGCCCAGATGTAGATGAACACCAGCGACCAGAAGTGGATAATCGAGAGCTTGTACGAAAACACCGGACGCTCGGCGGCCTTGGGCAAGAAGTAGTACATCAAGCCCAAGAACGGCGTCGTCAAGAAGAACGCCACAGCGTTGTGCCCGTACCACCACTGCATGAGTGCGTCCTGCACACCCGCGTAGACCGGATAGGACTTGAGTGCGAGCTCGGCTGAGGGCATCTCGCCGTTCTGGAAGAGGTAGACGAGCCCGGCGGGCACCCACAGGTTATTGAACACATGGAGCATCGCCACGGTGATGATCGTGGCGATGTAGAACCAGAGCGCGACATAGATATGTCGCTCGCGCCGATGGATCAGGGTCATCAGGAAGTTGCCGCCGAAGAACCCGAGCCAGACGACGGCGATCGCGATGTCGATCGGCCATTCGAGCTCAGCATACTCCTTGCCCTGGGTGATCCCGAAGGGCAGCGTGAGGGCGGCAGAAACAATAATCAGCTGCCAGCCATAGAAATGCAGCTTGGAGAGCAGGTCCGAGTACATCCGCGCCTTGCACAGCCGCTGGGTCGAGTAGTAGATCGCGGCGAAGATCCCGTTGCCCGCGAACGCGAAGATCGCGGCATTGGTATGCAGCGGACGAAGACGCCCGAAGCTCAGGAACGAGACCCCGAACCCGGCTTCGGGGAACGCGAGCTGCGTCGCGATGATCACGCCGACGAGGAACGCGACGATCCCCCAGATGACGGTCGCCCACGCGAACATCCGCACGATCTGGTCGTCATAGACGAAGGCTTCGAGCCCGTTCTTATCCTGGAGGGCGTTGGCTTTGCTCGCTCGTTTGATATCCGAGGCTGATAGGTCTGCTTGTTGATCCACGCGTGGTACCTCTGTGCTGAGTTGGCTGTGCTGTGCTGGTCATGCCCGAGCACCCCGAGATGCAAGCGCACGCCATCAACCTTCTGCACCATACAGATCTCACCGATGGATCGGGCGTATGGTACCTGTCTAATCGCACTAATTTCTGTTTAGCAGAATTTAATACAGTTGAACAGCACAAATCATATCTGGTTATACACAATGGTCAACCCGATTTGGCGACTTCTTTATCCAATTTAAAAACCTAGACTCTACGTCTAGGTCGTTGAAGCCGCAAACTCTTGGCATCCCTTGATTTAGGGATCACGCCCAGCGTCAAGCCTCGCTGCGACCTTGGGCGTAGTTCTGCTCCATGAATCGGCGGTACTCCCCGGTGCGGACATGCTCGGACCAGGTCTGGTTGTCCTTGTACCATTGGACAGTCGCTTCGAGGGCCTCGGGCCATGCCGAGCGGGTGGGCTCCCACCCGAGCTCGTCGCGGATCTTGGTCGCGTCTATGGCGTAGCGCATGTCGTGGCCGAGCCGATCGGGGACATGCTCGATGGAACTCTCGTCGCGCCCGCACAGGTCGATGAGCATCTTGGTGAGTTCGAGGTTGGAGCGTTCGTTGTTGCCCCCGATGTTGTACGCCTCGCCGGGCTTGCCGTCGTCGAGCACCCGGCAGATCGCCTCGCAGTGATCGAGTACATGGAGCCAATCGCGGACATTGCGTCCGTCGCCATACAGCGGCACCTTCTTGCCTTCGAGCAGGTTGTTGACAAACAACGGGATGACCTTCTCGGGGAACTGGTAGGGTCCGAAGTTGTTCGAGCAGCGGGTGATGCCAACATTCATGCCATAGGTATGGTGATAGGCGCGGGCGAGCATGTCGCCGCCGGTTTTGGACACGGCGTAGGGCGAGTTGGGCGCCAATGGCGTGGACTCGGTAAAGAGCTGGCTCTTGTCATCGAGCGGAAGCTCGCCGTAGACCTCGTCGGTCGAGACATACACAAATCGTTTGATCCCGTGGCGCTTGGCGGCATCGAGCATGCACTGGGTGCCGATGATGTTGGTATTGAGAAACAGCGACGGGTCATGGATCGAGCGATCGACATGGGACTCGGCGGCCAGGTGCAGTACGACATCGGCCTTGGGCATGTGCTCATCGAGCAGCGTAGCGTTGTTGATATCGCAGTGCACAAACTCGTGGCGGGGATCATCGGCGAAGTCGGCGAGCGATTCGAGGTTGCCCGCGTAGGTCATGCCGTCGATATTGATGATCCGGTCGTCGGGTCGGTGCTCGAGGATGTAGCGGACGAGGTTCGAGCCGATGAATCCGGCGCCGCCCGTGACAAGAATGGTCTGTCCCATGTCGGATCTCCGTCAGTGCTGCTATTGAGCAGTCATTTTACTTTATTGGCCCCGGTGTCAGCGATCAGATTCGATGCCCGGTGCAGGCTCTCGATGGTGCCCGCGTCGGTCCACCAGCCGTCGAGCTGGGCCCAGGTGAGGTTGCCGCGCCGGAGGTATTCGTTGTTGACATCGGTGATCTCGAGCTCGCCGCGGGCCGAGGGCTTGAGGGTCTCGCAGATGGCGAAGACATCGCTGTCGTACATGTAGAGCCCGGTGACGGCCATCTTGCTCGGCGGGTCCTTGGGCTTCTCGATGATGTTGACGATCGAATCGCCCGAACCATCGAACTCGACGACGCCGAAGCGTTCCGGGTCGTGCACCTCTTTGAGCAGGACCTTGGCGCCGTCCTTCTGGTTGCGGAAGTCCGCGACCGCATCATTGATGTTGTGCTCGATGATGTTGTCGCCCAAGATCACGCAGACCTTGTCGTCGCCAACGAAGTGCTTGCCGAGCTTGAGCGCATCGGCGATCCCGCCCTCGCCCACCTGGAAGGCGTATTCGAGGCGGGTGAGCCCCATGTCCTTGCCATCGCGGAGGAGCTTGATGAAGTCGCCGGCGTTTTCTTCGCCCGTGACGATCATGATCTCGGTGATCCCGGCGTTGACCAGGCACTGGATCGGGTAGTACACCATCGGCTGGTCGTAGACCGGCAGCAGGTGCTTGTTGGTGACCAGTGTCATGGGGCGGAGTCGTGTCCCGAGCCCGCCGGCAAGAATCATGCCCTTCATGTGTCGCTCCCTCGTATAAAAATACCGTCTCCGAGTCTATCCACCCTATCGGCCCGAAGAAGCACCGATTCCAGCCCCCCCACGATTGGCGGGGGTTCTTCATGCTTTCTGAGCCTTCTCGGACGCTGCAATCCGTCTGCGCCAGGTCTCTTTTCCTCGCCAGCTCGCAGATCCCCAGCGGGGATGACTCGCGGCTCCCTCAATCCGATATAAAGGTATGAGTACACTGCCCATCGAGCCCGCGCCAGAGCCGAACCACACCACCGACGAGCCCAGCCTTCGGCTGGCCGACGCTGGTGCGCACCCAAACCGAGCACCGAGCGACCTGCCCAGCAGCCTGCAGTCCGGGCTGGATCTGCTACACGATTCGCCTTTGGATGAACACCATTTCCGCGAGCTGCGTCAAGCCACTAAGCGGGCTAAGCCGGTGTACAAAGCCGCGGGGTATGCCAAGTTCTCTGGATGGACGACCCTGCTTGCGGGGGCCCTCTCGATCCCGTTCGCGCTGGGCAACACGCCCATGCTCATCTTCGCCATTGTCCTCGCCGGGATCGGGACGCGCGAGCTGACCCTCCGCCGGGCGCTGCGGGCCTTCGAGCCCGGTTCGACGGCCAAGCTCGCGATCAACCAGCTGATGCTCGGGGGTGCGCTGGCGACCTACGCCGTGGTGATGCTCATGTCACCGACCAAGCAAACACTCGTCGAGTCCGCGATGGAGACCGACTCCACCATCGGCAGCGTGCCCGAAATGCAGGGGATCATGGACGACATGATCCAGCTCGAGCACACCGTCAACGCGATGATCTATGTCGGGATGATCGCCGCGGCCTTCTTCTTCCAGGGCGGCACGGCCCTGTACTACCTGACGAAGGGCTCGAAGCTCAAAGCGATGCTCCGCGAGACCCCGCCTTGGGTGATCCGGGTGCACCAGAGCCTTCAGATCACGGGCTAAAAGCACTCTACAGCATCATGAGCCGATTTTCGTGTTCTGAAACCGAAACGCTCTTTACCCATATATACTCCTATGAGCACTCGGCAACGCGTCGGGTGCGCTCGACTACTCGATTCTGGAGTGCTCTGTGGGTCTCAAACTTTCTCGTTCGTCTTCCAACCGTTCATCGTTGGGCGCTATCGCGGCCAGCGCGGCCCTCCTCGTCGCCCTCGGCGGGTGCACCGCCGGCTGCAAAGTCGATGATTCCGCATCTTCGACCCAGCAGGCCCCGGCGGTCCGCAGCGTGAGCGAAGAAGCCGCCCTGGCGGACTTCGATCGGATGTGGCAGCTCGTCAATGACACCCACTTCGATACAACCTTCAACGGGACCGACTGGGAAGCCGTCCGCGATGAGCTGCGCCCGCAGGCCGCACAGGCCCAGAACCGCCGCGAAATCCGCGGCATCATGAGCGAAGCGCTCGGGCGATTGGGCGTCTCCCACTTCGGGATCATCCCCCAAGCCCCCGCAGACCACACGCCAGCGACAAGCACAGGTGAATCCGACGACGCCGGCGACCATGATCAAGATCATGACCATGAAACCAACGCCCTTGTCCCCGACGACTCGGCCACCGACGGCATGGGCAACGCGGATACCGGGATCGAAGTCCGGATCATCGATATGCAGGTGCTCGTCACCAAAGTCCGCGCGGATAGCCCTGCGGACCACGCGGGCGTCAAGCCCGGATGGATCCTGAGCAAGGCACGCACCCACGACATGGGTAAAGTGCTCGAAGAGCTCGCCGAGTCCATCGACGAGAACGAACTCGAAATCCACGGCGTGGGCTACATCTCCGGGCAGCTCCAAGGGCCCGAAGGCTCCTCGATCGACCTGACCTTTATCGACGGCACCGATCAAGAGATCACCCTCGACATCGAACGCGCCCCGATGCCGGGTGAGTTCTACAAGTTCGGCAACCTCCCCCCGATGAGCACCCACCTCGACTGGCACAAGAAAACCTTCACCAACGAGCAGGGACACGAGTCGGACATCGGCGTGATCACATTCAATGTCTGGATGATGCCCATCGCGGCGAAGTTCGAACGCGCGATGTACGAGCTGCGCGACACCGACGGGATCATTATCGATCTGCGGGGCAACCCGGGCGGGATCGGCCAGCTGGCGGCATCGGTCAGCCGATTCTTTATGAGCGAGAAGGGCTCGCTGGGCACCATGAAGATGCGCGGCGCCGAGCTCAACTTCAACATCGAGCCCGTGATTGTCACGACCTGGGGCGAGCGCCTCAAGCCGTTCGACGGGCCCATCGCGGTCCTGACGGACTCGGGCTCGGCGAGCACCTCAGAGGTCTTCGCGGGCGGATTGCAATCGCTCAACCGCATCGAAGTCTTCGGCACCCGCTCGGCGGGCATGGCCCTGCCCGCGATGATGGACAAGCTGCCCTCTGGCGATGTCCTGCTCCACGCGATCGCCGACTTTGAGACCTCCACGGGCTACCAGCTCGAGCACGGCGGGGTGGTCCCCGATCATGAGGTCAAGCTCACCCGCCAGGACCTGCTGCGGGGCATCGACTCGCCCAAGGCCGCCGCGATGGAGTGGATCGCCGAATCCGTCACCGAGTAACATACACTTTCAGATATATACTTTTCAGAATCACAAAGTACAATCAACCCATGCCGCAGGCACCAGCCAGTGGAGCACAAACAAAGGAAACACCATGAACACCAAGTCATTCTTCAAAGCAGCCGCCATCGCGATCGTCGTGGGGACCGTCTCCGGGCTCCCAGCGACCGGCTTCACCAGCAGCGCAGCCGCCGCGATCACCGTCGCGGACAAAGACCACGACGCCAAAGCCATCAAGATCATCGAAGCCGGCATCGAAGCCGCCGGCGGGCGAGACAAGATCGAATCGATCGAGCATGTCAAGACCACCGGCACGCTCTCGATCCCCGCAGCGGGGCTCAAGGGCACCATCGAGATCTACATCTCCAAACCCAACAACATGCTCATGGTCATGGACCTGGGGATGATGGGCGAGACCCTCCAGGGCGTCACCGATGGCGTGGTCTGGTCGTCGGATGCGATGGGCGGCCCGCGCCTGGTCCCCGATGACGAAGCCAAGGAAATGCTCGAGCAGGCCGACCCGCAGGCATCGCTCAAGTACGCCGATTTGTACAGCACAATCAAACACGCCGGCGAAGCCGAGTGGGACGGGCAAGCGGCCAACAAGATCGTACTCACCGACAATGACGGCGTTGAATCAACGCAGTACTACGCAAAGGAGAGCAAGCTGCTCATCGGCACCGAAACGCAGGCGAAGACCCCGATGGGCGAAGTCCAGGTCGCCCTGACCTTCCGTGACTACAAAGAACTCGGCGGGCACCTGCAGCCGACCAAACTGGTCACCAAGATGGGCCCACAAGAAATCGTCATGACCTTTGATACCGCCGAGTACAAAGAGATTAACGCGAAGGTCTACGAGCTGCCACCGGCGATCAAGGCCCTCGTCGAAGCGAGCAAAGAAAACGACTAAGCTCTCGCTTCAACTCATATCGAGTACAGATTAAGGATGGCTCGGTGCCCGTTTGACAACGCGCACCGAGCCATTGCTCGTTTTGACCGTCGAGAGCTGATCGGAGCCCTCGAACTCGAGGCGCATCGAACCCTTGGCGGACTTGCCCAGCTCGGGCTGCCCCTCGATTTCGAGCTTGATCTTGGCGTTGCTGGTGTTGCACTTGAGCACGCCCTGGAATCGGTCACCGACTTCGATGGTGATGCCGCCGTTGGAGGTGTTCAGATCGACCGGGCTCGTGTTGGCGTCGGCCATGGAGACCTTGATCGGCCCATTGGAGGTCTGGACACGGACCTTCCCGCCCGCGTCGCTGATGACGGCTTTGCCATTCGATGAGCGGAGATCCAGCCCGCCGCTGACCTGCGATGCGTTGATCGAGCCATTGCTCGTCTTCGCCCATGCCGAGCCTTTGTGTTGTTGGATATTAATCGAGCCGTTGGATGTTTGGAGCTCCGCGTGACCCGAGAGCCCACTGATGGTGATGGCGCCATTGGAGCTGGCGACATCAAGCCCATCGACCTCTGGAATGTCGATCTCGATCGATGCCCCCTCGCCGTTGCGTCGCTCGCCGGGCCACTCGACCCAGATACTCAATGAGCCATCATCCGTACGCTGCGCGTGGACGATCGCCAGCTGCAGGCGTGCCTGATCGTGCCCGTAGAGATCGACCTCGATGCCCACATCGGCCCGGTCGGCTGCCTCGACCGAGACAGACCCGTTGCCGGTCTCGACACTCAACGCGGATCCGGCGATGTGCTGGATGCTTTGGGTGCTCGTTAGGTGCACTTTGTCCTTGAACTGGTTGGCGAGACCACACCCATTGGCCGCCAGCAGCACGCCCGCCCCGCCCAACATGGCCATCGCCAAGGCCGCGCGTCGGCGGACTCCGAAGGGGTGCTGATGATTGAGTGAGAAACGGCGGTGCTGGGTCGGCATGGGTGCCCCTCGCTGGGATGTAATTCGAGTGTTCAGGTGGCCGAGCCATCAGCATGATGGGCCCGGGGCGCAGAAACAACGCCAACGGGTGATTGGGTTTCGCGGGGCAGGATTTCATGCTCAAGACATGCTCAGGCTGAAACTCGATCAGCTGATTCAGAGAATTTCCAGGATCTCGAAACGCTTAACCCCACGCGGGGCGTTGACGCGGACGATCTCGCCCACGCGGGCCTTCATCAGGGCTTCGCCCATCGGGCTCGACGCGGTGACCTCGATGATTTCTTCGTCGAGCGATTCGGAGGCTTCGCCCACCAAGCGGTAGGTCTCGACCTCGTCGTCGTCCTCTTCGCGCAGGCGGATGGTCGAGCCGATAAACGCCACGCCCTCGGCGGTTTTGGAGCTATCAACAACCTGCGCCTTGGATAGACGCTCTTCGAGCCGACGGATCTCCGCTTCGTCCATGCCCTGCTGCTCGCGGGCGGCGTGGTACTCGGCGTTCTCCTTGAGATCGCCCAGAGCGCGGGCCTCGGCGATGCGTGCGGTGATCACCGGGCGGTTGGCCAACAACCCGTCGAGACGAGCCTTGATCTTGAGTTTTTCATCCGCTGTAATGACATCCATGACACACGCTCCTTCAAACTACACATCCGCCCGGCTCCACAACGGGGCCGGGCTGATCTGTTATCCTAAGCCCGATATCGCGCTTGTGCCACCTCAGAGGCGCGGGCGATCAACAGCAACGCGGTTCCCACGCAGATCAACGCGATCATCATCCGCCAGTGCTCACTAAACAGCCGCGTGCTGGTGCCCAGCTGGGCCCGATCCCGCACAATTTCGAGCACTCCGGTGATCGGCGAGAGCAGCCAGCCCACCCGGGCCTGCTCGACCCCCACATATCCGAACGAGCCCAGCCCCCCCACGATCGGTGCCCCGAAGACCACCAATATTAGAATCAGCATCCACAGCACCCGCATAGAGCCGCTGCCGTTGTTGCGTTCGATCGATGAGGTGCCCAGCGCAACCACGCCAGCGATGATGAGCGTCCATCCAAGGCACAGCACCGAGATCCCCGCGATGACCAGGATCGGCCAGTCCGCGAGCACCGCCAACGCCTGCGGCCAGATCACCGCCTGCATCGGCACAAACAACACAAAGCCATCGCGGAACGCGAAGTGCGTGTGCCCATGGGTACGCAGATAATCAGGGCGCTGCGAGAACCGGATCATGGGCCAGAGCACGCACAGCCCGAGCACGACCATCACCAGCATGGTGCGGGCCGCGGGGCGGGTGATGCTCGGGCTGATCGAGTACGCGGTCGCCATCGACGAGAACATCAACACCACAGCCGCCATCAGGTACATCATCCACAGCAGCGTGAGCACCCTCGGCTCGCCGCGCCGGTGCGACCAATCGGTATGCTTGCGGGGTGCTTTGCCAAAGAGATCACGGTCTGCCTGTGCGGACGGATACTCTTCGCCGATTGGCGTGGGTTGCTCATGATCGATATTGGGCTGCTCGTCCATAGTGGATGCGATTATCGTTCGGATCGCACCACAAGGATATCCGTCCCGCGGATGTCGAGGAACCCAAACCCGCCGTCGATCAGCGAGGTGGTCTTGAGGAACTCCTTGAGCCGACCGATTTTCACGCCCGCAGGCTTCTCGCCCGGGAGCTCACGCCCCGGACCAGCACCCCAAACAATCGTGGCGTCGCGTTTGGTGATGATCTTGAGAATCCCCGACTCGGCCCCGTCGCCCAGGTCAAACCCGACGATCTGTTCGAGCAGCCCTTCGTCGCGGAGCAGCTCGAGCAGTTCGATCCCGTTTTCCAGATCGGTCCCGGGCCATTGCTCACCGACATCGGGCAGCGGCGCATCGATGCCGAGGAAGAAATACTGGTTGCTCTGCCCGATCGCGTAATCCAACGGCAGCACATGGCGCAGGCGATCGATCACGATCTCGCGATTGCCCAAGCGAACCGCGGCGAGGGGCGCACGCCATTGCCCCTCGACCGAGACCACGCCGTCGCTTGTCCAGCGGGCGGAGGGCGTGCCGTCGAGCCAGCCGGTCTTCATCAGCGATCGCCCGGCTTCTTCGAGCGGGGATTGCGTCAATGCAGTCCCTCCCTTGACGGCGTTCATCAGGGTCTTCTCGATGTTCTCTTGATCCGCCGCGGGCAGCCAGTGGCGTCCGCGGGCGTCGGTGGGCCAGTTGACCTCGATGCTGAGTGTGTCGGTCGGCGCGATGATGGCCGCGGCTTTGCGGTTGAGCTCGCCGATGCCCATCGCCGCCCCGCCAAAGATGGCCGCTCCGGCAACGAGCATCGCGCTGCCCAGGGCGATGCGCTTGTTGCGCAGATCACGCTCCGGGTCGCGCTTGGTGGACTTCTTCTTGGATTTTTTCTTTCGTGCCATATCAGGTCTCGCTCTCTGTGGGCTCGCAGCCGGGATGTCTCAGTGTGCCGGGGTGGTGCTGGCGGGTGTCTTTGGGTTGGTCTTCGATCCGATCGCACAGCGTACCAAGTGTGCGCACAGCTCGTGCATCGGCATCCCGGTTTGGGCGGCTGCCTTGGGAAGCAACGAGGTCGCGGTGAACCCGGGCATGGTGTTCACTTCGAGCATCGCCCATTGGCCGTCCTCGCCGAGCAGGAAATCGACCCGCCCGAGATGCTCGACCCCGAGCGCGATGCACACACGAAGGGCATCCTCCTGGATCGCACTGGCGATCTCATCGGCTAGATCCGGGTTCACCGTGTACACCGTGTCGTTGCGCGCGTATTTCGCGTTGAAGTCGTACACCCCGTCCACAGGGGCAATTTCGACGATCGGCAGGGCCTCAAGGGTCCCGTCGGATTGACCAAGCACGGACACCGTGAGCTCTCGCCCTTTGACCATCCGCTCGATCATGTACACCCGATTTGGGTTGCTCGATAGATCCTCGCCGACTGCTTTGATGGCATCCGTCCAGCCCTGCCGCGTCTTGCAGATATGAAGCCCGACGCTCGATCCATCGGCGACGGGCTTGATGACCACGGGCAGATCGAACGGGCAGATCGCGTCTTCGGGGCTTTGGGCATCGCTGGGATCGAACACGCACGCGGCCGGGGTGAGCACGCCGCAGCGGCTCGCGATCAGCTTGGTCGCCAGCTTGTCCATCGCGAACCGCGATGCTTTG
>CAXBLA010000016.1:0-68311 GCA_963976625.1 uncultured bacterium
TATTGGCTGCTGAGAAGAACCCGTTGAACCTGATCCGGCTCGCACCGGCGGAGGGGTGACAATGATCGGCGAAAGAGACGATTTTGATATTCAATGTGATCTCATGCAAAGGCTGATCGATGAACAGCCAACACTCGATCAAGCGATGAATAATGCGCTCCAAGCCGTCAAGCCTGGCATATCTGAGCGAGCATACAAAGCCATCTCCGCGACTAACTACAGTGCGGTACTCGATCGTTCCAGAAAATGGATGCAGCTTGTGTTGCGAAGTGATCCGCCGCCACAATCTCTTTGCGCGTTCTACTTCGGGCTCTTTGATACTCGCGGAAGGTTTGATCACAAAAACGAATGGCAGCAACTTTACATCTCTGGGGCTGACCAGTTCGATCCTGACGACGAGGGGGAGTGGGCATGCGATCCACTTTGGATGCCGAAGTATCGATACCCTCGGATTCGATTGATGAAACTGATCGGTAAACTCTGTCCGTACAAAGAGAATCAAGCAGGATTCACATTGTCTTCGTCATTTGCGGCAGCACTCGCGATGGATCATGCGAGCATGATTACTGAGACAATCGGCTTTGGATCAGTAGACGAGTATCCAATAGCCTCTGGTCACGATGCAGGCGATATTCACATCCTTGGCTATATGACCCCCAATGGACTCCGGCGGCCCGGCTGAATCCTGCTACAATACCCCCACTGCTCGGGGCGCGGCTATTGGCTGCTGAGAAGAACCCGTTGAACCTGATCCGGCTCGCACCGGCGGAGGGAATGCAGCCAGTCGATCCGTTGCTGACTGACGCGCAGACTCCCGGTGCACATGCATATATGGGAGAACTGCACCATGACTGAACAGACCGCCAACCAGACCACCTACCCCAAGTCCACCCCTGACCACCTGTCCGTCACTTCGCCGGCGGGCAAAGCCGCGGCTTTGACTTCGCGGTTTAAGACCGCTGATGACATGAAGGGCGCGTTCCGCGCGGTGCAGGCCGGGCCGGCGATTGAGGGGTCGGACTATCCGCTGCCGGTGCACGGGGCGTACAACCCCGGGTCCGACACGACGGCCCCGACGCCGGGCTCGTTTGCGCACAAGCCGGACATCGGCGGGGCGTACTCGTTCTCGTCGCCCGACACGCCGGGGATGCCCAAGCCATCGACCAAGACCGCGTGGGATTTCTTGCCCGCGGATTGGACCTGTGAGCTGATCGACGATGCGGACTCGACCGAGTCGCCGGTAGCACCTGTTTCATCATCGCCGTGCGCGTATGAAGCGCATGTGTTTACCGATGCCCTCGGGCAGTCGCGCCGCGTCACCACGCCTCCGGGGTTCACACCGATCACGCAGCTTGAGTCGGCGCGGCTGGGGATCATCACCGCCGAGATGCAGCGGGTTGCGGAGCGCGAGCCTCATCTATCAGCGATGCAGGTCCGCGACGAGATCGCGGCTGGTCGGTTGATCATCCCGGCGAATATCCATCACCTGGCCAAGAACCTCGACCCGATGGCGATTGGGCGGGCGTCGAAGACCAAGGTGAATGCAAATATGGGCGCGAGCCCGATTTCTTCGGGGACGGATCAGGAAGTCGAGAAACTCCAGTGGGCCGAGCAATGGGGCGCGGACACCGTGATGGACCTGTCCACCGGCGGCGATCTCGACGCGTGCAGGCAAGCGATCATCGAACACTCCACCGTGCCCATCGGCACCGTGCCGATCTACTCGATGATCATCGGCAAGAAGATCGAGGACCTCGATCGCGAGCTGATCCTCGAGACACTGCACAAGCAAGCACAGCAGGGCGTGGACTACTTCACGATCCATGCGGGCATCCAGCGGTCGCATCTCAAGTTTGTCAAGAACCGTGTTATCGGGATTGTTTCTCGCGGCGGGTCGCTGCTGGCCAAGTGGATGCTGGTGCACAACCAAGAGAACATCATGTACACGATGTGGGACGAGATCTGCGAGCTGATGCGCGAGCACGATGTCGCGTTCTCGATCGGCGACGGGCTCCGCCCCGGCGGCTTGGCCGACGCGACGGACTTCGCCCAGCTCGCCGAGCTGCAGGTGATCGCCGAGCTCACCGAGCGCGCCTGGACCCACGGCCTGCAGGTCATGGTCGAGGGCCCCGGGCATGTGCCGTTCGATCAGATCGAATACAACGCCAAGCTCCAGCGCACCTTGTGCCACGGCGCGCCGTTCTATGTGCTCGGGCCTCTGGTGACGGATGTCTTCCCGGGCTATGACCACATCACCAGCTGTATCGGCGCGACCTCGATCGCGTACCACGGCGCGTCGATGCTCTGCTATGTGACGCCCAAGGAGCACCTGGGCCTGCCCAAGAAGGGCGATGTGAAGGAAGGGTGTATTGCGTACAAGATCGCGGCCCACGCGGCGGATGTCGCGCTCGGGATTCCGGGCACCCGTGACTGGGACGACGAGCTGACCAAGGCACGGGCCGCGCTCAACTGGAACAAGCACTTTGAGCTCAGCTTCGACGAGGACACGGCCCGCGCGTACCACGACGAGGACCTCGATGTCGATACCGACTTCTGCGCGATGTGCGGGCACGATTGGTGCTCGGTGCGGATCTCCAAGGAGATCAAAGAGTTCCAGTCGGGCAACGCCGAGGGCTTCGAGCGCGGAGCCCCGATCAAGTCCGCGGCCCTCACCGAGGAGCAACGCCAGATCCTCGAAACCCGAGGCTACCTGAGCCCCGAAGAGATCCACAAGCTCGCCAGCAAGACCAAGGCCGCCGTGGGCGCGGAGGAGGCGAAAGCCTCGTGCCATTCGGATTATGTGGATGCCGACGACGCGAAGAAGACGCAGGGCGAGGTGCTGGTGCAGCTCAATACGGCCCCTGCTCATGGGATTGCGAGTGACGATCGGTTGATTTAGGCCAAATCATTTGGGATAAGTTCGGTACAATTGTACAGAGCTTCTGCCAAATTCATCAATTCGTATCAAAATTGAGACGATACTACTTGTATTTTGTCACATATTTGATACGATATAGACATGGCTACATCGCGTCTCAAACCTGTTGATCGGCTTCACCGTCAGTTTAAGGCGTCGGGTATGACCTATCCGGTGTTGGCGGATCGCAGCGGCGTGCCCATCGCGACGCTCAAGCGAATCTTCGCAAACAACTCGACCAGGGCGTCTCTTGTTCATGTGCTGGCGATTGCTGATGCGCTTGGTTTTTCGTTGGACCTCAACGAAACGACCAATGTGCGCAAGAACCAAGCTCTAAAGAAAGCTCGTCGTATTGTGGGCATGGTGCAAGGCACCAGCGCCCTCGAATCTCAGGGCTTGGACGAGGAGCAGATCAAGAGCATGATCGAGCGGACAATGCATGAGCTCTTGGCAGGACCAAACCGGAAACTCTGGTCACCGTAATGCCATTCGATCCGCTGATCACGGGGCAAACCCCGCTCGATGACATCTCGGGATTGCGCGATCGGTCCATCAAGAATACATCCCAGCTCAACGCCGCCGAAGCGGAGAACATCCGCGTGGCGGTTTTCAAGTACTTGGCCTCCAAGCCAACCAAACGCTCGGCCAGGTTTGATGTCGCCTGGACGAAGAAACTCCACAAGGAAATGCTCGGCGATGTCTGGGCGTGGGCGGGCACCTACCGCACCGCCGAACTCAACATCGGCTCTCAGCCGTACGAAATCGAAACGCACATGCACGCCCTGCTCGATGACCTCCACCACTGGTCATCCTTTGAGATGCCCATGATCGAACAGGCCGCCCGTTTGCATCACGGGGCGGTGAGCGTTCACCCATTCCCTAATGGCAACGGCCGATGGTCACGCCTGCTGGCCAATATCTGGCTCAAACTCCATGACCAGGATCTCATACACTGGCCAGAGCAAACCATCGGCACGACCAGCACCATCCGATCGGAGTACATCGCGGCCCTCCAAGCGGCAGACCAAGGTAACCACACGCCCTTCATTCAACTTCACCAGAAACACCAAGTCGCTCCAGAGTGAAACGAATACTCCTCTTGCTTTCTTGAGGTTGCGGGAGAGAACTCATTGCTTTCAGAGCCTTACGAGGAGCAATCATGCCAACTTCATCGAGCCATGATGTCGATAGCCATATTCAACGCTACTTCTCGTAGGCCGATCAAGCTGAAGTTCGACGGAAACTCGATTTGCTTGCGAAATCCTCCTCGCTTAGTTATCTGAAGGCAAGAGATCAAAGCCGGATTCTCGTTGCGGTCATCAAGCTCTCTCTTGGGGATATGGAGCGTTTGGATGAGTCAATTGTGATGGCTGAACAGGATTGGCGAGATGTGCTTTGGTACGCATCAAAGGTGAAGTTCCCAAAGCCAAAATAGTCTCACCGTTTCTTACTGGGTGCCAACCCATCCCACGAGACCTCGCCCGATGATCGTTTGATCTGATCCATATTGTGATCTGGGCCACGGAGCTGGCGACGCTGATGACCGGGAAGAAGGAGCAGGGTGGATCGTCGCAGTTTGTGTGCTCATCGCTCGGGATTGCCCGCTGGCCATCGGGCGTGGATGCGTCGTTCCGCACCTACACGCCGTGGACGGGCGATCAGCGCGGCGCTTTTATCCGGCGGATCAGCCCGACCTGGTCGGTGCTCAAGGTTGTGTGCGCCGATAAGCACGCCAAGCACACGACGCCGCTGGAGACCGGGTTCCGCTGCCCGGAGCGCCATATCGAGATCATCGAGCGGGTGCTCAACGCGATGCTGACCAATGTGCCGATCGACTCGATCGAGGGGCTCGAAGAATCTGATTTCTTTGATGTTCACCCGGATACCGAGAACCCGAATACGGACGACCCGGACCCGTTCGCGAAGTACCGTTAAGCCCAATACCCGGCCCGATGAGCCGCAGCGACCCTCCCGCAACCCGAGACGCCGCATCTGGTACACTCAGATACGCTACATCTCTTGTGGAGGTCTCTACCTATGAATACCAAATCGATCGCTGCTCTTGTTGTGCTTGTCGCCGGAACGGGTGTGGTGGCGGCTGTGTGGTCCATGACCCGCGACGAAGACAACCAAACCCCGGTGGTTGTTGCCCCCCCGCCGGTTGCGCCTACGCCATTGCCCGAACTCTCGACCGTCTCGTTTACCCCGGGGCCGGCGAGTGTGTTTCTCAAGAGCGCCGGGGGCCAGCCCATGCCGGCGCAGTCGCGGAGCATGATGCAGGGGATGATGGGCATGATGGCTTCGCTCATCGGGCGGATGGAAGAGTTCGACGCCAACGGCGACGGGCTGCTCTCTGATCTTGAGAAGATCGCGATGGGCTTCAAGCTCCGCAAGGAGTTCCTCGCCGATCATGATCTTGATGGCGACGGCGAGATGTCCGGCGAGGAATGGCGCGCGTTCCAGCGTTCGATGTTCGAGCAGACCCCGGAGGGGCAGCAGCTGATGAAGCAGTTCGATGCCGACGGCGACGGCGTGCTCGACGAGGACGAACAAGCCGCCCTCGATGCGCACCTCGATCAGCGCGAGCAAGACCGGCGGGCCAAGGAACGGGCACGGATGGACACCGATGGCGACGGCGATGTGTCACGAGAAGAACGCCGAGCGGCGCAGCAGCAGGAGCAGGCGTTCTGGCAGAATCAGATGAACGCCGCGGAGACCAACTTTGACTATGACGAGGATGGCGAGCTGAACATCGAAGAATCTCGCGATGCCTGGGACGCGTGGGTTGAGTACCAGATCGTCGATGATTTTATTACCCGCTACGATACCAACGGCGACCGGCGCATGGAAACGGACGATTACAACCAGTTCCTCAATGACTATGGACAGCGAGACCCGAGCTCAGATGTGAATGGCGATGGCGAGATTGATATCGAAGATGTGTACGCGTTCCACGACCTGATGCAGCGCTCGATGACCGCCGATTAAGCGGCTGTGATCTATACCTATCAAAAAGAACCGCCCGGGCAACGCGCCCGGGCGATTCGAGAGGAACGGATGTTCTGTATGGTGCGGCTACGCACCTGCTTGGTGAACCCATTTACCCAGTAATAATCCCGGCGGTTGCGCCGCCGTCGATGACGATGGACTGGCCGGTGACGAAGCTCGACTGATCCGACGCGAGGTAGAGCAGGGCGGGGGTGATCTCATCGGTGGTGCCGGTGCGTCCCATGGCGACGATGCCGTTGAAGGCATCGGGGTTGCCGCCGGTTGCGTTGTCGAGCAACGGCGTCAGGATCGGCCCGGGAGAGATGGCGTTGATGCGGATGTGCTCTTTGGCGACTTCCAGAGCGACGGATTTGGTCAGCCCTTCGACCGCGTGCTTGGACGCGGCGTAGGTGCTCAGCCCGGCGACGCCGTGGGTGCCGACGATGGACGAGGTGTTAATGATCGAGCCGCCCCCGCGTTTACGGAGTGCGGGGATCTGGGCACGGAGCGCGTTCCAGACGCCCTTGACATTGACATCGAAGATGAAGTTATACGCCGAGTCCTCGATGTCGGTGATCGGCCCGCCCGGGCCATCGACGCCGGCGTTGTTGAACGCGATGTCAAGCCCGCCGAACTCGGACTCGGCGAGATCGACGAGTGCCTGAACCTGCGCGGGATCGATGACATCGGTCTTGAAGAAGATGGCCCGCCCGCCTTCGTCGACGATGCGCTGGGCGAGGGCTTCGCCGAGTTCCTCTCGGCGGGCCCCAAGGACGACAGCCGCCCCTGCCTTGGCCAGTGCGAGTGCGCCCGCCTCGCCGATGCCCGAGGTGGCACCGGTAATCAGTGCGACTTTGTCTTGGAGAATCTGTGTCATGTGGGTGTCCCTGTCTGCTTGTGTGTTTCATTTCCAGTGCCCATCTGCTGGGCGACACAAAGAGTACACCAATAACCAACCGATTGTTCCGAAATTAGACAAAATATCTGACTGTTCGGTTGGTTATTTTGTGTTTTCAGTGTTGAAGAGCTCTTACGGGGCTTTTTGCCGAAACTCAAGCGCGGAGCGAATCGATCAGCAGCTTGAATGCAGAGACCGTGCTGGCTTTGGGCACCGGGCAGGTGCTCTGCGATGCGAGCCCCGCGAAGGCGATCTTGAGCAGCCATGCGGCGTCCTCGATCTCGATCCCCGCCCTGAGTTCTCCACGCTGCTGAATATTTTCGAGCGCGGTGCGGTACGCCCCGTGGATCCGCTTGCGCGCGCATTCGACGCGATCGAGCGTGCCCTGATCGCAGGTCGTCTTCGTCATGGCGGCCTTCTGCATCATGCAGCACAGCCCGCCCTTGCCCGAGTGCTGATGCTCGATCATCGACATAAAGTACGATTCGAGCTCATCCATCGAGCTGATGGATTCGATGGTGGCGACGAAGGGGATCGTCACGCTGCGGTCGTAGGCATCGAGCGATTTGAGGTACAGCTCGTGCTTGTCGCCGAAGGTGTCGTAGAGCGAGAACCGGTTTATGCCCATGGCCTCGGTCAGATCCGAGATGCTCGCGGCATCGAATCCCTTCTCCCAGAACACACCCATGGCCTTGGTCAGGACGGTATCGGGATCGAAGGACTTTGGTCGTGGCATGGTGGTCTCGTCCCCATGGTACACGCAGATGGAAAAGTTTTTATTCGCATTCTCAAAGATAATGCCCGGACTTCCACCCTCGCACCCCTAAAAAATACCTATTTTCATAGGGCAAACAGGGTATATACCCTAGGGCACCGTGACCGATTGGTTCAGACGGATCGACGAATCGCGGAGGAGCAGGGCGACGATGATCTGATCGCCCGAATCGGCTTTGGTGAATGCGAACTCGCGGATGGCCTGCTCGCCCGGGGCGATGCCGTTGATCGATCGGCGGAGCCGTGACTCGTTGGGAGGGATCGCGATGAGCTCGAAATCTTGAACAACATCGAGCAAGTTGGTCACATGCACCGACACGATCACGATCCCGTCTTGAGCCTTGCGGGCGGTGGCGAACATCTCGATCCCGTCATAGCCCAGCTCGATCGTGCGTTCGAGGCGCATCAGCGGGTAGTCCTGGTCGGCCTGGAGCTCGACATCGAAAGAAAGCTTCTTCTCGCCGGCGAGCTCGCCCAGCGAGTACGCCAGCTCAATGGGCAGCTCGCTCTGCTCATTGGGATCGAGCACGAAGGGCAGCACACGGGGCTTGATCTCCCACGAGCGGTCGATGTTGCCATCAGGATCGGTGTAGCCGCCCGGCTCGACGATGTAGAGCTGCCCGCGGATGGTGATCGGCCACGGGTTGGAGAGCGTGACGCTGTGGTGATGGATGCCCGATTTGGCCTGCAGGCGGTCTGGGGTGAGCTTGATCGAGCTGAGGAAACGCACGAGCTGGGTGTTGACACCCTTGATGATGATGGGCGAGCGTCCGATCTCGATGCGGTGGACGGGCAGGCTCAGCCCGCCGACGCGTTCGAGGTCGATGACGGTCTCGTTGTTGAAGACATCGAAACTCGAGACGGCCCCCATCGATACGGGCAGGTTGAGCACCACCGGATCGAGGCTCGGCTCGTCGAGCCAGAGGATCATGATCCCGGACTCGTCTTCGCCCGCTTGTGCCTCGTCAGATCCGGGTGCAAAGAAACGACCATCCTGGCTGGTCTGTGCGTTCGCCCGGATCTGCTGGGGGCCGGCGACGAGCATGTGCACACCGGGCACGAGATCAATCTGTTCGATGGCCGATCGCCCGCCCAGATGCGTCGCCAGCGTTTTCCAGACCACGACCTCGGGGGCGGGCATGACCTGCCCGCGCTTGCCCTTGGAGACCCACCACGCGTCGCGGAGTTCGAGATCGAACCGGTCGTTGTCGAGCCCCGTCAAGCTCGCCGCCCACCAGAACGAGATCGCCTTGCGGGCCAGCCCCCCCACCGACGACCAGATCTCCACGCTCGACCAGGTCCGGATCTCGTGGCTCGGCGAGAGCACCATCCCCAGCGACGGGAGCTGATCGGGCTTGCCTTGCGTCTGTGAGCGGGCGCTGGCGAACCATTCTTCGACCACCAGCGGCATCACGGCCTCGCTCGTATCCCCATGATCCATCAGTAGCAGCTGACGATTGGGGCGGGTGAGCGTTGGCTCGATCGGGCGATCGATCGCCCAAGGTGTGACGATCATGGGGCCGGGGACATAGCCACGCAGTGCGGAGTTGATGCGGTCGAGCTCGGCGTTGAGCGTCGCGGCGCTTTCGAGCGTTGGCTGATCGCCGAAACGCCAGTGAGCAACCGCTTGTCCATATTCGTCGAGCATGCTGCCCGCCCAGGGCACCCAGGCTGGCGATGGGCCGGCGAAAACAGGCATCACCTCATCGGGGTCCACGGCCAGCGTGGTCGCCAGCTCTCGGGGGAGTTGGGAGAAGACCATGCTCAGATCAATCTGCGCGTTGACCAGATCATCGATGGTGTTCATGAGCGCCGAGCCGTCCACGAGCGATTCGCTCTGGGTGTTGATGTCCCAGGTCTCGATCGAGGCGCGGGTGACGCCCGAGCCCTTGATCAGCGCGGGTGCGGACTCGGCGATGATCGGATTCGTGAGTTCGGCAAAGATGCTGAACATGCCCGAGTTGATGTTGGCTTCGCCCGGCGACGACCAGATGAAATCGAGTGTCCGGATGCCGACCAGCTGCTGATCGACCGAGATATCGAGCACCGCGCGGTACCAGCCAAAGCCTGGGAGATCGGGTGTCCAGTCGGTGCGGAGTCGGCGATCGTGATTCGGGAGCACTGATCTGGCGACCTCGCGCCCGAACACATCGAAAATCCGCACACGGGCCACGATTGCGTCGCCCGTCAGGTCGCGGACGAGCACTTGCAGGGGCGGGGGCTCGTTGGATTCGGCGATGTTGCCAGGCAGGCCGGTCGTGATGTCCAATCGCGGGAGCTGGGCGATGATCAGGTTATCGAAGTAGGCATCGCCCGAATAATCCTGTTCCCACACGGCGAACTTGTTCATCCCGTGGGCGAGCCCTTGCTGCTCGGGCTGGAGGAGTTCGAGCTCGATCTGGATAAACGCGGCGTCCGGGTAGACCCCTTCGACCTCGAGGGCGACCTGCTGCCAATCGCCCTTGGTGTTGACCAGGGGGGTGGTCGAGACCGCGCCCTCGATCGCGACGCCGTGCTCATTGAGCAGGCGGGCGAGTACACGGGCTTTGGCGTGCTCGAGCCCATCGGTGCGTACACGGGCGCTGACCAGATAGTCGGCGTTCGGGAAGATGTTGATCTCCCCATGACGGAGCGTTAGGCTCGTCGAGCCGCCGGCGGTGGGCAGGCGGGCGGTGCCGATGCCCGAGAACGCTGGGGCGTTGTACTCGATCGTCGCGCCGTTCCAGATGGGGAACCCGGGGCGGATCCGGGGGACATCGGGGTCTTCCTGCGCACGCAGCCAGCCCAGCGGGATGGGCAGCGGGTTGTACTCCCGTTCTTCGAAGTCGAAGGCCCGGACAACGCGCCCGGCTGAGGCGGGGCGATCGCCCGAATCGGGATCGTCTGGGTACTGGGCATCCGGAGTTTGGGCATCGGGGATCTGCTGGAGCACGACCGGCGATTCATCAGCAGGCTCACTCTCAGCGGTGCTTTGATCTGGCTGGGCGTACACCGAGCCCCCGGCGATCGCGCACGCGATAAGCGCACCAGTAATAGTGCCAGCGAAAGGACCGGCTTTGGAATCGGGCTGAATAAAACGATCGCGCAGAGACATCACTGAATCCATCGGCCTTTGCCCGCGATCCCGTGCAAAATCGGCCCCATGCCCGCCACCGGTTCTCCCCCCTAGAATCTGCGAATCCAACCACCAAGAGACCCCCAATGCATCACAACCGCCCGCAGATCCCCTTGAAGCCCTATGTCCCACAGGAGGGTGCCCAGCAGGCCGCCGAGAGCTTCTTGGAGATCGCGGATCAGCGCCGGACGGTGCGGGAGTTCTCCGATCGACCCGTGCCCAGAGCCCTCATCGAGACCATCATCCGAGCCGGCGGCACTGCGCCCTCCGGGGCCCACAAGCAGCCCTGGCGATTCATCGCGATCTCGGACCCGGCCACCAAGCACAAGGTCCGCGTCGAGATCGAGAAGGTCGAGCACGAGTTCTATACCAAGCGGGCATCGGAACGCTGGCTCAACGATCTCGAAGAGTTCGAGACCTCCGAGGACAAATCGTACCTCGACACCGTGCCCTGGATCATCATCGTGATGGCCCTGCGGACCACGGACGCCGGCGAGCAGGTGTACTACCTCAACGAATCCGTCGGACTCGCCACCGGGCTCTTGCTCACCGCGGCCAACCACGCCGGGCTGTGCACCGTCACCCAGACGCCGAGCCCGATGGGCTTCTTGCGTGAGCTCTTGGGTCGCCCGGAGAACGAGCGCCCGTACATGGTCATCCCGGTCGGGTACCCGGCCGACGGGTGCACGGTGCCCGATATCGAACGAAAGCCGCTCGACGAGATCGCGGTGTTTATCGAAGAAGATTAAACTCGGCTCGTCCGCTCCGCGTCAGATGTACATCTTCTTGTTGTACACCCACCACTCGAACATGAGCAGTGCCAACGCCCCGCCGAGGAACCAAGGCCACCAGTCTTTGATGCGCTTGCGCTGCGAGTTGGACTCCGCGGTGACGATCTGGTTCGCCAGGCTCAGCGTCTGCTGGGTGCTGACATTGGACTCGGCCGGGTTGAGCAGGTTGGCCGCGAATGTCCGGTAGTTGATGCCGTCGTCGACGATGTCGGTCGCACCCGCGGTGCCGCGCCAACGCAGGCGGTACACGCCGCCGGTCTGGACGGGCCCGTAGACCACCCGCCCGTCGGCCGAAGGAATGATCTCGTCGGATCGAGAACCATCGGGCAGCATCACCCGCACGCCGGTGGCATCGGGCGGGATGCGATCGCTCAAGACACTGCCGGGCGTAAGCTGGCGTGCGTCCTCGTCGATCGCGACCACTGAGCCGGTGGCCAGGTAGTCCACCGTGCTCGCCAGGAACACGACGAAGCTGACATCGAAGGGCCAATTCGTTTTGGTGATCGCGAAGGGGACCATGATCGCGCGAACATCTCCGTCACTGGTTTCGAGGATCGCTGGGCCGGCGGCCGTCTCGGCCAGCGACACCACGCCCGAGCCCTTGGGGATCTCGACCTTGGGCGTCTCGGACATCAGCAGCGCATCGAGCGTGAGATCGCGCAGCACCGGGTGCGTGCGTCGCCAGTTGATGATCGGGCCGCCCGGGCCAGAACCATTATCGATCACACCGAGTTCGCCCGTGAGCACACGCCCGACAATCAGGTATCGCCCCGGATCGAGCACTTTGCCGTCGGCGTTGGGCTTGGGGAGGTAGCCGTCGAAGATGACGAGGTCGTAGACATCATTGTCGCCCGTGGCCCGGTTGGCTTCGTAGGTGCTCGGGGAGATCGTGTCGAAGCGCGAGAGCGGGAGCCCCTCGATCGCCGAGCCCACAAACAGGTTGCCCGAGGTCACCAGCGCGACCGACGCCTGCTTGGCCGGCGGGACCACCAGCGTGCCCTTGTTATCGGTGAGCAGCACATCGGCTTCTGGATTTTCGTCGCCGTTGGTGTCGAGCTTGACCTCGATGATCACGCCGTCGGGCTCGGTGAGCTCGAAGACCACGCCGCCGCTGGCGGGGGTCTTGAATCCGGTCGTCGCGTCCACGCTCGCGGGCGGCAGGTCGATCGCCCGCACCGAGCGCGTCACGCCCGCGACGATCAGCTCCGCATCGATCGTCCGCGCGATGGTGTCGGTCGATTGCACCCCCACGAAGATCGAGAGTTTCGACGGCGTGTCGTAATCACGCTCAGACCGCAGCGCGACGAGCCCGATGTTGTTGGAGGTCTGCGACCCGATCGCGTGGTACTCGAAGGTCGTCTGCGTATCGATCTCCTCGGCCCGCACCGAGTCAATATCCGAAACACGACCGTCTGAATACAGATGGAAATAGTACGGCTCCCCGCCCTTGAGCTCGTCGAGCTCGTGCGATTCCGTCACCTCCCCCGCGTCGTTGATCGCGTTGACGATCCGGTTGGGTCGCTGGGCCTGGGCGAGCCGATAGGCCTGGGCGATCGACGACGGGGCGTCGCTCTGCTCAATGGCGTTGATCGCGTTGGTCAGGGCCGACTGATCGGAAGTGAACGACACGATGATCTCGGCGTTGGCATCGAAGACGATCACCATCGCCTCGTCGGCCTTGGCTTCCTCGGCGAAGAGCCCCGGCTCGCGCATGGTTTCGACGAGCTCGATGGCTTGCTCCTTGGCCGACTGTAATCTGGATTGAGCCCCAAGGGACTCGTCACCATCCACGGCCGCCATCGACGCGGAGCGATCGATCATGATCACGAACTTGCGCCCCATCATGCTCGTCGTCGCCGATCGCGGCTGCGCCAGCGCGAGGATAATCAGACACAGCACAATCAGCTGCAAGAACAGCAACAGGTTCTTGCGCAGGCGCTGGAAGGGCGCGTTGGCCTGCAGGTCTTGGATCGCCTTCTTCCACAGCAGCGTCGAGGAGACCTCGCGCGGGATCCGCCGGAGCTTGAGGAAGTAGAGGATCACCAACGCCGGGATCGCGATCGCGGCGACGAGTGCGGCGAGGGATGGAGTGGCCCAGGTCATTCTGCTCTCCAGATGAGCGTAAAGTACACGACCATTGAGATAAGCTGCATCGATGCAAGGCCGATGAAAAATATTCTTGATCGTTTGTAATCTTCGATCGCATACGCCGAGCGAACCATGGCCGCGCATGCTGCGAGCAAGAGAATCGAGAGTGGGCCGTAGACAAAGATCGACAAAGCCACTCCAAGTGCGAAATCGTCTTGCAGGCTACCTATTGCTGACATATGCATCACTGCAGCGCATAGAAGAAACAACAGCGAAAACAGCATAATACAGATTGCAAGCAGCCACCGTTTCATCGCAGCACGCCCCGCTTTCTCAGGTAATCGAGCAGGAGCGTATCGATCGGGGTGTCCGTCTGGATGGTCAGGGCGGTGATCTCTCGGCGGGCGCAAAAATCTCGCAGCCCTTGGCAATAGGCCGACAAGTTTTCTTTGTATTTCTTGAGCAGCGGCGCCGAGATCGTCACCTCGGCCATGTCGCCGTCCTCGACATCGCGCAGCTGTAAATCGCCGGCGATATCCGGGTTCACCTCCTGGGGCGACAAGGTCTGGATCGCGAACACATCGTACCCACGCCCGACGAGCATCCGCAGCCCGGTCTCGTAGCCCTCCTTCATCAGGAAATCGGACAGGACGATCATCACGCCCTTGCCGCGCCGGGTCATCGCGATGCGCTTGCACGCCTGCGAGAAGTCCGACCCGCTCTCGGGCTCGATGGTGCACAAGAAGCGTGCGAGGTCGTGCGTTCTTCTGCGTCCGCGCAGATCGCGGATATTGCCGGCGATGGATTTCTCGCCCCCGGGGATGACCAGTTCATCGCGCAAGCCCACGGCCGTCACTTCAACACGGTTGAGATTGATCAGCCCGATGTACCCCATCGCCATCGCGACCTGCTGCATGTAGTAGAACTTGTTGGGCTCGCCGCAGTCGGCCGAGGCGCTCGCGTCGATCACGATGTGCAGCGAGAGGTCCTCTTCTTCCATGAACAGCTTCATGAAGAAGCGATCGAGCCGGGCGTAGATGTTCCAGTCGATATGGCGGAGGTCATCGCCGGCGGTGTACGGGCGGTGATCCGCGAACTCGACCGATTCGCCCCGCTTCTTGCTCCGGCGTTCGCCCTTGAGCTTGCCGGCAAAGATCTTGCGCGACGAGACATCGAGCTGCGAGATCTTGGCGATCAGCTGCGACGAGAGCAGTTCTTCGATGGTGGTCGGGCGGGTTGGGTTTTCTGATCTGAGCATTAGTCTTCGCTTTCCGAGTTTGCGTTGGGTAATTTTTCAACTCTCTCGAAACGCATCTCTCTCCCTCTGTAGCGGTACTCAAGCGAGTCACTATTCCATCTGAAGTCAGTATTCGGATGGTCACGCAAACTCCATCGATCAAACTCTGCAAACTGGTTCTCACTGTCAAAACGGACAAGAATGTTCTCCTCAGGCACGGATGGCCAGAAAAACTGACAACCTGCTCTGTAAGGAACAATAAAGTGAACCGATGTACCATCGGTTTCAGCAAAGACACCCGATCCCCAAGTTTGATCTACCAGTTCAAGAGCTTTTTGATTTCTTTGCTCCTGCGTCTCGACTCCTTTAAATTTTGTAGCCAATCGACGCTCGATGACCTCATCAGATAACGCGGAGTGAAGGCGAGAATGATTACAAACGCATCCTACCATCGGGAGAAATGCGAAGATCGTGATGAACAAGAAGACGAGCCGTGATTGTTTCATGACTGAATCCCGGCCATGGCCGTGGGCTGGGTTGGGGTGAGCTTGAGGATTTCTTGGACAAGTGCATCGGTATCCACGCGATCGGCCTCGGCTTCGAAGTTGAGCAAGATGCGGTGACGCAGGCAGTGCATCGCGACATCCTGGATGTCTTGGTACGACACATGGAACCGCCCGTCGATGAGGGCACGGACCTTGCCGGTGAGGATCAACGCCTGGGCACCACGCGGGGAGACGCCGCAGCGGACATAGCGGTTGGTCGGGCCGTTGGGCCCGCCCGCGGCCGTGTCAGTCTCGGGATGCGTCGCGAGGACCAAGCGGGCGGCGTACTGCTTGACATGCGGCGCGACGACGACCGACTTGACGAGGTCTTGCATATCAAGGATGCGCTGCCCATCGACGATCGCGTTGGCGACGGGGCTGGCCGATCCGGTGGTGCGGTCGATGATCTCCATCAAATCTTCGAGCTGGGCGTAGCCGACATCGATCTTGAGCAGGAAGCGATCGAGCTGGGCCTCGGGCAACGGATAAGTGCCTTCTTGCTCGATGGGGTTCTGCGTGGCGAGCACCAAGAATGGTTCGTCGAGTTTATAAGTGGTTCCTGCGACGGTCACCGAGTGCTCCTGCATCGCTTCGAGCAATGCGGATTGGGTCTTGGGCGTCGCGCGGTTGATTTCGTCGGCGAGCAGAATCTGTGCGAAGATCGGGCCGCGTTGGAACTCGAACGATCTCCGTCCGGTCTCGACATCCTCGGAAACGATGTTCGTCCCGATGACATCGGCGGGCATCAGATCGGGGGTGAACTGGATGCGGTTGAACGGGAGCGAGAGTGTCTGGGCGAGCGTGCGCACAAGCAGCGTCTTGCCGAGTCCGGGCACACCTTCGAGCAGGACATTGCCGCCGCAGAAGAGGCTCATGAGTACGGCTTCGATCACGGGCTGCTGCCCGACCATGACCTTGCCGATCTCGTCTTTGAGCTCGGAGAATGTCTGGCGGAACGCCTCGCACTCGGCCTTGACTTCTTGAGGGGTCTCAAAGTTTTCTTTCGCTGCCATGGTTCACTCCTGAATCGCGCCCGAGGGCCGTTAGAAATTTGATGAATCTATGATTCTTCGATGTCGTCTCGTGCTCGTTTTTTCGCGGCCCGCAGCGCGCTCAGCGCGTCGATGGGCTCGGTCTTCTCTTGCTCGACCTTACGGGCGGGCTTGCCGATGGATGGTTTGTCTTGTTCTTCTTCGCCGGTGAGGGCGACGGGTTCGCTGCTCTTTGGCGCGTCGATGGGTGCTTCGAACTTGCGTGATGCCGCCTGCTCGCGTGCTTGCTTGGCGGCCCGCTGCTGTTCACGCGCGTCGTCACCCGTCCGCGATGACGCCCGCGAGCGTGCGGCGGACATCGCTTGCATGGATCCCGTCGTCGCGGCTGCTTCCTTGCTCGCCCCGCGGCGCAAGAAGGCCGCGATCATGGTTGGGTCGATCCGCACGCGCCGAACGGCGACATCCATCAGGAATACGCCGATCCCGATAATCGCGAACATCAGCCACACGGGCGTGAGCCCGACGGGCATTGTCACACCCTCGCGCGTCCAGAGGTCGGCCGCGGTCGGATCGTTGGGCAGCACGCGACCGCCCGTAATGGCGGCGACCTGACGCAGGATCGGCAGGTTGGTCTCGAGCGCTTTGAACTCATCGGCGAACGGCCGAGTCACCGCGGCCTGGGCCGAGCCCTCGAGCACCTGGCCCTCGCTATCGGGGGCCTTGTACTGCAGGTTGACGACATACGCGCCCGGGTCCTTCGTGCTGAACTCGCCCTCATATCGCCCCGGCCCGATCTGCTTGACCTCGACAAGCACGCCCGAGCCATCCGGCGTCGAAGCGCGGGCCTGGAAGTCCGCGAAGTTGAGCCGTTCGCCGCCCTGATCGAAGGCCTCGACGATGACGCGGGTTTTTTCGCCGATGTTCTCGGTGCTCACCCGCAGGTTGGCGCTCCCCGATGGACGCATCGTCCAGCGGATGTGCTGCTCCCAGAACTGATCGAACCCGTCCCATCCAACCCACGCCGATGCCCAGCGTGAGGAGACATCGGAGGTAAAGGTGACGACCTTGCCCAGCCCGTATTGCCACTGGGCCGCGACCGGGTCTTCTTCCTTGCCACGCAGCGTCACCAAGCTCAGCCCCTCGCGTTCGGCGGCCACGATGTAGCCGCTGATCGGGGGCACGCCGGTGATCCCGCGCATGGTCTCGGTGGGCACGCCTGTGCGCGCCGGCGAGAAGGGCTCGCCTTCCCAGATCAGCGCCCTGCGAATGGTCTGGGCTTCCTTGATAAAAATCTGAGGCAGCGTCGCCAGCGCGTTATTACTCACCGCGTAATAGTTCCCGCCGGTGACCCGGGCCATCGTCCGCAGCGTGCTGGTGTCCGCAGGCGAATGCGGATTCACCCCTACCGCCGAGATCGTGATCCCCGCGTTCTTGAATTTGGTCAGCAATGAACGCGACATCGACGGATCGCCATCAGAGATCACAATACAGTGCTTCTGCCCGGCCGCCGCATTCGCCAGCCCGGAGAGCGCGAGCTGCAACGAAGGATCAAAGCTGGGCATATCGCCGAAGGTCAGGTTCTGGATCGAACGCTTCACCGCGCTGCGATCGCCGACCGGCGAGAGCGGGTGCACCCAGTCGGTGCCGCCCATGCCCTGGTATTCGATGATCCCGATCAGGTCCAACCGCGAAAGCGCATCGACCGCCGAGTTGCTGATCTCCTTGCCGTAGTACACGCCGCGGGGGATCTCGACCGAGTGGACGACCAGCGCGAGCGCACCCCGGGGCATCTGTCGCTTCTGAGGCGGGTCGAGCTTGATCGGCAACGCGTCGGCCAAGGGTGAGCCGATCCATCCGCCCGCACCAAAGGCCTCGGGCCCGCCGATCATCACCAAGCCGCCGCCTGAGTCGTACACATACTGTCGCATGAGCTCTTGCTGGGCTTCAGAGTAGGAGTACGACGACTGATTGAGCAGGACAATCGCTTCGTAGCTGGCGAGCTCGGGCAGGTTGGTCGGGAACTGCGACGCCTCGATCAGTACGGAATTCACCTCGGCTTTGGCGAGCACATCCTCGAACTTGATCGCCTCGTTCTGATCGTCTGCCACGATCAGGATGCTGCCCTCTGAGCCCACGAAGGTAATCGCGCTGCCCGTGTTGTTCTCGGGGATCGAATCGCCGATCGTGCCCGTCGAGCCGCCGTCGGCATTGAGGGCCGTGATCGGCTCGAACACCGCTTGATAGGTCAATGCTCCCGGGCGCGTCACCCCGACCGACACCGAGAGCACATTGCGCCCGGCATCGAGCTCGACGATCTTGCCCAGCTCATCAGCCGATGAGTTGATATCAATAATCGTCCCGTCCTGCGAGAGCAGCAAACGCCCCGCGGTGGGCACCGACGAGGTCAGCACGACCTTGATGGTGATGGTCTCGCCGACGCGCACATTCGACGGGGTCTGGACCGATTCGACCATGACCTCCTCGGCGTAGGCGAACTCGACAGGCAGCACATCGATCGGATAGCCCTGGGCCTTGGCGGCTTGGGCGGCCCGGATCAGCGAGCCGTCGGTCTCGTTGCCGTCGGTGATGAGCACGATCCTGTTGGCGACCTGCTTGGACGCCGACGCGGTGGCGAGGGTGACGCCCGCGCTCAGGTTGGTGCCGTCGGTCTCGCCGATGAACTGTCGATCGACGATGCGCGTCGCGCGAGCGAGCGTAGATTGTGCAAACGCGTTCTCGGCCGTCGTAATAATCCCCAGATAATCGTCGGGCTGGCGCGAGCCTTCTTGGGCCCGCGCGATGTACTGGTCGATCTGGTCTTGCGAGCCCGCGGGGATCGAACGCGAGGCGTCGATGATGACGGTGACGCCCACATTGTCCGAGGTCTTGCGGAGCGAGGGCTCGGCGAGCGCCCCGACAATCAGCGTGATCGCCAAAAGGCGAATAACCAAAGCCGCAACACGCGAGCCCTTGCCCAGGCCCGAGATGCTCTTGCGTGCAATAAAGATCGTCAGCAATCCAAGAATCGGGATCAGGAGCAGGTAGGTCTCGATCCCGAACTGGATCGGACCAACCACCAGGCTCGCGAGCGTCGGCGTAACGAGTTGTGTTCCTTCATCGATCAAGGGGTCGCCCCCGTGTGCACGAGTGGATTGAGTTCGTGCCCGATCTTCGAGACACCTTTGGGCAGCTCACAGATCTGCACTCGGCTGTTACCTGAATCCAATACCACGAGCTGGTCCCCGATCACGCCGCAATCCCAAGGCTGGGCCACCTGCCCGATGCTTCGGCCCGCTACACCATACCGCCAAAGGGTCTCGCCGGATTCAATATCCACGCATCGGATCCGATTTCCCCCAAACTCCGCGATCAGCATCGAGCCGTCATCGAGTAGGGTGATGCCGTACGGGAAGCGAAACGCATCATCCGAAATATCCATCGGCTCACCGATCCACGCGATCAGCTCACCCTCCAGGCTCACCCGCCCGATGCGATGATGGCTGGCATCGGTGACGATCAGCTCCTTCGTGCCTCCGGGATTCGTCCACAGGGCGATGGATTGGGGTCGGCTCAGCGCGAGGGGCCCATCCGAGCCGTCGATCTCTTCGCTGACGGTGCCGATCTGGTACTCATGGAGTACAGCGATGCTGTCCCCCGTGCGATCGACGCGGAAACGGTTGATCCGATCGTTGCCGCCGTACTCGGAAACATAGAGATGGCTGACCACGCCCGATTCGTCCGTCTGCACCTCGACATCGGTGGGATAGATGAACTGCCCGGGTGCTTCGCCGAACGATCCGAACACCAGATCAGGCTGGGTCGGCACAGGCACCTGGACATCGGGCAGCGGCAGCTCGTACATCAGCACGCGGTGCTCGTGGGTATCGGCCACATACACGGCCCGGTTGTTCGCGTCGATCGCCGAGGGCGCGACGGTAATGCCGGTGGGCTTGCCGCGATCCCAGCGCGGGGTGTGGACCGCGCCCAGAATATCGCCGGTCTCGAGGTCCATGATCTGGACGCGGGCGGTCTTGTCGACGATCGCGGCTCTTGGATGCCCGTCGACCTCGAAGACATCCATCCCACGCGGATAGACAAACTGGCCGAGCTGGGTGCCGGATTCGCCGTAGATCAGTTTGGTGTTGAGCGTGCCCACGGGCAGGTGGGCGTTTGCATCTTCTCTGCAGCCGGTGAGCATCAGCAGGGGAACCAACAAGGGCCCGGCAAGCGTCAACGCCACCCCCACCGTCCTTGTCCAACCGAGCTGTCCCGAGCATCGAAAACCCATGTGCATATAAAGGATGATACGAACAAACGCCATCAAGGGTGCACACTGAGCAATGTTGAATGATGAATTTGTGAGAGATCTATACATCCCAAACTTAGAAAAATTCGATCAACCCCGATCGCGTCCGTGCACTCGGATCAACGCCCACGACGCGATCGCCCCGAACAGCAGCCCGATGCCCAGCAGATTCACCCCCGCGCCGCTGAGCTGCTCGATGCGTGCATAGTGCAGATCCGAGAGCAACTGCTGAGGCAGATTGTCCATCCCCGGCGGGCGGACCATCACCGATGCCTCGATCTCGTACATCGAATAGAGCCCCCCGACGAGCCCAGCCGCGAAGATCGAGCCGACAATCGAAGGCAGCACCGCCCGGGCCCATCCGCTCAGCGACCCGCCCGCGAGTTGCCATCGCACCGATCGGCGCTCGGCTGACTCCGCAGAAGCACACAACGCTCCAATAATCGCGCCCAGGAACCCCGCCCGGACACACGAAGCAAGCATCGCACCGCCCCAACCCGTTGTTAATACAGGGATTGAAGACCGAGCGATCGCCGAGCCTACGAGCACGCCGGGAATCAATCCCAGCACGCACAGCCCCATGACCGACCACATGCCTAGCCTCCGATGCATCCCCGATGGGCTCCCGAGCGCAAACGCCACCAGCAGGGCGATCAGCATCGTCATCCCGCCACACGCCAGGGCGAGCAGCCCGGAATCAATCACCGCCGAGCCTTCGAGCGTCCAGAAGTGACGGACCGAATCCAGATCATCGAGCGTGACAAGCATCGCGATCAGCGGGCCCAGCGCGCCAAGTGCCCAGACGAGCACCGAGCCACCCAAAATCGGCTTGCTGATCTTCGCGAGCGCATGCCCACGATCGGCGAAACTCTCCGATGTGTGCGGGCGGACAAGCGTCCGTGTGAGCACCCACGCCCCGAGCACCCCGAAGAGCACGCTGGGCCAGGCGCCCAGCCACACACGCCCCCACTTGTCGATCGGGCTCTGGGCGAGCTCGCGCCACAGCACGATCGACCAGGTATCGAGCTGCGCCAAGTGCATGGGCACCGCGGAGCCGAGCATCAGCGTCGTGATCAGCACCCAGGCGCGCAACAGCGCCCGACTGTGCAAGCGGATCCATAGGTAGCCTCGCCTGAAGATGCCCACGGGCTCGAGGGCGATCATCTCGTCATACAAGCTCGTCCGCACCCCGAGCCCGGCCGCGATCAGCACGCCCGCGATCGGTGCGCTCCACAGCGCCAGCCCGAGCGTCGCGATCGCATACCCAGCCCAGATCGTCACCCATCGCAGCCCCGACTCGCTGGTCGAAAACGACACCAACGCGTGCCCGATCACCGTATCGGGCGCCCGCAGCAGGTTCCCCGCGGCGTACACCAACATGGCCGGCAGCCAGATCGGGATCAACAGCATCCCCGCCCAGAACCGATTTTTCCCGCCCTGCCCGGAGCTGAAACACGCATTGAGCACCCGCCCCAGCGGGATCCCCAGAGCCGTGCCCACCAGCGCGATCCCGCCGGCGATGAGCACCGATCGGACCAAGAGCATCACGCCCGAAAGCGAGCCGTACATATCAACGATCACCGCCCGATCTTGGGCATCAAACACCGCCGAGAGCGATCGGGCCAACTCAACAAGCACGGGCAAACTCAGCACCAGAACGATCGCCACGAGCAACCAAACCATCGTGGCCGATGGTTGGATCCTCTGACGCTGCGAGATGGGCGCTTTGCGCGGAGCCTGTTTGGGCATGCCCCCAGTGTACGCCGATCCGGGGGCGGACTTTGGCGGAGATCGCCGCAAGATCAATCAAGATCGCCGAAGTTCGCGTTTGATCGGGTTTGGGGGTATGATTATGATGGCCCGGCCCGCATGTCTGATGATGTGCGCTCTTTGACCAAGCATCGGCCATGGTCCCGCTCGTGGGCCATCACGACATCCACTCTCAGACAGATACACACACATGATTGATATCCGCAAACTCAAAGAACTCGTCAAGCTGATGGTCGAGAACGAACTCACCGAGATCGATCTGCACGATCAGCAAGAAACCGTCACCATCAAACGCGGCGAAGACAAAGGCACCGTCATCCAGCACCAGCCCGTCCTCTACGGCGGTGGCGGCGCACCGGCACCAGCCGCGGCTCCTGCACCGGCAGCTCCCGCAGCGAGCGCACCGGCTGCCGCCCCTGCACCGGCAGCATCGAGCGACGACAACCTGGCCGCGATCGAATCGCCCATGGTCGGTACCTATTACAACAAGCCCAACCCGGACGCCAAGAACTTTGTCAGCGTCGGCGATTCCGTCGGCCCCGATACCGTCGTTTGTATCGTCGAAGCCATGAAGGTGTTCAACGAGATCAAAGCAGAGCAGAGCGGCGTGATCGAGAAGATCCTCGTCAAGGACGGCGAAGCCGTCGAGTTCGGACAGAAGCTCTTCTTGCTCAAATAAACGCTCAATCGAGCGCCCACTGCCCACTCAATGCACTTGAACTCGCTCCTGCGCAACGCGCGGGCCAGAGACGAAAGCCACCACCATGTTTAAACGCGTGCTGATCGCCAATCGCGGAGAGATCGCCCAACGGATCATGCGGGCCTGCCGCGAGCTCGATATCGAGACCGTGTGCGTGTACTCCACCGCCGACAAGGACGCCCCGTACCTGCGTGACGCCGACGAGGCGATCTGCATCGGACCGGGCCCGTCCAAAGATTCCTACCTCAACATCTCCCGGATCATCTCGGCCGCCGAGGTCACCGATGTGGACGCGATCCACCCGGGCTACGGCTTCCTCTCCGAGCGGGCCGATTTCTCCGAGATCTGCCGCGACTGCAAGATCGAGTTCATCGGGCCATCGCCCGAAGCCATGAGCAAGCTGGGCGACAAGGTTGAAGCCAAGCGCTACGCCCGGGCCGCCAAGGTCCCCGTGTTCCCAGGCACCGAGGGCGAGATCGAAGAGCTCGACGAAGCCGTCGAGGTGGCCGCCGAGATCGGCTACCCCGTAATCATCAAGGCCTCGGCCGGTGGCGGCGGGCGCGGGATGCGCATCTGCCGAAACGAAGCATCGCTGCGGACCAATGTCGCCAAGGCCCAGCAAGAAGCACTGGCCGCGTTCGGCAACGGCGGCGTATTCGTCGAGAAGTTCCTCGAGCACGCACGCCATGTCGAGGTCCAGGTCATCGGCGACAAGCACGGCAACGCCATCCACCTCTGGGAACGCGATTGCTCGATGCAGCGTCGCCATCAGAAGATCATCGAAGAAGCCCCTGGGCCCGGTATCGAGCGTAAAAAAATAGAAAAGGTCTGCGAAGCCGCCGCCAAGCTCGTCAAATCCGCCGAGTACAGCGGAGCAGCCACCGTCGAGTTCTTGATGGACGACGACCAGAACTTCTACATGCTCGAGGTCAACACCCGCGTGCAGGTCGAGCATCCGATCACCGAGATGATCACCGGGGTGGACATCGTCAAGGCATCGATCAAGGTCGCCGCCGGCGAGAAGCTCGAATACAAGCAGAAGGACATCAAGGTCCACGGGCACGCGATCGAGTGCCGCATCAACGCCGAGGACCACACCAAGGACTTCCGACCATCGGCCGGGCTCATCGAGACCTACCGCGCCCCGGGGGGCTTGGGCGTGCGGATCGATTCGCATGTCTGCGCCGGCTACCGCGTCCCGCCCAACTACGACTCGATGATCGGCAAGCTCATCGTCTGGGGTGAGAACCGCGAGGCGGCCATCACCCGCGCCTCACGCGCCCTCCACGAGTTCGAGGTCGGCCCGATCAACACGACCATCCCGCTGCACGCCGAGCTGATGCAGAACTCCGATTTCAAAAAGGGCGGCGTGGACATCCACTACCTTGAGCGACTGCTCAAAGGCTAACGTATAATCCTCAAGCTGGAGGCTGCCGATGGGCGCAATCAGAGGTGTGGCAGAGATTGTGCTTAATGCTCGGGATCTTGATGTGCTCTCGCGTTTTTATCGAGAAGTGATGGGATTCACATTCCATAGCCAGTACCCGAAGACGAACCCAACGATTGTTTTCTTGCGCATCGCGGAGCTTGATTCGCCGCTGGGCAAGGCCCATCCGCAGACACTCGCGCTCATCGATCCCGATCGCCACCCCGCGGCTCGCGGCAAGTTTGATCAGCCAGCCAACCGCCCGTTCTCATTGAATCACCTGGCATTCGAGATCGACGAGGCGGATTACCAATCCGAGATCAATCGGCTTGAATCGCTCGGGCTCGAGACGACCCTTGCCCAGTTCGGGCATGTCCGGGCCAAGGCGATCTTCTTCCAGGACCCCGAAGGTAATCGGCTCGAGCTTATCTGCCATGATTCAAGCGTTAGCCAAGAAGCAGCTGACCGTGCCGAGATCGAAACCGGGCAGCGTATCCAACACGCCATCGATCAGTTCAATACCAAAGCAGAATAAAACACCGACGGCAAGCCGTCGGTGTTCATCATTGAAAAACAAAACTTGAGCTTACCGCCGGCGTCTTGCAGCACCAATGCCCGCTACACCCAGCAGGCCAAGTGCGCTCGGAGCCGGGACCAGCGTACCGATCGAAAGGCTGTCCATCGATGCCCAGAACAACTCGTCGCCATCCGGGAGATCGATGAAGATCGACTCGATCGCAGACTCCGAGGAGAGCCCCCTGAAGTTCTCGCGTGAGGTCGCGGAGAATATCTCGAAGGTGCCGTCATCGAGCACCAGCGAGATGTACCCGCCAACAGTTTCGCCATCTTCCAGCGTGGACCAGAGGTGCCCCCCGACGGCATACACATCCGCGCCGGTAAAGGTGATCAAGATCCCGTCCATGCCGTGCGTGGTGCTGATCTCGCCATCACGGACACTGAGCATCCCCCCGCCGGGCCCCGCAGCCGAGACCGTGTAGCTGTAGTCGCCGCTGGAAAAATCCAGGCTGCTGACGGCTCCGGTATCGAGCCCGTTGAATGTGTTGGTGTACTCCACATTCACCTGCTCGAAAAAGAGCGACTCATCATCAAACATATCCGCAAGGCTCTGCCCGCACAAGGCAGACAGTGAAAGCGCAACGATCGCGTACTCATTTTTCATAATATCCTCTCCAAATGAACATATGACCACAGAACATGGCCACGAAACAGCTTGCTCAAAAGGGGCTCATGCCCTGGACACAACAAGCGAGAACAGAGCGTCCCGTGCCTATTCGCGAGGGGATTAGGAGCGGTTCCAGCATATCTTCACTGCTTGGGTTTCCCCTGTTTTCTTACTTCTCAGTCATCTTGCCCCGACACCGCAACCATCGGCAGCGTTCCTATACGCTGACCCTGATCGTTGACAATCACAAAGGCCGGCTCACCTTCGACAGTGTCGAAACCACCCACGGCCAGCGACTGCTGAGCCATCAACGCGGCCTGCGATTGGTGTTTGGTGAGCTGATTCGCGGTGTCAGCACTGGCCGTGGATGGCCCGCCATGCGATGCCACGGCGATCACAAACCCGATCCCGAGCACGATCGTGCACATCTTCCAGTAGCGTGATGAGTCGTCGTAGAGATGGGCGGCTGTGGTGGTGTCTGACATCTGAATCTCCGGCGAAGGGTGTGCGTACGCCGAGAGATCGTCCGGAACAGCATCAAATTTGAGTGATATCTATAGGGATCAACACAAATCACCATTGCTCGCTGGACAGCCCATCCCGCTCCTTTTCGAGCGTCCGAGAACCGGTTGGCCATCAACAGAAAAACGGCCGGGAGTGATCCCGGCCGTTTTTAAATCGTATCAATCGAAGACGCTATGGATTAGCGACGACGACGACCAGCGACGATGCCGCCGAGGCCGAGCATGGCCAGTGAGCTTGGTGCTGGGACGAGTGCCCAGGTACCGACATTGACGGCGTCGGGACCACCGATGTCATCATCGGTGTCAGCGCCTGCCCAGATGTCGCCGCTGGAGTTGCCAGCGAGCATGGCCGCGTATACGACAGCTGTGACATCCCAGGTAGCCGAACCGGAGAATGCCTGCTGGCCACCGGTGACCGAGACGTTTGTATCGGTGGAGAATGACCAGACATCGATGCCAAAGCTGGTTGAGCCGTTGAACAATGATGGCGAACCATCTGATGGGTTGCCGATTGTGGTCAGATCGCCAACGCCGCCGGTGCCGCCGCCGGAGCCTGCGGTGTTGTAGAAGTCAGCGAGCATGAAGCCGGTGAAGTTACTGAATGTTGCGTCAGTTGATGCAGCACCACCGGTGGAGGTGATGGTGATCTGGTTGGCGACCGAGAGGTCGACCGAGACGAGCTGCTCAGCCGAAGCGGTCATTGCGGTTGCTGCAGCGACAAGGGTTGCGATAGTGGTGATCTTGTTCATTGGTGTGTTCTCTTTTCTCTTCTAGAAAAACTGTAAATGAGCTGATGTTCCGAGCGTTGTACACATCAAACCGCCGGCTTCCGCCTGACAGCCCGAAATGTCCCATTGCTGGAAGAATCACCCCTCATTTATTCCCGAACTGACACATCGCCAGTTCTCTCCTGAACAGCGAGTTTAACACAAAACACATGAGTTGATCCAGAGCAAACTTGGGTTCCTATAAAAAAATGATATAATTTTCTCGCCTTTCCATAGAACCTGGCCAACTCCCCAATACCAAGCAAAGACAATGCCGCCCGCGAGCAACGGCCATGCGCCCGCAATGACATCGAAAAATCCAAAAAAACAACAGCCCGGAGGGTCATCCGGGCTGGGGTTTGCCTATTGGCAGAGAGAGAGAAAGAGAGTTTGTGAACACCGATCTGTTCGGTGTGGATTCGTGATTTGAGCAGCGGCTTCGCTGATGCCTCGAAAGTACATCAGGACTGCCCGTGTGCCAGTCTTTCGGCTTGTTTTTTTCGGCCCTTGAGCGAGATGCCCTGTTATTTGCCCATAGAACGCGGTTTTTGAGGAGTGATAATTGTTTCTTTTTTCGAGCGCACGCGTATCATTCAAGCCGCGAATCCAATCAACAGCGTACTCACCGGACCACCTGGCCGGACCGCCTGAAGGAACCACCACCATGAGCACCGCCACCGCATCCGACCTCGCCATCAACGGGGGCTCCCCGGTCTTCGAATCTAATGTGCCGTTCATGTCCGTCGGGCTGACCAAAAAGGACATCGCCGCGGCCAACGAGGTCCTCGAATCGGGCATGCTCCGAGCCGCAAGCAAGTGCGCCGCCCTCGAAGAAGCATTCGCCGAGCAATCGGACGCTAAGTTCGGGCTCACCTGTGCCAACGGCACCTGCGCCCTCCAGCTCGCCTACGGCGTCCTGCTCGAACGCGGCGACGAGGTCATCACCCCCGCGTGGACCTACATCGCCACCGTCTCGATGCTGGTCGCCGCGGGCGCCAAGGTCGTCTTCTGTGATGCGATCGAGGACTCCTACCAGGCGGACCCCGCCGACATCGAACGCAAGATCACCCCCAACACCAAGGCCATCGCCGTCACCCATCTCTACGGCATCCCCGTGGACATCGACGCGATCGAAGCCATCGCCAAGAAGCACGACCTCAAGGTCATCTACGACAGCGCCCAGGCGCACATGGCGGAATACAACCGCCAAGGCATTGGTGCCTTCGGCGACGCCTGCACCTACTCCTTCTACGCCACCAAGAACCTGGGCACCGGCGAAGGCGGCATGGTTACCGTCAATGACGAAAACCTCGCCAAGCAGATCGGTTTCCTCCGCTCCCACGGCGAGACCGACAAGTACCTCCACGAATCCATCGGGTTCAACTACCGCATGAACGACATCACCGGCGCGATCGGGCTCAGCAAGCTCGAGACCCTCAAGCCCGAGACCGACCGCCGACGCGAAGTCGCCGAGCTCTACGCCACACGCATCGACAGCATCGCCGGCGTCCACCGCCCCGTGCCCACCAAGGGCTCGAACCCTGCCTGGCACCTCTACACCTGCCGGGTTGATTTGGACGCCCTGACCTGCACCCGCGACGAGTTCTGCGCCGCCCTCAATAAAGAAGGCGTGCCGACCGCGGTGCACTATCCCAAGCCGCTGACCGAGCAGCCCGCCTTCAAGGATCTGGCCGACCAGCAGTCCACCCTGCCCGTGTCGGTGAAGCTCGCGTCGTGCGTCTTCTGCATCCCCATCCACCAGAACCTGAGCGACGAGCAAGCCCACGGCGTCTGCGACGCCCTCGCCAAGGTGGCCGCGGCGTTTACGAAGTAAAACCAGAAGCTGACCCATCTTATCCAGAGCCGCCCATACTCCGGGCGGTTTTTTCTTGCGCGTTCGCCGCCCTGTTTCCCCTGCTTCCAAAGCACGCCCAAGGCCGCATTGGGATATACTCCGGGCTCGCATGGTCTTCTCATCCCAGACATTCCTCTTTGTGTTCTTCCCGATCGTGCTGCTGCTCTATGCGCTCTCGCCGACCCGCGCGAAAAACACCGTGCTGCTGCTCGCGAGCCTGCTGTTTTACCTCTGGGGCGGGGGCTGGTTCATCGGCTGGCTGCTGATGTCGATCGCGGGCAACTGGATCTTCGGGCACTTTGCCAGCAAGGCCAGAGCCGCCGACAAGACCAAGCTCCTCCGACGCATCGTCGGGCTTTCGGTAGTCTTCAACATCGGAATCCTGGGCTGGTTCAAATACGCCAACTTCTTTGTCGATCAGATCAATGGGGCTGCGACCAAGCTGGGCTACGCAGGCATCACGATGGCCGATTCGCCCGAAGCCGAGGGCTGGTGGGCGATCGTGCTCCCGATCGGGATCTCGTTCTTCACCTTCCAGGCCAACAGCTATGTCTTCGACATCGCCAAGGGCGACGGCAAGGCCCTCAAGAACCCGCTGGACTTTGCGCTCTATGTCGCCCTGTTCCCCCAACTGATCGCCGGGCCGATCGTCCGCTACCACCAGGTCGCCGAGCAGCTTGTGTCGCGTGTGTTCTCGCTGGAAAATGTCACCGCCGGCATGAACCGCTTCATGCTCGGGCTGTGCAAGAAGGTGCTCATCGCCGACTCGATCAGCCCATTAGCCGACATGGCGTTTAGCAATAGTGACAGCATCACCACCAACGACGCCTGGCTGGGCATCCTCGCCTACACGCTGCAGATCTACTTCGATTTCTCGGGTTACTCCGACATGGCGATCGGGCTCGGTCGCATCTTCGGGTTCCGCTTCCCCGAGAACTTCAAGCACCCCTACTCCTCGGCTTCGATGACCGAGTTCTGGCGGCGCTGGCATGTGACGCTCTCCGAGTGGTTCCGCGACTATGTCTACTTCCCGCTCGGCGGCTCCTACGGCTCCAAGTTGCTCACCTACCGCAACCTCGTCATCGTCTTCCTGCTCACCGGCTTCTGGCACGGGGCCAACTGGACCTTCATCGTCTGGGGCATGTTCCACGGCTTCTGGCTGATCGTCGACCGCCTGCTCGACAAGCCCGCTCGCCCGACTGGCTTCAAGCTCGGGCTCAACCGCTTCATTGTCGTGTTCTTGGTGATGATCGGGTGGGTCGTGTTCCGCGCCGAGTCGCTCTCGCAGGCCCACGAGTATTACTACGCCCTCTTTGGGGGCAACACGGGCTCGTTCTCGGTCTCGATGCTCCGCCTGCTCTCGACGCAGACACAAGTGGCTCTGGCCGCTGGCTCGCTGATCTTCTTTGTCCCCCGCCACTGGGCGATCGGCCCGGTGATCGAGCACGCCGACACGAAGGTGGCCGCGGGCTTGCGTTTGATTCTGGTGTGCGTCGCGCTGCCCTTGACCCTGATCCTGATCATCAACGGCACCTACTCGCCGTTCTTGTACTTCCAGTTCTGATCCGCCACCCAAAGCACGCATGAACACCTCGCGCACTATCTCTGGGCTGATTTGTCTCACGCTGATCTGCGTGCCGATCGTCCTCGCTCCGTGGCGACTCGAACCATCGATCGAGTTCGTCACCAAGATGGAAAACCGCGCCCCCCATGACTTCCCCAAACTCGCCAACCCCACCGACCTGCTCGACCACAACTGGTACAAGCTGGTATCGGACGCCTTCCAAGACCGCGTCCCTTACCGCAAAGAGCTCATGAGCCTGAGCACCACCATCGGGCTCGGCGCTTCCGACGGCATGTCATCCAAGGTTGTCGCGTTGGGCAAGGACGGCTGGTTGTTCTGGTACATGGCGCTGGCCGAGGACTTTGGGTCGATGAACCACACCGAGCAGGCGATCGCCGCGATGGACATGTTCATCGCCAACGAGCGGTATTCGGGTGACCTGTTCATCATGGCCGCCCCGGACAAGGCGACGATTTATCCCGAGCAACTCAACGAGGAATCTTTCGCCCTCTATGAACCCAGCATCCCCCAACGCACCCGCCTGCACGACTGGTTCGCCGCCAACCCATCGGTCGCCCTCGACCTGTGGACCAAGCTCGGCGAGCTCAAAGCCGACCACGACGGCTTGATCTACGAGCCCGCCGGCACGCACTACAACTCCATCGGCGCGATGGTGCTCGCCAAAGCGATGGTCGACGCCGCCAGCCCGGGGCTCTGGGAGAGCGACTGGAACCAGAACGAGTTTATCGATCTCTGGACCCGCACCGAACCCCCCGAACTCGCCCTGCGTGGCGGCCTCTGGGATCGCACCGAGACCACCACCCGCTCGCAGGTCCAACGCCAAGGCGTCGAACTGATCGAACTCTTGGACGCCGGCGAACCTGTCAAAGAACCCGGTTTTCTGAGCATCACCGAGCTGACCTACCACAACAACAAACGAGCCATCAGCCGATCGCAATCGCGCCCGATGGTCGCTGGCAGAACGCTGGTCATCCACGATTCGTTCATCGCCGTGTACCTGCTGCCCACGCTCACGCAGTATTTCGAGGACATCGAGTTCATCCATGTGGGCTATCTCACGCCCGCCGAGTTCCGCGCCGCTTTGGACACATATGATCGGGTGTACTTCGAGAGCGCCGAGCATTATTTCCCCGAGCGAGCGATCGAGTACTTTGAAGGGGGTCATCAACAATGAGCACGACCAACCCCATACCCACCACCACTCCCAATCCACGCACCCGCACCATCACCGGCGTGATCTGCCTCTCGGCCATCTGCCTGCCCCTGCTCATCGCCCCCTTCCGGCTTGACAACTCGCTCGGCTTCGTCACCGAGTTCGAGAACCGCACGCCCAACGAGTTCCCATCGCTCGAGCACGCCTCGGATCTGATGGACAACGACTGGTGGACGCAGGTCTCTAAATCCTTCGAGGACCGCGCACCGTTCCGCAAGCAGATCGTCACCCTCGAACGCACCATCAACCCCCCGATGTCCGGCATCGGGTTCAACCGCAAGGTCGAGCTGGGCGTGGACAACTGGCTCTTCTTCCGCAAGTCGCTCGATAAGGACCTGGGCACGCTCGAAGAAACCCAACTGGCCATCGAAGCCATCGAGGGCTTCGTCGCCAACAACGAGTTCAAGGCGGATCTCTTCATCGTCGTCGCGCCCAACAAGGTCACGATCTACCCCGAGAAACTCTCCGAACCCTCCCAAGCCAAGTTCGCCACCAGCCTCCCCCAGCGCGAGCTGCTCGCCGGCTACTTCGCGACCAACAACAAGCCCTACCTGCTCGATGTCTGGACGCCGATGCTCGCGCTCAAAGCCTCCACCGACGAACTGATCTACGAACCGGGCGGCTCGCACTTCAACTCCCTTGGCGCGATGGTGATGGCCCAAGCCATGATCGACGCCGCGGATCCGACGCTGTGGGATGACGACGATCGCATGATCGAGTGGCAAGAGCCCGTCGTGCCTGACATCGCCAAAATGATCGGCGACTACGAGCACATCGAGACCCACACCCGCATCCAGATCCGTCGCCCGGGCGTCGAGTTCGTCGAGCTCTGGGACGAGCAAGAACCAGATAATCACCGCGCGATCGAAAACCCCGAGTTCTTATCGAGCAACGAGATCTCGTACTACCACCCACGCCACGCGATCATGCGCTCGGAATCATCGCCGTTGATCCCCGGCAAGACGCTGATCCTCTTCGACTCGTTCATCGGGCACTACCTGCACCCCACGCTCACGCAGTTCTTCGAAGATGTCCGCTTCGTCCACATCGGCACCGCCGACCAAGCGTACCTGATCGACGCGCTCAACACCTACGACCGGGTGTACTTCCAGAGCGCCGAACGCCACATCATCCCCCGCGCCATCGAGTTCTTCGGCCACCCCGAACAACCCGAATCCTAAACAGAGTCTTCAACTCACACCAGCCGTGCAACGACCGCTTCGGTCCCCGGGCCAGCTCGTAAAATCGCATCGGCGGCGCACGCCGACGGGATCAGCACCGTCTGTCCGGGCTCGATGTTCACCTCACCAAACGCATCGGACTCGCTGGCGATCGACGCGCCCATGGTCTTGGGGATCATCACGATCACCGGCGAGTCGCCCGCGCCAGCCGCATCACCGGCATCAACCACGGGCACCGAAGCACAGCTCGCGCTCACGATATCAATCGTATAAAACTCGGTCGTTGAGACCCGGTCACGCGTCGAGCCCACCTTGGGCGGCATCGTCGACAGGCTCCCCATATCGTCGGCCATGTACGCATGGGCCTGCTCGGCGACCGGCGGATGCTCGAAGCTCGCGCATTCCACGGCCTGCTCAACATGCAGCTCGCGACCCTCGCGTCCGTACTCCTTGGCCCAGTCGTACACTCGGAAGGTCGTATCGCTGGGCGTCTGGATCTCCGCGACCAGCACCCCCGCGCCCAGCGCGTGCACCGTCCCGCTGGGCAGCGTGTGGCACTGCCCGGGCACGGCCAACTCCTTGCGCATGATCGAGGGCACCGTGCCATCAATAATCGCCCTGCCCAGGTCCTCCTTGGTCACGCCATCGAGGAACCCTTTATAGATCATCGGCGGGTTCCCATCCGCATCGGGCTGGGCATCGAGCACAAACCAGCTCTCGGTCTTGAGGTGCGCCCCGTCGTTGGCCTTTGCATATTCCGGCGACGGATGCACCTGCACGCTCAGGTGCTCGCTGGCGTCAAGATACTTGACGAGCAGCGGGAAGCCGCCCTGAGCACTGGGCTGTGCGTCGCCGAGCAGTTGATTTCCCCACAGGCTCATCGCATCGGCGATGGTTTTTCCTGCCAGCTCGCCATTGGTGATGACCGAGTGGGCCGGCTCGCCGCCGCCGCCGCTGGCGCTTGTGGAACCCAGGTCGGCCAACTCCCACGACTCGCCCGTGGGCTCGTCGATCGGAAGGGATTTGCCCAGGGTCGCGAGCCGACGCCCGCCCCACACCTTGGCTTTGATGATGGGTTCAAAAACAACTGGATATGGCTTGCTCATGACTGGTCTCCACTTCGATACAAACGAGTATGTGAACAACTGTATTTTATCGCACAATATGCGTGTGTTCTTGGTCTTCTTGATCAAGATCGCCGGGCGTGCAGGCGTCGTCGATCGCCGAGCGCAGGGCTTTGTAAAGCTCCCGATCAATCGAGCATCCACGCAGGTCCAGCACCGTGACTCGTCGGCGTCGGGCCCGCGATGGTTTGGTCATCCAATGGCGAGACACCAACGCGAATCGATCGAGCCATTGACCTTTGTGATCCAGATCAACCTGTGTATACGCTCCAACTGTCGCCCAGTTCGCCAGCAGTTCTTTCAAAGAACACCTATCGACCGCAGCCTCTGCATCGAGCGTCACCATCGGGCTCAACCCATTGAGATCGAACCGCCAGAGCATCGCCTTGCCCTTGCGCACACTCGGGGTGATGCAGATCAACGACAACGCCCGGATCGATTTCGCGCACCCGAGCGTGTCCATCGGGAGTTTGTCGACCCGATCGAGCTGGTCTTTGGCCGCTTGGGCCCGCTCGAAATCCAGCCCAGCGCTCGCGTCCTTGATGTCCGCTTTGAGATCATCCTTCCACCGGCTAATTCCGCCCTCGGCCGCCCCCCACGCCTGCATAAACCGAGCCACATATGCGTCCATCGATTCAGAACCATCGCAGGCCGCGGGGCAGCGCCCCATTTCTTTGTACGCACAGGCCATCCCGCAAGGCGCCAGCGCCAGTTCCTTGGGGTATCGGCACAGCTCGAACACATCGTCGAGCGTCTCGCCCATCGCCCTCGTGGCTTTGGCCGTCAGGATCGGGCCGACGATCAGGTCTGCACTTTCGCACCCCAGATTCAGCGTGTCGGCGACGCGCCAGGTGTGGCTCGACCGGTCGAGCACCAGCAGCGATCGTCGGTTCTGCTCGTTGAGCTTGGTGTACAGCCCCGGATCGACGCTCCGGGCCCGTTCGAGGACGATCCAATCCGACTCAAACGCACTGCCCGTCGGATAGGCGACGACCTTGGCGGTGATCGGGGCAAGGTTCGCTTTCGCGCTCGGCTCGCCGTCTTCGTTGAGGCGCTGGGCGATGAACGAGCGGATGTGGCCCGTCGCCGCGAGCATGACGGTTTGCCCGTCGTGGGCGATCATCTCGACGACGCCGCGAGCGGATGGAAAAAAACAGGACACACGCAGCGGTGTGTCCTGTTCGTTTGTTTGATCCAAAGCTGATTCGGTACTGATCGTGATGGCGTGGGCGAACTCGATCATGACTGATCCGTTTCTTCAACCCCGTTAAGACTCGATATCAGCGATGCGCATCCCCGAGATCCGGGCCTCGAAGCAGACCTGGCCGTCGACGACGCCCTGGATCTCCGAGACGAACCGACGATCCGACGCCTTGACCACATCGCAGAGCAAGAAGAGCTCCTCGCCGATCGTCACCGATCGACGGAACGCGGCGTTCTCGATCCGCAGGAACGCGGCGACCTTGGGGTTCTTCTGGAGCCGATTGTAGAGGTAGCAGCTCAGCTGCGCCCCCGCCTCGATCATCAGCACCCCGGGCATCATGGGCGTGCCGGGGAAGTGACCCCGCACCCAGAACTCGTCGCCCCGGATATTCATCGCACCGATGCCGTTGAGGGCCGAATCGCTCGCCCAGACGATCCGATCGAGCAGCGCCATCTCGTGGCGGTGCGGGATCAGCTCAAACATCTGATCCCGATCAGCGAACACGCTGGTGAGATCATGCTGGCTGATATCGAACAACAGCGGTCGATCCTTGGATCGTCCGCCCTGAGCTGCAGGCTCGGTGGTGTGAGATGCTCCGGTCATGGCGCAAAGTCTCCAAAGCCCTGATCGGGATCGAGCCCGACCGGGCACATGAGATGTGGATCAGAGGTGCTTTAGTCGTCGCGTGGGCCAAGCATTTCCTTGCGGATATCCTGGGCCACGGTCTTTACTTCCTGCATCACCTTGCGGACGCGTGTGCCGGCGGCTTTGTTGCCGCCCTTGGCCTTGTTGTAGTCTTCTTGGCAATCAGTCAGCAGCTGACCCATTTTTTCGAGCAAGTCCATAGATGACACTCCCTTGTTCTTTGCCGAGCAACCCGATGGTGTCCCCGGTCTGGTTCTCAATCATCCAGCCAACGATCCATCGCCGGCTGTGTGGACTATCTTACCCAATAAAGTCTGGCAAAAGTCGCTCAATTCTGTTTAAAGCCGCTTTTAGATAGACAGGGTCGTTTTCTGTTCGCAAAAAGGCCGGTGCTGAGCCCGCCATCAACAGCCGACGGACCTGCGCGAGCTCGAAATCATCGTCGCTGGTGGGTAGCCCGATCGAGTCCCGCGCGGCCGCCAGGGTCTTGAGCGGGTCGATCCCCAGCAGCTGGTCCTCACGCCCCCAGAACAGCCTTTCCATGTACAACGCGTCCTCGATCCATGAGCCCGGGGCGACCATGGCTAGGTCGATCAGGGCACAATGGCCATGGATTTTGGCGTCCTTGGCTGCCCGTTTGCCCTCATCGTCGAGCCCGTGCACCGGGCGGCGCATCGCGTTATGTGGATGGAGATCATGGTGGCACCAGGTATCGATGCCACGACCTACCCACCGCTCAACCAACGGCTCGAGCCCGCTCTGAACCCGCTCGAGCGCCTTGATCCAGCGATCGTTGTCCTCGATCTCGTTGGTCCGCAGGGCCTGGAGCCCTCTTTCAAGGTGCCCGGCCCAGTCCTGGGCGGGCTTGAGTAGAGTGAGATCGATCGGTTTTTCAAGAATTGCCGCGGCTTGGAACTCCGCAGCCGTCTCGAACATCGTCCAGAGCGCGGATTCTGTTTTTTCGAGCGCCAGGGGCGGGTTCTCAAACCGTTCCATCACCACCCACGCCAGGTCATAGCCGCCAAGCTCGAACCCGGCCGCGAGCACCCGGGGGGTCGGAAGCGCCAAAGACCGGGGCTCGTCCCACTCGTGTGGGTGCACCAGCCCGAGGCGCTTGGTCCAGAAGTATTCGCTGTATCCGATGGGCAGCTTGACGACGCAGGGGATCTCGCGGTGCCCGCATGAGGGATCAGGGAGTGACCATGTGGAGAACCCGGTGCCGGCCCCGCCGTGCTGCCAGGTGGCTTTGAACCAAGAGATGGGGCCAAGACGCCCGTGGCAGGCTTTGTGGAGCTGCGAATCAAGTGAGCTGGCGAGTGCTTGTCCATCAAGCTCGGGCATCGATCGCGGCTCCTTTCACAAACAGGCGTGGCATGCACATCAGTATAGTGCATGTCACGCCCGCGCTTGATCGCTTCAGGTGGAATTCGGACAACCGATGAACAACCGGGAATCAGTTCGAGCTCTGGAGCATCTCCTTGGGGATCTCGATCCCGAGCTTGGTGGCGATGCGTGCCCCATAATTCGGATCACAGCGGAAGAAGTGGCAGAGCTGACGCATCTGCACCTCCGGGCGGGCGTCGCCCAAGCCCATGGCGATGCGGGTGGTCAAACGATCACGCTCTTGGTCATCGAACAAGCGGTACAGATTGCCCGGCTGGGTGAAGTCATCGTGATCAACGGTCGAGTCGTACCGATCGACGATCGCGTTACCCAGGTCCCATGCCGGATCAAGGAACTGCTCGTCGGGGTTGACCGCGTCGGGCCTCGATGATGGCCAGTAGTTGGTCGCGCCGCCGTAGTTGGCGGCGTTCGCTGCTTGCCCGTCGCGCATCGTGTTCATCACCGGGCAACGCGGCGCGTTGACCGGGATCTGGTGATGGTTCACACCCAAACGATGCAGGTGCGCATCGGCGTAGGACATCAAACGCGCCTGGAGCATCTTGTCGGGGCTTGAGCTGATGCCGGGGACAAAGTTCGATGGCTTGAACGCGACCTGCTCGACCTCGGCGTGGTAGTTCTCAGGATTCCGGTTGAGCTCCATCTGCCCCACTTCAATCAACGGGAAGTCCGCGTGCGGCCAGACCTTGGTGAGATCAAACGGGTTCCACCCAGTCGATGCCTCAAACTCGTCGGCCTGCTCCTGGGTCATGATCTGGACCTTCATCGTCCAACTGGGGAAGTCGCCCCGCTCGATGGACTCGAAGAGATCGCGCTGGTTGGACTCGCGGTCCCCTCCGATCAGCTTGGCGGCTTCGTCGTCCATCGTGTTCTGGATGGTCTGATTGGTCTTGAAGTGGAACTTGCACCACACACGCTCGTTGTCGGCGTTGATGAATGAGAAGGTGTGAGAGCCGTAGCCGTTGACATGACGGAGCGTCTTGGGGATGCCGCGATCGGAGAACAGGGTCGTGAGCTGATGGAGGGACTCGGGGCACTGGGACCAGAAATCCCACTGCATGTCGTTGTTGCGTAGGTTGGTCTTTGGGTCGCGCTTCTGGGTGTGGATGAAGTTGGCGAACTTGTATGGATCGCGGATAAAGAACACCGGGGTGTTGTTGCCCACGAGGTCCCAGTTGCCCTCGTTGGTGTAGAACTTCATCGAGAAGCCGCGGACATCGCGTTCGGCGTCGGCTGCGCCGCGTTCGCCGGCCACGGTCGAGAACCGCAGGAACAGCTCGGTCTTCTTGCCGATCTCGGAGAAGATATCCGCCTTGGTGTACTTGGTGATGTCATGCGTCACGGTGAAGGTGCCGTAGGCGCCCGAGCCCTTGGCGTGGACAATGCGCTCGGGGATGCGTTCGCGGTTGAAGTGCTGCATCTGCTCGAGGAGCTGGACATCCTGCATGAGCACCGGGCCGCGCGGGCCGGCGGTGAGCGCGTGCTGGCGGGCGATCGGGGCCCCGTCTGCGGTGGTCATGTACGGGCATTTGGGCTGGTTGTCGTCGCTCATCGGAGGCTCCTGGCTCGGGATATGGTGTGTGTACACGGTTGATTGAGCCCCTGTTCTCGGACCCAATCTCTTAGAATGATTCTAATCTTAGACCCTTCGCCGTGTCGATGCAAACCGGCTCACCGAGCAATCCGAATCCGCGGTCAGTCAGCCGTTCTTTGGTGCTGGCGAGGTCGCCGTGCCCGCGAGCATGCCCCCGTCGAGGTTGAAATCGGTGCCCGTGGTATAGCCCGATTCGTCGCTGCCCAGATACACCGCGATGGCCGCGACCTCTTCGACCGTCCCGAACCGCCCCATCGGGCAACCGGCGGCGAACTTGGCGATGTTCTCCTCCCGATCCGGGCCCGTGCCGATCGACGCGTCCCACATCGGGGTCAGAATCGCGGCCGGCTGGATCGAGTTACACCGGATGTTGAGCCCTTCCTCGGCGCAGTAGAGCGCCACCGACTTGGAATGATTGCGGATCGCGGCTTTGCTCGACGCGTAGGCCGCGGCTCGGGGGATCCCCACCACGCCCGAGCGCGAGGACAGGTTGATGATCGAGCCGGTGCCCTGGGGACGCATGGCCCTGATCGCGTGCTTGCACCCGAGGAATGTGCCGTCGAGATTGGTCTGGTGCACGCGTCGCCACCCTTCGAGGGTCGCGTGCTCAGGGTCTTGCGGGCCGGGGTTTGGGGATCCTGGCTCTATATCAAAGCCCGTGATCCCCGCGTTGTTGACCAGGATATCGAGCTGTCCGTGTGTTTGAACGATGCCGTCGATCGCTTGGGTCCATTTAGACTCATCGCACACATCGAGATGGACATACGACGCGCGATCGCCGAGCTTGTCGGCTTGGGCCTGCCCCATCTCGTCGTTGACATCGCTGAGGATCACGATCGCACCTTCGTCGATGAAGGCCTTGGCGATGCCGAGCCCGATGCCTTGGGCGGCCCCGGTGACGAACGCGATCTTGTCTTGTAGTCGTGGCATGGCGGGTGAATCCTTTGCGGGTTTGGGCGTGGTTTTGGGGAGATATCCGAGATTGAACAGAGACTGAAACCGTGCAGATCAGTATACTCGACTCATGCCGATTGATTCCCAAACATCAGTGAGCGAAGCCATACAAGAAACGGTCCAACGGGTCTGGGGATACAGCTCGCTGCGTCCGATGCAGGAGCAGGCGATCAGGGCCGGGATCGAGGGACGAGATTGCCTCACCGTCCTGCCCACCGGCGGTGGCAAGAGCATGTGCTATCAGGTGCCCCCGGTGATCACGGGCAAAGCAACGATTGTTGTTTCGCCGCTGATCGCGTTGATGCGTGATCAGGTGCGTGGGCTCGAGCTGCTGGGCTACAAAGCCGCGGCCATGCACTCGGGGATCGACTACGAAGAAGCGACCGACATCGCCAAGCAGCTGCTCACGGGCGATCTTGATCTGGTCTTGGCTGCCCCCGAGCGTGTGATGACCAGCTCGTTCCAGACGCTCATCGGGCTCTTGTGCGAGCACGATCGGCTGGGCAACATCGCGATCGACGAGGCGCACTGCATCTCGCAATGGGGGCACGACTTCCGCCCCGAGTATCGGCGGATCAGCGAGCTGCGCCGCGTCGCGCCCGATGTCTCGATCCAGGCCTTCACCGCCACGGCTACGCCGCGCGTGCAAGAGGACATCGTCAAGCAGCTGGCCCTGCGTGACCCGGAGATCATGATCGGGACTTTCGATCGCCCGAACCTGGTGTACCGAATTCAGTCACGCGAGAAGGCGAGCGAGCAGATCGCAGCGGCCGTGGCGCGTCATAGCGCCGCGGGTGACGGCAACGGCGCGATCGTCTACTGCCTGAGCCGCAATGACACGGAGAAAATCGCCCAAGAACTCCGGGCCCTCGGGCTCGATGCCGACGCGTACCATGCCGGGCTCGATGTCTCCAAACGCCACAACATCGAGCAGGCATTCAGCAACGAAACGCTCGACATCGTCGTCGCGACCGTCGCCTTCGGCATGGGGATCGACCGGAGCAATGTGCGTCTGGTCGTGCACGCCTCGATGCCCAAATCGATCGAGGCCTATCAACAGGAAACCGGACGCGCCGGGCGCGACGGGCTCGAAGCCGAGTGCCTGCTGCTCTACTCCCCGAGCGACGGCGGGCGCTGGGAACGTCTGATCGAGCAGAGCGCCGAGCAGAACAAGAGCGACCCGGAGCCTCAGCTCGAGCTCATCCGCTCGATGCGTCGGTTCGTCGCGTCGTTTGGCTGCCGACACAAGCACCTGAGCGAGCACTTCGGGCAGACGTACACCCCGCCCGAGGACCGAGAAGACTGCGGCGCCTGCGATGTGTGCTTGGGCGAGACTGCCCAAGAAGAAGACGCGCACCGGATCGGGCAGATCATTATGTCCGCGGTCGCGCGCACCGGCGAACGCTTCGGCGCGGCCCACATCTGCGATGTCGTCCGCGGGGGCAACGGGCAGAAGATCAAGAGCTACGACCACGACACCCTGCGTGTGCACGGCATGCTCGAGAACCGACGCAAGACCGAGGTCATGTCCTTCATCGATCAGCTTGTCGCCAGCGATGCGCTCGTGCGGGTGGTTGAAGATCGCTACGAGACCCTGGCCTTCGGATCCTGCGGCGTGGCCGTCATGAAGGGGCTCGAAACCATCGAGCTCGCCAAGCCCATCGGCACCGGCAGCGAGAAGAGCGAACGAAACCGCCGGACTCGGGCCTCGCGTGTGATCGAACGCCGACCGATGAACGAGGACGAGAAGAACCTGTTCGAGTCGCTCCGCGCCCTGCGCATGTCGATCGCCCAAGAACGCGGCGTGCCACCGTATGTCGTCTTTAACGACTCGACGCTCCGAGAAATGACACTCGACAAGCCGACGAGCCGACACGAACTGCTCGCGATCCGAGGCGTGGGCCAGAAGAAGCTCGACGACTTCGGCACCAACTTCCTCCAGGCGATTGAGCACCACATGATTTCAGTCGATACTTCTGATCCATCGGGCACTTCCGATGACTGAGCCCCAGATCATCCGCGAGATCACCGCCGCCCAGACGCGCCCGGTCCGCCAGCGGGTCCTGCGTCCGCACCAGCACCCCGACGAGCTGGTGTATCCGGGTGATGACGCGGACGACTCGTTCCACCTCGGGGCGTATCAAGGGAACGAACCTATCAGTACATTGGTCGCGATCTTGTCGATGTACCGAGCACCCAAACCTGAATCAATAACACCCGCTTGGCGCATCCGAGGGATGGCGTCGATCCCCGAAGCCCGCGGCTCCGGGCTTGGGCGATTGCTCGTCGAGCACGCACGCGAAAAAGTGTGGGCGATCGATCGAGCCCCGATCTGGTGCAACGCACGCGAATCGGCGTTCGGGTTCTACCACAAGCTCGGGTTCGAGATCGAGGGCGGGGTCTTCGAGATCGAGGGCATCGGACCCCACGCCGTGATGGTGCTCGAGCCGGATCGCTGATCAGAGGGCAATCAGTTGATTACGCCTGTGAGTCTTTGGCCATCGCGCTCGCCTGCTTCTTGGTGCGCCGGAGCCCGGCCTTCATGTTGATCATCTCGACGGCAACCGCGAAGACCATCGCGAAGTACACCATCCCGCGCGGGAAGTGCTGCCCGATCCCCTCGGCCACCAGCAGCATCCCGATCAGGATCAAGAACGAGAGCGCCAGTGTCTTCATCGTCGGGTTGTTGTTCACAAACCGTGCGATCGCGCCCGCGAAGATCAGCATGACGGCGATCGAGATCACGACGGCGGTGGACATGATCCAGTAGTTGGTCGTCATCCCGACGGCTGTGATCACCGAATCAAGCGAGAACACCAGATCGAGCAGCAGCACCTGAATCAGCACCGAAGTCACCGTCGCCGCTGCGGCTTTGGTCTTGTCCCCACGACTGATCCCGCGCTTAATTTCCGGATCGGGCACCTCGGCGATGCCCTTATCCACATGATCGATCAGATGGTGGATCTCCAGAGTCGCTTTGGTGATCAGGAACAACCCACCCACGATCATCAGGATCGACTTGCCTGTGATGTCCCGGTCCATGACCGTAAACAGCGGCTCGGTGAGCTGCACAATCAAGTACGCCACGGCCAACAAAATCAGCCGCATCACCATCGCGAGCAAGAGCCCGATGTTGCGGATCTTGGCCTGCTTCTCTTTGGGCAGCTTGTCAGTGAGGATCGCGATGAAGACCACATTGTCGATCCCGAGCACGATCTCAAGGATCGTGAGCGTCAGCAGCGCGAGCATCCCCGCGGTGGAGAAGAACAATACCTGCTCGCCCGCCCCGCTGGCGACCGCGTCGGTCACAAGGGCGGGATCAGAAAACGCGAGCAGGGTGTTCATCAGCATGGTGTTCAACTTTGTAGGTGCAACAGAGCGTAAACGCGATCAATCGATCAGAGCGATCTCGTCTTGGGCTGTCACTGGATCAGTCTGTGAGTGGTGCGCATCTTGATCATGATGCTCTGCCGGATGCACGGCCGCACCAGCCGCAGCCGGGACATAGCTCGACGCCTTGGACGCACCCGCGATCATCGGCTGGGCAAAGACCAGCAGGAACAATACGAAGAACGCGGACACCACACCCGCGACCTTGCGGGTAGCGAACGGGCTCGGGAAAATGGTATTGGTCTTGCTGGCGTCGTCGAGATACGCCGCCGCCACCAGACGCAGGTAGTAGCACGCCGCGATCGCCGAGTTAATCCCCAAGATCACGATCAGGGCATACTGCCCGGCGGCCACGCCGGATGTAAACAGCCCGACCTTGCCCAAGAACCCGAGCAGCGGCGGGAAGCCGAGCATCGAGAGCGTGCAGATCACGAAGGTCCAGCCCAGCACGGGCTGGGACTTGCAGATCCCGCGGAGGTCATCCATGTGGTCGGCCTCGTCGCCGTTGCGGTGCTCGAGCGATGCGATGACCGCGAATGCACCGACGGTCATGACGCCGTAGGTCAGCAGGTAGAACAGCACGGCCGCGATCCCGTTCTGATAGAACGGCCCGCCGACCAGGCCCGGTCCGGCGATCAAGCCCACGAGCATGTAGCCCGAGTGCGCGATCGACGAGTACGCCAGGATCCGCTTGACCGACGATTGGAGCAGCGCGAGCACATTGCCCACGGTCATCGTCAGGGCGGCCATGATCCACAGGGTTGCTTCGATCTCGACGGGAAGATGCCCGGAGTCGCCCCAGCCCACGGTGCCCAGCAGGAAGATCAACGCGAGGAAGCCCGCGGTCTTGGGGACGAAGGCGAGCATGGCCGCGACGGGTGACGCCGCGCCTTGGTAGACATCGGGCGTATAGAAATGCATCGGCACGGCCGCGATTTTGAACGACACACCGATGATCGCGATGAGCAATCCGATCATACCCAAAGACGAGATACCGCCGCTGGCTGATTGGGTGGCGAACACCGTTGCGATCTCGTTGAGGTTGGTTGAACCGGTTGCGCCATAGATCAGGGCGAATCCGTAGAGGAAGATCGCCGCGCCCAATGCGCCCAGGAAGAAGTACTTCACCGCGGCTTCGAGCGAACGCTTGCGCTCCGTCGAGATCGCCACCATGATGTAGGTCGGCAGCGAGGTGAGCTCGAGTGATAAAAATAACCAGATGAGATCGTCGGCAGACGCAGTGAGCATCAAGCCCGTGATCGAGAACATGAAGAACGCGTAGAACTCGCCTCGGTTCGAGCGGATCGACGAGAACGGCTTGCCCTGATCGACCTCGGCTTCGAGCTGGCGATCGACGGTGCCGCCCAGCAGCATCAGGATCAGCATGCCAACGCCCGCGATGAGCATCTTGGCGTAGGGCACGATCTCGGGGAACATCCCGCCGTTGGTCGCGCCCGAGCCCGGCGAGACCATCGCCGCGCCAAACGCAACAAAGAGCGCGAGCCCGCAGATCCACGGCGTGAACGCACGGATCGCCCGCGATGGCCATTGCCCGGTGATCATCACGAGGCAGGTGGCGATGAAGAGGAAGATTTCAGGCCAAAGGATGGCGAGCTTCTCAGTCATGCGAATCTCCTCCGTTGTGAGCTGGGTCTGCGTGAACAGAGTCGGCGTGATCGTTCATATGTTCGCTCGGAATAATCAGCCGGGGCTCGCCGGGCTCGAGCCCGTTGGCCTGCTCGACGATTTGCACCGTCGCGTTGACCTGATCGCTCACGGTATCGAGCAGCACGGTCGGCTGGAGACCAAAGTACACACACCCGATCGCCAGCGGCAGCAGCGTCGCGATCTCGCGTGCGTTGAGGTCCGTCGGGAGCTCGTCGTGCGGGTGGTGGTCTTCGGGTTCTTTGAGCGGGCCGAAACAGATCTTGCCGACCATGATCAGCAGGTACATGGCCGCGATGACCATCCCGGTGCCCGCGAAGAACGCGAACCAAGGACCAAGCGATGAGCCCCACGCCCCCGGCTCGCCGGCGGCGGTCCATGCGGCGTCGGACTGGAAAGCCGCGATCAGGCACAAGACTTCAGAAGGGAAGCCGTTGAGCCCAGGCAGACCAACCGAGGCCATCGCGAAGAAGACCATAAAAGTCGCCCAGATCGGCATCTTGGACGCAAGCCCCCCCACGACATTCATATCGCGGGTGTGGTAGCGTTCGTACATGAACCCGATCATGAGGAACAGCCCGCCCGTCGAGAGCCCGTGGCTGAGCATGTAGAGGATCGAGCCGCTGAAACCGGTCACATTGAGGGCCGCGAGCCCGAGCACACAGAAACCAAGGTGAGACACCGATGAGTACGCGACGAGCTTCTTGATATCCGTCTGCACCCAGCAGATCAGCCCGGCGTAGATGATCCCGATGATCGAGAGCACCGCGATCTCGGGTGCGTACTCAAAGAAGGCCGTCGGCGCGAAGGGAATCGCAAAGCGGTAGATGCCGTAGGTACCCAGCTTGAGGAGCACACCGGCCAAGATCACGGAACCCGCGGTCGGGGCTTCGGTGTGTGCCAATGGCAACCAGGTATGGAACGGGAACAACGGCACCTTGACGGCAAAGCCCGCGAGCATCGCCAGCAAGACCCAGGTCTGCTCCCCCAAACTCATATGGTGGGCGTACTGCGTGAGCGTCGCGATGTCGAGTGTCCAGTGCCCGAGCTGCTCGGGCTGGGCGACGAACCACACGATGTAGACCATGCCGGCGAGTGTCATCATCGAGCCGGTGAATGTATAAAGGAAGAACTTGATCGAAGCGGCCACCCGGTTGGTCGAGCCGAACTTGCGGATCAGCACAAACATGGGCAGGAGCGTGAACTCGAAGCAGATGTAAAACAGCAGCAGGTCCTGGGCCGCGAAGACCCCGACCATGGCCGCCTGGAGCACCATCAACCATGCGTAGTACATTGGTTGATCTTTGGCAATCGCGCTCTTGGACGCCATCACGACAATCGGGCCCAGCAGCACCGAGAGCAGGATCAGCAGCAGCGAGACCGAGTCCATCCCGATCGAGAAGTTGAGCCCGAGCGACTCGACCCATGCGATCGAATAGCCGAACTGCGATTGGCTGCCCCGGGCGAAATCAAACAGGTCGAGGAGCTTGAGTGCCGGCAGGAACAACAGTCCAAGGCTCGTCGCCAGCGCGACGCGGTACCCGGTGTTGGGATTCTTTGAGAGAGCAATAAACAGCGCCGAAACCAGCGGCACCACCATCAAGATCAGAATCATCAGTGCACCAGTGCTCATGCCGCACCTCCTGCTCGCATTACGATCACGATGACGACAAAGAGCAGGATCGCCAGCCCGCCCGCCATGCTCACGGCGTAGCCCTGGAGCACGCCCGACTGGCTCGGACGGATGATCCACGCGAACACGCGAGGCAGGAACCCGAACAGGTTCACCAATCCATCGAGCAATAACTTATCGATCCAGTGGAAGATGTGCGAGAGCAATCGCAGCGGGCCCACGAAGATCATCTGGTAAATCTCATCGACATACCACTTGTTCTCCGCCCAGCGTGGCAACGGCCCAGCACGCTTGGCGATCGCGTCCATGCGGCAGGTGCCTGCTTCGGTGCGTCCGCCAATAAACAATCCCTGCCAACCCTTGGGCCCGTGGAAGTACGCCGCGACGAGCACGCCGAAGATCGCACCGAGCCCCGAGATCAGGATCATGCCCTGATGCGCATCCATCCCGAAGACCGTGCCCGGTGTGAGATTCCCGACTGGCCCTGCAACGGCGTGCATCTCGGTGTGCTCAACATGCGCGTGGTGAGCAGCCTCTGCATATGGCGAATGGAAGCTCGCGGATGATTCCGCAACCATCGAACCCACCCAGCCGTGCTGGTCCGGCTCGATATACGCTAGGAAGATCGAGAGCATCGAAGCGCACGCGAGCACGATGAGCACCGTGTTGATCGCCCAGCCCGGTGCGTGCGGGTGGAAGTGATCGCTGTGGTGATCGCCGTGCTGCCCGGCGTCGTGGTTGTGCTCTTCGCCGTGGGCGTGATCGTCATGATCGCCGTGCTCATCGCCCGGCTCTGCATGCTCTGGGCCCAGGAACACGCGGAAGTACACGCGGAAGGTGTAGTACGCCGTCAGGATCGCGGTAAAGACCAAGATCCAACCAATCAGCTGGTAGCCGGGTGTAATGAACGCTTCAGCAAGGATCATGTCCTTGGAGTAAAAACCACTCGTGATGTACGGCAGCCCGGCGAGGTTCATACAGCCCACCAGCATGGTGATGCCGACAATCCCCCAGCCCTTCATCCACGCGACGCCCGAGAGCTTGCGGAGATCGAGCTGCCCGGCGAAGCCGTGCATGACTGCACCACACGCCAGGAACAATAACGCCTTAAAGAAGGCATGGGTCAGCACATGGAAAGCGGCGCCGGTGGTGCTCAGCAATCCGAGCCCCGCGAACATGTACCCGAGCTGGGACACGGTCGAGTAGGCCATGATGCGTTTGATATCGAACTGGGCCATGCCGATCGTCGCAGCAAGGATCGCCGTGATCGTGCCGATCCAGGCAACGATCGGCAGCGCGTGCTCAGAGACCAAGAACACCGGGTAGAACCGGGCGATCAGGTATACGCCAGCCGTCACCATCGTCGCGGCGTGGATCAACGCCGACACCGGGGTCGGGCCTTCCATCGCGTCGGGCAGCCAGACATAGAGCGGGAACTGAGCGGACTTGCCGAAGGCACCCACCATCAGCAGCAGCGCGATCCACTGAGCTTGGCCCGGGATGTGCGAGAAGTCGCCCACCGCGGCGGCGTTCATGTAGTGGTGCAGCGTCTCGTTGTTGAACAGCTCTGCGTACTGCACCGTGCCAAAGTGGACGAAGGTCAGGTAGACACCAAGCGCCAAGCCGAGGTCGCCGATGCGGTTGACGATAAACGCCTTCTTGGCCGCGGCCACCGCCGAGGGCTTCTTGTAGAAGTACCCGATCAGCAGGTACGAACAGAGCCCCACGCCTTCCCAGCCCAGATAGAGCATGAGCATGTTGTCGCCCATGACCAGGCACGACATCGAGAACACAAAGAGCCCGAAGGCTGCGAAGAATCGGCAGTAGCCGAGCCCCACATCATGCGACATGTATTCCGAGGCGTACAACGCGATCATCGTCGCCAACCCGGTGACGAAGAGCATCCACAAGATCGTCAGACGATCGATATAAAACGAGAAGTTGGCGACGAACGACTTGTCACCATAATGCAGGTTGAACCAATCGAACGCGTGCACCGTGTACGGCGTGCCCTCGTACTGCAGGAACATCGCCATGGTCGCCGCGAACGCACCGGCGAGGAGCACGATGGTCGTCCATGCGGGGAACTTGGACTTGTTGCTGATCGCCGCGTAGATCGCGTTGAGCACAAATCCCAGCAGCGGCAAGAACACGATCAAGAGCACCCACTTGGGCCCGGTCCCGACATGCTCGTTGAGCATCGCTAGGTTGTCCGAAGCGCCGTGCCCGCCTGAGCCTTCGCCAGCGAGCATGAGCGGGGATGCGAGGGTGTGCGTGAGGTTGGTCAACAGTGAAGTGGTCATCATCCGTTGAGTTCCTTCCAGGCCGAGGCGCTGAGTGATTCGCGATGACGGAAGAGCAAGACCACGAGCGCCAAGGCCATCGCGGCCTCAGCCGCGGCCACACAGAGCACAAAGATCACGAAGGTCTGCCCGTCGGAGCCGAGATGGTGACGACCGAACGCGATCAACGCGAGCCCGGCCGCCTGGAACATGAGCTCGGTGCACAGGAACATGATGATCATGTTCTTGCGGGTCAGGAACCCGATGAGCCCGATCGCGAACATCGCGGCCGACACAAACAAATACGGCGCGAGCACCGAGGCGCTCATCTCCGATGGGAACGCGAGCTGCGCGAGCTGGAACGATTCAAACATCTGCATACTGTGCATCATCCGTTCCTCCCGCTTGCGTGGGTCACACCAAACTCGTCTTCTTCGAGCATCGACCCGAGCTTGCGGGCCTGGGCGGCCTTGAGCGCCTCTTCGAGTTCGGTGTGCTTACGCGCAAGAACCGTCGCCCCGAGCATCGCCATCAGCAGGATAATCCCCGCGACCTCGATCATCATCGGGTGGTCGTTGAGCAGGTTGAAGCCCAGACGATCGAGGTTCTCGCCGACCATGGCCTCGGGCCATTCGTCCGCGCCCAGCGTCCGTGTCGAGAGCACGGCTTCGTGCCCGTGCTCATCTTCGCCGAGCAGTTCGAGCTCGATGGTCTGTGCGTCGACATCGATCATCGCCAAACCCGTGATCGGATCGCGTGCGGCTCGCCAGCCGTCCTCGAGCAAACCGGCCCGATCGAGGATCTTGTCGACCTTGCGTGGCAGATGCTCGAGCACCGCGCTGCTGGCCTGGGCTTCGCTGATGTGGTTCTTGGGGAGCTGCCCGACGCCGCCGAACATGGCCGAGGTGATCAAACCAACAAGCACGAACCCGATCGCACACGCGAGCATCGGCTCACGCGCCACTGCATCGACCTCGGTCAGCTCGTCGTCATCCTCGCCCGTCGGGGCCTGGGTCGCGAGCATAATCACAAACAGGTAGGTAATCAGGATCGCACCCGCGTAGATAATGATGAGCGCGAAGGCCATGAACTCGGCGCTCAGCAGGATGTACATCCCGCACGACGCGATGATCGTCATGATAAAGTAGAGCGCGGAGTACACAGGGCGTTTGTGCGTGATCATCCGCACCGCAGCGCCGATGGCGACGGCCGCGAACGGGTAGAAAAACAGGTTAGGCAACGGCTCATCGCCACTGGAGGCTTTCATGCCAAGCAGCAGGGCCGCGAATCCGAATGAAGCCGCCAGCAGCAGCCCCCCCATAGATATCATGGCTTTACTCTGCGCCCGTTTGGGGAGCGCCAGGGCGATGCCCCCGGCTCCCAGCGCGCAGATGAGGTACAACGCAATCGGAGAGATGATCTGTTCCACCTGGTCTCTTTCGCTAGCCCTAACGAGCAGGGTCGTTTGATGACACCATCCACGCTCTAAAACACGCTCTCTAAGAAGGATCCGATGGCTCGCGTGAGCCGACCGATCAGAGCACAAGATAGACGCTGGGCCCAGAGACACCTTGTCCCCAAGCCGAGACATGGAGGATAGTGCCATTGGGCGGTTCCTTCAACCTGCGAACCCACTTCAAACGCATACAACGCGATTCTCGCTCCGCATCTTGCGCTCTGGCTCATCGCCCGTTCCCGGATGAGCCGCACGAAAATATTGCCCCTCGTCCGATCGCCCCGCGTGGCACACGACTGATCAGGTCTCTATGATCGTCGCTATGGTTTCACCCCAAGTCATGATGCAACAGTCCCAACCCACCTCCAAGGTCCACATCCCCAATCTGCTCACGCTCGGGCGTGTGGCTTTGGCTTGGGTGTTTGTGATCCTGCTCTCGATGGTCTCGCCGCGGACCATCTCGGCCCAACCCACTGGGGTTGATCGACTTGGCGAGGTTTCCCAGCCCGGCACCGGGCTGCTGATCGCCGCCACCGTCATCTTCATCATCGCCGCGATCACCGACGCCCTCGACGGGCACCTGGCCCGCAAGTGGAAGGTCGAGTCCAAGTTCGGGCGGATCATGGATCCGATGGCGGATAAGCTCCTGATTCTGGGCGGTTTCGTGATGCTCGCGACCCCGTCGTTCAACGCCACCATCGCCCTGACCGGCGAGACCTTCCAGATCTCCAATGTCGCCGGCTGGATGGTCGTCGCGATGCTCCTCCGCGAGCTGCTCGTCACCTCGATCCGGGGCGTGTACGAAGCCGAGGGGGTTGATTTCTCCGCTGGTTCGCTTGGCAAGGCCAAAATGGTCCTCCAATCCGTGTCCATCCCGCTGATCTTGCTGATCATCGCGTTCGGATCGCCGGGCCCAGAATCCACCGGGCGGCTGGTCATCGTCATCCTCGTCTGGGCGACGCTGGTGACCACCCTGCTCTCGGGGCTTCCTTATATCGGCAAAGCCGCCAAGCACACGATCGATGAGCAGGCCCGGATGCTCGAGCTGATGCGCGGCAAAAAAGCCCGCAAATCCACCAAAGCCAGCGGCCAGGGCCAAAAACAACGCCCCAAGAACACCAAGGGCGGCCAGGCCGCTCGGCGATAAATCCTTTTCTAAAAACGACTTCTATACAATCGCCTGAGCACAAGGACCACCAGATGAACACCATGGGCCCCAAAACACAGGCTTTCCTCACCACCAACGGGCTCGGACACCTGCCCATCTCGGGCACCTTCGGGTCCATGCCCCCCGTCGTCCTTGCTGGTGCGATGATCTTCGCCGGGATCGGGCCCGGGACTCCGCTGAGCTGGATCTACTTTGTGGCCTTGCTGGTCATCCTGATCGTCTACTGCGCCGCCTGCATCCTCTGCGGCCACGAAGCCGAGGCCAAATGGGGCAAGGACCCCTCACAAGTCGTCGCCGACGAAACCGCCGGCCAAGCCATCACCCTGATGATGATCCCCGCCGGGATGCTCAACTCACCATTGCACATCGTGCTCACGCTCATCGGTGCGTTCCTGCTCTTCCGCGTGTTCGATATCCTCAAACCATGGCCGGCCGGTGCGATGCAAGACCTGCCCGGGGGCTGGGGCATCCTCCTTGACGACATCTTCGCCGCGATCATGGGCGGCGTAGTGATCATGTTCTTCTACGCCATCATCAGCATGTAGGCGGTTTCCATGATCGCCCAGCCCCTGACATTACACGCCCCCAGAGGCAGCGTCGAGTTGGAATCCAACCTGCTCCTCGCGCCCATCGCCGGGTGGTGCGAACTCGCCTGGCGGATCACCTGCCGCGAGCTCGGCGGCGTCGGGCTCGCGTGCACCGATCTCTTGAGCCCCCAGGGTTTGCTGCGTTCGCAAGAAACCTCGACACGCATCGCCGCGACCAACGCGCAAGACCGCCCGCTGGGCATGCAGCTCTACGGCGCCGATCCCAAGGTCCTCGCCCAGGGCGCCATCTGGTGCGCCGACAACGGGGCCAATGTCGTCGATATCAACATGGGCTGCCCGGTCGACAAGGTCACCAAAAAAGACGGCGGGTCCAAGCTCATGTGCGATGTGCACAACACCTTCGATATGTTCGAGCAGGTCCGTGCCGCCCTCCCCCCCCATATCCCGCTGACGGCCAAGATGCGACTGGGCTGGGACGAACAAGCCAAGAACGACGAGGTTGCCGGCACTTTGGCCGAGGGCTTATGCGAACGCGGGGCCGCGATGATCACCGTGCACGGCAGGACCACCGAACAAAAATTCAAGGGCTCCTGCGATCTCGACGGCATCAAACGCGTCGTCGATCGAGTCCGCGATCGCTTCCCGACCATCCCCGTCATCGGCAACGGCGACATCAAGACCCCCAGCGATGTCGTCGCGATGATGCACCAGACCGGGTGCGCCGGCGTCATGATCGGGCGCGGCTCATTCTCCAACCCCTGGCTGTTTCGCTATGGATGGGTGCTCCAACAGCGCGTCGTCGAACTCGGGATCGACCCATCAGATCTCGCCGCGGTCGAAGCGGTTGACCTGAGCGATGTGCACCCGAGCGAAGACGAAAAGCTCGACATGCTCCTGCGGTTCTTCGATCGGATGGTTGAATACCGCGACCCCGACCACGCGATGCATGTCCTGCGCCAGAAGGCCAACCTGCTCGGCAAGCCGATCAACAACGGCCACTGCCGCCCGCTCAAGAACGCGCTGCGCGAGGCCAAGGCCCCCGACGATATCCGCAAGGCCATCGAAGACTGGCGCAACCGCCCGCCCTACGAACCCGAGCAGTCGGACGCTTCGGAAAGCCAGCACTCATGATCCCCAAGGTCTTGAGCGCATTTGTCAAAGGGCAAGCCGCGATGCTCGACGATCGGGGGAAGCTCATCGAGCAGATGAGCGGGCGAACACCTCCTGAGTTTACTTTAAGCCCCCTACGAGAATCCCTACAGCAATCGCAGAGTCTCTACAAACGAACCATGGAGTTGCTTCCGATCATCACTCTCCTTCTTTGCGGAGTCATACTTGTCGCCGGTGTTGGTGCCATCGTCTGGCAAGTTGCTGGATTTCTCTCAGGACTCCTATTGAGCAGCGCCGGCTTTGCCAGCACCCTCACCGTGTTCATCTCAACTGTGCTGCTGGTCCTTTCTATATGGTTGATCGCCAATCGATGGTCAAAGGCACGGGCCGATGTACACGCCCGTCATGGTAAACGCGAGGCCCGGGTCTTGCTCGATATGCTCAATGCGATTCATTTCTACCACCGATGCCCCGCGTGCGGGTTCTCCCTTCTTGAACTCGTCCCCGAACCGGATGGGTGTTCGGTGTGCCCCGAGTGCAGCGGCGCTTGGAACCGTTCGTGGTGGGCTGACTTTATACCTGCCGCGAGCCTCGGCGACCTCGCCAACAAGCCAGATAAAAAACGCGAGAAACGCTGTCTCAATGATGCACGCACCGCCGAGTTCGAAGTCGCGGCCTGGCTTCCACGCAATCAACGCAGGGCGTATTTTCGTGTGTCCAAGACCAAACTCTCTGCCCAAGCCCGAATCAAGCTCTCGGCCGTCTTGATCTTTTTGATTATCACGACCGGCATCCCGATCGCGCTCATCCATTCCACCTACGCGCCATGGACCATCGGCACAGCCATCGTGCTCTTCACAATCGGATTGGCAATTTTCCGTACAACCTACGGCGTCTGCCAACGCCAACAGTTCGTCCGCGACCAGATCGATCTGCGCAGATGCGCTCAGTGCGATCACGAACTCGACGACACCCCCCACCCAATCGACAGTGCACTGTGCTGCCCCCAGTGCCGACACGCGTGGGACCCCGACACCGCAAGCAAAAGCCACCACGCCCGCAAACGATTCAAGCCCAACGACTACCGTCACGGCTTCCCCGAGACTGAGGACACCGAATCCGCTCAATAGCCCCCCGCATAGGGGAATATGAACTGTCAAAGGGCATTCAAAAACCTATATTTGTGTTGTATGGACCCCAGCGAATGAGTTATATTGGAAGCTCACCACACCCTACCCCGGAGACGAACCGATGAGCCGCACATTCCAGCTCGCACTCTTGAGCCTCGCCTCGATCTCAACCATCTCTCCCATCGCCCTCGCCGGCCCCGACTTGGTCTGCTCCGAGATCGGGTCCGCCGCCAGCTTCGGATCGGCCGACGGCTTGGTGTCCTACGCCTTCGCCACCACCCTGTGCAATGTCGGCGACGAGCCCATCACCTGGGACGCCAACACCAACGAGCACCCGATTATCTCCCAGACCCTCTATAAGCTCAGCGACGGGCAGATCACACAGATCGGCATCGGGCATGTCCGCCACATGAGCTTCGCGCTCGAGGGCAACGCGTGCGGGCTCGGATGCACGCCTGCCGGGAGCAACATGCTCGGCGCGGGCTGCTCGACCACCAGCGCCGGCACCATCAATGGCTCGCAGGGCCTGATGGGCCCGCGCAGCGAGATCGAATCCAACGATGGCTTCTTCCCCTATCCATTCGACTCGATCAATCAGATCGGCGACCCGGTCTACAAACGGCTCCGCGCGACCATCGCGGATGTCAGCGACCAAGACGCCCTGTACTTTGTTGAGACCCAGGTCGTCACGCCCGGCGAGACCACCGCCGCGAGCAAGGCCAACAACGCCAGCTACCGCCAGGTCCTTTTCTCCCCAGCATCCGCGACCGCATCACTCACCGGCCCGACCTACTCCGGCCAGCCCGCGATCAACGCCTGGCGCGACCACGGGCTGGGGATCAACCAGCCCGACACCAGCGTCATCATCACGCAGGCCACCACGCCTAGCGGCGGGATCGTGCACCTGGGCTCGAAGGCCACGCTCACCGGAACAATCGATGACATTGAATACTACCGATATGACTACGCCCTGCACAATCTCAACGAGGACCAGAGCATCGGGCGAGTCCTCCCGGCGGTATTCAACGCGCTTCAGTTGGACGAGCTCTCATTCGCCGCGGCCGATCATCACGACGGGCTCGATGAGCTCATCCGTGATGAGCCCTGGCGATTCGTGGGCGGCCACGGAAACTTCGGCTGGCGTTCAGAGTTTGACTTCAAATTCGACCCCCTCGGCAATGCGGTCCGCTGGGGCACGATGTACAGCTTCGCTTGCGAGGGACCCTACAAGCCCACCACGGGCGACACCACCATTGTCCTCTTCGAACCCAGTGATCTGGGCGAGTACGGCGACCTCAACATCCACAGTGTGACCCCCGGCCAGCTTCAAATCTGTGGGGGCGATGTCAATGGCGATGGGCTCGTCGATTTCTTCGATATTGCATACTTCCTCGATGAGTACAACGCCCGCGGATCAAGTGCAGACTTCACCCAGGACGGCCTCTTTGATTTCTTCGATATCTCGGCCTTCCTTGACGCTTTCGCCCAAGACTGCCCATAAGCCCATCCGCCACATTCTCTTCTGCCCCTTGGAACCAGCCGAAAGCCCCCCCCGTATAGCAACGCACATGTTCTCATGTTCTTGAGGGGTGTCGTGTCGGCGTTCTGGTCGGCAGCGTTGGTGGTCTGTGTAGAGCCCGCCGGCGTCTGAGCCTGCGTATCTGTTTGCAGCCTGTTCAGAGCCCCCGAATCAGCCATCTCATACATCCCCCTGATGTCACCGCTGGAGTTTCCATATGCTTACCCACCTTTCGTGCACCATCGCCCTGTCCTTGTGCGCCGGCACCGTCATCGCCCAATCAGAACATCAGCACGCGCATCAACACGCCCAAGGCACCCAGCTCGATACCGTCCACGGCTGCTGGGGCGACGACCACGGTAATCTCGAGGGCGGGCAGTTCTTCCTCCCCAAAGACCCGCACGCCCAAGAGATCATCGATCGCATCGAATCCGCTCGTGGCGGCATCCCCGATAACCGTGTCGATCTCGTCATCGTCGGCGACGGCTACACCGCAAGCGAGATGGACACCTTCCACGCCGACGCCGGGCGGATCTCCGATTCGCTCTTCCGCTACGAGCCCTTCACCAGCTACGAGAACTACTTCCGCATCACCGCCGTCGAGGTGATCTCCAATGAATCCGGCGTGGACAACGACACCCAGCGCACCATCAGCCGAGACACCGCCCTTGATATGTCCTACTGGTGCGGCGGGACCGAGCGCCTGCTGTGCGTCAATGTAGGCAAGGCGTACGCGGCGGCCGCCAGCGCTCCGGACATCGACCAGGTCATCGCGATCGCCAACTCCTCTAAGTACGGCGGCGCGGGCTACCCGAGCAACAACCTGGGCACCGCGGCCGGGGGCAACTCGGCAGCCGCCGAGATCGCGATCCATGAGCTCGGGCATTCGCTGGGCGATCTGGCCGACGAATACACCTACGGCGGCGCGGAAACCTACACAGGACGCGAGCTGAGCCCTGTCGATGTTTCAATTTACGACCGCAACGAGCAGCTCTCACGCCAGACCAAATGGCACCAGTGGCTCGACGCCTCAATGACCGGATTCGACGGCCCGATCAGCTCCTACGAGGGCGGCAACTACTCTGTGTTTGGCGTCTTCCGCCCATCGAACAACTCGATGATGCGCAGCCTGGGACGCGAGTTCAACCTCGTGAGCGCCGAGCAACTGCTCAAAGAAATCTACCGCGAGGTCAGCCCGATCGACGACGGCACGCCCAACGGGGCGAGCATTGAATCCGATGGCACCGTCTGGGTCGAGCCGATGCAGCCGCTCAATCACGACTTGACCATCCGCTGGTTCGTCGACGGGAATCAGCTACTGAGTGCATTTGGGCAAACTACCCTCGACCTCTCAACGCTCGAACTTGGCGCGGGCTCGCACCAACTGCGCGTCGAGGTCACCGACAACACCAACTGGGTGCGCAACGAATCCATGCGCAGCGCGTTCATGAGCGAATCACGGACCTTCACCATCGAGCCATGCACCGCATTGGCGGATCTCACGAGCGACGGCGTGCTCGATTTCTTCGATGTGTCCGCCTTCCTCGATGCGTTCGGCGAGCAGGCCGCTCTAGCCGATCTCACCGGCGATGGAATCTACGATTTCTACGATATCAGCGCATTTCTCGATTCGTTCGCCTCCGGCTCCTGCAACTAATCCGCCGATGAAAACTATGTAATTCAGGATGATTCGTGCAATAGTGCCCCCTCAATATCGTTGATATTGGGACGGGATACCTTCTATCTGACCCCTGCAGACCGACTCTGAGCCCGGAGATTGCTTCCACGGGCTGAAAAACCGTGATCCGCAGGGTGGCAAGGCACGATTCAGTGTGTCGTGTGCCTTTTGCAGATGCTCTGAATATCATCCGTCGTGGCTAATGGTTGTGCCCCCACTGTCTCGGGAGCACACCAATGAATCGCAGTGTGCACCACGGGCCTTGTTGGCGGCTTGATCGACGACTGGCCCCACCGGACTCGCTTATCGGATCAGGAGAACTCAGATGAAGTTTCAGAAATACACCCACCGCTCACTCCTCACAATCCCAGCCCTCGCGCTCGTCTGCTCGATGAGCACGCTCGCCCAGGCGCAGGCGGTCGAAGTCACCGAGCCGACCCCAGAGACCCCGGTGGTTGACGAGAGCCTCGCGGGCCAGGGCAAGCTCGTCTTCCTGACCAAGATCCAGGAGACCGGCGAGATCCTCGACACCGAGATCACCAACCTGACCTACACCTTCCGCAACACCGGCAAGGGCCCGCTGACCATCGAGCACATCAAGCCCACCTGCGGCTGCACCGTCCCCGAGCTCAACAAGAAGACCTACATGCCCGGCGAGCACGGCACGCTCACCGTCGAGTTCGACCCCAAGGGCAAGCACGGCGCGCTCACCCGTAGCATCGCCATCTTCACCGACTCGGAGAAGACCCCCAACGACACCATCGTCGTCCGCACAATCGTCAAGCCCGTCGTGCTGATCGAACCAGCGGTCCTCCCGTTCAACTCCATCGAGAAGGGCGAAACCGTCACCAAGGAGTTCAAGATCTACGGACGCACCGATGACTTCAAGGTCACCCGCGCGACCACCGATCTCAACGACACCTTCGACATCAAGGTCGTCGATGGCGGCAAGGTCGAGAAGAACGGCGAGATGCTCACACTCCAGATCATCAAGCTCACCGTCAAGCCCGACGCCAAACCCAACAGCCACCGCACCGAGATCAGCGTGCGCACCAACGACGAACGCCGATCGATCTTCTCGATCTCCGCAGCCGTCCGCGTGATGGGCGATCTGTCGGCCAACCCGATCCGCGTCACGCTTGGTCGTCTGGCTGTCGGCGACGAGTTCACCCGCGAGTTCCATGTCGTCTCCAAGTCCAACACCGCCTTCGAGATCAAAAGCGTCAACGCGGACTCCAACGCGATCGAAGCAAACTACGAATTCATCCCCGTGGACCCAGAGCTCCGCAACGACTGGATCGTGCGTCTCAAGGGCACCGTGGTGAACTCGGCCGCCCGCTTCAACACGCAGCTCCACATCGCCACCGATGTCAAGGACGAAGAAATGATCAATGTCCAGATGTACGGCCAGCTCCAACGCCAGTAAGCTGTGCACGGTATCAACGCGAACTCATCGGGCTCGACATTTATGAAGTGTAAACAGACCATCATCGGCGCGCTCGCCATCGTCGGGCTCGGGTACCTCGCGGGCGCGACGCACGCGATCTTTGATCCCAAGCCGGTGGCCCTCAGGCTCTCGCCGGCGATGCTCAATCAGGGCGATCCTGCCGAGACACCGGTCTCGAACACCGCCCCCGTTGAACCGGATGCCGGACCTGAAACACAAACTGACCCGATCGATCCGGTCGACCCCAGCGCTCTCGACCCGCTCGATATCCCCGGCCCCGAGGGCACCATCACCCTCCGCGAAGCCAAAGCCCTGCATGATGAAGGGGCGTACTTCGTCGATGCCCGCCTGGAGCATGAGTTCAACGAATCGCACATCCCCTACGCGATGTTCCTGCCCGCCCAGCGCATCCGTACCCGCGACGGGCTTGACGAGCTGAGCACCATCCCGCCCGACATCACCATCGTCGTCTACTGCGTGGGCGGCGAGTGCGACGCATCCCACAACACCATGATGGCGATGCTCAACTCCGGGCTCGGGTTCACCGACATCCGGATCATGGGGCGAGGCTTCATCGACTGGGTCGAAGCCGGGCTCCCGGTCGAGCACGAAGATGGCTCGATCACTAAATCAAACCCGGAGGGCACCCCATGAGCGCCTTCAAATGGTTCGAATCCATCTGCATCCAGTTCCCCGCCCGGCTCTTGCTCGGCGGCGCCTTCTGCTTCGCGGGCTCCAAGAAGCTGATGGATGTACAATCCTTTGCCGAAGCGATCAAGGGCTTCAAAGTCCTCAATGTCGACACCCACGAACAGCTCATCATCAACGCCGCCTACTCAATGCCGTGGATCGAACTCATCGCCGGCCTGCTGCTGATCCTGGGGCTCTGGACCCGGGCCGCCACGATGGTGATCGCGGTGATGCTCCTCGTCTTCATCGCGGCGCTGATCCATGTGATCACCGACGACACGATCTCGGCGAGCTGCTCGTGCTTCGGGGATGTCAAGGTCATCTGCACCTCGCCTGAGATCGGCTGGTGCATGGTCTGGCGCGATGTCGTCATGCTACTGCCCGCGATCTACCTGCTCTGGCGGGGCGGGGGCAAGCTGGCGATCGATGCCAGAGCCGAAAGTAAGCTCGAAGCCCAAATCAGTAACCCTGAGCCTGATCTTGAGCCCAGATAAAGCCCAGACAATGCGTCCTTCGGGCCTGAATTGAGCCCGGATTGGCCATCAACAGGCTCGACGAACGCAATTGCAGAGCCTAAACTCACCCTCGCAATACAGATACACATCGACTGATCCGTCGCTTGTCTCTCCCGGTGGTGTTCACCGGCACGATAAGCCACGAAGTCCAAGACGGAGATCAAAGACATGAGCAGAATGAACTCTTCAAAGAGCGGCCCACGCGATCGCGGCGGCGCCGACGACCGTTTCTCAGCCGGCCCAGCACCCAAGGCCACCAAAGAAAGCGGCAAGGGCATCGAGTATGTTGACTACAAGGATCACGAGACCCTTCGTCGCATGATGACCCCCAACGGCAAGATCTACGGGCGCAAGCGTCTGGGCACCAACGCCCGCCAGCAGCGCATGGTCGCTCGCGCCATCAAGCGTGCTCGCTTCATGGGCCTGCTCCCATTCACCAGCGCGACCCTCTGATTCAGCAAATCCAGCTGAGCCCGCTGACGAATATCGACGACTGCAGGCCCGGAGCAATCCGGGCCTGTTTTTATGCGCACGCCGCCAAATGCGCACGCCGCCAACTCAAACTCGCTGACGACTTCCTAGAATCTACCATGCCTGTATACGAACGAGATTATCGAGCCGTCGCGATGGCGCTGGCCCAAGTCACCGGCAATCGCAAGCGGCGCATGCGCGAGGTCTGCGATGTGCTCTGGCGGTTCTTCAAGGACGAGGGCGTCTCGTGGGTTGGGTTCTACACCAAGGACCCCGACGAAGACCAGATGATCCTCGGCCCATCGCGCGACAAGCCCGCATGCTCGCCCATCGAGCTCCGCGGCGCCTGCGGCATGAGCTGGTCCAAAAAACGCCCGATCATCGTCAACGATGTCCATAACCTCGGCGAACACTACATCGCCTGCGATCCCAAGGACCGCTCCGAGATCGTCATCCCCCTCTTCAACGACGACGGCTCCTGCTTCGGCGTCCTCGATGTCGATTCGTTCGATCGCAACGCCTTTAGCGAGCACGACCTGATCGAGCTCCGCCGACTGATGGAATCCACCGCCATCACCTGGCCCGCCCCCCACACGCCGGCCCTGATTTACTGACCCAAGTTTGAACTCGACAACAACAGGGATCGCCCATGCTACGCGACGATATCATCAATCCATACCTCGCCAAGCACCCGTGGCCGATGCTCTTTGTGACCGTCAGCGGGGCTCATCTTTATGGGTTCGATTCGCCCGACTCAGATTACGACCTGCGCGGCGCGCACTACATGCCTGCAAAGGCCATCGTCGGGCTCGATATTCCCCGCGAGACCTACGAGATCATGGATCTTGAAGCTGAGATCGAGATGGATCTGGTCACCCACGACGCAAAGAAGTTCTTCGCGATGCTGCTCAACAAGAACGGTTATGTGCTCGAGCAAATCTTCTCCCCCATTGTGATCCAAGCCGCCCCAGAGTTTGAAGAGCTCAAGGCCATCGCCCTCAACTGCATCACCCGGTTCAGCCATCATCATTTTAAGAGCTTCTCGAAGGGGCAATGGCAGGACCTGCGTAAAAGCAACCAGCCAACTGTCAAGAAGCTTCTCTACGCGTACCGCCCGGTGCTCGCTGGCATCCACCTGATGAGCGAGCACACGATCGAGTCCAACATCAACACCCTCAACGAGCGATTCAATCTCGGCTACATCGATGAGCTGGTGCAGGCCAAGACTGCAGGCACCGAGAAGATGGCTGCTGTCGATCTGGATATGGAGTTCCATGAACGCGAGCTCAATCGGCTCCTCGATCTGCTCGAAACAGAGAGCGAACGATCATCGCTCCCGGAGCAACCAGCCGGTCGCGAAGATTTGAATGATCTGTTGGTCAGGCTCCGTTTCAAAGATTGATTCTTAGAACGGGACCGGCGCTTTGAAGGTCATCTGCTTGCCGGTGATCGGGTGGTAGATGGTGAGCATCGACGCGTGGAGCATCAGGCGTGTATCTGGGTCGAAGTTTGGGTTGGTTGAGTACATCTCATCGCCCACGATCGGGGCGTTGAGCCCGGTGGTTTCCGCCGGATCGTTCTGCCCCATCTCACCCACTGTCGTGACCTTGGGGTGAGCCGCGTGGACGCGGAGCTGGTGGGTGCGCCCCGTCACGGGCTCGAACTCGACGCGAGTGACGGGCTGGCCGGCGTATTGCTCACGCGCCAGCACCTTGTATCGGGTGGTGGACGGCTTGCCTTGGACATAGTCCACCAGCATCAGCGGGCGCACATCCATGTCTTTGCGGATCGGGCAGTGCACGGTCCCTTCGTCGTGTTCGAGGTACCCTTCGAGCAGGGCGACATAGCGCTTGTGCACCTTGCGCTGCTCGAACTGGCGCGAGAGGTTCCGGTGGGTGTTGGCGTTGAGCGTTAGGATCATCACGCCGGAGGTGGACATATCCAAGCGATGGCAGGTGATCGGGCCGGTCGCCAGCGGGAAGAGGTCCTCGATCCGCGATCGCAGGCAGTCCTTCTTTTCGGGGGCGATCCCGGGGACGGTGAGCAAGCCGCTGGGCTTGTCGACGATCACAAAGTGCTCGTCGGGGTCTTCGTGCAGGATCGTGGGGATGCCCGCCGGCGGGCTGTACACCATGTCCGGCAGCGGGCCCTGATTCACCCGCCGGATTTTGCCCGATCCGTCTTGTTGAGACCTAGTATCAGTCATACCCACGAGTGTATCCGTTGAAGGAGCAAGCCGATGAAATACGCAACAATTATGGCCCTGATGTGCACCGCAGGCATGGCCGCAGCCAACCAGCCAGCCACCACCCCAGCCGTAAAACTAACCGAATCAACTCAACTCACCGAACCAACCGTCAACCCGAATCCAGCCTGGGACGACCAATGGCCGACCCTCGAGCAGGACTACCTGAGCGACTATGTCCAGCTCACCTTTGAGCGCGACTACATCAAAGCCGGCGAGAGCTACTTCTCCCCCGACGGACGCATGGTGATCTTCCAAGCGATTGAGATCCCGGGAGAGGGCGAGACCGCTGAAGCGCACTACGGGATGTACCTCGCCGTGGTGAAGCGCGATGACGATGGCAACATCACCGGCTTCGGCAAAGCCGGGCGGATCTCCCAGGCCGGCGGCTCGGCCAACACCTGCGGCTGGTTCCACCCGACCGACCCCAAGCGTGTGCTCTTCGGCACAACCTCCACCGCCCCCACCAAGCAGGATGTCGTCGGTTTCCAGCGCGAGAGCTCGAAGTACTCCTGGCAGTTCCCCGTCGAGATGGACATCGTGGCCGGCGAGATCAAGATGACCTACGCACTCTCCGACGCGGCCGAGGCCCGCGCCAAAAAACTCATCGCCGAGGGCAACAAAGAAAAGCCAGAGATCACCATGGACGACTTTGTCTCCGTGCCCGCGATCCGCGAGCGCGCCCCGATCTGGGAACGCGACGGCTACGACGCCGAGGGCTCGTGGTCGCCCGATGGACGCCATATCCTCTACACCCGCCTCGACCCCGGATCAGCCAACGGCGACCTGTGGATCTATGACACCACCGACGGCACACACACCGAGCTAATCGCCGAGGAAGGCTACGACGGCGGGCCGTTCTTCTCGCCCGATGGAACATCCATCTGCTACCGCTCGGATCGCAACGGCGACAACCTGCTCCAGATCTTCGTCTCGACCCTCGAGTTCGATGACAACGGCAAGGTCGTCGGCATCGAGAAAGAAACCGCGATCACCGACAACGAGCATGTCAACTGGTGCCCGTTCTACACCCCCGACGGCAAGTACCTGCTCTACGCGACCAGCGAAGTGAGCCATGGCAACTACGAGATCTATGCCGTCGCCGCAGATGGCAAGCACGCCCCGGAGGACACCTACCGCATGCGCATCTCGCAGGCCCGCGGGTTCGACGGGCTCCCCGCCTTCACCAAGGACGGCGAGTGGATGATCTGGACCGCCCAGCGCGGCGCGACCCGCGACGGCGAAGACCGCCCGAGCTCGCAGCTCTGGACCGCCCGGATCGATCTCGAAGCGATCGACCGCGACTATCAACTCGGCCAAGCCAAGCTGATCGAGCAGAAGGAAGCCGACGAGTTTGAGAACTATGTCCCCGGGAGCTAATCCTCCCGGCGTTTGATCCATCCACGCAAGCCCACGAGCACCAAGCCCCATGATCGAGCCCGAGGCATACGGATTCAACGATGTGCAAACATTTGCGCACATTGGTGATCCTTCGCCCTCGCCCGACCATTCGGTGTTCTGGAAGCACTGGTACGCCCGGTTCATCGAGGACCAGCCGAACCTCGGCGTGCGAACGGTCACCGACGATTCCGATCCCACGGCCACCCACGAGTTCATCTCAAGCGACGGCGTGCGCATCGGGTGCAGGCTTGTACTCCCACAACACGGCAAGCCGGTCAAGGCTTCGCTCGTCACCGCCCATGGCTACCACCACGCGCTGCCGCTGGGTGAGTCCACCAAACGATGGCAGCGCATCGCAGACTCCGGGATCGCGGTGCTGATCGTCCGCCTGCGGGGCTACCCGGGATCGCAGATCGGCATCGGTGACCAGACCACACCCGACGAACTCGGCGCCGGCTGGATCGCCCGCGGGTTCGCCGCCAAATCACACGAAGACTGGATCCTGCCCAAAGCTGTGGCGGATGTGTGCAACGCCTGCCGGGTGATGCGCAACGCGTTGCTCAATCGAGACACCGAGGTCCAGATCGATGTCGATCCGAGCATCGACCATCCGGGCGTGTTCCTCGCGGGGACATCGCTCGGCGGCGGCTTATCGACGATCGCCGCGGCTCAGCTCATCGGGCGTCTCAGCGGCGAGCCCATCATCGATCGCCTCGCCATCGCCCTGCCATCGCTGGGCGCATGGACCTGGCGACTCGACCACCAGCTCTCGGGCACCACCAGCGATCTCAACAAGGTACTCGTCCACCACAGCGATCGGCGCGAAGAACTCATCAACCGCCTGCGCCTGTGCGACGCTGTCGTCCACGCCCACAAGGTCAATGTCGCCACGCTGGGCATGCTCGCCCGGCGCGACGAGGTCGCCCCGGCTCCAAGCTCGGCGGCCATCTTCAACGCGATCAACGCCGACCCCGGTCGCAAGTGGCGCTTCGTCGTCCCCTTCGGCCATTTCGACGGCGGGATCGCCAACGCCCGCAGACACGCACTCTTTGAACAAGCCATGGGCGACTTCTTCAACCCCGATACACAGCCCATCGAATCCATGGCCCCGTGGGAACCCATCCTCCACGAGGGCGTCAAGGACCCGAGCGGGCACGCACCAGAAATCACGCCGACCATCACACAAGCCAATCCAAATTCTTAAGCATCTCCACCAACCGCGAGCACACACCATGACCCAGATCACCAGAACAATCGATACCTTGATGACCGGGCTGATCGACTACGCCGGGCTCTTCCCGCCCAGCAAGCTGCCGATGGACAAGGCGGTCGAAAACTACGCCAAGTACCTCCGCAGCGAGCACGAACGATTCCTCTCGCGTTTCATCTGCACCGTGCCAAGGCTCGAAGAGCTGAGCAAGCACGCCGCGATGGTCATGCCGGGCACCCACGCCACCAGCGGCTACCGCGAGAATGCCGACATGCAAGACCCATGGCAGATCTCCGCGATCATCGTCGGCGATCTCGACGAGAACCTCGACGCGATCTACAAGTTCAACGAACACCACGACCAAGAGCACAACGGCTTGGCCATGGTCGATGTGGTCGAGATGAAGATCAGCTCGCCCAACGATGTCGACGACGCGATGGACATCCTCCCCGCACTCATCGCGCCGGCGTTCGAGCTGCCCAGCGAAGCCGTGATGGGCGGGGACCCACGCGGGTTCATCGCCGCGATCGCCGGCAACCAAGCCGCGGCCAAGATCCGCTGCGGCGGCGTCACCCCGGACCTGATCCCAAGCGTCGAAGACATCGCCCGCTTCATGCACGCGTGCAACAGCGCCGATGTACCGTTCAAGGCCACCGCCGGGCTCCACCATCCGATCCGAGCCGAGCACGCGCTCACCTACGAGCCCGACGCGCCGGTCGCCACCATGCACGGCTTCATGAATGTGTTCCTCGCGGGGGCGTTCATCCGCTCGATCAAGGGCTTTGATATGGACACCACCATCGAAGTGCTCAACGAGACCGATCCGTCGGCCTTCAGCTTCGACGACGATCAAGTCACCTGGCGCGATGTCAATCTCCCCATCGTGGCCCTCGCCCGCGTCCGCGAAGGCTTCGCCACCAGCTACGGCAGCTGCTCGTTCGACGAACCCCGCGAAGACCTCGTCGCCCTCAAGCTGCTCTGATCAATCTTGGGCTTGCGCCCGCGCGATCGCTCGACACAACGCATCGGCCTGCGCCGGTGTCAGTGCGTCGATGCGCGCATCGGGCGACACACCCGCCGGCCACTCGATCGCCCCACGGGCCATCTGCTTCACGCTCCCGGCGAGCTTCTTGCGTCGGCTCTGAAAGAGCGTCTGCATCATGTCCGCCATCGTGGCCCACCAGTCCGGGTCGCCCTCGGCACTCGCATCAGCCGTACGGTCCCAACGCATCATCGCGCTGCCCACATTGGGCTGGGGCCAGAAGCACCCGGGCCCGAGCTTGGCGATCGTGCCCACCTCACCGAGGCACTGGGCGATGATCGAGATGGTGCCGTAGGTTTTGGAGTTGGGCGATGCCCCGAACCGCTCGACCACCTCGTGCTGAATCGTCGTGTACATGCCCGTGCAGTTGGGATGTCGGGTCATCAACGCGAGCATCGCGGGGGTCGCCGCGTGGTAGGGCAGGTTAGCGACGAGCTTGAAGCTGCGACCATCAATCGCCTCGATCACGGTCTCGTGCAGCGCGCGCTTGTTGGCCAGGCAATCGCCCTCGATCACCCGCAGGGTGTCGGGGTAGGCTTGCCCGAGCGTCTCGTTGAGCACACGCACGAAGTCTTGGTCAAGCTCGCAAGCGATGACATCGCAGCCCTTCTCGAGCAGCGCGACGGTCAACGCCCCAGTGCCGGGCCCAATCTCGAGCACCAAGTCGCCGGCCTGCACAGCCGACGCATCAATCAGCTTGCGGATCAGGTTGTGATCGATCAAAAAATTCTGCCCGAGCGCCTTCTTGGGTTCGTGGCCCGCCATGGCGAGGAGCTCTTTGATCTGCGTGAGGGTCTGCATGCGTGGACTATACGCCCGGCTTGCTTGTCAAGGAATCCAACTGCCCATCGAGCAGCGCATGAATCGCCCGGGCGACGCCGTCCTCGGCGTTGGTCGAAGTCGTGTAGCCCGCGTGCCCCTTGACTTGCTCTATTGCGTTGCCCATCGCGATACCGATGCCCGCCCCCTCGATCATCGGCACATCGTTGACCTGATCCCCGATCGCGGCGACTCGCCCAGGCTCGATCCCGTGCTGATCGAGGTACCACGAGATCGCGGTCCATTTATTGATCTTGGCAGCGAACAACTCCAGAATGTGCATCTGCTCGCCCACATGTTCCGGCGGCATCACGCACGGAAAGTCATACAACCACGCCCGATCGCCCAGCGTATCAACAAGCTTCGTCGAGAGCGGGCTGGAAATCGAGCTAGGCGCGACAATCCCCACCCGCACCGTGTGGTCCTGATGCTCGTCGTGCTCGAGGCGCTTGGCGTACTGCACCCGCAGCTGATGATCCTCGATCCACCATTCGGTGACCGGGTGGATCGGGTGCTCGTCGTCGGAGTTGACGATCAAATAGTCGTAGCCGATCTCGGCCGAGTCCTTCATCACCAGCACCGGGCATTGCACCGCGTGGAACATATCCACCGCCTCGCCAACTACATCAGCACCCATCGGGAACCGATGGATCGTCTTGCCCGAGACCGGATCCGCGATAATCGACCCGCCGGCCACCATCACCGGGCTCCGCTGATCGATCGATCGCATCACCCGCACCGACTCGCCGAGCCCACGCCCGGTACACACCAGCACCGTGATCCCGGCGTCGCGCGCCCGCTCGACCGCGTCGATATTGGCAAGCGAGACCGACTCATTGGCACCGAGCAAAGTGCCATCGAGATCGATTGCGATCAGATCAACGGGTTGATTGTGTGTGGTTTGGCCGGGCATGCAGGAAGCATAGACCTGTTGCGATGGCCAGCAAGAGTCACTCGGGGCTGTGCTTGCATACGGTTTGAGCGCCCGGCCCAAGCGTCATCGCGTTCTTGCCCTTGCGCTTGGATTCCATCGCGAGCTGATCGGCCTGCTCGAGCAACGATTCCGAATCGTGCCCGTCCCACGGGAACGACGCGAGCCCGCCCGACACCGTCAG
>CAXBLA010000017.1:0-66711 GCA_963976625.1 uncultured bacterium
CCCAGACCCCGACCCCGGGCGTGCTCGCCCACGATCGCAACAGCCGAGACCTTGAACACCTGATGCAGCAGCTCGTCGAGAACTCCTCGACCTTCCGCCTGGCTTCGGACCTGATGCGTAAGAACCAGAACCAGCTCAAGCTCGCCATCGCCCAGCGCGTGATGTAAGCCTTGTACGCAGCCCTGTTTGAAAAGAGAACCCCATGTACGGCTCACTCGACATCTCAACCTCTGGCATGATCGCCCAGCGCACACGCATGGCCGTCATCGCCAACAACCTTGCCAATGTCAACACGCTCGAGAACAGCAAGGGCGAGTACGAGCCCTACCTCCGCCGGGCGGCGATGTTCGCCCCGGCTGGATCGCCCAACGATCCGCAGGGCGTGCGTGTGATGGACATCCAATCAAACCCCAACGCGCTCCGCCCCGCATATCGCCCGGACCATCCCAACGCGGATGCGGATGGCAATATCCTGGTGCCCGACATCGACACCACGACCGAGTGGGTCAACGGGCTCGAAGCCTCCCGCGCGTACGAGGCCAATGTCGTGGCGGCCGAGGCGACCAAGAGCATGATGGCACAGGCGTTGCGTTTACTCGCCTAGTGTGCTATATTCAGATTGATTCAGTATCACAACGGGCATCAGTGAGCCCGTTCTACGAGACCCATTCATGAGCGACCCACTCGGACTCATCTCAGGCGCCGGCAACGCGAACCAGCTCCCCATCGGGGGCGGGCAGGGTGGTATCAAGCCCAACGGGCAGGGCCCGAACTTTAAGTCTGTGCTGATGGACAACCTGAATCAGGTCAACGCTTTGCAGGCCGACGCGGGCAAGGCGGCGGAAGACCTGATGAGTGGGAAGCGGACGGATGTTGAAGGCGTGATCCTCGCGACCGAGAAGGCCGACGAGGCGTTCAAGATGCTCCAGGCGATGCGCAACTCCGTCATGCAGGCGTACGAAGAAGTCAAGCAGATGCGTGTCTGATGCGTGCTTGATCCGTCTGCAGCTGGGCTTCTCCAATCTATCCAATCCGGGTGCTGATCGAGCGTGTGCGCAAGACCTGCGGCTGCGCATATTCCGATAAAAAATACGCCTGTGTTGTCAAGTCACCGGAACCCATCGGCCGATGATGCGTTGTTGGCGCGATTCTCGCGCGTCAGCGGTGCAAGGATTGCGCCGGATCGTGGCAGGAGGCCCAAGAGCAATGAGTCAAGTACGCCAGGCAATGGACACCATTCAAGCGCAGGTCGGCAAGATGACCGCGTCGCAGAAGCTGCTGCTCGCTTCGCTGTCCGTGATCGCGGTGATGACGCTGTTCTTGGTCTCGCAGTACGCCTCCAAGCCCGCGATGGTTGATCTGATGGCTGTCGATGGGCAGGTCGGGACGGTGCAGGCTCTTCGGGGCGGCGGGTTCAATGTCGAGATGGTCGACGGGCGTCTCTTGATCCCGCAGGGTCAGCAGCAGTCCGCACTCGCTTACCTCCAAGAATCCGGCAGCCTCCCGGGCGACACCACGCTGCTGTTCTCGAACCTGATCCAATCGCAGGATTGGAAGGCATCCAACAGCCAGCATCGCCAGCAGTACAACATTGCTTTGCAGAACGAGCTCGCCCGCGTGCTCGCCAACTTCCGTGGCGTCGATCGTGCTTCGGTGATCCTCGATATCCCGCAGGCCTCTGGGCTCGGGCGTGCATCGAGAGCCGCCAGCGCCTCGGTGACGCTCTTCACCCAATCCGGCGGCCCCGTATCGCAAGACATGGTCGATGCCTCGGCCCAGCTCGTTTCGGGCGCGGTCTCTGGGTTGTATGCCGCGGGCGTGCAGGTCACTGACGGGTCTACGGGGCGTGCACGCACGACTTCTGACGACGAATCCCAGCTCTCGTCGCGCTACCTTGAGTACGCCAGCAAGGTCGAGAAGCACACCAAGCAGAAAATCGAAGGGCTGTTCGGTCACATCCCCGGCGTGGTCGTGTCGATCACCGCCCAGGTCGACATCACCAAGGTTAGCTCCGCCCAGACCATGTACGCCCCTAAGGGTGAGGGCTCGGTCGCGATGGAGACGAGTATCAACACCTCGGCCAACAGCACGAGCCAGGCATCGAGCGCCGCCGAGCCCGGCCCACGCTCGAACCAGACCGCGTCGATCAACACCGGCGGGTCATCGGGTGTCTCCTCGGAGCAAGAGACCGGCGACAAGACCTATCAGGTCGGCATGGGGCAGACCACCACCAACACGATTGATCCCCGAGGCATGCCCACGCACATGAGCGCCTCGGTGATTATCCCCGAAGAATACATCGAGAAGATCATCGGGCGCTCCCGCCCCGTCGTCGAGGGCGAAGAGCCCGCGCCCATCACGGCTCAGGAGTCGCTGGATTTCTTCGAAACCAACAAGGCAAAGTTCGAGTCGCTCATCCGCCCGCATCTTGTCAGCGTGGGCAGCGACGGGCTCCCGATCCAGGGCGATCTCACTGTTTCGATGGCCTCGGTCGGCATGGGGCTTGTGCCCGGGGGGAGTATCCAGGGCGCGGGGTTCATGGGCTCGCTGGCTGGCGGCGGCTCGGGCATGCTCGGGGCGTCGGGCAAGCTCATCGAGACCGCGCTCATCGGGGTGCTCGCGATCGTCTCGCTGGGCATGATGGCGATGATGGTCAAGCGTTCGAGCAAGAAGGTCGAGCTGCCCAGCGCCAAGGAGCTCGTCGGGGTGCCCCCGCATCTCGACACCATCGATGATCTCGTCGGCGAAGCCGGCGAGGGCGAGCATGTGATGACCGGGATCGAGCTCGATGACAACCTTGTCGAGGTCCAGCAGCTCCGCGAGCAAGTCGCCGAGCTCATCAAGCAGAACCCAGAATCCGCGGCCAGCCTTGTCGAGCGCTGGGCCGAACCAAGCATGTAATCCGTTCTCGCGACTATCCGAAAGCAGCAAAGCACCACTATGGCACGCAAGCAATACGAACCACTCCCAGACGACATCAGCGAGATCGAAGGGGTCACCAAGGCCGCGATCCTGATGCTCGCGCTCGGGCCTGATCCGGCCGCGGATGTGCTGCGCCATATGCCGCCCGAGCGCGTCGAGGAAGTGACGCGCGAGCTGGCGAGCCTGGGACGCGTGGCCGACAAGCTGCAGAACGCGGTGATCGAAGAGTTCTACAGCATCTCGATCGCATCGCAGTATGCCAACGAGGGCTCGCTGTCGTACGCCAAGACCCTGCTGCTCAACTCGCTTGATCCCGGTACCGCCGATCGCCTGCTCTCGCAGATCCAGACGCAGGTCCAGAAGACCCCGTTTAGTTTTCTCCAGCGCGCCGAGTCCGACAACCTGCTGACCTTTATCCAAGACGAGCACCCGCAGACCATCGCGTTGATCCTCTGCCACCTCTCGCACCATAAGGCTTCCGAGATTCTGATCGGGCTGGGCATGGAGAAGCAGCTCGAAGTGATCAAACGCATCGCCAACATGGAGCAGACGAGCCCGGAGGTCATCCGCGAGGTCGAGCAGGGGCTCGAGAGCCGACTGAGCAACATGCTCTCGCAGAGCATGGAGAAGGCCGGCGGCATCCCGACCGTCTCCGAGATCCTCAACCTCGCCGACCGCGCGACCGAGAAGACCATCATGGAAGGGCTCGAATCCGACGACCCGGACCTGGTCGAAGAGATCCGCCGACTCATGTTCGTCTTCGAGGACATCAAGCTCGTCAACGACAAGGGCATCCAGGCGGTGCTCAAGGAGATCGAGAACGACGAGCTCTCGCTGGCCCTCAAGACCGCGAGCGAGCAGCTCCAGCAGAAGATCTTTACCAATATGTCCGAGCGGGCCGCGCAGATGGTCGCCGAGGACATGGAGTTCATGGGCCCCGTCCGTGTCTCGGATGTCGAAGCCGCCCAGCAGCGCATCGTCGATATCGTGCGTCGACTCGAAGAGTCCGGAGATGTAATGATCGAAGGGCGCGGCGGCGACGGCGAGATGATCGTCTGATCGTGCAAAGAACCATCGAAACATCGGCAACGAGTTATTTACGGAGCAGGGCATGGCACTGATCAGACGCGCAGACATTGAGGACTACACACGCGATGCGCTGGTCATGAACCTCGACGATCTCGAGCAGCGCGGTCAACGCGTGATCGAAGCGGCCAACGCCCAGGCCGAGCAGATCCTCCGCGAGGCCAACGCCAAACGCGATGAGCTGCTCGCCAATGCTCAGCAGGACGGATTCGACAAGGGGCATCAAGAGGGCCACGAGAAAGGATTCGCCGAGGGCATGACCAAGGGCATCGAGGAGGCCCGAACCAACCACACTCAGGTGCTCGATCAGCTCGCCGCCATGTGGACCGCCCAGCTCGACGGCTTCGAGTCCCAGCGCGACACACTGCTCAGCCAGGCCCGCATGCAGGTGGTTGAGCTGGGCGCGATGATCGCCCAGCGCGTCACCCGGCGGGTCGTGGTGCTCGATCCCAGCGTGGTGCTCAACCAGATCGAGGCGGCCTTGTCGAGCGCGAGCGAATCGACCCGCTATGTCATCGCGGTGCATCCAGAGGAAATCGAGACCGCCCGCCAAGAGATGCCCGCCCTCATCGAACGCTTCGCCACCTGCGAGCACGCCCAGGTCGTTTCCGATCCAGCGATCGAGCCCGGCTCGTGCACCGTGCGGACCGCCAGCGGGGGGATCATCGACGCGTCGATCTCGACCCAGCTCGATCGCATCCTCGAAGCGATTCTGCCCGACGGCTCGTCGGTCGTCCAGCGCCCGGCGCAACCCGAGTCTTCATCGCTCGATGATGAATCTCAAGACGCTGGAACAGCCGAGATCGACCCGAAAGAAGACGCGGCGTGAGCCTGTTCTTGCCCGAGTACGAAGCACTCGCCCAGACCGAGCCTTTGGGCATCGTCGGGCGTGTCAACGCCGTGCGCGGGCTCACCGTGCTGGCCACGGATCTGCCCGTGCCCATCGGATCGCTCGTGGAGATCGGCTCGCCGGACGATACGAACATCTCGGCACAGAAGATCGCCGGCGAAGTCGTCGGGTTCGATGGCTCCAACTCCATCATTATGCTCCTCGCGGACACCACCGGCATCATCCCCGGCGCGCCCGTTCGGCTCAAGCAGGTGTTCCAAGCCGCCCCGGTCTCGCACCGGATGCTCGGACGGGTGATCAACGGGCTCGGGCAGCCCATCGACAACCTCGGGGCGATCACCGACGCCGTCAACCGCCCGATCAACCCCGCCCCGATCAGCCCGATGGGGCGCCACCCCATCTCCGAGCCCATCCGCACGGGCGTGCGCTCGATCGACCTGATGACCCCGATGGGTCGCGGGCAGCGCCTGGGGATCTTCGCGGGCCCGGGCGTGGGCAAGTCGACTCTGCTCGGGCAGATCGCCCGGGGCACCGACGCGGATATCAATGTCATCGCGCTCATCGGCGAACGCGGTCGCGAGGTCCTCGACTTCATCCACCATTCGCTCGGCGAAGAAGGGCTCCAACGATCCGTTGTCATTGTGGCGACGAGCGATGAGTCGCCGCTCTTGCGGATCCGGGCGGCCAAGCTCGCGAGCACAGCCGCCGAGTATTTTCGGGATTCGGGGCACGATGTCATGCTGATGATGGACTCGGTCACCCGCTTCGCCCACGCCCAGCGACAGGTCGGGCTCAGTGTGGGCGAGCCGCCCGCGACCAAGGGCTATACGCCATCGGTATTCTCGACCTTGGCGACGCTGCTTGAGCGCGCCGGGTGCGTCCAGCTTCCCAATGGTCAGACCGGGTCGATCACCGGGCTTTATACGATCTTGGTCGAGGGCGACGACATGAGCGAGCCGATCTCTGATGCCGCGCGAGGGATCCTCGACGGGCACATCATCCTGAGCCGAAAGCTCGCCCACAAAGGGCACTTCCCGGCGATTGATGTGCTTGATTCGGTTTCGCGTGTAGCCGGCGATGTTTCCCAGAGCGGGCATTTGGTTGCTCGCCAACAAATCACCAAGCTCATCGCGGCTCACCGGGAGATCGAGGACTTGGTCCAGATCGGGGCGTACGCATCGGGTGCAAACCCCGAAGCCGACACCGCGATCGACATGATCGAGGTGATCAACGAGCTGCTCAAGCAGAACACCGACGAGCAGACCCCGTTCCAGCCTGCTCTCGACATGATGATCAAGCTCGCGATCCAGTCGGGCGAGATGATACAGCAGCGAAAGTCCATGTCGCAGATCAATGAGCAGCAACAGCAGCAGTACCAACAACAGCAGGCCCAGCAGCAATAGCCCTGAATCAGCGATCCTTGTAAGTTATGGCACGATTCCGATTCAAACTCCAGCCGGTGCTCGAACAGCGCGCCCGAGAAGAACGCGACAAGCAGCTGGTGGTCGCACAGCTCGATCGTGAGCGTTTGGCACTCGAATCGCGTATCCGTCAGTGTCAGCTGATGATCGAGGACGAGCGGGGGACGCTCAGCGATGCCCTCGCCCCCGGATCGCGGGTCGATCTGCGGGCGGTGAAGATGCAGGCGGGGGCGACCCTGATGCACAACTTCGAGGCTCAGCGGACCGTGCTCGAACTCGCGGGGGTGTTCAAACGCCTTGAGCATGCCCGGGGCGAGCTGATGGAAGCCGCGGCGAGGCGCAAAGCGGTCGAGCTGCTCAAGGAGCAGCAGGCCCAGGCGTTCAAAAGGGCGATGGATACGAAGGAATCTAACGACCTCGACGAGATGAGCGTGATGCGTTTTCAGAGAAATGATGGAATGAAGCTATGAACCGACTCAAAAAAATCTTGCTGATCGTCATCGTGCTCAACCTCCTCGCCGGGCTGGGGGCGATCGGCTGGCTGTTTACATCCGGGCGGGTGAGCAAGGACCGGGTGCTGACGCTGACGGACCTGTTCACGGAGCCGGTAGCCGTCGAGCAGGCGGCGATTAAGGCTGAGGAAGCCCGGATCGCCAAGGAACTCGCCGAGCAGGAACGCCCGCTGCCCCAGCTGGCGCTCAACACGGACGAGCGGAACCTGGTCCGCGTGGAGATGACGCAGATCGATCGCCAGCGTCTTGATCGCATGAAGCGCGAGGTCGATGATCTGCAGGCCACGCTGCGCAAGGAACGCCGATTGCTCGAGCAGGACCGCGAGGAACTGATCCAAGAGCAAGCCGAGTTCGACCAGATGCGCCAGCGTTTGGCCGGGCTCGAAGGCACGGTGCAGTTTAAGAAAGCACTCGCTTCGCTCTCGGAGATGAAGGCCAAGGACGCCAAGACCGTGCTGGGCGTGTTGCTCGGTGAGAACAAGAGCGAAGAGGTCGTGACTTACCTGAGCTCGATGGACGACGGCGTCCGCACCGCGATCCTCAGCGAGTTCGTCAAAGCGGGCGAAGAACAGTTGGCAGCGGATTTGCTTGAGTCTATCAGACTGCGTGGTTTGGAAACCACCATGGCTGATATGACCGAGTAAACATGCAGACCACATCCACCAACGCCGCACAACTCATCGAACGCAAAGACCCGTCGCTCAACCCGATGACGCGGATCCTGCGCACGGACAGCGCGGTTGATGCGCAGGGCTTCGCGCAGATCCTGCAGGCGTTCGATACGGGCACAGAGTCAAAGCAGCCCGAAGCCGCCAAGGAAGCCGAGCCCAGCGAGCAGGCGGTCGCTGGTACGGACGAGCAAAGCGAGATCACGGAAGACACGGGCGAGATCGAAGATCAGGCGGCGAAGGACAACGCATCATCCGAGCAGCCATCGAGCGAGACGGATGATCAGGATCGTCCAGATCGCCAGGCAGCGAACGACGAAGCTTCGGCCGACACGAATCCATCGGACGCGGAGGCGGACGCTTCATCGGCCTCGGACAAAGCCGATGCGGCGGATCAGCCAAAGACTCAGGGGCAGGATGCCCAGTCAGATACGGGGCCGATCAGCCAATCTCCAGTCGCCGGCGAGGGTACGCCGGCCGCGGAGCAGCCCACGCTCAATCAAGAGACCACGATGCGACTGCTCGATCAGCAGAGCGAGCAGGCGAAGCTGACGATCAAGGGCGTGGCGCGGTCATTGACGCACGCGGCGGATGAGAGTGTGAGTTCGCGGGCGGTGGATACGCGCCTCGGGCAAGACCATGCTGGTGCACCAATGACCAAAGAGCAGGCTCCAGTATCTCAGCCGGCACCACAACCAGCACCTCCGCCGGCTGCTCAGCCGCAGAGCCCGCCGCAAGGCCCGGTGTCCGATCAGGGATCCACACCGCCCGATCCTGCCCGCACGACGAGCATGCCCAATGGGCCAACACATCTGCACACACCCGATCCATCGGCCAAGCCTGTCGATGCGCAGGCTGACCAATCGAACACCAATGCCCAACAGGCCCGCAGCCTACGCGCGGAGTCGGCAATCGGAGTTGTTCCAAGCAACGCAAAGCCTACAGCTGCGAATCAGGCACCATCGGCCGCAACGCTGCAGGCGATCGGGCTGGGCAAGCAAGGCACCGCTCAGACCGTCCGCGCCGTTTCGAGCGTCGATGCCGGGCTGATCGGCAAGGACCAGTCCAACGCCCAGCCGGGTTCGCTCGTTGAGAAGATGAAGGGCGCATCGCTGCCCAACCAGGCCAACCGGGCCTCGGTGCTCGCCCAGGTCCAGCGCGGGCTCGCGTCGATGCTCCGCTCGGGCAACAACGAGATGACCCTCAAGCTGACTCCGGGGCATTTGGGCTCGCTCAAGATCCAACTCAAGAGCGAGGGCTCCAAGCTCCAGGTACGGTTTGAGACGACCAACTCGCAAGCCAGCGAGCACCTGAGCGAGAGCGTCAAGGAACTCGGTGCCAGCTTGCGGAGCAAGGGGATCAGCCTCGACAAGATCGAGATCCAGCAGCAGCCTTCCCAAGGCACCGAAACGAATACTGCAGGCGAACAGAGCCAGTCTGATTCGCAGACTCAACAAGGCACCGATCAGCGTCAAGCCTCCGATCAGCGCCCGCAGCAGTCGACACAAGACCAAGCCTTGAGCGATGGCGGCTCTATCGGCGATGAACCCGAATCCATCTGGACCGAGCTCGGGCTCGATGCAACCGCATAACACCAGCAGAAAGTGCACACCATGAGCGCGATCGACTCCCTCGGATCAACCAGCAACCCCCAGTCCTCGACCGACGCCTTCAGTGCGCTCTCCAGCGGCGAGTTCTTGCAGATCATCTTCACCGAGCTCACCAACCAAGACCCGCTGGCGCCCAACGACACGCAGTCGATGCTCAACCAGCTCTCGACGCTGCGTTCGATCGAGTCGGACACACAGATCATCGGCTCGCTCGAGCGGATGGTCCAGCAGAGCGAGCTCGCATCGGCCTCGCAGCTCATCGGGTCGCTGGTCTCGGGGATCTCGCTCGATAACCGGCGGGTCTCGGATCTGGTTGTTTCAGTCTCGATGACCCAGGACGGCCCGGTGCTCAACATGTTCGACGGCTCGCGGATGTTCTTCCACAATGTCGATGAGATCGTCGGCCCGATCGATGATTTGGTCGATCCGACTGACCCAACAGACCCGACTGACCCAACCGACCCGGTCGATCCCAATGACCCGAACGATGACCCCGCCGGGACGCGCACGCTTGTCGAGGATCTCTTGGACTACATGGATCAGACGACTGTGCCCGCGACCGACAGCGTGGTGCCTTCGCAGAACCATCAGCCGCAGGGGACAGTGGTCTCCAATGATGTCTGATCGTGGACAAGCCTGAGCCATGAGTTCCGTCGAATCCCAACTCCTCGATGCACTCGCCAGCGGCGTACGCCCGTTCGATACCGCTCCCTCGACCATCCCCAAGGTCGGGGCGGGCTTCGATGCGCTCCTGAGTGGCGCGATGCAGGGGCGGGGGCGATCGAACCTGGGTGTCCGTTTCGCGCCTTCGGCTTCTGGTATCTATGACCAAGCCGAGCAAGCCAAGATTGCCCAGGGCGTGGACCGGGCGGCCCAGGCGGGCGTCGATCATGCGCTCATCTTGCACGATCAGCGGACGCTGCGCGTCGATGTGCGCAATCGTGTCGTGCTTGAGGTCAGCGATCTTGACGAGGAGCTTGTTGTCGACAAGATCGACGGGTTCGTTTCACTCAACAAAGCCCAGAACTCGGCTGAAAGCGATGAAAACAGCGAGATCGTGGGAGATCCGGGGCTGCTTGGCGCTCCGGCACGCGGTGTGCGAAACGCATCGCTGGTCCACGCCCTCGCCGGGCGTGTGCCGGATTGATTTGTAGTTCGATGTAGATTGGAAGGAACCCTATGGCGCTCACCACCGCACTCTTCGCCGGCTTGTCCGGGCTTAACGCGCACTCGGCCAAGCTCGATGTCATCGGTAACAATGTCGCCAATGTCAACACCACCGCGTTTAAGAGCTCACGCATGCTCTTCGAGTCGCTCTTCTCTCAGAGCCTCGGGTTCGGGACCAGCCCCAGCGAGATCACCGGGGGTGTGAACCCCAAGCAGATCGGCAACGGCGTAGGGGTCGCGGGTGTGCAGCGCGACTTCAGTGCAGCAGGCTTTAACGGCACGGGCGACCTGCGGGACCTGGCGATCGACGGCAGCGGGTTCTTCCTCGTCCAGCGTGGGGGCTCGAACTACTACACCCGTGCGGGCACCTTCCGCCAGGATTCCGACGACAACCTCGCCACGGCTACGGGCGAGAAGCTGCTTGGGTATGCGGTGGACGATCAGTTTAACATTTTGACTGGGCAGCTCGTGCCCATCAACATCCCGGTCGGCAAGCAGTCGATCGCAGAAGCCACCCGCAATATCGCGCTGGTGGGCAACCTCAATAAGGATGGCGATCTGCCGACCCAGGGCTCGATCGTGAACCTGCAGGGTACCGCGACCGCTGGCTTCTCGGCGACTGGCGGCGGGTTCATCACCTCGGCGACACTGCTCACGGGTGTCGAGGATCCGGATCTGCCGGGCTCAGGCACGCCGGCGTTCGCTGTGGGGCAGACGATCAGCTTCCGAGGCACAGGCGGCGCGACCCGCGGCGGGACCGACCTGCCCGATGGTGAGCTCGAGATCACCGCGACGACCACCGTCCAAGACTACATGGACTTCCTCGCATCCACCATCGGCATCCAGGACACCGGAGCCCCCAACCCCGACGGCAACACCCCGGGCGTGACGGTTGATCCGCTCACTGGGATCATCCAGATCGTGGGCAACACGGGCGAGACCAACGACCTGGTGATCGCGCCGGGTGATATCGAACTGCTGGCCGCGGACGGGACTTCGTTGGGCACCGCCTTCGAGGTGGACAAAGCAGCGTCGGCTGACGGCGAGAGCGTGCGGACGACCATCGTGGGCTACGACTCGCTTGGGGCCGAGGTCTCGGTCAATGTGACGATGGTGCTCGATTCAACGCCCGACACTGGGCCAATCTGGCGCTACTACATCGACTCGCAAGACGACACCGATCCGGGCTTCGCGCTGGGCACCGGGACGATGGCCTTCGATAACAACGGGCAGCCCGATCCGGATAACTCCGAGATCGCCCTGACGATTAACCGGGCAGACACGGGCGCGGATCCGCTGCTGAGCTGGAATGTGCAGTTGCTCTCCGACAAGGGCAACACGACCTCGCTGGCGGCTTCGCCATCGAGTATGATCGGGCTGACCATTGATGGTCTTCCACCGGGGACATTGCAGTCGTTCGCCGCCGGGGAGGACGGGGTGATCTTTGGTCGCTTCTCCAATGGCGCGGTCAAGACCATGGGGCAGGTTGTTCTGGCGAACTTCACCAACCCTGCGGGTCTGATTGATGAAGGCGGAAACCTGTTTACCACCGGGCCAAACTCCGGGCCGGCGTCTGTTGGGCCTCCGGGTGTGCTCGGGCTGGGGACGATTGTTTCCGGTGCCCTTGAGCTCTCGAATGTTGATCTCGGCGAAGAGTTCACCAACATGATCCTGACTTCGACGGGCTACTCCGCGTCGTCGCGTGTGATCAGGACGGCTGACGAGCTGATGCAGCAGCTGCTGGTTCTTGGGCGATAACTGATTGGACGATGGTTCACGCTTCGTGAACGGGGAGAAGGATCACGGATGATCTCGGTCACACGACTCAACGGGCAGAAGTTTGTCCTCAACGCAGAGCTGATCCGCACGATCGAGGAGAGTCCGGACACGATTATCACATTGATCTCGGGCGAGCATCTGGTGGTCCAGGAGCCGAGCAAGGAGATCGTTAAGCGGGTGATCGAGTTCGAGCGTCACCTGCGCCGGCTCTGCCCGCCGGCGTAAGCTGGCGATCCGCGAAGGTCCGAATACTGCGCATCCCACCCGATCGGGCGATCAGAATCCACGGAATCCATGCCTGCGGGTCAAGCACGCCCCTTGGCCCGACGATACATCTGCTGTGCGCTGGTTGCTCGGATGCTTATGCCGGCGCATGGAGGTTTTTCGGTGGATTTAGCAACAGTCATCGGGCTTGTGGTCGCGCTGCTCTCGGTGGGTCTATCGATCGTGCTTGGGGGAGACCCCATGGCGCTGATCAATATCCCGTCGTTGGTCGTCGTCTTTGGTGGCGCGACGGGCGCGGTGATCTGCGCCTTCCCGCTCGCCAAGACGCTGGGCATCCACAAGGTCATCCTCAAGGCTGTGTTTAGTGACACATCCGATGTCGGGCCGGTCATCAAGGACCTGGTCAAGTTCGCCGAGATCGCTCGGCGCGAGGGCATCCTGAGCCTGGAGAACCACCTCGGTGATATGAAAGAAGAGTTTGTGGTCCGCGGGATCAAGATGGCCGTGGACGGGACGGACCCGGAGCTGATCCGTGTGATTATGGAGACTGAGCTTGAAGGCTTGATGGACCGCCATATGAACGGCAAGATGATGCTCGATCAGTTCGCTAAATACGCGCCCGCATTCGGGATGATCGGGACGCTGCTGGGATTGATCTTCATGCTCGGCTCGATGGACGACCCGGCATCGATCGGCCCGAGTATGGCGGTGGCCTTGATCACGACGCTTTATGGTGCGGTGATCGCCAATGTGTTCGCCGGTCCGATCGCCGACAAGCTCTACGCCAACGACCAAAAAGAAATCCTGCTCAAGACCGTGATCATCGCCGGCGTCATGTCGATCCAGTCGGGTGACAACCCACGCGTGGTCGAGAGCAAGCTGCTGACCTACCTGCCCCCAGCCGAGCGTGGAGCGGTGTCGTCCGAGGGCGAAGCCGCATAATCGAGCCGGGCGCTTCTGAGCGTCCGGGCACGGTGAAGGAGGTGCACGATGGCGAAGAAAAAAGACCCCCCGAAAGCAGAAGTCCCAGAATGGGTGCTGACCTTCGGCGATCTGATGTCGCTGCTGCTCTGCTTCTTTATCCTGCTCGCGGCGTTCTCTGAGCTCAAGAAGCCACGCGAATACCAGGACATCATCGAATCGATCAACGAGGCCATGGGCGCCAGCGGGGGCATGGGGCTCGCCCACATCATGGAGCGGCTCGACAACTCGATGGTCACCATGAAGGACGAACGCGCCCGGCGCGACGGCGACGCCAAGAGCACCGACGAGAATGTCGACGCCAATGTCCCGGGCAAAGAAACACAGGTCAACATCGTCCAGGAGGGCGCCCGCCACGCGATCGGCGGCTCGATCATGTTCGAAGCCGGGAGCTATGAAATTAGTGCACGCGACAAGGACATCATTCGCGACACCATCGCGCCCAAGATCAGGGGGCAGAAGTTCATCTGCCCGATCGTGGGGCACGCGTGGGGGGTCGAGGAGAAGCGGGCGGGGTTTGGTTTCGACGAGATCGCGTTCAAGCGGGCCCAGGCGGTCAAAGAGTTCTTGGTCCGAGAAGGCGGTGTAGATCCGACGATCCTGCGGGTTGAGTCGGCTGGGATCACCGAGCCTGTTGAGCTGGGCAGCTCATCGGGTCAAGGAGGCGAGTCAAACCGCCGAGTTCAGATCTACCAGACTGGGCGGACGGTCGAGCAGACCCATCCGGACCCGAACTTCACCGGCGCGGGCGGCTGATTCAGCCACACGATCCAGCCAGATCAACGACCAATTGAGGATTCACCATGGCCGACGAAGACAAAGCACCAGAAACCACCGAAGAGGGCGCGGAAGGATCCAAGTCCAAGGGCGGTCTCAAGACGATCATCATCGTCGCGGCCATGATGCTTATCGAAGGCGCGGGCGTGTTCTTCCTCGTCTCGTCGATGGGCGGCCCGGCGGGTGTCGAAGCCACCGAACTCCAGAGCCTCGAGGGCACGGGCGAAGAAGCGCCTGTCGAGATCGAGCTGGTCACAGATCGGTTCCAGAACATGCAGACCGGGCGCGTCTGGGAATGGCGGGTCTCGATTTTCTTGAAGATCCGTCAGAAGAATGTCGCCCAGATCGCCGCGATCCAGGAGCGTGATGCGGCTTCGATCAAGGAAGGCGTCGCGATGATCTTCCGTCGGGCCCACGATCGCCACCTGCGCGAGCCCGGGCTCGAGACCGTCACCCGCCAGCTCACAACCTACCTCAACGAGGTCTTCGGGCTCGATGCTGATGGGATGCCTCGGATCGACCGGGTGATCATCCCAGAGTGCAAGGGCTTCCCCGCGGACGCTTAAGCACTGGCGGGGCAAGGCTTACTGAGCCGGCGAACACTTTGAACAATCAGAGCCTCCGCGCATGATGTGCGCCCACAGAATATTGTGCGCGTGTATGCGCAATTGTTGGACGCCCGGAGGGGGCAAGGCCGATAACTCACTATCAGCATCCGGTGTGGATGCTGCTGGCGACGATCTGTCCATAGGGTTCAACGCATGGCCGACGAGAACGAGAACACGACCCCCGAGGGCGAATCGCCCGAATCTACCCCAGACGCAGCCATCCCTGATGCAGCTGCCCCAGCGGACGATGCGGGGACGCCGGGCGAGTCACAAGACGAAGCGGAGATGCTTGAGTCCGCGGTTTCAGCCGTGGGGCAGGTGCAGGATGTCGCCGACTCTATCGACGGCGGTTCTGGAAAAGACGCCACACCTTTCGAGGCTCCTGTCTTTTCTGATTCTGCATCGGGCGCCCCCAAAGAGGGCATGGACCTGCTCTCTGATGTGCATATGAATGTACGCATCGAGCTCGGACGCACCAAGATGTATGTCGAGGATGTGCTCAAGCTCAACGACGGGGCGGTGGTCGAGCTCGACAAGCTGGCCGGCGATCCGGTCGATGTCTTCGTCAACGATCGCAAGGTTGCACGGGGCGAGGTGCTCGTGCTCAACGATATGTTTTGTGTTCGCGTGAGCGAGATCGTGGACATCAGCGCCGCGAGCGACTAGCTTTGAACGAACAACCCAAGGGGCGGAGGACTCGCCCTGCAGATGCCAGGATGGCGACATGCACACACCGCGATCACATTCCGTCCGTACAGTTGCCCTCGCGCTCTTTGGCTCGATCACGCTCCTGCTGAGCCCGCAGGTCTCGGCCCAGGTTGGACCGAACCCGGGCGAGATCCCGCGGATTGAAACCCCAGCTACCCAAGCTCAACTCACAGATCAAACGATTGATCGCGGGGTCTCTGAGAGCCAGCTCGTTCGCCCGGCGATCGATGAGCTTCTGCTCTCCTCCAACACGCCGGCCCAGCCCGCGGCCAGCCCGGCCACATCCAGCAATCAGACCAGCAGCGTCGCCCAAGACCTGCAGGGTATGAATCCGTCGTCAACCGAATCACAGCCCATCGGCGTGCCCGCAGAGCGCACCAAGCTGTTTGGAAGCTCGGATCCTTCCGAGTCCGAAGAATCACCATTCGCCCGGGGCGGATATCTGCAGACGATCGTCTCTTTGCTGGGCGTGCTGCTGCTGATCGTCGGGCTCGCGCAGGTCTACAAGCGCCTCGCCCGCTCGCAGGGCGGGCTCGTGGGGCAGATCGGGGCGGGCGGCAACGCCCCGTCCGGGATCCTCGAAGTCGTCGGGCGATATCCGATTTCAAAGGGCATGACGCTGGTGGTGCTCAAGTTCGATCGTCGAATCTTGCTGCTCTCGCACGCGACGGGCGGTCGCGGCAAGTCGGCCAAGGTCGGATCGATGGAGCTGCTCTGCGAGCTTTCGGATCCGGAAGAAGTCGCGTCGATCCTGCTTAAGGCGAGGTCAGCCGCGGGCGAGTCGATTGCTCAGTCTTTCGAGCAAACCCTCCGCGATGCCGACGGCTACACCGATGAGCACCTCCATGAGAACGACTACAGCTCGTCTTATGGCGCGGGGATGAACCAAGCAACCAGCCCGGTGCGTTTCCCGCAGCAGCGGACCGAGCCGGTGCGCACGATCACCAGCGACGAGGGCGACCGTGCTGAGCTCTGGTCGTCTGGGCAGGATTCGCGGGCCGCCGCCGGCGTGCTGCGTCAGCGGCTGGCGTCGATGCGGAATGGCAAGCACACCAACAGCGAGCAGCACGGTTGAAGCAGCTGCACCGTTCAATCTTGATGACGGCCATGATCGTGCTCGCGATGTGTTTCGCGGGTTCAAATGCGATCGCGCAGGGCTTTGGCCCACAGGTGCCAAGTGCGCAGAGTACGCCAACGAAACAGGCACCGTCGTTCACGCCCCCTCAGCCGGGTTCGCTCAATGAGTTCAATCCGCTCAACCTGCTCAACGATGCGGGTTCGCTGATCCAGGGGGCCAACAACTTGGGCGCGGGTGTCAACCCGAATGCGGGTTCTTCGGGCACGCAAGCATCGCCCGATTCGCAGCGCGGCGGGATCTCGGTCGCCGTGAACATCATGCTGCTGCTGACGGTGATCGCGCTGGTGCCGTCGATTATGTTGATGACGACCAGCTTTGTGCGCATCATGGTGGTGCTCGCGTTGCTGCGTCAGGCGATGGGCACGCAGTCGCTGCCGCCAGCTCAGGTGGTCACGGGTCTGGCGTTGTTCATGACGGCTTTGGTGATGAAGCCAACGATTGATCGGATCTGGGCAGACGCCGTCGTGCCCTATCAGAACGGCGAGATCCGCGAGATGGATGTACTCTGGACGCGTGCGTCGACCCCGATGCGGGATTTTATGTTCGATCAGATCGAGGCGACCGACAACTGGTCGAGCCTGTACATGATCCTCAACTACCAGGGCGTGGATACTTCCGAGCCTGAAAACATCACCCGCGCGGACATTTCGACGACGACTTTGATCCCGGCGTACATGCTCTCGGAGCTCAAGGTCGCGTTCTTGATGGGATTCCGGGTGTACCTGCCGTTCTTGGTGATCGACATGGTCATCGCGAGTCTGCTGATCTCGATGAGCATGATGATGCTGCCGCCAGTCATGATCTCGCTGCCGTTCAAGCTGATGCTGTTCGTGATGGTCGATGGGTGGTCGCTGATCGTGGGGAGCCTGCTCGAGAGCTTCGTGCAAGAAGGGGCGGGCCCGCGGGCGAGCGCGGTGACGGCTTCGATGGTGGGGATGCTGCCGCTGCTGTTGATCTGCCGGGTGATTCATCCGCCGGAGCATGATCCGGAGTTGCAGGTCGATCCGAAGCTGCGGGTTCATGCTCAGCGGGGAGGTCGCCGTGGTCTTTGATGACGCCTCGATCCAGCTGATCCGTGATGCGTTGTTGGTGACGCTCAAGATTGCCGCGCCCTTGTTGATGGCGGGCATGATCATCGGCTTGCTGATTAGTTTGTTCCAGTCCGTCACCTCGATCCAGGATCAGACGCTGACCTTCGTGCCCAAGCTCATCGGGGTGATCGTTATCGCGATTCTCTTGTTGCCTTGGATCATCGGGCGGATTTTGATATTCACGGCCGAGATGTTCCAGCTGTTCTAAGTGTGCCTCCGGGCCCCGTGTGGGGGATGCGTGACGAATATCGAATCCATCTTGGTGCACGGTGTGCCGTTTATGATGGTGCTGTCCCGGATCACGGGGCTGTTTTTGTTTACGCCGTTGATCACGAGTGTGACGATTCCGATCGTGTACAAGGCGCTGCTGGCGTTTATGCTCGCGATCGCGATCTACCCGTTTGTGCCATTGGCGACGCTGCCCGAGACGATTGACCTGGTGGCGCTCGCCCCGATGTTGTTCACGGAGCTGCTTGTCGGGGTGATCATCGGGGTGATCGCGATGATCCCGATGATGGCGATCCAGATGGGCGGCTACATCATGGGCTACCAGATGGGGCTCTCGCTGGCCCAGTCCTTTAACCCCGAGCTCGATACCAACTCGAGCGTGGTGGGGCAGCTGCTGTACTTCTTGAGCATCTTTATCTACATCTCGGTTGGTGGGCTTGAGACCGTGTTCCTGATTCTTGCCGATTCGTTCCACACGATCGGCTCGGGGACTTTCGTGGTCATGGACACGCCGCTGGATCTGCTCGTCGGTGTGCTCAACTCGGGCTTCGAGCTGGCGATCCGCGTGGCGGCTCCGATCATGGGCGTGGTGTCGATGCTGATGATCGCGATGGGGTTCATCATGAAGACGATGCCTCAGATCAATATTATGAGCATCGGGTTCTCGATCCAGATCCTCGCGGGGCTGAGCATGCTCACGGTGCTGATCGCGACGGTGGGCGTGGTCGCCGGCGACGAGATCCTCCGCACGCTCGAGCTGATCAACCAGTGGGTGCAGAGCTTCGCGGTGTTGGGTGTTCCTTCTATCGGTATGGGGGCTGGCCATGGATGATCTGGGCGAACGCAGCGAAGAGCCAACTAGCAAGAAGCTGAGCGAATCCCGCCAGCGGGGGCAGGTGCCCAAGAGCCAGGACCTCTCTGGCGCGTTCTCGCTGTTCGGTGGGCTGATTATTTTCGTGGTCTTCGGCTCGACCATCGCCGGGATGTTCGCCCGGGTGATGAGCCGGACGCTGGGCGGCGAGATCTCCGCTGATATCGTTTCGGTCGAATCGATCTACAACACCACCAAGGTCGCGGCGTACGAGAGCATGGTCGTGGTGTTCCCGATCTTGATTCTGTCGGCACTCGTCGCGTATGTGGGCAACTTTGTACAGGTGGGCTGGTTGCTCACCGCAGAGCCGATCCGCCCCAAGCTCAATAAGCTCTCGCCGCTGGCGGGGATCAAGCGGATCTTCGGCGTGCGTGGGCTCGTCAAAACGGTGGTCAACTCGATCAAGCTCACGGTGATGATCATCGTCTCGTGGCTCTTTATCCGTTCGCACATGGACGATATCGCCGTGCTTTCGAAGCTCACCGCGATCGAGGGGCTCAGCGCGATCCTGGCGCTGGTGTTCAAGCTGGCGATGATCCTGGCGATCCTGTTGTTGTTCATCGCGGTGATCGATTATCTGTATCAGCGGTTTCAGCACACCAAGGACCTACGGATGAGCAAGCAGGAGGTCAAGGACGAGCGGAAATCGATGGAGGGCGATCCGTCGCTCAAGGGGCGTCGCTTGCAGATGGCCCGTGAGATCGTGATGCAGCAGCTCGGGGCCAAGGTGCCCGATGCCGATGTGATTGTCACCAACCCGACCCATTTTTCTGTAGCGATCAAATACGATCCGGAGACCATGGGCGCGCCCAAGGTTGTCGCCAAGGGGGCGGACCTGATCGCGTTTCGGATCCGCCAGATCGCGCGTCAGAACGAAGTGCCCATTGTTGAGCGCCCGCCGCTGGCTCGGGCGCTGTATTGGGGGATGGAAGTGGGGCAGGAGGTCTCGTTTGAACACTACGAAGCGGTGGCCGAGCTCTTGGCGTTTGTGTACAAGATCGATAATCGGATGGAGAAGAAGCTCGAACGCGATATGAACCAGAAAAATCGAACCCAAACACCAGCACAAGAACCCGTCGGCGTATAACTTGTAGCGACCAGAAAACAAATCCCAACGGTTATAGCTACACGGATGTAGGAGACCAAGACGAGCGTGGCCCAGCAGCAGCAAAACACGATCGCATTCCCGGCATGGATGCTCAAGTTCGCGGAGATGCGCGCACTCATTGTGCCCATCGGGTTTGTGCTGCTGTTGTCTGTGTTGCTGGTCCCGCTGCCCCCGCCGATGCTCGACATCATGATCTCGGTGAATATCTCGCTGGCCGTGATCGTGCTGCTGACGACGCTGTACATGAAGCGGGCGCTCGAGTTTAGCGTCTTCCCCTCGCTGCTGCTGGCGACGACGCTGCTGAGATTGGTCCTCAACATCGCTTCGACTCGTCTGATCTTGACAGCCGACGCCACCAGCCCTGAAGAAGCCATGAATGTCGCGGGCAAGGTCATCAGCGCGTTCGGTTCATTTGTCGCGGGTGATTCGCTCTTTGTCGGTGTGATCATCTTCTCGATTCTGATGATCGTGCAGTTCATGGTGATCACCAAGGGTGCGGGGCGTATTGCGGAGGTCGCCGCGAGGTTCACGCTCGATGCGATGCCCGGCAAGCAGATGGCGATCGACGCCGAGCTTTCCAATGGGATGATCGACGAGACCGAGGCCCGCACCCGGCGCGATGAAATCTCGCGCGAGGCGGATTTCTTCGGTGCCATGGACGGTGCGTCCAAGTTTGTCAAGGGGGACGCGGTCGCCGGGATTATCATCACCGCGATCAATATTGCTGGCGGCTTCGCGGTGGGCACGGTCGAGCGTGGCTGGCCCGCGGGTCAATCCGCGGAGGTCTTTACCCGCCTGACGATCGGTGACGGGCTGACCTCACAGGTGCCGAGTTTTATCATCTCGATGGCGGCCGCGCTGATTGTGACCCGCTCGGGCGATAAGAACAACCTCGGGTCCGAACTCACATCGCAGCTTACATCGCAGCCCATCGGGATGATGATCACCGCCGGGTTCTTGGCGGCTCTGGCCTTCACGCCACTGCCCACGATCCCGCTGCTGGTCACCGCCATGGCCATCGCGGGCATCGCCTACGGCATGATGCGCTCGACCAAGACCAGCGCCAAACGCGTCCTTGATGATCAGCTCGCCCAGGCCGAGGCGCCCACGATGGAGCCGGCCCCGGTCGAGGACCTGCTCAAGATCGATGTGCTCGAACTCGAAGTTGGCTACGGCATCGTCGCGCTCATCGACACCGCCCAGGGCGGCGATCTGCTCGACCGTATCAGTGCTGTTCGCCGGCAGTTGGCGGTCGAGCTCGGGCTGGTGATGCCCCCGGTGCGCATCCGCGACAACATGCAGCTGGCGCCCAGCGAGTACCGAGTCAAGATTCGTGGCAATATGGTCGCGTCGGGCGCGGTCGAACAGTCCAAACTCATGGCGATGGATTCGGGGATGGTGACGGATCCGATCGACGGCATCCCGACCAAGGAGCCGGCATTCGGGCTCGACGCGATCTGGATCGAGCCGCAGATGCGTTCTCGGGCGGAGATGCTCAACTACACGGTCGTCGATCCGACGAGTGTGCTGGCGACGCACATCACCGAGATCGTCAAGGCGTACGCCGACGAACTGCTCACCCGCGAGGAGGTCAACAACCTGCTCGAAGGGCTCAAGGAGAAAGCCGCCAAGCTGGTCGAGGAGACTGTGCCCGGGATCATCAAGACCGGCGAGCTCCAGAAGGTCCTTCAGTCGCTGCTTCGTGAGCGCGTGCCCATCCGGGATATGGAATCGATCTTGGAGACCCTGGCCGACTGGGGTACCAAGACCAAAGACCTCGATGTGCTCGTCGAGTATGTCCGCAACGGGCTTCGTCGGACGATCTGCTCGATGTACGCGACGACGGATCTACAGGGCGATCTCACGATGCTGTGCGTGACGCTCGATCCGGGGCTCGAGGACCAGATTAATTCCTATATAGATCGCGGCGGGCAGGGCACAACGCTCAACATGCCGGCACGGATTGCGCGGGACATCGCTTCGAAGGTGGCGGATGGATTGAACGCCGTGGGGGCGAGGGGCGGGATGCCCGTGGTGATCGCTTCGCCACAGGTTCGCAACGCCGTCTGGCAGATCATCGAGCCCCATGTTCCTGTTGTGGCAGTACTTGGGTACAACGAGATCGTGCCGGGGATCAATGTGGAATCGGTGGCGTTGATCGCGCCCATCGGGCAAGAGCCCGCCGGGGCGGCTGCCCAGCCTCAACAAGTGTCGCCTCAGGTTGTTGCCTGAGCGCACTGATTGCATGCTTGCGTGCTGATCTGTGCGCTCTCGGGGTGGTGCAAGCGGATCGAATCGTGTACAGTGCGTGCGTCAGATTCCGTGCTCTGGGATGAGTTCAGGGTGATGTGTTGGGTGTTCTTCCTTATTGAGGGCCCCGCGATCGCCCCCCGTGCGTCGGCTTGATGATGGTTCGCCCACGCTGTGGGCATTTTTCGACCGCTGCAACGCACGCCAGGACGGCCACATGAAACTCAAAACATATACCGCAGATACGATGGCCCAAGCACTCGCCCAAGTCCGCAAGGACCTGGGCAAGGACGCGATGATCCTGCACACCCGCAGCTTCCGCGTGGGGGCATGGTTCGGGCTCGGCGGCAAGAACATGGTCGAGATCACGGCTTCCTCGCCGACGATCGCGTCGAGATCCAAAGCTCCCAAGCCCATGCCCCGCGTTGCCCGCCCGCATGCCCCAAACCCGCAGCAGACCCAGCAGCCAGAGTTGCGCACGCAACCCGAGCCCGAAATCGTGATCCAGCGCGGCTCCACCGTCACCCGCCAGCGCCTCGCCCCCGAGCATGCCCAGGTGCTCGCGTCGGCCCAAGCCGCGGTTCAGAGCCAGAGCCAGAATCAGGGCCAAGGCCGGTCGACTGACGAACAACTGCCCCGAAACCGTCGTTCGCCAAGCGATGATCGCGGGCTCAACGGGCGCGACGCGCTCTTTGGCGATGATGCGACACCAACCCGCTCGACAAGAAACCCGGAGCGTGCCCGCCCATCGCGCCTCGCGGACATGCAGCCTCAGAATGCACCGGTTGTGCCCAAGCAAAGCATCGAGGCCAAGCCGGTCGCCGTGCCATCACCCCAAGTGAAACCGCAAGTACAACCAGAAGTGAAGCCGCAAGCCAAGCCTGACGCCCAGCCGGCGGCAAAGACTGACGGGCAGACGAACACCGAGTTGCGTTCACAGATCGATTCGCTCCAGAAGATGATGGGACAGGTGCTCGAATCCACCCGCAAGACCGCCGTGGCGGTGGGGACGGGGAGCACCAGCGACGCCCTGCCCAGCGGCGAGATGCCCGCGCCGCTCTTCACGCTCTACGCCAAGATGATCGACAACGATGTGCCGGTGGATCTGGCCGATGCCCTCGTCGGCTCGGTCCGCGATCGGCTCGACGCGATGGAGCTCAAGGATGATCAGATCGTCCGCCAGGCGCTGTTGCGGGCGATCGAATCGACGATCCAGTGCCGATCGGATTCGCTGCTGACCATCGACCACCGATCGGTCGGCGGTCGCCCGCGTGTGATCGCCCTTGTTGGCCCGACCGGGGTGGGCAAGACGACGACTGTCGCCAAGCTCGCGGCTACCTATAAGCTCCGCCATGCCAAGAAGGTCGGGCTGATTACCTCGGATACTTACCGGATCGCGGCCGTCGAACAGCTGCGAACCTATGCCGGGATCATCGGATTGCCCCTCAAGATCGCCAACTCGCCCGAGGAGATCACCAAGGGCATCGAAGAGCTGGGCGACTGTGATATTGTGGTGATCGACACCGCCGGGCGATCCCAGAACAATACTTCGCGGCTCCAAGAGCTTGCCGAGTTTACCAAAGCGGCGAACCCCGACGAGACCCATCTCGTGTTATCCACAACAGTTGGGGATAATGTTCTGCGAAAGACTGCCCAGAGTTTCGCCGCTTTGGGCCCCGACCGGTGTATCCTTACCAAGCTTGATGAAGCGGTGACCACCGGCCCCATCGCGGGTCTCTCCGACCGGATCGGTCTGCCGCTGAGCTTTGTGACCGTCGGCCAGGAAGTGCCCGACGACTTAGAGCCCGCCCGCGCCGATCGTTTGGCGCGTTGTGTGCTCGACGGCCCGGATGCCGTGGTTCGGAGAATAAGCGAGGAGAACGGATGAGCCAGGCAGTTTCGGCACACAACCCCAGCCCGCAAGATGGTCCCAACGGATCGCAGCAGTTCGGCACACCATCGGCCAACAAGCAAAGCGTCGACGACCAAGCCTCGCGCCTGCGCGAGCTCGTGAGTTCGCTGGGCCAGCCCAGCGCCGAAGAGTTCGCCAAGGACCGCTCCAAGCTCACCCCGCCGACGCGCCGCATCCCGATCATCGCGATCGCGTCGGGCAAGGGCGGCGTGGGGAAAACGAACACCTCTGTGAACCTCTCGATCGCGCTGGCCAAACACAATCGGCGCGCGATGCTCCTCGACGCGGACCTTGGATTGGCCAACGCCGATGTCCTCTGCGGCTTGATGCCCAAGGCTCGGCTTGAGTCTGCGGTGGGCGATGGGGCTTCTTCGCTCGAAGACCTTGCCATCGACGCCCCGGGCGGGTTCCGCCTGATCCCCGGCTCGGTGGGGATCGGACGCGTGGGCGAGCTCGACGACAACGAACGCCGGGTTTTGCTGAGTCGGCTCGAAGACCTGCACGAATACAACGATGTCATCATGATCGACACCAGCGCCGGGCTCGGCCCTTCGGTGACCGCGTTTATCGACGCGGCCGACGCGTGTCTGATGGTCGTGACGCCCGAGCCCACCAGCATCGCCGATGCGTATGCGCTGATCAAGGTGCTCGTCGCTCAACAAGACGAAGCCAACGGCGGTCGTCTGCCCAACCTCGCGTTGATCGTCAATCAGGCGGTCAATGAGAAGGAAGCCCACGCCGTGCACGCCCGGATCTCGGGGGTGTGCGATCGGTTCTTGGGCTATCAGCTGCCCATGATTGGCTATGTCCGTCGCGACAAGAAGGTGATCAAGGCGATCAAGGCCCGCACGCCGTACATGATCGACTCACCCAAGTGCTCCGCATCGCGGGACATGGGCGAGCTGGCGGCTTCGCTGATCGACTGGCTGGGCATCGAGGGGCGCGCCAGTGCTGCCCCTCGGCGTCGTTTGTTCGGTCGGGGCTGATTCATCGGCGGGGCGATTCCCTATTTTCTGTATCCCAGAGTGTTCTCTTTCGCTTTGGCGCGTCATTTGCGTGCTTGAGTTTGGGCGATATGTGCGCGTTTGTGGGTCTGGCTGCGGCTGGGCATGATTCGGGCGCTGATTTGAGCCGATGGAGTCAGGGATATGGCAGAATACGAAGATGTTGAGATCATCGAAGACGAATCGCCCAGCGAGCGGAGCATTTATCTCGAGAACCACGCCCAGCGATTGGTCTCGGGCGTGCTCGGGCTGATGGGGTTCTTTGTCTGTGCGCTCGTCGGGCTGCTCGCGGGGAATCCGGGGGCGGTGATCTTGGTGCGTGCGATGATCGCGATGGTGATTTGTTCGCTGATCGGGCGTGTGCTGGGCGCGGTGGGGGAGATCTGCGTGCAAGAGTTCGTTTCGCGGTACAAGACTGAGCGGCCGGAGCCGCAGAAGCCTCAGGAACTTGTCGAACTTGATGAGCGCAAGCAGGCGCACGAGTCGATGGTGCAAACGATGAAAAAAGCTGCGTAAAAAGTGCAGGAATCCTACCACTTTGTCAATTTGGATTCGATATACTAGAATTAATCTGGGCAAGGACTGCCCAGGCCGACAACTCAACGCTTTCTGCGGCTGAGGTTTGCACATTATCGGATAGTTCATTGTTTGGGTCGTGTCTCACCAGATCGACCTATCAGGAGCATCTGAGCATCCCCAATGCCATGAGAGTTCAATGTGTCAAGGGTCAAGGAGCCGACCAATGACTGCCATGCGATCAAAGTATTCATCGCGCCACTCGGCGCAACATGCCACATCGAGCAACCTCCCGACGAGGTTCGACGATATCCCCATCCGTGATGTATGGGTGATGTATCAGTCTGAGCCCACCGAGGACCTGCGCAACTTCTTTATGGAGCGGTTTCTTCACTTGGTGCGTTACAACGCCGAGCGGATTTATCAGCGCCTGCCTGACGAGGTCGATCTTGAGGACCTGATGTCCGCCGGGCTCTTTGGGCTCATGGATGCGATCGACGCGTACGATCTCGATCGCGGCGTGAAGTTCGAGACCTACTGCGCCCCGCGTATCCGTGGTGCGATCCTTGACGAGCTGCGTTCGATGGACTGGGTGCCCCGCCTGGTGCGTCATCGGACATCGAAGGTTGAAGCCGCCAAGCAGCAGATCCAGATGGAGCTGGGACGCAAGGCCACAGACAAGGAGATCTCCAACAAGCTCGAGATCGACAACAACGAGTACATCAAGTACAAGCGTGACTCGAGCGCGGTCTCGGTCACAAGCATCACCCGCAAGTGCTACCAGTCCGAGGGCTCACGCGAGCTCCGCGAGATCGATGTGATCAAGGACGGGCACCAGACGAGCCCGGTCAAGCTGATCCAGCGTCAGGACCTCAAGGAGCTGATGACCAAGGGGCTCACCCGGGCCGAGCGGTTGATCGTGGTCTTGTACTACTACGAGGGCATGACGATGAAGGAGATCGGGACGACCCTGGATCTGTCCGAGTCGCGCGTCTCGCAGATGCACTCGTCGATCTTGGCGCGGCTCAAGGCCCAGATGCAGCACCGGATGCGTGAGCTCGAGCCGATGAAGTCGGTCTGATCCGCGATGAGTTGACAATATGAATGCTCTCTCTCGAGACCGACCGCTTGTGTTTGCGGTCGGTTTTTTTATTGGGTTTGGGATATCGGCTTGATGATCAAACGGGTCGAGCCTTGACTGGTGTATGTGCATCGATGCCTACATCGCGATGGGGAGTAATCTGGGGGATCGCCAAGCGCACTTTGCCCGGGCGATCGAGCTGATTGCCCAGCTGCCCGAAACCGCCATCGAGTGCCGATCGACGGTGATCGAGACCGAGCCGGTCGGGCCAGGCGATCAGGGGCGGTATCTCAACGGCGTGGTCATGATCTCGACCAAGCTCATAGCCAAAGAACTGCTGTCAGCACTGCTCGAAATCGAATCTTCGATGGGGCGCGATCGGGACAACGAAGTCCGGTGGGGGGCTCGGGTGATCGATCTGGATGTGCTGTGGTATGGGGACCAGGTTATCGACGAGCCGGGGCTGAGCATCCCGCATCCGCGATTGCACACGCGGGCGTTTGTGCTTGAGCCGCTGTGCGAGTTGGCCCCGGATCTGTTGATCCCTGGGCAAGAAAAAACACCCCGAGAGATGCTCGGGGTGCTCGAATCAACGGATTGATTTTCTGAACCTGCTTTAGCCAGCTTCGGCCCGTGGGTGAGCGTCCTTGTACGCGTCTTCGACGCGTGAAGTGGACAGGTGCGTGTAGACCTGGGTGGTGGAGAGCGACTGGTGACCCAGCAGCTCTTGCACGCTGCGGAGGTCCGCGCCGTTGTCGAGCAGGTGGGTCGCGAACGAGTGACGCAAAGTGTGCGGCGAGATCGTCGGGTCGAGCCCAACCGAGCGGAGGTACTTGTCGAGCTTGCGGCGGACGGAGCGCGAGGAGAGTCGGCTGCCGTGCTTGTTGAGGAAGAGCGAGAGCGGGGTTTCGCCTGCGTCGCGGGCGGCCCAGATCGGCGCAAACTTGGTGTCGTTGGCCATCAACTCGATGTACCGGCGGATCGCGCCCAGCGCGTGCGAGCCCAGCGGCACAATGCGTTCCTTGCGTCCCTTGCCCCGCACATGCATGGCCTCGTTCTCAAAGTCGAGATCGTCGTGGTTGAGCCCGACGAGTTCCGAGACGCGGATGCCGGTGGAGTAGAGGGTCTCGAGCATCGCGCGATCGCGTCGCCCGAGCACATCGTTGTCATTGGGAGCGGCCAATAGCTGTTCGATCTGCTCGATGGTGATGGCCTTGGGCAGGCGTTTGGACTGCCTTGGTGTGCGGATCAGGGTCATCGGGTTGGTGTTGGTGTACTCCAAGCGGTTGCCCCACTTGTAGAACGAGCGGAGCGTGGCGATCTTGCGGGCCAGGGTCGCGGGGGAGTAGGACTGTTCGCCCAAGAACCCGAGGAACCCACGGATCAGGTCCGCGTCGGCGTCGCAGATGGTGTTGGTGATGGTCGGACGGTCGATCTGCCCGGCGATCTCGTTGGCGCTGTTCGTGCGTGACTTGAAGGCCAGTTCTTCGCTGCCCCGGTCGATCTGCACGCCGGTGTCTTCGACGATGTAATCGATGAACTGACGCAGGTCCGCGCCGTAGCAGCGGGCGGTGTAGGGCGAGAAGTGACGCTCGTCGGTCAGGTACGAGGAAAAGCTCTCAGTGATGGGTAGGGTGGTCATACGCGAACTCCGGGGGATCCGAACTGGATCTATGCTTTGATAAATGGCTTGGGACGGTGATTCAATGGTGCTATCGGTCGTTGGATTACCCGGCTGAAGGCGTATCAACATGATGGTGGATAACTATTTCAGAAGCGATCATTTCCGCATCGCTCCATGTAAGGGGTGTGTTTGTGTCGTCGGCCAGCTCGGCGAGGCGTTCGAGCAGATCACCCGTTTCATCAGGCGAGCAGGCGAAGCGCCAGAAGTGGGGCGGGCGTTGGAGGGTGACGCAGACCATGTTGCCGTCGGCGTCGTCGATCGATTCGGCGCGTGCATTCACGCCGGAGCTCACCTTGGGCTCGGGGATTGGTCTTGTGGATTGGTTGCGTGGCTGGTCTGGTGAATGACCAGATGGGTGACCAGTTTTAGGATTGGGCCGTTGGCTCATGATGCACTCCGTTGCTCACGGGGCATCGGGCCCCGTCATCTGCTTGGGCGCCTTGCGTCGCGTTGCTGGCGCGACAGCCGGAGCCATTCCTCATCAATCAGCCGCCCGATGGTGTGGTGGGCGGCGAACTGGGTGTACAGTTCCATGCTTGCGGTGTAGATCCGCCAGGCGAGTGCCGAGCGTTGGCTGCTGCGTCCGTCGGCGTACGATCGGACCGCCATGAGCACGCCGTGATCGCGTGCGTCGAGGTGTTCTGAAACGACGGAAACGGGTTCGCCCGAGAAGGACAAGCCGTCGAATGTGCCAAAGTCGCTGAACGCGCCGGTCAGGGCACGCGAATCGAGCTTGGTCTGCGATGCGTTGGCCATCGCGCCGGGGCGGGCATAGAGGGCCAACGCCAGCCCAAAGACGGGCGGGTCGTAGGGGTCATACGCGGTAATGGATCCGGCGAGCACGGCATCGGCGCCCAGGTATTCGGCGATTTTGAAGGCGTCGGCCGAGGACTGGATGCCGTTGGTGAGCCCGAGCGAACGCAGGGCTTCGATAGAGCGATTCACGGGCAGGCAGCGCACCCCGCGGATGCCCTGGGCGGCTGCGACGATGGCGTCACCCGTGGCGAGCTCATCGGCCAGGGAAGTCCCCGATTCGTTCATCGGGGGGATTACGGCCCAGAGCACATCGCCCGAGGTCGTGTCGTACGGCGAGACGATCACCCCGGGGGGGAACATCTCGTCACGGCTCTGGCTCATCGAGCAGCCGCCCATCGTGATCGGTGAGATCAACAATAGCGCTGCGAGAAGAACCGAAGCAAGCATGGTCTGTGCACTTGTCATGGCGTCCTGCCGATTGCAAAGACGGGCATCCATTCCCGTCCGAAGATCAATCCCGGACACGAGCGTCCGGGCGAAGCATGCCCCGCGTTTTTCAACACGGGGCGTGGGTATGTGTTAGTTGTCGTTTGGTGTCGGGACCGTGGCGAACGAGTCGGCCAGGTCGGGCATTGTCACGCTCGCGGCTCGGATGGCCGGCGAGAGTTCCATCGACCACAGGTGGTCCTGCCCATCGAGGTTGGACACAAAGTAGATGTCGTTGTTGCGTCCCCAAACGGGCATCAGATCGATGGTGTCGCCGTCGGTGAGCTTGATCTTGCCGGTGCCCTTGGTCGAGATCATCCAAATAGTGGATGAGTCCGGGCGGGCGGTGTTGCCCTTGGACCATGACTCGGAGTTGGGCACGGCTGCGAAGGTCACAAAGTTGCCGTCGGGCGACCACGATGGGTTGATCAGGGCTTGGTTGGGCGCGGTCGCGAGTTCGGTCTCGCGGCTGGCGGTGCCGGGGTTGGGGTTAAAGTCGAGCGTCCAGATGGAGAAGGCCCGATCGCCGCGTTCGCGTGAGCGTTGGAACAGGATCTGGTCCGCGCCCGCGAGCCCGGTGCCCGCTGCGGGGCACCATTCGGGGAAGAGCCCGAACCCGATGAACTGGGCGCCGTTGTCGGCGAGCACATCCTTGACCCAGATCTCCCATCGCCCGGACTGCTGCCCGAGCCGACAGAATGCGATCTGCTGGCCGTCGGGCGACCAGGTCGGGTGGAGGTCGTTGGCGGATTCGTTGGTGAGCTGGACCACCTTGCCGCCCTCGAATGGCATGATGTAGAGGTCCCACGAGCCGCTGCGGTCGGAGGCGAAGGTGATGTAGTTGCCGTCGGGTGAGATGGCGGGCATGACATCTTGTGCGGGGTCATCGGTCAGGCGGGTGACGACGGAGCCGTTGACGGATTTGATGTAGAGGTCCGCGGTCGGGCGGTGCTGGGTGGATGCGAAGATCAGGTGCTGGCCGTCGGGGGTGACGATGGGGTCAAAGTCCGACCCAGCGTATGAGCTGGTGACTTGGCGGACATTGACGGTCGAGCGGACCGCGTCGCCGGTGGTTTCGGAGGGGAGCTCGACGCCCATTGCGTTGGCGTAGACGAAGGCGGAGATATCACCCGAACGCAGGGCGGCGGGGGACTCGGTGTCATCGGTGAAGTACGGGTCACGCTCGACGGGGGTCTTTGCGTCTGCGGTACCCAGCTTCATCTCGAACTCATCGTTCTTTGTTGAGCTGGCGCTCGAAGTGCCTGAGCCGATGGTGTTCGAGCTTGCAATGAGCTGCTGGTTGTTGGTCGTCGCTGGCGTGCTGGTGTCGGTTGTCTTGGTCGGTGGGGTGAAGGAGCCTTCGTTGGTCTCGGCGCTCAGGGCGTAGTCGAGCGTGGCGCTCGAGTTGCTCTTGAGGGTGGATGGCTGGTTGGTGTTGGCTTGTGTTTCGCTGCCGGCGACAAAGTAGGTATTGCTGCGTCCGGTGCGTCCGTTTTGGTTTGCGTTGGTCTCGTAGCGTGCTTGCTCGCTCTGGAGTTGTGACTGCTTGTTCTTGTTCCAGAAGCCGGCTCGCTTCTCGCCACAGCCGGCGAGGAGGGTGGCGGTGCCCGCGAGGGCGAGGATGGTGAGCGGGCGGAGGTTTGATTTGAAGGATGGTGTGTGGGTCATCTGGGTGAGCCTCTGTTTGAGCGCGTGGCGGGTCATGTTCGGTCGGCGGGCTCCGCCCGGTCGTCCTGTCCTTGCCCGATCGCTGGTGCTCGAATCCCGAGCAGCGGGGCGTGGGGGGCGTGCAATGCGGATCTCCGATCCACGACAACGCACGCCCGTGATGATCCCTTTATCGGACTGGACGGGTTGAAATCTTGAAGCTCGATAACCGCGCCGGGACCATTCGGGCAAGAAAACTCGAAATTTATCATTTGCGGTGGTGAGTCGGCTCAAAAAAGATGTCGGGCGGACCCCACCACAGATCCGCCCGACGCGAGCTTGCGCTCATCTATAAGTTGTTTGGCGTTGGATCGCGTCTACACGATCGGGCTTGGTCTCGGTCGCGGGCTCAATGGACCCGCTTGCGGCTCATGATTGAGGGGGTATCGCCCGGGCGGTCCCAGCGGGCGTGGGGGCCGCGGGGTTGCTGGGAGGAGATCAGGTGGTCGAGGTAGGTGTCGAGCGAGCCGCGCTCGAACTGGTCGAGGTACTGGGCGGTCGCGGAGTGGTTGATCGAGATGATCTGATCGACGACCTGCTCGCGGGAGAGCTCGACGCGCGGGGCGGTCGGCAGGTCGATGGTGGCTTGGTCGGATGCTTGGGTGTGGTGCCTGGTCCAGGAAAACAGATCGGTCATGGTGAGTCTCCGTACTCGGTGGTGTGCTGTTTGGCGGCACAGGCGATGAGATCGCAGCCTTGCTTTCTCCCCTGTGCTGGTTCGATATCGGGAGGTCTGTGCGCAGCCGAAGAGCGGATAACGCACGCGGACCCACGATGGCGTCAAAAAACTGCGCACGGGGCGCAGGATTGGCACGGCCTACATCTAGCCGAGGATCAAGTGTGAACTGGTTGTGGATAGATCGTTCAGCCGGCGCTGATTGGCGTCGTCGGCGGGGCGTAGCGTCCCTTGGCCCGCAGCACATGGGCGATCGCCTCGCGCGCGGCCCCGTGCCCGCCGGCTTTATTCGTAACCAGATGGCACGCGGCTTGGACTTCGGGCTCGGCGTCGCTGGGGCATACGGAGAACCCGACCCGCTCGATGGCCGGTAGGTCCGGCCAGTCGTCACCCATGTACGCGATCTGCGCCGCGTCGATCCCGGTCCGCTCGATGAGCTGGTCGAGGGCGTGGGATTTGTCCTTGGCGCCTTGGATCACCAACTGGTCATCGACGCCCAGGGCATTCAAGCGATGGGTGAGGGCCTGGCCCGATCGTCCGGTGATGATCGCGATGGGGAGACCGGCGTCAAGCCAGAGCCGGAAGGCGTAGCCGTCGCGGACATTGAAGCGTTTGGTCTCCGAGCCGTCGTCGTGGATGTTGATCGAGCCATCGGTGAGGACGCCATCGACATCGAAGGCGAAGAGCTGGATGTTTTTTAGGTCTGGTTGAGCTGAGGACATCAATCGTCCTCCACGAGCTTCATCGCGATCAGGTCCTGCACATCGAGCATCCCGATTGGTTTGCGATCGTGATCCACGATGGGGATCTCATCGGCCCGGTACTCGCGGAACATGGCCACGGCTTGGCTCGCCAAGGCATCGGTGGTCAGCGACTTGGGGTTCTTGGACATCACCGCGGAGAGCGGGGATTCGAGCTCGTCGGGGTTGCGGAGGACCAAGCGGCGGAGGTCCGAGTCGGTGAAGATCCCGCTGAGGGCGCCGGTGCTGTCGGTGACAAGCAACGCGCCGGGGCGGCGTTTGATTTTGGCAGCTTCTGTGAGTGCATGGGCGACGGTGTCGGTCTCGCTGGCGATGGGCAGGTTCTTGCCGGCGTGAAAGCGGATGAGCTCGGAGACGGGTTTAAGCAATGAGCCCAGCGTGCCGCCCGGGTGGCGGGCGTGGAAATCTTCGTTGGTGAACGAGCGCCGACGGGCCACGGCCAATGCCAGGGCATCCCCGATGGCGAGGGCCGCGGTGGTCGAGGTGGTGGGGGCGAGGAACTGGCCGTCGCCGGCTTCGTCGGTCACCAAGGCTTCGAGGGTGACGGTGGCGATTCTCTGGAGTGAAGATTCAGTCGTCGAGCCGTTGGCGCTGGTCTTGGGGCCGCGGGTGATCGCGATGATCGGGAGCTTGTCTTGACGCAGGATCGATGCGAGCCCGATGAGCTCGGCGGTCTCGCCCGAGTGGCTCAGGCAGATGGCGAGATCGTTTTTGCGGAATCGACCGAGGTCACCGTGGGCGGCTTCGGTCGGGTGTACGGCGTGGGAGGTGATCCCGAGCGATGCCATGGTGGCGGAGATCTTGGCGCCGATGTGCCCGGACTTGCCCAGCCCCGAGACGAGCACGGTGCCGCCGGCGTCGGCGCAGCTGACGATCAAATCGACGGCCTGCGTGAACCGCTCGTCGACTTGAGCCGCAAGCGTGGTGAGCGCGTCGGCTTCGTGCTCGAAGGCTCTGGTGATGAAGGCGCGTTCTTCGGCTGATTTGGTGGTCGTCGATGGCATCATCAAGGATATGCAGACCAGCGTGGGCATGCGCCCACACGCCGACCAGCAGCTGATGAGGTGCGGTTTACTTGCTCTGCCCGCTGCCCATGCCCGGAGGCATGATCGCGTGCGGGGTCTCGGCGGCCCGGGTGATCAAGGTGATCCCGTCGGGGAGCGCATCGGAGATCTGGGAGACCACATCGCCCTCGAGCTTGCGGGAGAAGGCGGATCGGCGGGATTTACCCATGATCAGCGTGTCGCAGCCGTAGGTCACGGTGTAGTCGAGGATCTCGTCGGCGATGGACTGGCTGGTGACAAAGATCGGGACGAACGGCACGCCGGCCTCGTTGGCGAGCATCGCGGTGGTGCCCAATGCTTCTTGGGCGGCTTCATCGGTCTCGATGCGTGGGGCCTGCCCAGGACGCAGATCGAGCACGCGGATCGGACGCACGAAGATGGCAAACAGGGTCGCGTCGCGGCGCTTGGCGACATCGACGGCGTACTCGGACTGGTATCGACCACGGGCCGCGAGCATGATCTTGGGCTTGTCGGGGTTGATATTGATCGTGATGCTCTGGAGCATCTTGAGCCAGCCCGTGTGCGGGGCGTCGAGGGCGTCTCCGGTGTTCTTTGCGGCTCGGGAGCTGCGGATGGTGCGGACCCCGAGGGCCATGGCGACGAGCGTGCCGCTGAACATGGTCGAGACCGGCTGGGTGACGGCGATGGTCATGGAGATCGAGAAGAGGAAGAGCCCGAGGATCCACATCAGGATGCGCGAGACTTTGCCGATATCGAGTTCCTTGTTGTACGCGCTCGAGAGGAGCGTCACGGTGATCGCGCCCGTCACGCCGAGGACATACAGCGATGCGAGCACCGTGACATCTTGCTCGATGATGATCACGGCGATCGGGATGAGAACCGAGATAATCAGCCCGACCCAAGGCACACCGGAGTAGTTGAGCTTGGTGAGCGACTTGGGGAGCTCGTTGTCTTGGCCCATCGCGAAGAACACGGAGACCATGGCCATGATGGCGGTGTTGGTGGCGCTGAGCAGTAGGAGCCCGAAGGTGATCCCGGCGATGTTGCCGAAGACCTTGCCGGCCCCGTCGCCCATGGCGTTGGTGGCGGTTTCCTCGGCGATGATCCGCATCGAGGCGTTGGTGTACAGATCGACCTCGTGCTGGTGGGACTCAATAGTCTCGTAGGCGTGGAGCGATTCTGGGGAAAGCACTGCGAGTTCTTCCTCGGTGAGGGCAAAGCCGGATTCGATGCTCAGCTCGCGTCCATACTCAGCGGGCAGGGTCTCGATAAAGGCCTGTCGGGTCTCCTGCAGGCGGATCTCGTCGGGCGTGTGCATGTCGATCATCGAAGTGCTCAGCACGGTGAAGCTCAGCCCAGCGAGGGCGAGCCCGAAAACCATGTTGAGCCCGACGACCTCGAGCGAGACGGGCCAGATCGTCCGCTTGGATTCTCTTGACACGGGCTGCTTCATCATCCCGGTCATGTTGGCGACGGCTTCGACGCCGGCCAACGCCAGACAGATCTTGGTGAAGTTCACCCACGCGTGCCCGGCGGAGGTCTCGCGGAAGTAGTCAAACGAGATCGTGTCGATGCCTTTGATGAAGTAGGGGATCGACATCACGGCCATGACCGCGGACACGCCAAGGGCCACCAGGGCGATGATCAGCGCGAACTTGCCGGCGCTTTTGGCACCCAGGTAGTTGACGCCGCCGACCAAGACGATCGCACCGATCGAGAGCGGCAAGACCAGATGGTGGGGGACATGGAAGTAATGGAAGGCTTCGATGACGGAGATGGCCGCCGTCATGATGTACCCGGAGAGCAGCAGCGTTGAGCCCACCACCGAGAGCGTGGGCGAGAGCTGGCGGGCGGCGGTGTAGACCCCGCCGCCGTCGGGGAAGCATCGGCAGATGATGGTGTATGCCCACGAGACCGCGAGCATGAGCAGCCCGATGGCCGCGAGGTAGACCACCGATGCGTGCGCGGTGTAGAGGAATGCGAGCCCGAGCACATAGAGGCGCGAGGTGCCCCAGTCGCCGTAGAGCAAGGGGCCGGCATGGATCCAGCGCAGATTTCGAGGGCGTGAGTCGGTGACGAGCATGGGGTGAGTCTATGGACTGGATCTATCGAGGGGCAATGACGGATCAAGAAGGAATGCGGGGCGGTCGGTTGGATGGCCGGGCATCTTTCTTGTGGGCGGGGCGGTCAGCGGACGGTTGCGTTTCTACCCTTGGAGCGATGAACGAGATTCCTTTCCATCACGAGGGCGAAAATGAGGGCGGCTATGCGAGCGAATCGCCCGACGATTACGCGGCCAACGCCGAACATGATGAACTCCCGATCGACCAGATCCCGGACTTTATGCCCCCGCCTGGACCAGAACATGAGCCAGAGCCCCTTCAGGCAGCGAGCCAGAACCCGGCCCAGATTGCCAATCCGATCCTCGATGGGCTGACGGACTCGCAGAAGCAGGCGGTGCTGCACACCGAGGGTCCGCTGCTGATTCTGGCGGCTGCCGGTTCGGGCAAGACCCGCGTGATCACGCGCCGGATCGCCCAGATCATGGAGCAGGGGACGCCGCCCTGGAATATCCTCGCGCTGACCTTTACGAATAAGGCCGCTGGCGAGATGCGTGATCGAGTCACCGTCCAGATCTGCGGCTCGCTGCCGGAAGAACAGCGCGGCCCCGACGGCGAGCTGATCCGCCAGCGGGTCGATCCGCGGATGCGTGGGCTCACGATTACGACCTTCCACTCGCTGTGCGCCCGCTTGCTGCGTCGCTATGCCGAGCGGGCGAATATCCCGGGGCTCAAGCCGGACTACACGATTTACGATTCGTCGGATCAGATGTCCTCGATGAAGAAGGTGCTCAAGGAGATGAACCTGCAGGCGACGAACTGGCCGCCGCGGACGGTGCTCTCGGCGATCTCGAACGCCAAGAATGAGCTGCAGGACGCCAAGACCTACGAGGCCAACGCGTTCGACTACTACTCCAAGCAGATCGCCAAGATCTATCTCCGCTACGAGGCCAAGCTCAAGCAGGCGGGCGCGATCGACTTCGATGACCTGCTGCTCTATACGGTCAAGGTGCTCGAATCCAACGCCGAAGTCCGCACCGAGCTGGCGACGCGCTGGCGGTACATCATGATCGACGAATACCAGGACACGAACTCGGTGCAGTTTAAGTTGACTTCGCTGTTGACCTCTGCGCCCGCGCCGCTGCCGGGCATGGAGAACGAGCCCGCGCGACCCAACATTTGTGTGGTGGGGGACCCGGACCAGGCGATTTATGGCTGGCGCGGGGCGGACATCTCGAACATCCTGGACTTCGAGGATCACTACCCGGGGGCCAAGACGATCTTGCTGGGCGAGAACTTCCGCTCGACGGAGTACATTCTGGCCGCGGCGGACACGCTGATCAAGAAGAATGACAAGCGACGCGACAAGCCCCTGTACACCAGCACCGAGGGCGGCGAGCCGATCACGGTGGTGCGGGTCAATGACGAACGCCACGAGGGCGATCTGGTGACGGATTACTTCCAGCGTCTGCACGACGACGAGGGTGTGGCGTGGAAGGACATGGCGGTGTTCTATCGCACCAACGCGCTCTCGCGTGTGATCGAAGATTCGATGCGGACGGCCGGGATCCCCTACAAGATCGCCCGGGGCACGGCGTTCTTCGATCGCGAAGAGATCAAGACCGCGATCGCGTATTTGCGTGTGGTGGCGAACCAGGCCGATACGGTTTCGTTGCTGCGCGTTGTCAATACACCCACGCGCGGGATCGGCAAGACGACCCTCGATGTCATCCAAGGGGCGGCGATCCGGGCGAACATTACACTGTTCGAGGGGCTGAGCCGATCCAAAGAGCTCGGGCTCTCGCCACGCGCGGTGACCTCGGTGGATAAGTTCGTCACGATGGTCAACGAGTGGACCGGGGGCGGGTCGTTCATGGGGGCGTCGGTCGCGGGCACGCTCCACGAGCTTGTCGAGCATGTGATTACCGAGTCGGGGCTCGAAGCGCACTATAAGAAGCAGGCCAAAGCATCGGGCTCCGAGTCCGACGAGGAACGATTGGACAACCTGAGCGAACTGATTACTTCGGCGAGAGACTTCGAGCGTGAGTACGACCCGGCCAATGACCCGGCCGCGTTTACGGATGTCGAATCAGCCAGCGAGGGCGAGATAGGGCAGGTGCCCGAGTTGCTGGCGATGCTCCGGGCGTACCTTGAATCGATCGCGCTCGTCGCCGACGCGGACGCGGTGGACACGACGATGGGCAGCGTGACATTGATGACGCTCCACGCGTCGAAGGGCTTGGAGTTCCCCGCGGTGGCGATGATTGCGCTCGAGGAAGGCACGCTGCCGCACTCGCGGGCGAACGAATCGCAGGCCGAGCTCGAGGAAGAACGCCGGCTTGCGTTCGTCGGGATTACCCGGGCGATGAAGCACCTGCAGATCACCAGCGCGAGCCGACGGACGGTGCGTGGGATGAGCGAGCGGACGATTCCGTCGCGGTTCTTGGGCGAGATCGGCTCGATGGGGATAATTCAGTCCGATCACACGGACGCCGACTTCGGCGGCAGCGAGTATGACGATGCATTCGCTCCGTCAACACGCTCACCCGGCTCATCGAGCGGCTCATTCCGAAAGGGCTCGTTCTCGCAGTTCTCGCCCGACGCCAAGAACAAGGCGGATCTGGAGAAGATCGATCGTGCCCGCGAGCAGCGATTAGCCAATGTGGTCCCCCGCAAGACCATGTCGCACAAAGCCGCCCCGCCCCGCCCGAGCATCGCGGGCTTGACCAAGGGGGCGTCTGGAGCAGGTTTGGGAACGGGCCAAGACGCGTCGGCGGCCTATCCCCAAGGCTCGCGTGTCCGCCACCCACAGTTCGGCGACGGCGTCGTCATGAAGACCACCGGCGGGTCCAACGCCCGGGTGATCGTGGAGTTCAAGTCGGTGGGGCGGAAGACCCTGGTGCTCGAATACGCCCGGCTCAAGCGGGTATAAAAAAGCCTTACTTCGTAGAAGTAAGGCGATGAAGCAGCTGACGATTAGACTTCGCTTAGCGGCGTCGGCGGCCTGCAATGAGTCCTGTTGAGCCGAGGATCAGCAGCGTCGATGGTGTCGGGATTTGCTCAACGGTGATCGATACGCCGCTCGTATTGCTGGCGCGGAGATCGAAGAGCCCGTCGCCGCCGAGGCCAATATTCAAACCCTGCCAAACGGTGTTTTCAAGATCGCTCGAATCGGTGAAAAGTTGCCCGTTGTTGATTAAATCAGTGAGCCCGTCGTTGCGTTCAAATCCGATCCAAGTGAACCCGGAGCCTTGAACTCCATCGGCTTCATTGAACATTTCGATACTGTCGCCGACAAAGTACATTTGGGTGCTGTAGTCGTGATCAAGCGTATTCCCGTTGAGGCTTATGGACGCCGGGAAGCTCAGCCCGTAGATCGCGAAATCACTCGTTGCGTCTTGGGCCGGGGTGTCCGAGTCGTAGGTGATGGAAAACTCCCAAGCATCGCCGACGCTTGCAGCGTATTGGTCAAGCCCCCATGCGGTGCCGGCGAATGGATCGTTTCCTATCGTGCGGGTATCAACGACTGAATCGAGCATGCCTGCGAATGTAAGCCGATAGAGGTCGGCATGGGCCGCCCCGCTGAGTGCGATCAATGTGACGATAGCGACTGATTTATTGTTCAAAGCCATATCTCTCTCCTCTGAATATGTTTACGTCTGCACGAAGATCACTGTACTGAGAACGAATGAAGATGTAAAGAGCGAATCTGCCTTGTTGCAAAGAATGACGAGAGTTGCTTTGCGGGATGCCTCCGATTTGTTCCTCCGATGCTGTGAGTTGAGTTGCGGATTCGCAAGTGCGGGTATGGGCGGGGCGACCGTGCTCAGTGTGTTCCTGCAGGCCCATTGGCCCAAAAACATCGTTTCAAGCCATTTATCATCGTTCTCTGGTGGGCGATCAGCGTGAATCAGGCCTGGATGGTGGCTATGATCTCCGACGATCACCAGTGGGCGATCTTACACAACTCAGGTCGGCGGCTCGTGCGGCAGGAAACCCTGCTTCAGTGCTCGCGGCGGAAGGAAAAGAACCATGCCATTACCAGTTGACGAAAAAGCACAGATCATCAAAGACTTCGCACGCAAAGAGGGCGATTCGGGTTCACCCGAAGTCCAGATCGCGTTGCTCACCGCCCGCATCAAGCAGGTCGCGACCCACCTCAAAGAGAACAAGGGTGATGTCCATAACCGGCGCGGCTTGGTGATGATGGTTTCGCGGAGGAACAAGCTCCTGCGCTACCTCGCACGCAAAGACCGCCCCGCGTATCTCGATACCATCAAGCGTCTTGGCTTGCGTAAGTAAAAAACGAACTTGACCCCGCGTGTCTGAAAAGACCCGCGGGGTTTTCTTGTAGTACGGATATGGAAAGAAATACTCGGCCCGATGCGACAGCTTGTCGTGAATGAGGATGGGCCGAATCTGTTGGCGATCCAAGCGATCGGGTCATTGGAGGCTCGATCACGGATCAAGCGGGCACCTCACTCCCGCAACCGGCGCAGCTCAAACAGAATCAGGGCTCGCCGCTTATATTGGAAGGCAAAGAAAAATGACAGACTCAAACACACCGACCGTCGTTGAAAAAATGATCGGCGGACGCATGATGCGTATCGAAACCGGGCAGATCGCCAAGCTCGCGACCGGGCATGTCCTCGTCTCGCACGGCGACACCGTCGTCGCGGCTTCGCTCTCAAGGGCGGCTCCACGCCCGGGGCTCGACTTCTTCCCGATGCAGGTCGACTACCGCGAGAAGCTCTCGGCCGGCGGCAAGTTCCCCGGCGGCTTCCGCAAGCGCGAAGGCGCACCGAGCGAGAAAGAAATCCTCACCATGCGGATGATCGATCGCCCGATCCGCCCGCTTTTCCCTGACGGGTTCATCGAAGAGATCCAAATGCAGTGCTGGGTGATGAGCCACGACGGCGAGAACGACGCCGATGTGATCGCGGGTACCGCGGCCGCCACCGTGCTCTCGATCTCCGACGCGCCGTTCGAAGGCCCGTTGGCCACCGTCCGTGTTGCGCGCATCTTCACCGAAGACGGCGTCGTCCACATCATCAACCCGACCAACTCCCAGCTCGAATACTCCGACATGGACATGGTCCTCTCGGGTCACCGCGACGGGATCAACATGATCGAAGTCGGCGCGGCTGAAGTGCCCGACGAAGAGATCTTGGCCGCCATCGAGTTCGGCATCGAAGAAGGGATCACCCCGATCCTCGACCTGATCGACGAGCTTGTTGCGAAGGTCGGCAAAGAGAAACGCCTGGGCGATCACATGAACCTGATCCCCGACGATGTCATGGCCGAGGTGACCAAGCTCGCCGAGAAGGACCTGACCAAGGCCCGCCAGATCAAGAGCAAGAACGAACGCGGCACCAAGGTCGGCGAGATCAAGGCCAAGATGCTCGAAGAGCACTTCGCCGTCAACGACTCGGGCACCCCGGGCGAGTTCGAAGCCTCCAAGAAGCGCAAGGGTCAGGCCAACGAGGCCTTCCGCAAGCTCGAGAAGAAGATCACCCGCAAGCTGATCGTCGAGAAGGGGCTCCGTGCCGATGGGCGTGGCTTTAAGGAACTCCGCCCGCTGCATATGGAAGTCGGCAAGTTCGCACGCACCCACGGCTCGGCGCTCTTCCAGCGCGGCGAGACCCAGTCGCTCGTCTCCGCCACCCTCGGCACCGGTCGCGATGAGCAGGTCGTCGATGGTCTGATGCCCGAGTACTCCAAGAAGTTCTACCTCCACTACAACTTCCCCCCATTCTGTGTCGGCGAAGCCGGCCGCATCATGGGTCCCGGTCGTCGTGAGATCGGTCACGGTGCACTCGCCGAGCGTTCGCTCATGGGCGTGCTCCCGACCGCTGAGGACTTCCCGTACACCATCCGCCTGGTCTCGGACATCACCGAGTCCAACGGCTCATCGTCGATGGCTTCGGTCTGCGGCGGCTGCCTGGCACTGATGGACGCGGGTGTGCCCATCACCAACACCTGTGCGGGCATCTCCGTCGGGCGTTTCACCGATGAGAACGACGAGAACGAAGTCTTCGTCACCGACATCATCGGTGAAGAAGACTTCTTCGGCGACATGGACTTTAAGGTCTCGGGCACCCGCGACGGGATCACCGGCATCCAGCTCGATCTCAAGGCTCGTGGTCTGGTGCTCTCGCAGGTCGAAGAGATCTTCGAGCAGGCACAGGTCGGTCGCATCGAGCTCATCGAAGCCATGGAAGAAACCATCGCGACCCCACGCGAGCAGACCTCCAAGTACGCTCCGATGATGATCCAGCTCAAGATCGAGGTCGAGAAAATCGGCAAGCTCATCGGCCCGGGTGGCAAGACCATCCGTGCTCTGCAGGACAAGTACAGCGTGAATGTCGATGTCGAAGATGACGGCACCGTGATGGTCTCCTCGACCAACCGCGAGAATGTCGAGAACGCAGAAGCCGAGATCGGCGCTCTGTGCGAAGATGTCCGTCCGGGCACCATCTACGAGGGCAAGGTTGTTTCGGTCAAGGACTTCGGTGCCTTCATCGAGATCGCGCCGGGCACCGACGGCATGTGCCATATCTCGGAGCTCGCCGATGGATTTGTTGACAATGTCAACGATGTCGTTTCGGTCGGTGATATGGTTAAGGTCAAGGTCATGCTCGTCGACGACCAGGGACGCATCAAGCTCTCGATCAAGCGTGCCGACCCGAACTTCGAAGAGAAGAAGCGTGGTGATGGCGACGGCGAAGGCGACGAGGGCGACTCCGAGAAGCCGCGCCGGCGTCGCGGCGGTCGCTCGCGCCAGGGTGGCGAAAAGGCCTCCGCCGAGTAATTATGGCCGAATCCCGGGGGATTCAGCCAGCTGAATGATGAAAATTAGCCCAGCGAGAACTTTTATCTCGCTGGGCTATTTGACGCGCCGGTATATTTTGGTATGCTGGGACATGATTTGCCGCCTCGTGTGGTAGTCTGGGCAAGATGAGTTCTTCATCGAGCCTGATAGTCAGCGCTGTCAGCGTCCATGGGACTCGATCAATACTTTGTTGATCGGATGGATGAAGGCTCAAGCTTCCTCGGCACCACCCGGGGGAGTTCACACAAGGGGTTCTCTCTTGTGATTCCGTGACACAAACACGGGAAGCCGAGCGACGGCAATGGAGAAAGGTCCGGGGCAACCCGGGGGTGTGACATGGATGACAATGGTGACAAATCTGATAACGGAACTGCAAATCGCGGGGACACTCCGAGCGACAGGCTGATTCAGACCATGGGCACGGTGAAGTGGTTCGACCCGCGAAAGGGCTTCGGATTCATTGTCGGCCCAGACGAGCAAGACATCTTTGTGCATTTCACGGTCATTGAGGGGGACGGCTTCCGTGTGCTCAAAGACGGGGTCGAGGTCTGCTATGACGCCGAGTGCAACGATAAGGGCTGGCGGGCGACCAAGATCTATGGTGCTTCTGAGGAGAAGGACCAGGACGACGACTCCCCAGAAGTGGTGATCCCGCGCAGGACCTATTCCCGCACCCCACGCCGGTAGGCTTCGCATTCCGATAGATACTTGTCGTTCAGCGCGGAATTGTTGCAAGTACGCGTGCAATGCGTCAGGCGACGCTATATTATGAGTTGAGCTCTCCTGCGCCGGGTGGGGACTTGGGCATGCCAGCACTCGCTGGTGTCGATGCCGGGAAGAGCTTGAGTGGCCGTGAGATGTGTGTTGTTTCCGTTGAGCGCCCGGCTCTGGAGAAGATGTTTTGCGAATGGACTTGGCATCGAATCCAGTCATCGGTGCTGCCACGGCGGATACATCAATCAACTGGATTGTCGGGGTGTCGATGGGGCTGCTGGTGGGCTTGGTCATTGGCGGAGCGCTTACCTACATGCTTGCTGCGCGAAGGCTTCGGCTCTCTATCGCCCGTGTGGATAAAGCCCGCAAGCGGGCCCAGGCCGCGGAACATCTGGCCGAGATCGGTTCGATGACCGGCGGGCTCGCCCACGAGATCAAGAACCCGCTCTCGACCATCGGGCTCAATGCACAGCTTTTGACTGAGGCCATCGAGGACCTGCCGATCGAGGAGCAGGACCGCTCGCGTTTGGTCCGTAGGCTCGATGCGCTCGGGCGCGAGACCGAGCGCCTGCGTGGGATTCTCGAAGATTTTCTCGAATACGCCGGCGAGCTGCGTCTTGCGTGCGCTCTTCAATCGATCAACACGATTGTTGAGGAGCTCGCGGATTTCTTCTCGCCGATGGCCGAGGGGGCCAATATCCGTTTACGCGTCGAGCCCGATCCGTCGGACCCGTGCACGCTTGTTGATTCTGATCATCTCAAGCAGGCCCTGCTCAACTTGATGCTCAACGCCATGCACGCGATGCAAGCGATGGAGCCATCGGAAACGGGCACGCACGAGATCATCGTCCGTGTCATGCAGGGTGTTGACGAGCACGCGGGCGACGACGAGCACGGGCACAAAGTCGTGCGGATCCATGTGATCGATACCGGGCCGGGTATGGACGACGAGACCCGCTCGCGGGTTTTTCATCCGTACTTCACGACCAAGTCCTCGGGCACCGGGCTCGGTTTGCCCACGGCCAGGCGGATCGTTCAGGCCCACCACGGGATGCTTGAGCTGCACACCGAGCTTGGCAAGGGGACGGACTTTGTGATCACGATCCCGATGTTTGAACCAGATATGTTTGAGCCTGTACACACAAGTTAATCAGAACTCAATGCCTTGGCGATGCGTTCGGCTGCGATGCAGAGCTCTTGATTTGTGTTGAGCAGGTCGGGGCACAGGCGGACGAGCCACTGCCCGGTCTTGGGGCACGGGCGAGCGTCGGCGTTGATGCCGTTGGCTTTGAGCCTTTCGATCGCGTTGTGCTCGTAACTGTTTCCATTATCGGTGGGGATTAGCACGAACGAGCCGTGGTGCTGCAGGACGCGGGGCTCGATGGCGTGCTTGGTGAGTTCATCGCAGAGAAACTGCTGCTGGAGCAGGGTGTAGTGGCGCAGGCGATCAACGCCGATGGCTGAGACCAGTTCGAGCCCCGGCCCGGCCTGGAAGTAGACCAGCGCGGGGGGCGTGGATTCGAGCCAGGCGTCGCCGCCGGCTTCGTACTCGGGGAGTTCGGTGCGTCGGTAGGCGAAGGTGTCCTGCTTGGCGAACCAGCCGGTGTCGATCGAGAACAGGGAGTCCGAATCGGGCACGCCGCCGGCTGTTGACAGATGCTTGGGGTTGACGATCAGGAAGCACGCGCCCGCGCCGCCCCGGGTGTACTTGTAGTTGCCCGCGATCAGGAAATCGGCGTCGAGATTGTCAAAGTTGATCTCCATGGCCCCGAACGCGTGGTACGCGTCGATGAGCACCAATGCCCCGTGCGCACGGGCGGCTTCGATCACCCGATGCAAATCAGGCACCAGCTGCCCGGTGACAAAGCACACCATCGAGCAGACGACCAGGTCGGTCTCGTCGGTGATGGCCGCGATGAGGTCGTCGCTGTGGTAGAGCCCTTGCTCATCGGGTTCGACCCATCGCACATCGGCCCGCCCTTTGTGGGCGGCGGCCTTGAGGTTGAAATCGATCGAATCGAACTCGCCTCGGGTGGCGACAATGTTGGCGACCGGATTTTTGGGATCGAATGGCAGCGCGTTGATGACCGCCCGCAGCCCCTGCCCGGCACTGGTCTTGGGGACCACGGCGTCAGCTCGGCTACACCCAGCGATGTCGGCGATCAGCGTGCGGTAGTGCTCACGCTGCTCCATCCACGGGCCCCACGCGTCATCGAGCCCATCGAACCAGGCATCGAGGGCACGGCTGACCTCATCGGCGACCGCGTCCATGGGGCGACCGAGCGAGTGGTTGGCGAGGTAGATCTCGTCCGTCCGCTCATTGCGGGCGAGGACGCGCGAGAAAAGCGGATGGAGATGCTCGATGATCGAAGATTCACTCAGTGGTCCATCGCCGAGCTTGGCCACGGCTTGGGCGATCCGCTCTGATGAACTTTTTGATGATCTGGATGGGTGTGGGTTGGTCATAGTTAGAGGTGTGTGCGGACTTCCCAGAGCTCGGGGAAGAACTGGTGATCGACCATTTTACGGAGGAAGTCCACGCCCGACGAGCCGCCGGTGCCTCGTTTGAATCCGATGACGCGCTCGACGACTTTGACATGGCGGAAGCGCCACTGCGAGAACATGTCCTCGACATCGACGAGTTTCTCGGCCATCTCGTAAGCGTCCCAGTGCTCCTTTGGATGCGTGTAAATCGTCTTGAACACCTCGAGCACGCCCGGGTGCGACACATGGTGCTTGGTGATGTCCCGGTCGAGCACTTCCTGCGGGATCGGCATCCCTCGGCGGGCGAGCAGACGCAGGAACTCATCATAGATACTCGGGGTGTTGAGCGTCTGGGTCAGCAGCTCGACCGCGCCCGGATCGTGCTTGTGCACCGGGATCATCTTGGCATCTTTGTTGCCGAGCAGATATTCGACCACGCGGTACTGGATCGACTGGAAGCCTGACCCGGTGCCCAGGGCATAGCGGAACTGGGTGTACTCCGACGGGGTGAGCGTGGCGAGCACATCCCACTGGCTCAAAAGCTGCGACTGGATGTGCTTGATCCGGGCGAGGATCTTAAACGACGGGGCGAGCCGGTCTTGCTTGATGTAGCCGAGCGCCTCGTGCATCTCGTGGATGATCAGCTTGAGCCAGAGCTCCGAGGTCTGGTGCTGGATGATGAAGAGCATCTCGTCGTGGTGGGGCGGGTCCGAGTGGATCTCTTGGCAGTCGAGGAGCTTGTCGAGCCGAAGGAACTGGGTGTAGGTCATTTTGTCTTCGAGATCGGTGTGGATCGTCTCTTCGATATGGCGTGGGCATGACATGGCGGCGTTCCTTTGTCCGGGGGGCGGATGGTGCCCGCCGGCGAAATTGGTCGATAGATGAGTGTACGCCCCGGATCGCAAGTGGGCATTTGCCCGTCGGCGTCATATACTCAAGCCACCGATTACTCAACCCATCGATGACCGCTCCATTTCGCGTCTGATTACTATTCAGGTCGCCGAAGATCACAAGGGACCCCGCCATGAAGATTGCATGCTCAACGATCGCCTGCCCGACCTGGACCATGGAAGAAGCCGCGGCCAAAGCAGCCCAGTTCGGGTACCTCGGGGTTGAGCTGCGGAGCTTCGATGACCAGAGCGTCGAGATCGCGTCCGAGCCCTTCGGGATCGAGCCCGAAGCCATCCGGGGCATCTTCGATGACGCGGGTGTCGATTGCGTGTCGTTCGCCACGAGCATCAAGTTCGACAAGATGATCAACCCGCCTGTGGTTGGGCGGATCTTCATGAACGAAGAATCAGGCGTGAGCGATGCCAAGGTGTATGTTGATCTCGCGGAGCGTTCGGGCACCGAGTTTGTGCGCGTGTTTGGGAATGACCTGCCAGCCGCGGAGCCCAAGGCGTGGAGCATGCGCCGCGTGAGCGAACGGCTCAAGCTCGCAGCCCAGACCGGACGCAACACCGATGTCCGCGTGCTCATCGAGAACGCGGGATCGTTCGCTCGCAGCGAGGCGCTCTTGGAGCTGATGGAAACCGTGGATTCGATGTGGCTGGGCGCATCGTTTAGTGTGCTCGCGTCACTGCAGGCCGGTGAATGCCCGATCGACGGCGTCAAGCTGCTCGGCGATCGGATCAAGGTCATCAAGGTCTGCGATATCGATCGCGACGGGAACCCGACCAAGCTCGGCGAGGGCACACTGCCCATCGACAAGCTCATCAAGGTGCTCGCGGAGATGAACTACGACGGGTGGATCGTCTACGAGTACCCGCAGCTCTGGCTCGACGATGATGCGGCATACGATGCGGACGCGGTGCTCAAGCACGCCAGCGGCATGCTCTATGGCTGGATCGAAGCGGCCAAGACGCCGTGCGCTGATTGCTCTTGCTGAGCATGCCGACCCTACGATGTGGGTGTGGGTCCATCGGAATCTCAACAACTCGGGGCTGATCTGATCGAGCGGGCGCAGGCCGCGGGCTTTGCGTGCGCGGGGATCGCCGATGTCGATCCGAGCCGCCATGCTGCGGGGCTCATCGAATGGCTCGACGCGGGCATGCACGGGACGATGGCGTGGATGGAGAACTACACCGAGCTGCGGACCGATCCGGGCAAGCTCATCGAGCACGCGCAATCGATCTTGGTGGTGGGGGATGTGTATGCTAGCCGCGATGACAACCAAGACCCGCCGATCGAGCCCGGTCGCGGCAAGATCGCCCGCTATGCGCGCGGCAAGGACTACCACATGCTGATGAAAAAACGCCTGATGGCGCTGGCCGACGACCTGCGAGCGTTGCATCCGGGGGCGTCGTTCAAGGTCTTCGTCGATACCGCCCCGGTGCCCGAGCGCGAGCTGGCCCAGAGGGCCGGGATCGGCTGGGTGGGCAAGCACACGCTGATCATCCATCCGAATCTCGGCAGCTATCTGTTCATTGGTGGCATCGTCATGTCGCTCGATGCCCAGGCGCCTGCGACTCAGCCCACCATCACCGACCACTGCGGCTCGTGCACCGCCTGCATCGACGCGTGCCCGACCGATGCGATCACCGATCATCAGGTCGATGCCCGCAAATGCATCAGCTACCTGACGATTGAGCACCGAGAACCGATCGATCCAATGCTCGCGGCCAAGATGGGCGACTGGATCTACGGCTGCGATATCTGCCAAGAGGTCTGCCCGCACAACTCGCCCAAGATGAGCTCAGTGCTCGGGGCGGAGCCCAACAGCGCATACAAGTCTGAGCGGGCGAGCTTTGATCTGCTGGAGGTCATCAACTGGACCGAGGACGATCGGCGGGCGGCCTTCGTGGGCTCAGCGATGAAACGGGCCAAGCTCGAGATGATGCAACGCAACGCGCGGATCGTTGCAGAGAATCAGGGGGTTCAGCTCGCTGATTGAGTGGTCTGATTCGGCATAAACCGAGCAACCAAAGCGCCGATCAGCAGCACCCCGACGCCCGGCCCGAGCCAAATCGTGTGGCGTTCCATGAAACCGATCCAGTACATCGGCGTGGCGATCACGATCGCGATCCACATGATGGTCAGGGCGGCTTTGGCGGCGACTTTTCCGAGCACGATTCGGTAGAGCACATAGGCTGGCAGGACGAGCCCGTAGGCGCTCAGGAAGGTTCGGTAGACAAGCTCGCCCGCGCCCAGCCCTGCGTGGTCGGGGACGCGGGTGATCAGCATGCCAAGGCCGCCGGCCAGGAAGAGCATCGCGAAGAACAGCGACATCGGGGGCACTTTGCCCGGGATCGTCCGTATCTGATCGAGGTGCGCCCGGACGGTGAAGATCCATTGGCACATGATGTGGACGAGGATCAGGGATCCGATCCACAGGGCCGCGATGGCTGGGTATGGGCGATCGTTGAGTCCCGCGATGATCAGCCCCGAGTATTGCGTCGTGAGCACGATCATCAGGGCGAACATGAGCACGAACCCGATGGTGAACCCGGCGCGGCCGTTGGCTTTGGTGTCGAGCTGCTGGCGGGCGTGGTGGAAGGTGATGTCGAGATACGGGCACAGCAAGAACCCGAGCGTGCACACCGGGATCATCCAGAGCCCGCCGGTGGCGGTGTTCTGCGTGGCCAGGAGGATGTCGCGTGATTCCATCGCGTCAGGTGTGACGAGCGTGACGATCAGCACCCCGATCGAGAACACGATCAGCAGCATCGCCAGCACATGCATCCGCCCGAACCGGGACGCCCGCCCAGAGACCACCGAGAACGCGATCGCGACGGCGCCCACGCCGATCAGATAGTTGTCGGGCAAAGGGAAGGATTGACGGATGAAGCTGCTGATCCAGACGATCCAGAAGACATGGAACGCGAGGGTGATGGTCGAGAACCACCAGACGGCCTGCGGGTGACGCTCGACCATCGAGACCGATGCTTGGCGCGAGGTGAGCACCCAGCCCATGGCCGCGGCTCCGAGTACATTGGGGATCGCGAAGATCAGGAAGCCCGTCCAGCCGAAATCACGCAGCAGGATCGCGGGGAAGAACATCCCGATGCACCAGGTCCACGAGCACGCGAGGTACGCGCCCCAGAGGATCGGGTTTCTGCTTGTTGGTTGCCCGGGGGTGCCTTGGTCGCTCATTTGGAGGGGCTCATTTCGAAACTGGTTCGAGATTAGTTTGAGTCTTTGTTCGAACTCTTTTTCGGATCTTGGCCGCGGAGTTTTTTGGCCTTGTGGTGGGCCTTGGGCGTCACATGGAAGGTCGCGGTGCAGCGTCCGACGCGTTTGGGCTTGGCTGGCTTGTCGTCGCCGTCCTGCTCGACCTCGTCCTTGAGCTTCTTCTCGCTCATGGGCACGAGCACTTGGACAATGTCCATGCGGACGGCGATATTGAACTCCTCGCCCGTGGCGACGAGGGCGTGGATATCGTCGAGCGGGGTCATGCGGTACTCGGCCGGGCCGTGGCACGGGCGGAGGAACTTGTACTCGAGGTGCTTGCAGACGACGGTGTAGTCGCCGCCGCAGACGGCGAAGACATAGTTGCCCCCCGCGATCTCGGAGTTGCCCAGCAGGGCAGCACCGGCCATCGCGTTGTACCAGTTCTTGTTGAATCGGCGGAAGGGCAGCGTCGCGCGGTAGGTGCTCGCGTCGGACTGCATCGTGATGCCCGAGCGGAAGGCGTAGGGGAGCCAGATCATCGAGCAGACACGGTTCCAGAAGTTGTTGCGAGTCGAGAGGTTGGAGATAAAAGCCTCGGCCCGTTCAAACAGGGTCCGCTTGGGCTTCTTGATTTTGAGGGGCTTGCCGGTTTTGGGATCGATCGGAGTGTCCGCGCTGGGCACCGCACCGGCGCTGGGCACCTCCCCGCGATGCTCACTGGCGCTCGCCGAGGTTGATTCGGGCGTCTGATCGCTCGATTCCGGGATGGGGGTGGTGGTATCGGTGCTCATGCTCTGCGTGGATTATAGTGCCATGGATCCGCCGATGGCGTGCCTTGGCGCATCCTTCTTGGGGTTCTGATCAAGCTGTTTTCTGCCAAAGTTTCCGAGTTCTGGATCAGGACTCTTGTGTGAGTGTGTACCACCCGTTTTCGTCGCTCTTGACGCGGAAGCACGGGCGTTCGCTTGGATCGTGATCCAAGACCAGCACCCAGTCTCGCTCGGCGGCCTCTTTGAGGAACCATTCCTTGGTGATCATCGACGAGTACGGCTCGACATCGTACGACAGCGAGTACGCCTGCCCGATGTGGTAGTGCGTGGGCATGACATCGGGGGTGAACACGATGGTGCGTCCCTGATCATCGGTAAACAGCACGGCCTGCTGCCCCCAGGTGTGCCCGGGGACAAGGAAGACATGGATCCCTGGGAGGACCTCGCTCATGCGTTCTTCGAGGGTGGGCTTGGGCATATCGCCGCGTGATGGCTTGCGGTTGAGCGGGAAGGCGCGCTTGGAGTCGATGAGGCGCAGGCGTGGCTTGCCATTGGGCAGCGGGAGCTTGTCGTCCTCGAATGGCAGGATGTGATCGCGGTAGTAGGTCTTGGTCATGACCGCGTCGTTGTTGCGTGCATCGACCCACTCTCGGCGTTGGACGATCAACTCGGCGCTGGGGAATGTGAACTTGATCGCGGTGCAATCGCCCGAGGCCGCGCCCGGTTTGGTTGCTTCCCAGTCGGCGGTCTCGCCCTCGCGTGCCCTGCGGGTCAAGCCGCCGGCGTGATCGAAGTGCAGGTGGGTAACGATCGTGGCTTCGATATCGTTGACATCGACCCCGGCATTCGTGACCTCGGACTCGATTGTCCGCCCGTCGAGCCCGAAGATGGTGGACATCTTCTCGCTCAGCTTATCGCCGGTGCCCGCTTCGATGAGGTAGCGGTGGGGCTTGCCGGTGGCTGGGTTGGGCTCGGTGGATTCGAGCAAAACGCAGTTGTGCATGAGCTGGATGCGGTTTTTGTCATCGCACTTGATGCTGCGTTCCCAGACGACCTTGGGGATGACGCCGAACATGCCGCCCCCATCGAGGAGGAACTGGCCGGCGCGGAGGATGGTCCATGTGTATTGCATGGGAGTAGGGTACGCCGACCGATGATCGGAGCTATGATTCTGGCGTATCAAAGGGCATGAATCTGGTGCGTCGGGCACCAGAGTGTCGAGCAAGGCAGTAGCTCAGCAAGCGGAGCGGGAGATCATCGGTATGCAGAGCGAAAATAGATCGACATGGTGTGTGGAGGCGGTTGTTCTGGGCTTGGCCCTTTTGATCGTGGGCGGCTGTGACCAGTCGGCTGCGAACGATCAGGCGAAGATGGACCAGATGCAGAAGCAGATGGATGATATCCGCAGTGATCTCAACGACGACATGCAATCCCAGCTCGACGAGGATGGGATCTATGCAGCGGATGAAGATTACATCGATAGCATGGCGAGTGTGATCGAGGACGCCGCGGCCAACACCTCGCCGGAACAGGCCAAGGTGCTCCAGAGGCAGGCGGGCCTGCTCCGCGAGCTCGAAGCGATCATGGCGCCCTACAACACGGCGCTCGCCGATTTCATGGAACTCGGGGGCATCGATCCCGTGACGATCACGGAGCTCGGGCATTTCGATGTTCGGTTCGATCTGATTGATCGCATGGCCGTCGCCAACGAGTCGATGGATACCAAGATCCCGAGGCTGATCCGCCAGCTGGGCAATATCGAAGGGCGAAGCATCGTCACAACCCAGCAGCAAGTGGATCTGCTGACCCAGATGCGAGAATCGGATCGTGTGCTCTTCGAAGGCATGACCCAATATCTCACACTGCTCAAGAACAACTGGAACCTCTACGAGCTCGAATCGGCCACCGGGTTGCTCATGTTCGCCGAATCGGTTCCCGATGAGACCATCGATGAGATCAACCTTGCTCTGGAAGTGATTACAGAGCAAGGTGTCAAGCAGGGGCAGATCCAGCAGGCGATCCTGGACCTCGATCAGCCCTGAGCGAGGCCGAGTAAGCCCACGATTCGGCAAGACGCACCACGCTATAATCATGCGTTCAACAAACAGAAACTGGTACTGTTGGCTCACCCAAAGGCTGACGATGAACTTTGGAAGGCTTCGAGATGAGATCAACACGAATCAACGGACGGACGACACTGCTCGCGGCGGGCGTGCTGGGCACGCTGGCGATCTTGGGCGGCTGTGATTCAAAGGACACCCCAACACCCGAGCCCAAGAAGAGCCCCGGCTCATCGATTCTCGACGATGCACCCCCGGCCCAAAGCAATGAGAGCGCTGGCGATCTGGTGACCCGCTACGAGCAAGCCGCAGCTGACGCTGAGGCATCCTCACCAGAGGATGCCCGGGCATTCCTCGCATCCGCCGAGACGCTCAAAGAGATCCAGGCCGTGGTGTCGCCCTACGAATCCACGATTAAGGACTTCATGTCGTTGGGCGGGCTCGATGCCAACACGATCAACGATGAGACCCAGTTCGAGCGCCGTATCTCGCTGGTCAACGGGCTGATCCGAACCAATGAACGCATGGCGACGGAACTCCCGCCTTTGATCGCCCGGCTCGAAGCCAGCGCCGAGCCCGCGAAGCTCGCGATGAAGCTCGAGCTGCTTGATCGCCTCCGCCAGGCGGACCGCTCGATGTATCAGAGCATGCTCGGATATCTGAAAGTGCTTGAGCAGACATGGGGACTGTACGGCGTTGACACAGACGGCTCGATCCAGTTCAGCCCGGATGTCGAGCAGGCGCTGATCACGGAGTTCAATGAGTACGCAGCGAACATCCAGGCGATGGCCGGCGAGCAGGCCAAACTCCAAGAAGCGATCGGTGCGCTTGATCGTCCATAAACGAGCGGCCTGATCTAAGCTATTGAAAAACCGCCCCATGAACACTTGGGGCAGTTTGTTTTTTGGAGTTTGAAAAGCCGATTCGATGTGGCTCAGAGCCCGTCGTGGCCGGCCATCATCTTGAGCATATCGACACAGCGGTTGGCGTAGCCCGCTTCGTTGTCGTACCAGGAGACGATCTTGAAGAAGTTGCTGTTGAGTTCGATCCCGGCGGTCGCGTCGTAGATCGAGGAGTGCGGATCGCCCAAGAAATCGGTCGAGACCACGGCTTCCTCGGTGTACCCGAGCACGCCCTTCATCTTGCCCTCGGCGGCGGCCTTCATCGCGGCGTTGATCTCGGCCATGGAGGTCGCCTTCTCGGTGCGGAAGGTCAGGTCCACGCATGAGACATCCGCGGTGGGCACCCGGAAGGACATCCCGGTGAGCTTGCCGACGGTATCGGGCAGGCAGAGCCCGACGGCCTTGGCGGCGCCGGTCGATGCGGGGATGATGTTCTGGTACGCGTTGCGTCCGCCGCGCCAGTCCTTCTTGGACGGGCCGTCCTGGGTGGGCTGGGTCGCGGTGGCGGCGTGGATGGTGGTCATCAGGCCTTCGACGAGCCCGAAGTTGTCCATGATCACCTTGGTGATCGGGGCCAGGCAGTTGGTCGTGCACGACGCGTTGGAGACGATGGTGTCACTCGCGGGGTCGTACTTGGCGCAGTTGACCTTGTGGACGAGCGTCTTGACGCTGTCTGGGGTCTTGGTCGGGGCCGAGATCAGCACGCGCTTGCACCCGTTGTTGTCGATGTGCTTCTGGGCGTCTTCGCCGGCGGTGAAGAACCCGGTGGCTTCGAGGACATAGTCCACGCCCATATCGCCCCACGCGAGCTTAGCGGGGTCGCGCTCGGCGCTGGTCTTGGTGACCTGGCCGTTGACGGTGAATGAGTCTTCGCCGGCGGTGATGTCGGCGGGCTTGCCGTCGATCATGAAGCGCCCGTGCATGGTGTCGTACTTGAGTAGGTACGCCAGGTTGTCCGCCGGGACGAGGTCATTGATCGCGACGACCTCGATACCGGGTGTGTTGGCCGCGATGCGGTACACGAGCCGACCGATGCGTCCGAAGCCGTTGATTCCGATTTTGACAGTCATATTGGTTCCATCCTCAAACTTGGTGTGACGGGTGAACGCCCGATTTTTTGGAGCAATGGGGCGTGTGATTGTGAACTGGATTTTAGGGCCTGATTGCGGCAACTTCCCCTTCTTGGGCGGTGTTGCTCAAAGATGATCGTCAATATCCGAGAGCACCCGGGGCGGGAAGGCCGCCCGCAGGGCGTTGCCCACGGCGAAGACATCGATGACCTCCTGCGAGACCGCGCCCCAGACCGGCGAGAGGATGCCCATGGCCGCCAGGATCATCCCGATCATGCTCAGGAGCATGCCCCCGATCGCGGATTGGAGGGCGATCTTGCGCATATGGCGGGCGATGTGGAAGAACTCGTCGACGCGTTCGAGCGAGGAATCCATGATGACCACGCCGGCGGCTTCAGTAGTAATATCAGATGCTTGCCCGAAGGCGATCCCGACGGTGGCCAGCGACAGGGCCGGAGCGTCGTTGATCCCATCGCCCACGAAGCAGGTCCGGGCGGATTGGGATGCTTTGCGTACGATTTCGACTTTTTGTTCCGGGGTTTGCCCGCCGTGGACTTCGGAGATGCCGACCTTCTTGGCGAGGTACTCGGATTCGGAGGTCCGATCGCCCGAGACGAGCATGATGCGCTCGTAGTGGTGCTTGTCGGTGAGGTGGCGGATGAACTTCGCGCCGACTTTTCGTGGCTCATCGCGGAACTGGATCGTCGCGGCGTACTTGCCATCCACCGCGACCACGCACTCGAGCCCCGCGGCTTGCTCTGGCAGGTGCTCGCTGCTCTGCGGGTCGAGCTTGGCCATGGTGGTGCGGTTGGTGATCAGGACCTTGGCGCCTTCGATGATCCCGCTGAGCCCTTCGCCGGGTTTCTCGGAGACTTGGGAGGGCTCGGAGATCGACGCGCCGTTGCGTTCGCCCTCGGCGATCAGGGCATCGGCCAGCGGGTGCTTGGAGTAGCGTTCGAGGGAGACCACCTGCGAGAGGAGTGTCTTTTGATCGATGGCCGGGGCGTAGCTGATCTGGGTGACGGTGGGCATGCCGTAGGTGAGGGTGCCGGTTTTGTCGAAGATGATCGTCTTGCAGGTCTCGATGGTCTCGAGCACACCGGGATCCTTGATGATGATCCCGCGTTTGGCGCACATCGAGATGGATCCGATGATGGCGACCGGGATGGCGATGAGCAGCGGGCAGGGGGTCGCGACGACGAGCACCGCCAGAAAGCGGGTGGGATCGCCCGAGATCATCCATGCGAAGAGGGCGAGTGCGACGGCGATGGGGGTGTAGAACGCGCCGAGCTGGTCGCCGAGCCGACGCATGCGGGGCTTGCGTTGCTCGGTCTCCATCATGACCTGCATGATCTTGGCGTAGCGCGAGTCTTGGGCGGGCTTGGTGGTCTGGATGGTGATGGCGGACTCGCCATTGATCGCGCCCGAGAACACGGACGACCCGGGCGCTTTGGACATCATGTACGGCTCGCCCGTCAGGTACGACTCATCCATCACCCCGTGCCCGTCGATGACGATGCCGTCGACGGGGGAGGTCTCGTGGGGGAAGATTGTCACATGGTCGCCGATCTTCACATCATCGAGGGGGACATCGGAGATTGAGCCGGCCGATTTGATGTGCGCGACCGAGGGCATGCGTTTGGCGAGGGCCTTGAGCACGCTCGACGCGTTCTGCACGGCGTAGTCTTCGAGCGCTTCGCCGCCCGAGAGCATCAGCACCACGATGCTGCCGGCCAAGTATTCTTCGAGGATCACCGCGGTGACGATGGAGATCCCCGCGAGCAGGTCGGACCCGAACTCTTTGCGGAGGGCCTTGGCCAGCAGGTCGAGCACGAGGGGGATCCCCCCGAGGACCAGGCAGATGAGCAGCGGGAGCCGATAGTTATACTCAGAAGCATCGAGCCCGAAGCGGAGGACGAGGTGGGCGATGATCGTGACGATCGCGATGATGGCGATGGAGATCTCGCGGGTATGCCAGAGGCGTTTGAGGAGGCTCATTGGTGCTCCAATTGGTCGTGCTTAAGCGGTGCTCGCTTTGGCCATTTCGTAGCGGACGACGCCCGCCACCACGGTCATGATCGGCTTGATCGACATGCTCCATCCAAGGAACGGGATGTTGCTCGACTTGCCGGCTAGATCGTCTTCGCTGAGCGTCCATTGATGGTCTGGATCGATCAGCGTGATGTCCGCCGGGCCTCCAACACTCAGCTTGCCGAGCCCCTGCTGATCGAGGTTGCACAGCTTGGCGGGGTTGATGGTGAGCAGTTCGATGAGCTTGGGCAGGTCGATGTGCCCGGTCTCGACGAGGGCTTTGTGGTAGAGCCCGAGGGCGGATTCGAGCCCGATGATCCCGAACGGGGCGTCGGCCATCGGCTGGTTCTTCTCGTCCCGATGGTGCGGGGCGTGGTCGGTCGCCAGGATGGTGATGACGCCGCTGGCGACGCCCTCGCGGAGGGCTTGCATGTCGGACTGTTCCCGCAGCGGGGGGTTCATCTTGGCCGCGGTGCCGTGGGTTTCGATGGCATCGTCGCAGAGCAACAGATGATGCGGCGATGCCTCAGCCGTCACGGGCATGCCGGCTTGCTGGGCACGCTCGACGAGCTTGACCGATTGACCTGAAGACATATGCTGGATGTGGTATCGGCAGTTGATCCCCTCGTTGAGCATGATGTCCCGCTCGATGATGAGCTCTTCTGCAATCCTCGGCCATCCCTTGTGCCCCAGTCGCATCGAGACGGAGCCCGCGTGCATGACGGCGCCCTTGGTCAGCGTGAGCTCTTGGCAGTGCTGCATGAAGGCTTTGCCGGTGGGGGCGATGGTCTGGAAGACGGTGCGCATCATGGCGGCGGATTCGATGACATCGCCATCGTCGCTGTATCCCACCGCGCCGGCCTGCTCGCATAAGGAAATCTCGGCGAGCTGCTGCCCTTTGCGTCCCTTGGTGGCGGCTGCCACGCTAAAGACCCGGCAGCTACCCACGCGATCGGCCTTCGAGCGGATGTACTCGACGATCTCGGGTGAGTCCAGGCATGGATCGGTGTTGGGCATGCAGCAGACGCTTGTAAACCCGCCCGCGACGGCGGCCTTCGTCCCGCTCTCGATGTCCTCTTTGTGCGTCTGCCCCGGATCACGCAGGTGGACATGCGGATCGATGAGCCCCGGAGCCGCGATGAGCCCGTCGGCGTCGATCACGCGGTCCACGCCCTCGCGGGTAAGCCCGGGCCCGATCTGGGCGATGACCCCGTCTTGGATCAGGATGTCGGCCTGGGCATCGAGCCCAGAATCCGGATCGATGACCCGGGCGTTCTGGATGAGGATCGAGGGGGCGGTGGGGGTGGTGTGGCTCATATCCAACGATATGCCCCGTGTGCGGTGAAGGCAGATCAATGATCGGATTGTGCACTGGGCAGGCGAGGGTTGATGCGCTATGCTTACCCCCGGCCGAGATGATTCGGCCCACCGCGGGGTGTAGCGCAGCTTGGTAGCGCGTTTGACTGGGGGTCAAAAGGTCGGAGGTTCGAATCCTCTCATCCCGATTTAGAGAAATAAGCCCTCCGACGAACTCGTCGGGGGGCTTATTTTATGTGCGACTTTTATGTTCGACCGTGTACACATCGTCATCATTCGAAGAATTCGGGCCCCGCCCGGTATGTCGTTGGGACACGGACCTGACTCATCGCTCAGGGTTCGGGTGAGTCAGTGTCCGGCGCCACGCGTCGATTGCGGCGTTGCCCGTTTCGGGGCTCGTCGCCCATCCCATCTCGCTGCCCGTCACGCTGTCCTTGGCGTTGCCCGTTGCGCGTTCTATCGGGCTGGCCTTCGCGCTGTCCATCGCGTGGTCTGGTTTGCGGGGCGTTGCGTGGGCCGTTGTGCCCACGGATGTCAAAGCTTGAGTCCGGCTCGCCGCGGAAGAGGCGGGGGACGAATGGATAGTCGTTGCTTGCAACATAATAGTATGTGCCGAAGGGAAACTCGGGTGTGGGGCCGGTGCGCCCGTTGCACTCGTCGAGATCGCCGGAACCTTCGATATACTCGAAGTCTTCGTCGTAGGTCCCGTCGTATTCGCCGGATGGGGCATCCTCTGGGCGATCGCCTGATTTGAGCTGATAGCTCGGCTTCAACATCACGATCTCCCCTTCGGTGCTGTCGGGGTCCTTATAGCCGTACGGGCCGTAGATCGGAAATCCGTCCGCGGCCCAGCCGACCAGCGTCATGCGTGTTTTATCGGTGACGAGCGGGACCGGCACGCCGTGGTAGTGGTACGAGCCGTTGGGCTGGACATGGGCATGGTTGGCATCAAGCCCGAGATTCCGGCGGTTGGGGTCCGCCGCTTCGCGCCAGCCGGATTCGGGGTCGTCGTTCCAGAAGCCCGCGGTGAACGGGTCGAAGAGCACGCCGTTGATCGCGACGCCGAAAGGCTGGCGTTCATACACAATGGGCTTGTCATTGAGTTTCGGCGTGATGGGCACACGCAGGTGGTAGTCCTGGGCCTCGATCGCGTTTGGATTCCCCGGACCGGGGAAACGGCCGGTGTCGTGGTCGGGCAAGCCGTTGGCTTCGATATAGCGATACCCTTGACGCATTTCAATCGTCACCTTTGATTCGCCCGGAGGTGGGACATCCGCTGCGCGTTTCACTTTGGGCTGTTCCTCCTCCTCATGTCCAGGATGGGCCATACTTGGACCCGCCAACGCGGAGAGGCAAACAAGGACCACGCCGACGCCCACGAGTTGACGAGGGGGTGTGTGCTGGTTGTTCTTGAGACAGTAGATTTTTTTGAGGTTCATGGCATCCATAACGCCGGAACATGAGAGCGATTGCCGACCGATCACAAATTATATTTCTCCCAATCCCAATCTCCTCAGCGAGTGTGGCAGGATCGTTCATCATTGAGGAAGTTCAGGGTTTTTGAGTTCCACATGCAATGCAGCGTGTGCTAGCTCGTTGATCATCGACGCGCCAAGCCGGCACACTCGAAAACAGGATTCTTACATGCAAAATCGACTTGTCTCACTGCTCAGTCTCGTGATCTTGGCATCCTCAGCCGTAGCTCAGCCCCGTGAGGGCAACCGTGGCCCCCAGCAGCGGGGAGGTTCTGTACCAACTGAGGGCGTGCTCGACGCTGGTCGTTTGCCCGATCTGCAGGCATTTACTGAGGATGGTACGCCCATCAGCTTGCGAGAGCTGGCCTCGGAAGGCTATCTCGTCCTGAAGTCGGGATGCCTCACATGCCCAAAGTTCCATGCGAGTTCGCGAGAGTTCGAAGCCGCGGCCGTGGACTATGAGCCAATGGGCGTCACATTCTACTACTTCTACAAGAGCCTTCGGCATCCAGAGCTCGGCGGATATGTGGAAGCGCAAAATCTAGAAGAGCGATTGCTCCATATCAAGGAGGCGCGTACCAACCTTGGTACCCGCGTGCCGTGGATCGCAGATTCGATGGATGACTCGCTCAGGGTTGGCCTCCGATCTGGCGCGAACTCTGTCTATCTCGTTTCTCCAGAGGGCGAGATTGTGTATGCTGCCGGAGAGTATGACGCCGAGGCCTTTCGCGATGCGCTGACCAAGGCGGTTGGTGAACCCAAGGAGCGCACATCTGTCCAAGACTTAAATCTACCCCGCTTGGAGCGAAACCGTCAGATCAACGAGACAACCGACATCCGTGTCGAGCGTCCAGTCGGGATGACGATCCTCGAGATCCAACCCGTTTCTCCGGAGGATACTTACTATGTCAAACTCCGAGCTGAAGCCGATCGAGAACTGCTTCGCTCAGGGGGCGGCAAGCTGTTCATTGGGTTCTATCCTGACCCAATCCATGGCGCGAAGTGGAACAATCTGACATCTCCTATGAAGTATGTTCTCAGCGCACCCGATGGATCCACGGTCACTCCCGCCGAGGCTGTGGCGCATCGAGGTGAGGGCGAGACGGATACTGAGCCTCGTCAGTTCATGATCGATGTCTCAGATCTTGAGCCCGGCGCGACGATGAAGCTGAGCTTGCATTATTTTGGGTGCACAGACGATTTTTGCAAACCCCTTACGCACGAGTACCTGATCCGGCTTGCCGCTGAAGATCGGGCGGCGAGCACCTTTGGATTCCGTGGAGGTGAACGATCTGGTTCTCGCGGCAGGGGTGATAGGCAGAGGTGAGATTGAGTAGCACATATGCACTGTGGATTGCGGGAGCCAGTGGCAGTCCGCATCACATGCACTCGATGCATTGCTATGTGTGCACTCAATCTGACCAGAGCGTGCCTGGGCAATATTCGGATTCTTCATTGAAGCCAGCTAGAGTTTTTCCAACGCCGTCGTCGGAGTCCAGTTGATCAGCTGGATGAAGCTTTGAGTCCGTCCCGACAAGTTGGATATGCCGTGAAAGAAGAACACTCGCTTCCGGCATCCAGAATTCGGTCTGGGGCTGGAAAAATACAACTGGTGTCCTGTCACCCTGATTCTGCGAATCCAAGAACTTAAGGCTTTGCCTCGTCACCGAGCGCCAAGTCAGTGATCGCATGCCAGCGGTTTTTACCCTGCCACTTGAAGAGCCACAGGAATGTATGTCTGGTGGTTTCGCGGATGCCCGATGGCGTCGTGATCAGCTCGCGGTGCTTGCCGAACGCGCCCCAGAGGCTCGAGTCGAAGTCATGCTGTGTAATGAGTTGCTGATCGCCGTCGTATTGGCTGATTGTGCCGTTGACGAAGCCGAAGAGTGGGAGGTATGAATCGATATCGGCTTCGATGAACTCCGCCGGTGAGTCTTCGTCGTCTCCCTCGGCGAAGACATGCAGGTGCGAATGGACGAGTGGGAAGAGATTGATTTCGTACAGTTCTTTCTCGCTTGCTTCTTCATCGGCGTTCACACGATCGAGCTCATCGACGAGCTGTGTGATGCGAGACGGGCCGTTGGCCGCGGCTGCGAAGTCGTAGTTGTGCGAAGCGCACCCGGTCATCGCGATGCCCGCGATCAGTGTTCCTGCAGATGTATAAGCCAGTTTGTAAAATGTACTCATGCTATTTTTCTCCTTGGAGTGTTCTTCGTTTCCTCGATCGCCTTCGGCGAATCAGGTATTCGGCTATTGAGAGGTGCAAAACCCATGCACCGGATTGAATGCTTTCGTCGAGGGTGTCGGAGACCTCGCCCAGGACAATGTAGAACGGCAAGATCAGCACAATCAGCGTGCCCGCCGGCATAGCGACCGCAAAGGCACGGGTCATCCAGTCTTGGTGCCTGGCGAAGTCCCTTCGACGAATCGCGAGGATCCCGAGCACGAGAAACAAGGTCCATAAAGGCCCAAAGACAATGCGCCCGTAGTAGAGCACCGGCCCACGCGCCTCGGGGTGCAACAGCGTAAGCCATGTGCTCGATAATGCAGCCGCGATGCCGGCGAGCACCGCGATTTTTCCGGCATTGCGGTGCCATCTGGGGTATCGCTTGCGGAGGATAGGCAGGATTTGTATTGCGCCGAGGACATAGAACACCGCCGCGCAAGTCACATGGATAAACAGCGGCAGATTGTCAACACGATCTCTGTGGAACACCGGTGCCCAATCCCACTCGAGGATGAGGGTGGTCCCGCGATATACGCCGGCCGCTAGGGGGATCAGGCATGCGAGGAACAAGCCGACATAGGCGAGTCTTCGCTTGATCGATCGCTCTTTGCGACGGGCTGGTTTGTCAGTTGAATTCATTTGTTCTCTGGTATCTCATCCTCAACGATGAAGACCTCGTCGAGTGGTTTTCCCAGAGCCCGAGCGATCAAGACCGCGAGTTCGAGACTTGGTGAGTACTTGGATTTCTCGATCGCCGCGATGGTCTGGCGGGTCACGCCGACTCTCAGAGCGAGCGTTTGCTGGGTCATTTCGTCGTTGTCGAATCGGAGCCGACGGATGGTGTTGGAGATCTTGAGCTTTTCCATTTCACGCTCCGATCCGATAGCTAGAAAGCCTGACCACATTCCCGAGCAGGTCACCCGCGGCACAAGACCCATAGAGCAGGGTCAGCCCGGCCACCGCCGACCATCCTGTAGCGAGTACGAAGATCATCGTTATGTACCCGATCCCCGTCGAAATCAGCGTGACATACAAGCCGCGGAGCTGGAACTGGCGATCGCGTTCATCAACGAGGTTCTTCGGGTTCCTGTCTTTGGACAGCATCGAGAACAGCGGGTTCAGCACGATCGTGAGCACGATCGCCGCGGGGATGACCCAGACAATTGCTTGGGCCCACACCATCGTCGCGTTATCGCCCGATAGTGCCCCGGTTCCGAAGAGTTCTGCGAGCCGGAGCACGACATAGCCATTGAGCAGAAGGTTGATGACGATGGCGATAATGCTTGCTCGTTCTTGTTGGCACATGACTTGGGACCTCGATTATGAAGGCTCGTGGTGTGAATGAATGCGTATCGAGTGTTCGCGTAGCTTAACGCAATGTCAAGTAAAACGAACATATATAACAAAAATAGGTAAATGTACGGTGTACTCGCTAAAACGGCAAAACACCCGTGAGTGGATTGGAGTTTGAATCTACATCCACGCTGAACCGAGCGATCCGATCTCGATTCAGGCCCAGCGACCGACTCGAATGGGCAGGTGTCCTGTCCATCGATTTGTGAGGGAGGCGAGACTGTGTTTGACCTAGAATGGATCGAGGCAAGCTTCAAATACCAGTATCCGAATAGAAGGAGACCGCGATGTCTGATCACGCCAATGAGAAAACGATTGAGCGTCTTTCGGTGCTGCTTGCGAGCACATACACGCTCTATATCAAGTCGCACAACTACCACTGGAATGTCACCGGCCCGATGTTCTCGACGCTGCACGCGCTCTTCGAGTTGCAGTACACCGAGCTTGCAGCCGCGGTCGATGAGATCGCCGAGCGTATCCGGGTCTTGGGCGCTTACGCCCCGGGCAGCGCCAGCGCGTTTTCCAAGCTCAGCAAGATTGCAGAAGAGAACGGGCACCCGAGCGCGATCGAGATGATCCAAAGCCTCGCATCAGATCAGGGCACCATCGAATCGGTGGCGCGCGATGTGATCGAAGCCGCGGAAGCCAACGGGGATCAGCCCAGCGTTGACCTCGCCATCCGCCGCCAAGAAATCCACGGCAAGAACGCGTGGATGCTCAAGAGCCATCTCGAGTAGTAGTGCCCAGGCTGTAGCAATCCGCTCGCCGCGTGATGCAGTCGCCTGTCAAAATTGGACTGGGCACAGCTATATGCTGTCAACATTTCAACGATTCAATTGAGGAAGTCGAGCAGCGCCTTGTTCCAGAGGGGGAAGGCCTCGATCTGGGGGCAGTGGCCGATGCCGGGGAACTCGATGAGTTGGGCGCCCGGGATAGCTTGCTGGGTCAGCTTGCCCAGCTGGGTGTAGTCGCCCATGGTCGCTTGGATTTCGGGCTTGGCGAGCGGGCGTCCCACGGCGGTCTTGTCGCGCATGCCGATGACCAGACGCACCGGGACGCTCAGGCGTCCAAAGTCGTGCACGACCGGCTGGTTGACGATCATGTCGTAGGCGAGGGCCGAGGCCCACGCGACGACGGGGAAGTCGGGGTGCTGGGTCATCCCGGACGCCAGCTCGGTCAGGGCTTCGTACTCGGGCTTCCAGTCGCCGTCGTAGTAGAACTTGCGTTGGTAGGCGCGGATGCCCTCGGGCGTTTGCTTAAGCTCACCGGCGTACCACTGGTCGGGTGTGCGGGGCGGCAGCAGGGCGCTGTAATCCTCGAGCCCGATGGGGTTGACGAGCAGGAGTTTTTCGGTGGCTTCTGGGTAGAGCAGCGCGTAGCGCGTGGCGAGCATGCCGCCCATGGAGTGGCCGACGATCACAGATTGGCCGATCCCGAGAGAATCGAGCAGTGCCCGGGTGTTGGCGGCGAGCTGAGCAAAGCTGTATTGATACGCGCCGGGCTTGCTCGATTTGGCAAAGCCGATCTGGTCGGGGGCGATCACGCGGTACCCGGCCTTGGAGAGCGAATCGATCGTGCTCGCCCAAGAGAACGCTCCAAAGTTCTTCCCGTGCAGGAGCACGACCACTTTGTCTTGGCTGGGCCCCTCGGGTGCCACATCTAGGTACGCCATTCTCACTGCTTGGCGCTGGCTCTCAAAGGTGTAGTACTCCACCGGGTATGGGTACTCATAGCCAGTTCCCTCAGGATCGAACGGCCCGGCCTGCACATGCACAGAGTCAGCGGCTGGCGTGTCGCGGATCTGCGAAGAGGCGCAGCCGCCGAGCGTGTAGGGCACGATCAAGAGGGCGAGGAGCAAAGTGAGCAGACGCATGGTGGCGGGGTATTTCATAGCCTGAGTGTATGCACGCAATGGCTATCACCGAATGGGTTGGGTGCGTCCGTCCCGAGCCCCGTTCAAGGGGCTAGAGTTTAAACCTGCTCGTTCTATCAACTTGCAGCGTGCATACTCTCGTGAAACAACGGAACTGGCAACAGAGGAAGGTCATCGCGATGAAATCAATCGTTGGCGCATTGGTGCTCGGCTCAGGTATCCTCGGGTACACTGTTCACGCTGTGGGCTCGACGCCCGAGCCGGTTCAACACATAGAAAGGCAACCCATGCAACTCGGCGCATTCTCGGTCAGTCTGGCGGTCAAGGACCTCTCGGTCTCCATGGCCTTTTACGAAAAGCTCGGCTTTCAACAAGTCGGCGGCGATCCGGCGCAGAACTGGGTTGTTTTGGGCAACGATACCGCCAAGATCGGGCTCTTCCAGGGGATGTTCGAAGACAACATCCTGACCTTCAATCCCGGTTGGGCGCAGGATAAGACCGAGCTCGAAGACTTCGACGATGTCCGCGCGATCCAGGCCCGGCTCAAGGCGGACGGCGTTGAGCTGCTCGTCGAAGCAGACCCAGAGAGCGACAGCGTGGCGCACTTCGTTGTTCAAGACCCCGACGGCAACCAGATCTTGGTCGATCAGCATGTGCCCAAGCCATGAGCAGGCGTGTGCTCGATCAAGCTCTGCCGTAGATTCATCGCTATGCGTTGAGCGATTGGTCACGGCGAGTGAGGATCGGGCATCCACGCAAAGCAATAGTGGGGCGATGCAGCAACGGGTTGTTCTTTCTTTTGCTCTTATTCACTGCGCCATCGTTGGGTTAAAACTCACCGGGCAGCAGCCGCCTGCGACCGCGTCGCAGGACGGATCGCAGGAGTCTCAACCGTACACCGAGTAAACGGTTTTCGCCGCGGTTCTTGGGCGGTTTGCTATGTACCGGGTTTGCTGATACATTGGGTGCGACAGGGGCCGATTATGGAACACGATCCGTCGATCGAACAAACAGATGCAGGCGAACAGCCAGATCCTGAACAACCAGATCTAGGCAAGGGGGTCGGGTATCGGCGTGCAGTCCTTGTGCTGTCGATCATGTGTGCCGCCGCCTTCGGGGTTTTCGGGGGGCTCGGGGCGTTTACATTCAGCTATGGCGAGGGCACGGCCTATCTTCAGAATAACCCCGCATCGTGCGCAAACTGCCATGTGATGCAGTCGAGCTACGATTCGTGGACACAGTCGAGCCATCACGCGGTCGCGACCTGCAACGACTGCCACCTCCCGCACGATGTGCTGGGCAAATGGATCACCAAGGCGGACAACGGCTTTTTTCATTCGCTCGCGTTCACCACCAACGAGTTCCATGAACCCATCCAGATCAAGGATCGCAACCGGGAGGTCACGCAGCACGCGTGCCTCTACTGCCATCAAGACTTTGTGAACCACATGCTGCCTGCCCAAACCGGCGGGGAGATGCAGCGGTGTGTCCATTGCCACGGCGATGTGGGCCACGGCGCACGAGAATCCGGCTTTGGCCCGCGCGACTAAACCCCTCAGTTAAACGTCCCAGAGATTACACGACGAGAAAATCACAGCTGACCATCACAGCTGTTCATTTCAGTTAGGTGCCCCATGAAACTCCAGAAACTCAACCAGCCCAACGCTCATTCGCATCCACGCCGCCCCGGGCGCATCATGCTGCTCTTGATCGTGTTCTTGGTCGCGGTGATCGGTACGCTCGGGGTGACCTGGGTGCTCGTCACGATGTTCGGGCACAAGCAAGAGGCCCGCCAGGCCTATGTACGCACGGCAGAAATCAACGA
>CAXBLA010000018.1:0-62890 GCA_963976625.1 uncultured bacterium
ATACACCACGGATCGCTTGCCTGTGAACAGCACTGCGCTCCGAGGGATCACCATGGGCATCTCGGTGCTGGCGGGATCACCGACGATCCCAAGCGATTCCGCGCTCATCAGGTCCATGCCGCAGACATCACAGGTTCCCGGCTCGTCCTTGACAACGGTCGGGTGCATCGGGCTCACCCATTTGCCGGCCAGTTCATCGGACACCACCGCACCATCCACAGCGATCTTGGCGCGGATCACCGCCGTCGCAAACATGCCTGGCTTGAGTCTTCTCTCCGTGTTATCAACAGCCACTCGCACCGCGGCGGTGCGCGTGCGATCGTCCACGATGGGCTCAATAAACGAGACCCGCCCCTCGAACACTTCTCCCGGGTGCGCTTCGACGGTGAATGTCACCGGGAGCCCCCAACGGAGCATGGGCAGTTGTGATTCATACGCTTCAAGGTCGAGCCACAGGCGCGACAAATCCGAGACCGTGGCGATGGGGTCGCCGGTCTTGAGGTAATCGCCCTCGCGCGCCGCCAGATTCGTCACCACGCCGCCGATCGGTGCATAAATCGTCAGCTTGTCGGTGTCGAAAGTGCCCGACTCCACCTGGTCCACCTGCTCTTGGGTGAGCCCGAAGAGCCGGAGCTTCTCCCTCGATGCCACAAGCGTTTGTTCGGCGGACTTGCGGAGAAACTCGCTGGCCCCGCTCGCATTGCCGGCAGCGATCTTCGCTTGGCGGAGCTCCTCGAACGCTGCGAGCAGATCAGGACTGTAGAGCTCGGCGAGGTGATCGCCCCGCTGAACGCTCACACCTATGTAGTTGACAAACAGGCGATCGATCCGCCCCGGGAAGTAGGCGCTGATGCGAGCGACCGAAGTCTCGTCGTCAACCAGCTTGCCGAACAGGCGGGTCTGGGCCGACGGATAGAACCGCCCGACCCGCGCGGTCTCGATCTGGCTTGTTGCCCTGGCAGATTCCGAGAGCGTCAAGCGGATGGTTGAGCCCTCGCCGTCCGCGTTGTCCATCACCGGGATCAGTTCCATAAAGCAGATGGGGCACTTGGCGTCCGGGTCTGGAAGCCGGACGGACGGATGCATGGAACAGGTGTACAGCTGTGTTCCAGCATCTGTCCCAGAATCATTCGACGCGTGTTCATCGGGATGATCCGCCGAAGACGGGGACTCAGTGTTTGGGGTACCAATGGAGTATCCGATCCACAACGCCGCCACGATCAACACCAACGCCACTGCCGACGCGATACGAGACCAGACCCAACGCAGTGCGCGCCCTGTGCTTTGCTTCGAAATACTCATGGCAGCTCCTCATCATGGCTTTGATTGGTTGTGTTGGTCGCCGCTGGTTCCTCAGCGGTCTCCACCGGGCGTCCAACCAGGCGGTTGAGCGTCGCCAGTGCTTTGCCCCGGTCTGCCCGCGCTCGTTGAGCAGAAATCCCAAACTCGAGCAGCGTCCGCTGGGTGTCGAGCAGATCGAGGAACTCCGAATCCCCGGTGCGGAACCCCGCGAGTGACGCGGAGAGCGATTCCTGAGCCTTAGGGATCAACGAGTCCTCGTAGAGCCGGACACGCCGATCCGCGTCGGTGTGCTCGAACCAGGCTTGGTGGATCTGGGCGCTGAGCTGATTGATCGTCGAGTCAAGCTCGCGGCTGATCGATAAACGCTGAGCGATCGACTCGCGCTCTAGGGCGTCGTACTTCTCGCTCCAGATCGGTAGGTTGATGCCGAAGCTGAGCATGATCGGATCGTCCCCGCTCTCGGCGATCGCTGGGTTGGCCGCCTCATCGGTCACGATGTAGTCGATCCCGGCGGTCAGATCCGGGTACCGCTCCTTCTGGGCGAGCCTTGTATTGATCCTCGCACGCTCGATCCGCTCCTCGATCATGTGGAGCACCGGGCTCCAATCGCGAGCCACATCGATCGCATGCTGAGCATCGTCCGACACCACCGAATCCGCAAGCTGTATCCCAGGCTCTATGGTTGCTCCTGGCGGGCGGTTGAGCAGCGCATTGAGCCCGGCGACCTGTGATGGACGCTGTGCTTCGAGCCCGGCGAGTCGATCGCTGAGGAGCCCGAGCTCGACCTGGACCTTGATCAGCTCCGGGTGCGATCCTGCCCCGACCCGGTATCGCGCCCGGACCACGGCCTCGAAAGACTCGAGCAGGGCGTAGTTCCCTTGGGTGATCTTGGTGGCCTCGTCGAGGTACACCAAGCCCCACAGGGCCTGCTGGACCTGCTCAACGACCTCGAGCTGTGCCTGTTGGTATTGATACCACGCCGCGAGTGCAGCCTTAGCCGCCGCGTCCTCCCGATCGCGGAGCTTGCCGATCCACGGAAAAGTCTGCTGCAACCCCACCTTGGCCTGCTGAGGACCCACACGGGTCTCCACCTCATCGAGGAAAAACCCAACACTGAGCCTCGGATCGGGCAACGAACGCACCTGAGGCAGCCGCTCGCTGGCAACTCGCCATTGCTGGTACGCTTGCTCGACCGTTGGGCTGTGATACAGCGCATAGCGTATAAACGACTCGGGGGTCGAGCCCACGACTACCCCCGAGCTCTGGCTCTGATCAGATCCCAGCGCACCCCGCTCTTGATCCCTATAGATCGAGCGAGGAGCTGGGGATGAGCCTTGAGGGATCATGAGCCGATGGGGCCCCGATGGTCCTTGATGAGATGAGTAGTCGAACGGACTCGTTGAACACCCGGCAAGGAGCATGAGCCCCGGGCCGGCAATCAACGCGCCGATGCATAGGCGTGTCGCCATCGCATTCTCCTGAATAGTTGGTAGAACGAGAACATTGGATCACCGCATTGCGATGCGCTGTGCGCGCATTGCCCTTGTGGATCCGTGCTCTATGTTCTCCAGATACCCAGGATGGCCTGTGTTTCGCTGTGTGTGCACCGGGCGTGCACATGCTCGACGAGCCCGCTCATTTGGCGTTCGGCTTGCCCGTCGTTGCCGATGCTCCAGATACAAATCTGTGCAACCGCCCTCGATAATCCAAGGGTGACCTGTGAGTCGCTTCGCTGGAGCGGAGCCTCGGGTGCTCGTTGAGGATCGTCATTCCGATCGACCCCGCATCGGCACGGGCCGTCCGACATCGGGCAGTACACGCTCATGTCCTGAGCCGGTGCAGGTTCGCTACAGCAACCCGTTTCGACGATGATCGGCTGGCAGACCATATCGCTGCAGCCGGTCTCAGCCGGTACCTCGATCAACCCAAGCCCAACCCGCGGCAAGCCCGCAAGCAGAACAATCAGGATGGTCAGCAATCGCATCATACAGGTGACTCTACATGGGATCGGGACACAAATCAATTGGGAAACATCCCCTTTGACTTCTCAGTGAAGTGTCCAGTCCGATGAATTATTCCCAACCCTGGGTTCCAAGCGACCACATCCCTGACACCGACCCAGCAATCACACATACGAACATACCACGCTCATTCCATGACAAGTCCACGCACAAAGACTCCATCAGGGCGTGCCCGTACTTGGTGTTCATCGCGTCCACCTTGTGAGCAAGCTCTTGATCTGCCCCCCAAACCGAATCCATTCTTCGAAACAAATCGCATAGGAAATAGATGAGGTTCTGGGGGCAGGTCACCCAAGCTGAATGTCGTCAATTGGATCCCAACCGCCCGCTTTCGCAAGATTTCCATACACAAGTGTTTACAGTGACCAAATGCACTACAAATGCCCTAGCTAGTCGATGAAAGTCCAATTCCGCGGCAACTGAATCTACAACATCCTCGCAGCCATCGCGGCCATGGTCAGATGCCTAGTTCAGAGCAATGGAACTTGAGATGCGTTCGCCATTGGAAGTTTCGATCTCGATCCAGAGTGCATCTTCGGGCGTGAGTTCTGCGGGAACCTCCGCCTTTGCGATATACATGTTGCCGCTCCTGCTCGCCTTTGATTTGAGGGAGTTCTCGCCGGAGTCCGTGCCGATCCACAGCCTGATCGCCGAGGGTATCCGCCCGGCCGTGTGTTCGATTTCTATATGGAGCGTGGCGTTGGGCGTGATTTCACCACCGGCTGAGACGCTGAGTGTAGAGTCGGCAACAATAACCGATCCCAAGGACGACACAGCTACATGCTCGTCATGGTTCCCGTCTTTGTGGTCGTGATCCCCGTGGCCTGTCTCGCTGTGGTCTTCATCATGGTTGTGGTCGGCGTGATCGTGGCCGACACCTTCTGAGTGTTCCACCGAACCTTCTGGAGCTGATTCAGTCTCGCATCCGGTGATCGACAGCACCCCGGCCAGGCTCGAAGCGATGAGCAACTTTGTGAACTCGTTCATTGTGATTTTTCCTTGGTCTTGGTCGGGCGCAGGGCTCCTGCGATCCGAGTTTTCAAGGCCGGCAATACACGCCGGCGCGGTTCGAGTTTCTGTCCGAACACCAGCGAGTAGCCAGCGGGGACGACGAAGAGGTTCAGGAATGTGGAGGTCAGCAGGCCGCCGAGCGTGACAATCGCCAGCGGGGCGAGCAGCTCGCTGCCCGGCTGCCCCGCGGCCAGCGCAAGCGGCAGGAGGCCCAAAGCCGCGGAGATTGCGGTCATCAATATTGGTACGAGGCGTTCCATCGAACCCTGCACAATCGCATCGCTGAGCGGTACCTCTTCGTGCTGCATGAGGTGGTTGTAGTGGTTGATGAGCAGGATGCCGTTTCGCACCGCGATCCCGAACAGCGTGATGAACCCCACGAGGCTCGCGATCGAGATCACGGGCGGGACATATGCGCCGCCGATACCGATGAGGGCGAGCGTGTTACCGATCGCCCCACTACCCTCGGTGAGATAGATCGCGGCGATACCGCCGATGAGCGCGAGCGGCATGTTGAGCATCACAAGCACGGCGGCCCGCATCGAGCCCGTTGATATCTGAAGCAGCATGAGCATCACAAGAGCCACGCCTACACCAGCGACGAGAATAGTACGAGATGCAGATTGCTGAGCCTCGAACTGTCCGCCGTACGAAACGGTCATCCCGGCCTCTAGGACTATGGGATCGACCCGCTTCTGTACCTGGGCGACCAGATCGCCGAGGTTCGATCCTTCAGCGACATTGAGCGAGATGACCGCCTTCCGCTGGGCATTCTCGCGGGTGATGAGGTTGCTCGACCGCTCGGGGCCGATGTCGGCGACATCGCTTAGGCGTACGGTCGCGCCGCCGCGTCCGCGAAGAAGTAGATCACGCACCTGCTGTACAGATTCTCGATCGATGGCCGCGAGACGAACAACGATGTCATACTGACGGACACCCTGATTGACGGTATCGACTACTTCTCCGTAAATCGCTTCACGGACCTGCTCCGCGGCGTCCGCAGGGCTCAGACCGGCTGCCGCTAACTCTGCGTGGCGATAGCGGATCGGCAGCGAAGTGATCATAACCTCACGGTTCGCATTCACATCGCGGGCACCCGGCAGCGACTGCAACTCGCCTTCGATGGCTTTGGCGACGCGTCGTAGCTCGGACAAGTCCTCGCCGAACACATTGATCGCGACGGCGGCGGGAGTCCCCGAGAGAACATGGCTCAGGCGGTGCTCGATGGGTTGGCCGACCATGGTCGTGATGCCTGGGATTGAAGCGAGGATACGATCGATCTCATCGCGCACCTCTACTCGTGATCGCCCTGCATCGACCGTGACCTCGACTTCCGAGTTGCTGACGGGTTCGGCGTGTTCATCACGCTCGGCTCGTCCAGTGCGGCGTGACACCGACCGTACACCGTCGATCTCGACGAGCTGCTTCTCGACCTCGGTCGCGAGCCGGTCGCTTTCGACAATGGATGTTCCGGGAGGCGCGAGGAGAAAGACAGTAAATGTCCCCTCGTTGAAGGAGGGCAAAAACGATGTGCCGAATGTGCTCGCCAGGAACAACGCCGCGGCGGTGATCAGGCCCGCGGCCCCAAGCACCCACGCCCGAAACTGGATCGCGGATCGAAGTGCCGGCTCATACCCACGCTTAAGTACTCGGACGAGAAAACTGTCACGATCCTCGTGTGTCCCGCCGAGCTTGCCTTTGAGCAGGAAGCGGCACATCGCCGGGACGACCGTGAGCGCGACCACGAGTGACGCGAGGATGGAGATCATATAGGTCAGCGCGAGCGGCTGAAAGAACCGACCCTCGAGCCCCTGAAGAAACAGGAGCGGCAGAAAGACCATCACAATGATCACAGTCGCGAACACCATCGCGGGCCTGATCTCATTACTGGCGTCGAAAATCACCTCCGTAAACGGACGACGATCTGACTCGGCCAGCGCACGGTTCTGCTTGAGGCGTCGAAAAACATTCTCTACATCAATGATCGCATCATCGACCAGAACACCAATCGCGACGGTCAAGCCACCGAGCGTCATTACATTGAGCCCGAGATTCATCGCGTCCATCATCAGCAAGCCGACTGCGAGCGAGATGGGGATGGCCGTGAGTGTGATGAGTGTTGTTCGAAGGTTCATCAGGAACAGCACGAGCACGACCAGCACGATAATGATCGCTTCGCCAAGCACCTTGGTCACATTGTGAACCGCACGATCGATGAAGTGCGACTGGCGAACGACATCCCGGTTGAGTTCAACGCCCGCAGGAAGCGTTGGCTCGATCTGATCAAAGAGCGCGTCGAGGTTGTCGGTGAGGGTGAGGGTATTGGTGCCGGGCGATTTCTGGATCGACAGGATGACCGCGGGGTTGCCGCCTTCGGAGGCAGTCCCGCGTTTGAGCGCCGGGCCCAGACGGACATCGGCAACTTGCCCAATTGTTACGGCTACACCTTCGTGGTACTTGATGATGGAGTTCGCGATGTCTTCCGGTCTCGTCACGCGGCTCTGCTGTCGGATCGGGATCTCGAAGTGATCGACATTGACGAGATAGCCGCCGCTGGCGGTGCTGTGTGCACCGCCCGCGGCCTCGACCACATCGGTGATTGTGAGGTCGTAGAGACGGAGTCGCTCTTGGTTGACATTGACCTGATACTCGGGCAACTCGCCACCGATCGCGACCGCTTGGGCAACACCGGGTACGGAGAGAATCTTGTTCCGAAGATCGAAGTCGGCGTAGGAGCGGAGTTCCATCGGATCCACGGAGCCATCGGGCGAGGAGAGCGATACGAGCATGATCTCGCCGGCGATGGATGTGATCGGCGTAATGAAGGGCTCAACCTCATCGGGAAGGTTTTCTCGGGCGGTGACGAGCCGCTCGGCCACGAGCTGACGCGCGTCATAGAGATCGGTCCCCCAGTCGAGATCGACCCATACGATCCCAAGGCCGATGGCGCTGGCGCTGCGGACGCGCCGCACGCCCGTCATGCCGTTGACGGCGGACTCGATGGGGAAGGTCACATACTGCTCGACCTCGTCGGCGGCGAGCCCACCCGACTCGGCCATGATGGTCACAGTCGGCGCGTTGAGCTCAGGGAACACATCCACGCTCATGCGCGGGAGCCGGTAGCCGGCATACCCGACCACCATAACGGCAGCGATAAGAACGAGCGATGAATACTGGAGCGAGAATCGGATAACTGCTTTCAACATGGCTTAGTCCTCCCCTTCGTGGAAGGTGCCGTCAGAGTGAAAGTGGCCACCCTTTTGGATCGATCCGCTGGTCGCGAGCATGAGTTGGAACGCGCCATCGAGGACGATCTCGTCGCCGTCACGGAAACCACTGAGCAGCGCAACCCACCGCCCATCGTCTTTTCCGAGGTCCGCCTCCATGCGGATGGCCTCGTCCGGATTGTCGGGAGCCCGGCGGAAGATCACCGGCGAGAGCCCGTCGCGCTGCACCGCGGCCAGAGGGATCGCAAGCTCGGGTCCTGCCGTGGAGTCAGTCACGATTTCGAGCTGAGCCGAGATACCCGGTCGTGCCCATGATCGGAGTTCATTGGGAACGACGAAGAGTTCAAGCGTGCGGTCATTGGGATCGCCGGCGAGCCCAAGGGTGAGCGTGCCGTCCATCGTGTCTTGCAACGGCACCGCGCGGCCGACGGCCGTGGGCGTCGGGGGGACGATCCGGGCGACCAGGCCGTCCTTGAGTACCCCGAGATCACTCTGCAAGCCTGACGCCCGAAAGCGAAGCCGGTCGGGCTGCACAACGGTCATCACGGGCGTCTTCTCATCGGCCCAAGATCCATTTGTCAGGCCCATCGCCTCCACAATACCCGCCTCGGTCGCGACCACTTCGATCGTATTGACCGTCGCCCAACCGGGTTGAGTAGTCTGATCCGTGCTGACCATGGCGGCAAGCTGCGCTCGATCAATCGATGCGATGGCTGCGGCGGAGTCGAGCAGGTAGTTCAGCCGGGCTTCTGCCGCCCGAAGATCAGCTTGGGTCTGCTGTCGATCGGCGTGCAGCTCGGCCTTCTTCTCTTGCACACTTGCAAGCTCGGCCCGGTTGCTCGCGACAGCGGCCCTTGCTTGGGCGAGTTCGTCGATGCGGCCACCGCCCATCTCGCGCACGCTCTTGAGCTGGTCGACGCGCTCGTTCCACACGGCGACACTCTCGTGCAGGCTTTCCTCGTGTTGTTCATGTGCCGCGAGAAGCGGCTCAAAGGTTTCGAGCCGGGCGCCAAACCTCTGGATCTGTGCTTCCGCATCGGCGAGTTGCTGCTGCATCTCTCGCCACGCCGGCGAGTCAATCCGGTAGAGCACATCGCCGGCGCTGACACGCTGAAACTGCGCTGCGAGCAGCTCAACACGGCCCGGAACGGCCGTTCTGTACTCACGCCGCGCGGTTGGCAGGTACTCAAATCGGCCGGGGACTCTGAGTGTCTGCTCGATCCGCCGACGCTCAACCGTGACAAAGCTGATACCGAGATTCGAGCGAACCGAGGCGGAGATGGCGACGCGGTCGGATGATTCCGGCGTTGCTTCTACGCCGTGATCGTGGCCGTCATCTTCGTTGTGAGCGACTTGCTCGGTAGAGCCTGAATCGTCCCCGTTGCATGCGACGAGAAAGAACAATGGGAATGCTGTCGCTGCAATCAGAGCAGCTCGGTGAGTTGTGTTCATTTGGAATCCTCCTCGGCGGGCGATAGGCTTGCCCCCGTGGTCAGTGATGTGTTGTCTGAGGTGTGTTCAACAGGTGCCGGTGACTTATGCTGATTCGGCCCGAGCAGTCTGGCTCGCTCGACTTGAGCATGTAGTACGGCAAGTCGCAGGTCGAGCAGTTGGTTCTTGGCCTCGAAACGGCGAGAAACTGTTTCCAGCAGGATCAGCGTGTCGACCTCGCCGAGATCGATGAGTTGTTCAACTTCTCTTGACTGCTCTTCGAGCATCGGTACCAGCTGCGTCTCGAACGCTTCGAGTTGGGTCCTGGCAGAGACAATCGCCGCGTTCGTTGTGGCAAGCTGGCGCGTGAGCTGCTCGAAGACTGTCTCTGCTGTAGCGCGTGCAATGTCTCGCTGTGCTCGTGCTTCGGCGATACCGGCACGGTTCGCATTAAGAATTGGAATCGGGATCGACAGACCCAGCAGGAGACGGTCATCGCTGTCTTCGCTCCCGTATCCGCCGCCGATCGCGATATCCGGGTATTGCTTCCGGATCTCTAGGCGGAGTGTTTCCTCGGCAGTGTGGCACTCCGCACGGCGTACGGCGAGTGCGGTATTGGCCTCGATCAGCCGCTGCAACTCATCTGGAAACGATTCCCTCTCCCTGGCCGCGAGCGACGGGACGAGCTCGATGTCAACCGATGGCGGCAATCCAAGCAGCCCGAGAAGGTTGAGACGAGCCTGGGTCGCTGCAAACTCCGCCTGAGCAAGTCGGCCACGAGTCTGCAAGAGTTCGGATCTCAGCAGGCGAGCCTCGATGCGTGTGAGTTCGCCAGCTGCTTCAAGCCGATCGGTGATGGAGCCGATCCGTTCAACCTGCCCGATCACTTCGTACAACAGACGCACCCGTGCATCGGCAACCGTCCACGCGGCCCACGCCGATCTAACTCGAGCGCGTATGGACCACTCCGCATCGACGATGCGCCTGAGCTCGGTCTCGTAGGCGGCTTCCGCGCGGTCCTTGGCCACGCCCAGTCGCCCGGATACTGGTATGGTCAGATTCAGTGACAGGCCGTACTCGAACGGCCCGGAAGGCGAGAGGATCTCAGCGCCGTCAAAGCCGAACTGCGGGTCCTCCCATAGCCCCGCGGTTTCGTAGTTGGCGAGCGCAACGCCTGCCGAGAGCCTCGCCAATCGAAGATCAGCGTTGTAAAACAATGCGAGGACTTCACCCTCCGCCACTGACAACCCGTCGGTTGGATCAAAGCAATCCGGCGTATCGCCACCGGATTCGTTCAGGCGGCTGAGAAATGAGTTAATCGGTTCTCCGGCGTCGAGCCGGCTCTCGAGTGTGTCTCGATGTGAGGTGAGGTCGAGCGGTGCCCGCTCGTAGCTTTGGCAACCGACGAGCAATCCACCGGCCGCTGCCACGGCGATGCCGGGCCAGGCCGCCCGCCGGAAAAGCGGGGTTTTCAAGATGTCCATGATATGGTATTCCTATCTGAGTAAACGACAAACCGCCCGAAGCAGCCGGAGCTGCTCGGGGCACGATTCGGACTCAGACAGGATTTAGAGGATCAACCGCGTCGACGAAACGATCGCAAGCCGCTGGGACCCGCTTGGATCGAACCACTGCGGCATGGCCGGTGGCCCGGTCCATGACAGACCGTGACCCAGCTCCGCAACAATCCATGCTGGGGCGGGCTGAGCAAAGACAGATTGCATCGAATCACAATCAAATCTCGGAAGGCTGAGAAGCTCAACCAACTCGACCTCGAGATCAACGCATGCACAATCCTCGCCGTGCTGATCAATAGACACCGGTCCAGTGATGACATCTTCATGCCCGCACGCAAGCTCGCATATCTCGACCGTCTCTGACGGCTCATGCTCGTGACCACCGCCAAGGCATAGGACCATGGCACCGCCCAGGCCGCCGTAGACGGCCTGAAAGCTGATAAGCATGGTCAAGAAGATGGCGAGCGGACGGTTTTGCACGGTGTGCAGTATACCTCGGCAATGGCAATGGGGTTGCATGAGACAGAAAATTGAGAATCACACTGGTACAGCGTACCAATGGAGTAGGCATACCCAGCGCGGCACCCCATTGACCTCCCCTCATTGCATGTATCACACACAATGAAAGGGCAACAGCCTTTTTTCGGATAAAACTGAGTGTCGTAGACGGCTGAGGTTACATTCTCATCGCAGGGAGTAGCCAAGCCCCAAGATCAGGAATCATGCAGTTTCGTCGATGTGAGTGCGTTCCTTGATGCATCAGAGCCGGTCGCCCGTGATGAACAATCAAGCAAGAGCGAAGAGGGCTAAATCGACGCTCAGGTTCTGAGCCGTCCACACAGACGGCCATTGCTCTGATTGTCGGAATCACCATGAATCTGATCATGCGAACGATGGGCATCTGGCTGGATAGTTCGATCTTCTTTGGCTGATCGTGAAATGATTGCACATTGCATCTCCTTGCAGCTCAATGTCGTTGGCACGCCTATTGCTTCGCGCGTCCGCGCGTACTGGTCTCACACAGTGTTTTCTCCGGACCGGCCAGTATGGCGGGCGGCGCCCAAGATCGCTCTTGGATCATGCGGTTCAGATTCCCCACGATCAGCTGTTCGACCTCTTCACGCGGTTCGATTAGAACGTACTCTTCGGGCAACGGGTGGCCTGCTCCGGCCTCTTTGATCGTAGCCGACAGAATGGAGAACGAACATCTATGAGATGCGCCCAATCATTGAGATCGAGTCGAAGTCTACTTACATGCCCATAGACCGGATGCTCGATATCCGACAGATGCTGCTGATATCCGAGTTTCAAGAAATAGGATTTGAGATGCTGGTTGCAGTCAATAAAGTCATGCTCGAAGTTCATCTTATGTGCGTAGCAGAAACCAGCCTCAGCCAGTCTGAATGAAAGCGAAGATCTCCGAAGCGAGGGGAGAATCATCAGCTTTGTTGTGATACTCGTCCGGTATGGGAAAAACGGGGCGTATGCACTCATTCCATACAGATCCTCATAGTATCCACACACGCTCTCGCCACTATTCATCCGAAGCGTACCGACCATCTCATCGCCGCGAAATGCACCAAACAACACTCCGTCCTGATCGAGCGGCTCTTCTATTCGTTTCCTCTCATGATCGGCATGGGGCTCGGCACGGTGCATTTCTTCGACATAGATCCCATATCGGAACCGGTAGACCATTTCTTGCTCTTTCTCGCTGTCAATGATTCTGACTTGAATGCGTGATTGCTTTGGGCGAGCAACCCGAGCACTCTCCTTCTTCGTCGTGCTGGGCCCTGGATTGAATCGGCCTGTTTTTGTAGTCTGTATGACCGCAGTGCGAGATATTGAGATGGATGTTCTAAACGCTTTCGTAGACATGACTGACTCCTTATGTTCATGACATAAATGAGTGCGTAAAAATCATCTGCCCTGGTCAGGTTTACAGAAAAAAATCGACTCTTTAAAGAGCCGATGCAGCGTGCGTTCAGTATTGCCGTGTGCGTCGCGTACTATTCCAAAATACTGGCCAGGACAGTATCGCTCCCACTCCATTCGATTTGCGCTCGCTTGTATGCGATATCCCAGACTGGCATTGGGTATACCTCCAAGAAGTAGTCCACGCCTGCCTCGATCGCTTGCTCAGCTCCGGGGTAGCGGCTGGCCACATCCTTGAGCAAATAGCGAACCAGATTTGTATGCTTGATGTCCTCGGTCGCATGAAACTCGATGAACTCCATCGCCTCGCGGGGGAAGTTCCGCTTGTACAACATCTCAACGATGGGGCCGCAGATCCGAGGCGTAAGGCCCTCAAACGGATACAGAGCACCGAGATACGCCGTTGGTGTCTCCATGTGAGCCAATCCCCACCAGAGCGAGGCGACCGCAAATGAGGCACTGCTTATTCGGCGTGCCCGTGCGGCCTGTTCGTCTCCACCAAGGCGCACATAATCGCGCATGGCCATTTCGCCATGATCGGATTCATCACACTGGTGTGTCATCATGGTCTTGATGGTCCTTGAGTCACACTTTGGCATTCTCGCGATGCAGCACATAGTCGCCTCGATGACCTGCGGCTGGTACGAGTAGATCTCAAGGTAGATTTCCCGCATGATCATCTTCACCAGGCCCATCGGTGTGGAAGGATCGACAAGCGTTTGGAACATTTCCGAACCTTGGACAACCTCCACAAGTTGATCCATCTTTGAATCAAGCCGCGATGTGAGATCTTCCCAACGCTCCTCAAACGGCTTTGACTGCCCTGAGAGAATATCTGGTGACCAAGGGGCGGGGAGCGAGACAGGCTGTAAGACATGATTGCTTTGCATGGGTGTTCCATTCATCAAGAGCTGAGTTGGCGACCACCTCACACAGAACGTGAAATCAACAACATGTCGATAGGTCGCATTTCAAGAGCACAAAGCAGCTCAACAAGTTCCCTCGCTGAGCTGCGAAAGAGAGGCTATGTATGGAGGCATCTTCCGCTGTGATCACGGACGAAGCTTGAGCGGTGAAGGGGTGTACGGACGAAGAACTCGGAGTTTCGGGGTGTAGTGGCGGTAGTATGTCGGGCTTGGTGTATAGGGACGGAAGGTTGGGTTGCTTGGGGTGTATGGGCGGAACTTTCTGTTGTTTGGGGTGTGCGGCCGAAAGATCTTGTGGCTTGGTGTGTAGGGGCGAAAGACCTTACGGCTGGGTGTGTACGGGCGGAATATCTTGCGACTGGGTGTATGCGGGCGGAAGACTTTGGGGTTGGGGGTATGCGGGCGCAGGATCCGCAAGCCATCAGATTGCATGGAAGCGGCATGAGTTTGCGTAGCGGCGAGCGTCAGAGAAGCGGCGACTGCTGCAACAACAACAACTGTTTTCGTACGGAAGTTCATTATTTTCTCCATTTCAAACGGGGTTTCGTTAGGTAGCCAGGCATCCACATCGAATACCGGCTCCACATGTACATGCGAGTTCTTGAATCCGAGTGGCTAGAGATAGGGAATGTTTTTTGGAATATCGAAAATCTTTCCCCAGCCTTCTCGTGCAGCCACAGGCAGTTTTTCGAGCCATATCCAGATGTTTCCCCGCAATTCCCGTTATAGACCCAAGTATGCTTCTAAAGCAAACAAACTTGAGCCGGACAAATCTTTCTGTTATCGTGGCGGGGCGATAGATCATGCTTCGCTGTATGTAAAAACATTTGTATAAAACTGGAGGCTCGTATGACCAATATAGATCGTGCACGATCATTGTTTGAGGCCGCTTTGGCGTTGCCAGAAGCAGACCGCCATGGATACCTCGCCAAACAATGCATCGATGATCCAGAGCTCGAGCAACTTGTTCTGCGTTTGCTGAGCCAAGCCTCGATGGCCACGGCTGAAAGCCCTATCCGTTCAAAGCACACCGTGAGCCTGGCACCCGGTGCACGGGTGGGGAGCTATACCATCATCAGCCCCATCGGCGAAGGCGGCATGGGCGTGGTCTACCGGGCCTTGCAGCTGCATCCAGAGCGCGAAGTTGCACTCAAGCTCATCCAGCCAGGAGCACTCTCAGAACGGATGCTCCGGCGATTCGAACTCGAGACCGAGGTGCTCGGTCGACTGAAACATCCCGGTATAGCCCAGATCTACGACGCTGGGACGCAGCAAGGCCCAGCTGGTGCCCAGCCTTACTTCGCGATGGAGTTGGTCGATGGCTTGCCTCTAAATGAGTATATCTTCAAGAAGAAACTCGACACCAGAGGTCGCCTCGACCTGATGGCCAAGATCTGCGATGCCGTCGAGCACGCCCACCAAAAAGGGGTCATCCATCGCGACCTCAAGCCGGCGAACATCCTTGTATCAGCCGATGGGCAACCAAAGATTCTCGACTTTGGCGTTGCACGAGCGACCGAGTCGGATCTGCAATCCGTCACCATGCAGACGGATATCGGACAGCTCGTCGGCACGATCCCCTACATGAGCCCCGAGCAGGTCCTGGGCGACCCGGCCCAACTCGACACACGCTCGGATGTGTACGGGCTAGGCGTGGTGCTCTACGAGCTGTTATCCGGCCAACTCCCATACCAACTTCCTGAGCACATGATCCACGAAGCGGTCCGCGTCATCCGCGAGGTGGACCCTACACGTCTGAGCTCACTGAATACCAGGCTCGGAGGCGATGTCGAGATCATCACCGGGAAGGCACTGGAGAAAGACAAGGATCGCCGATACCAGTCGGCATCGGGCCTTGCCTCGGATATCCGTCACTACCTTGCTGATGAGCCGATCGTGGCGCGTCCGGCAAGCCGATCCTATCAGATCCGCAAGTTTGCCCGCCGCAATCGCGTGCTGGTTGGTGGCGTCGCGGCGACCGTGCTGGTGCTGCTCTTGGGCCTGATCGGGACAACCTATGGGCTTGTCCAAGCCGAAGCCCAGCGTGCTGAGGCGGTCGCCTCGCAACATGCGGCAGAACTCGCGCAGCAGGCCGAGGCCGAGGCGAGAGTTGAAACCGAGCGGCGAGCCCAAGAGTTGCAACTTGTCGCCGATTTCCAGTCCGAGCAGCTTGCCGGCTTTGATGCCGATGCCATGGGTTTGTCGCTGCGTCACGGTCTCGGAGAGAAGTTGGTGGCTTTGGGTGAGCGGCGTGGGTTTGATGAGGCCCAAGCTGAGACGATGCAGGCGGAATACGAATCACTCGTGTCCGGTGCTGACTTCACGGGTCTTGCGCTCGATGCGCTTGATGAGCACATCTTTACACCGAGTTTGGAGGCGATTGAGACTCAGTTTGCAGACCAGCCGCTTGTGGAGGCGAGGTTGCTCGCGACACTTGGAAGGACGATGCGAGATGCTGGCTTGCTCCAGCAAGCCACAAGGCCATTTGCAAATGCTTTACAAATCCGTCGTCATGAACTTGGCGACGACCACCCAGACACGCTGACCTCAATCGGCAACATGGGTTCTTTGTTTCAAGACCAAGGGATGTTCACTGAGGCCGAGTCATTCTGCCGCAAGGCGTTGGAAGGTAGACGTCGAGTACTTGGCAATGACCACCAGGATACTCTAATATCGATCAACCGCATGGGGCTCCTGCTTAGATCACTGGGCAGGCTGAATGAGGCAGTAACGTACTCCCGCGAGGCGATGGTAGGTAACCAGCGCGTACTGGGCGATGACCACCCAAGCACGTTGGCTTCGATTAACAACATGGGGCTACTGCTTAGTTCACAAGGCAAGCTGGCCGAAGCGGAATTTTACTACCGCAAGGCACTCGAAGGCAGCCGTCGTGTGCTTGGAAATGATCATCCGAGTACGATAACTTACATCAACAACATAGGTATCTTTTACCAATCACAGGGCAAACTAGCAGATGCACAGCCCTACCTTCGCGAGGCGATGGAAGGTAACCGCCGAGTACTTGGCGACGACCACCCAAATACAATGGGGTCGATCAACAACATGGGGCTACTGCTTAGTTCACAAGGTAAGCTGGCCGAGGCGGAGCCATACTATAGCGAGGCGTTGGAAGGCTACCGTCGTGTGCTTGGTACCGCCCACCCGGACACGCTAAGCTCGATTAACAACATGGGGACACTTCTTTTTTGGCAGGGCAAACTAGCGGAGGCACAGCCCTACCTTCGCGAGGCGTTGGAAGGCCGCCGTCGTGTGCTTGGCGATGATCACCCGGACACGCTGGCTTCGATTAACAACATGGGGCTACTGCTTAGTTCACAAGGCAAGCTGGCCGAAGCGGAGCCGTACTATAGCGAAGCGTTGGAAGGCAGCCGTCGAGTGCTTGGCGATGATCATCCAGACACTTTAAGCTCGATTAACAACATGGGGCTACTGCTTAGTTCACAAGGCAAGCTGGCCGAAGCGGAGCCGTACTATAGCGAAGCGTTGGAAGGCAGCCGTCGAGTGCTTGGCGATGATCATCCAGACACTTTAAGCTCGATTAACAACATGGGGCTACTGCTTAGTTCACAAGGCAAGCTGGCCGAAGCGGAGCCGTACTATAGCGAAGCGTTGGAAGGCAGCCGTCGAGTGCTTGGCGATGATCATCCAGATACGTTGGTTTCACTAACCAACATGGGTGGCCTACTCCAGTCCCAAGGGAAGCTGTCCGAGGCCGAGCCGTATTACCGTGAGGCGTTGGAGGGGATGCGTCGTGTGCTTGGGGACGACCACACGAGCACGCTGACCTTGATCAACAACATGGGATCTTTGCTCCAATCCCAGGGCAAGTTGGCCGAGGCTGAGCCGTTTTTACGCGAGGCGTTGGAGGGGAGGCGTCGTGTATTTGGCGAAGACCACGCGGGCACGCTGACCTCGATCAACAACATGGGATCTTTGCTCCAATCCCAGGGTAAGTTGGCCGAGGCTGAGCCGTACTATCGGGAGGCTCTGGAGGGGCTACGTCGATTGCTCGGCGATGACCATCCGAACACGTTGATGTCAAGGCGCAACATGGCAGCTTTGCTTGAGAAGCTAAAGCGATGGCCGGAAGCTGAGGAGTTTCGGCGGTTGAGTGTGGAGATCACGCGACGGGCAGAGCCAGAAGGGGGAGCACAGCTGGCTTCAACGCTGGTGATGCTGGGGATGAACCTGATTGAGCAAGATCAACCAGGCAAAGCCGAGCCGGTGCTCAGAGAGTGTTTCGAGATCCGCAAGCGTGAAATGCCCGAAGGGCACTGGTTGATTTGGAACACGCAGAGTTTGCTTGGCGAGACGCTGGCTTCGCAGTCCAAGTTCACCGAGGCCGAGGGGTTGCTGGTTGAAGCGGCGGAGCAAATCCAGCCACCTGAACAGGCACACGATCGGCTCGATGAAGCGATCCAACGCGTGGTAGAACTTTACACAGCCTGGCACGAGGCCGAGCCCGAAGGCGGGTACGACGCCAAGGCCGCTGAGTGGCAGGCGAAGCTCAACGAAGAGTAAGCCCAAAGAGGCCATGGCACTGCCGATACATTGCTGGCGGTACAAATACCGGGCTGGTCAGCGGGATTGGGCACCAATCAAGTTCGAATATCTGACATTTGAATAGATAATCTCTGGCCAGGCGTTGCGCTTTCTACGCAGTCTCTGTTGAGTGCTGATCCGTGAACCATCACGGCGAGCAAGCTCTTGAAACTCAGATGAAGGAATGCCGCCCATGTGTACTACCAAAGTATCGAACAATGCCAGTCCTAGGCCGCCAGAGTCAGGTCGATGTCACGGTTGTGCCAAGTGTCGCTGTGGGTTTTCGACCATGCGCCAGGAGAATCAGCGTAGTGAGACTATGCCGCAGGGCTCAACGCCAACACTCCTACAGACCATGGCAGACACACCCGATCCCGCCGGATTTCAACAGTCAATCGTTCAGCATCAAGATCAGATCAGGGCTTCAGAGCATTGAGCCATGAATTGGAGGTCAGGTGATGCCCGTCATTCATCAGAATCAGCCCCGCTTGCTCGACCGTTCTTTCTTCAGAGCAAAGATGCAACAGAAGCTCGGTGAGCTCGAACAAGCGATGGAAGCTCTCCACAATGAAATTGCGGCTATCAACGACCAGAAACGCATGGTTCCACCCACCACTAAGCGGTTCCCTGTGAACAAAGCGGTTCCCTGTGAACATGCCGAGTCCCGAGCGAAACTTGCGTGTACCCGATATTTGTTATGATGTGTAGATCAAGAATCGATTGTTTGGATGAGCATTCTTGCTCATATGGCGCGTGACCTGAAGCGCCTCCGTCCTTAAGGAGTTTCGATGCAACCGAACCCAGACCAAAGCATCACCGTACTGCTTCAAGCAGTTGACGCTGGTGACGCTGACGCCGTGAACAAGCTTCTCCCACTCGTCTATGAGCAGCTCCGAGGCCTGGCCGATTCGCTGATGAGGCGAGAGCAACCCGGCCAGACCATTCAGGCGACCGCCCTTGTTCATGAGGCCTACATGAGACTCGCCGATGGCGAGACGAACTGGAAGAGCCAGCGCCATTTCTTCAATACCGCGGCTTTGGTGATGCGACGCATACTCGTTGACCGTGCGAGACGGCAAAATGCGGTGAAGCACGGTGGGGGTCAGAAGCGGGAGCAGATCGATGTGATCAATATACCCGCCGCCGCCGACTACAGCCCCGAAGAGATTGACGGGCTCGACATGGCGCTCGACGAGCTCACAACGAACAATGCTAGGTGGGGTGAGATCGTCCATCTGAGGTTCTTCATTGGCCTGACAATCGAACAAACTGCCGAGATACTTGATGTATCTCCAGCTACGGTCAAGTCGGATTGGCAGTTCGCGAAAGCCTGGCTCAAGGTTCGGATCGATAGGGCTGGCTAAGTTCCTCAAAGCTAGTCTGTTTCGTTCGCGAATGTGTTTGCAGAAAACATGGTAAAGAAAGCCAGTAGCCCAGTGATTCATGAGCTGGACCTACTCCAGTTTGACTCTTTATGAGTTCGTATGAGGCCATTCATCTGCGCCATATTCCGTATCAACCTCTATGTCAATTTTTGCCAATGGGCCATTGACCGTCCCTTCAGAGAGCTCAAAGCGAACGAGAGCTCCACGCTTCTGGTGAAGGTTTAGAAATTTCCTTAAGCGACTTCCAATACGTTCATCCCTTGTACTGGATACGACCGGCTTCTCGGAGGTTATTGGCGATCTACTCTGCCAAATGCCGTTTCCATGCCATATCTTTCTTGCTTTCCAAACACCACGATTCTACGAGAGTACTCATCTAAGAAAAAGACTCGGATTCGTGGCTGACCAAGCTCATTCACTGTTAACGATACTGCAGCAAGTACTCTGCCGGGTTTCCAAGATTTTGCTTGTTCTCTACTGGGTACTCTTTAGAATGGCAGCAAGAAGGGGAGTGCCTCCTTCGTTCGGTCGGTTTATGATTAGGGGGCTGGCATGTGGGTCAAGCTGTTCATATCTGGGTTGTTTTCTCTTGTGATGTGCTCCATAGTTACAGAGGCTGGAGCTCAGATTCAAAACGGCCCTCTTGTGATCGAACAACAACCTGGACTCGGAATCGATCCAGCGGGTTTTGATCGTGGTGCATCCTCCGGGCCATTCTTTCCCGAAAGGGTCTTCGAAACCGGCGATGCTCCCAGGTCCGTGGCGATCGGCGACTTTGACATTGATGGCATTCTTGATCTTGCCATCGTGAACTATGGGACATTTAACAATCGTCCCAATACCGTCAGTGTGTTGCTGGGCAATGGCGACGGCACTTTTCAGCCCCGCCATGACTTCGACACAGGCGATGGCCCCCGTTCCGTAGCGATTGGCGACTTCGATGGAGACGGCATGCCTGACATTGCCGTGGCGAACGAGTTCTCTAACTCAGTCAGCGTACTGCTGGGCAACGGCGATGGCACCCTTCAGGCCCGTCGAAACTACTTCTCAGGCTTAGCCCCCATATCAGTTGCAATTAGAGACCTTGATGGGGATGGTACGCCGGACCTCGCGGTAGCAAACTCTTTTTCCGACACTATTAGCGTACTGCTGGGCAATGGAGACGGCACATTTCAATTCCGACAGGAGTTCGCCGCCGGTGACGCGCCCCAATCCGTTGCGATCAATGACCTTGACGAGGACGGCGTACTCGACCTTGCTGTTGCGAACATTGGCTCCGATACTGTCAGTGTGCTTCTTGGCAATGGTGACGGCACCTTCCAGACTCGCAAGGACTTCGCTGTCGGCAGATTTCCTTATTCCGTGGACATCGGTGATCTGAATGCGGACGGCATGCCTGACCTCGCGATCGCGAGCGGCGGATCCAACACCGTCAGCGTGCTATTGGGCATTGGTGATGGCACATTTCAAACGCGCGAGGAGTTCTTCGCTGGGAGCATCCCCTTTGCAGTGAAAATCGCTGATCTCAATGGGGACGGCGTACTTGACCTTACTGTTGTTAACAACGTTACCTACTCCGGCTCGACCAGCGTGCTGTTAGGCAATGGGGACGGCACTTTTCAAACTCTTCAAAATTTTTCCACTGGCGATAGCCCTGAGTCCCTTGCAATCAGCGACTTCGACGGGGACGGCATCACTGACCTCGCTGTCGCAAACAAGGGCTCTGACTCAGTCAGCGTGCTACTCGGCAATGGCGATGGCACCTTCAAGACCCGCAAGGACTTTGCCACCGACGATAGTCCCGAATCCGTTGCGATCAGGGATCTTAACGGGGACGGTACACCCGACTTCGTCAGCGCAAACTCCATTTCCGACTCGGTCAGCGTACTGCTTGGCAATGGCGACGGCAGCTTCCAGACCCGCAAGGACTTCGACACAGGCCACTATCCCAAGTTCGTGGCGATCGACGATCTCGATGGGGACGGCATGCCTGACCTCGTCGTCGCCAACGGAGGTATTTTTCCCAATCCAGGAAGCACCGTCAGCGTACTGCTCGGCAACGGCGACGGCACCTTCCAGTCCCGCCAGAACTTTGCCACCAGCGATAGTCCTGAGTCCATTGCGATCGGCGATCTCGATATGGATGGTACCCCTGACCTCGCCGTAACAAATGCTGGCTCTAACTCAATCAGCGTTTTGCTGGGCAATGGAGACGGCACTTTCCAGTCCCACCAGGACTTCGGTGCCGGCGTTGTTCCCCTATCTGTGGCGATCGGATATCTTGACGGGGACGGCGTGCTTGACCTCGCCGTCGCGAACAACAACTCCGACACGGTCAGCGTGCTACTCGGTAAAGGAGACGGCACCTTCCAGGTTCGACAAAACTTTGCCACCGGAGATAGCCCCCAATCTGTTGCGATTGGAGACTTTGATGGGGATAATGTGCTCGATCTCGCCGTCACGAACTTTAACTCAGATACACTCAGCGTTCTGCTCGGGAATGGCGATGGCAGCTTTCAGCCCCGCCAAGACTACGGCAGCGGTAAGGGGCCGCAATACGTTGCGATCAGCGACCTCGACGCGAATGGCACACTCGACCTCGCTGTCGCAAACAAGTTCTCCTACTCCGTCAGCGTTCTGCTGGGCAATCCGGACGGTACTTTCCAAGCCCACCAGGACTTCGGTTCTGGCAACGGGCCTCAGTTCGTTGCAATCGGCGACCTTGACGGGGATGGAAAATTCGACCTTGCCATCGCGAACAACTACTCAGACTCCGTCAGTGTACTGTTAAATCAACACGGCGTGACCTGCCCCGCCGATCTGACATCAGACGGCCTGCTTGACTTCTTCGATGTCTCTGCGTTCCTCGATGCCTTCGGCATGGAAGATCCGACCGCTGATTTTACAAACGACGGCCTCTTCGATTTCTTCGATGTGAGCGCCTTTCTCGATGCGTTCGGAGCGGGTTGCCTGTGATGAACAATCAAGCATGAGCAGAGAGGGCTGACTCGGCGATCAGGTTCTGAGCCGTCCATACAGACGCCCATTGCTCTGCTTGTCGGAATCACCGAGAATCTTATCAGGCGATCGATGGGTACCGGGCTGGAAAGTTCGATCTGCTCTGGCTGATCGTGAAATGATTGCACATTGCATCTCCTTGCAGCTCTATGGCGTTGGCGCGGCATTTGCTTCGCGCGCCCGCGCGTACTGGTCTCACACGGTTGTTGGTCAAAGATGGTCGGGTCGGGGGAGCGAACACGACTGCGCCTGTATTCGGAGCTGAAATGTATCCGGTCATTTATTCGAAATGGCCCGTATCTCGCCAAAAACAGCATACAATACCGGTCAGGTTAGAAGAAGAGGCATTGCTCCTCCAGTTCTCATTGCTTACAGGGCAGGGCATCACATGATCATCGGCGAAGTACGCAGTAAAATCGATCGCATCTGGGACACCATGTGGTCCGGGGGCATCTCCAATCCGCTCTCCGTCATCGAGCAGCTCACCTACCTGCTCTTTATCAAACGGCTCGATGAGCTGCACACACTCCAAGAGAGCAAGGCCAACCGGCTCAAGACCCCCATCAAGGACCCCATCTTCGGGCCCGACCAAGACGAGCTCCGCTGGTCACGCTTCAAGCAAGCCGCGCCCGAGATCATGTTCGACACGATCAAAGACGGGGTCTTCCCATTCATCAAGAAACTCGGATCGAAGGACGGCGACGCGGAGGGCTCGACCTACAGCCACCACATGAAGGACGCGATCTTCATGTTCCCCACGCCGCGACTACTCGCCAGCATCGTCGATCAGCTCGACGACATCGACATGGCCGACCGAGACACCAAGGGCGATCTCTATGAGTACATGCTCGGCAAGATCGCCAGCGCCGGGCAGAACGGGCAATTCCGCACCCCGCGACACATCATCAAGCTCATGGTCGAGATGATGGCACCCACCCCAAAGGACACCATCTGCGACCCCGCCTGCGGCACCGCCGGCTTCTTGATCGCCGCGTCAGAGCACCTCTTCGATCACTACCAGTCCGAGATCTACAAAACTGAAAAATCACGCCTCAAGTTCAACCAGGGCACCTTCCACGGCTACGACTTCGACCCCACCATGCTCCGCATCGGGAGCATGAACATGCTGCTCCACGGCGTGGAAAACCCGGATATCCAATACAAGGACTCGCTGGCCCAGGCCGACGAGGACGACGCCGAGAAATACTCCCTCGTCCTCGCCAACCCGCCCTTCGCCGGCAGCCTCGACTACGAATCAACGGCCAAGGACCTGCTCCAGATCGTCAAGACCAAGAAGACCGAGCTCCTCTTCCTCGCCCAGTTCCTGCGCATCCTGCAGATCGGCGGGCGGGCGGCGGTCATTGTGCCTGACGGCGTGCTCTTCGGCTCGTCCAAGGCCCACAAGGCCATCCGCAAGATCCTCGTCGAGGACCAGAAGCTCGACGCCGTGATCTCCATGCCCTCGGGCGTCTTCAAGCCCTACGCCGGGGTCTCCACAGCGATCCTCTTCTTCACCAAAACCAACTCGGGCGGCACGGACTCGGTCTGGTTCTACGACATGCAAGCCGACGGCTACACACTCGACGACAAACGCACCCCCCAGCCCGACAAGTCCGACCTGCCCGACATCCTCAAACGCTGGCCCAAACGCGCCAAAGAGACCAAACGAAAACGCACCGACCAGAGCTTCCTCGTGCCCAAGGACGAGATCGCAGGCAACGACTACGACCTATCGATCAACCGGTACAAAGAGATCGTGTACGAAGCCGTGGAGTACGACCCGCCGAAGGTGATCCTGAAGCGCCTGGCCAAGCTGGAGGAGGAGATCGCCAAGGGACGCAAGGAGCTAGAGGGGATGCTGTCTTGAAGTGGAGCACAGTACAGCTAGGAGATGTCTGTGATGTCATTGCAGGCGGTACACCCAAGCGGTCGGAGCCCACATACTGGGGTGGCGATGTTCCATGGGTCAAAATATCAGATATGCTTCAGGGATATCTGAAACATACAGACGAGACAATTACAAAGCATGGACTTGATAGCAGCGCCGCTAAGCTCCTGCCAGCAGGGACCGTGCTCATTTCGATATTTGCGACAATCGGTAGAACAGCGACACTCGGTATTGAGGCTGCGACGAATCAAGCAATCGTGGGAGTCATTCCGAAGAATCCTGGTATTTTTAATCTGCGATATTTAGAATATTGCCTTGGGCATAAAGCAATTGAATGGAAGAGGAAAGCCAGAGGCGTTGCTCAGCTCAACATCAACGGGAAGATTTTAAAGTCTACGAAGATCCCCCTCCCCCCCCTCGCCGAGCAGAAGCGGATCGCGGGGATTCTGGATGCGGCGGACGCGTTGCGGGCCAAGCGGCGCGAGTCGATCGACCAACTCGACCGCCTGATCCAATCGATCTTCCTTGAGATGTTCGGGGATCCGGTGACGAATCCGAAGGGGTGGGATGTTTGTTTACTTGGAGATTCTGCAAAGAGAGTTACCAAGGGGCAATCTCCCAAATGGCAAGGATTTAGTTTACCAAAGCAATGGTTTGCTATTTGTTACAAGTGAGAATGTGCGGCAAGGCAATCTGGATATTTCAAAACCAAAATATGTTCAGCTAGAATTCAATGAGAAAATCAAAGGTTCAGAGCTTCAAGAAGGAGATTTGCTGATTAATCTTGTTGGCGCATCGATTGGACGATCGTGTTTGTTTGAAGGATATGCTGGGCCGGCCAATGTCAACCAAGCTGTCGGAGTGGTGACATTGAATGAGCCATTGATTGCTAAATATCTTGTCCAGTTACTGCAAACTCCTCAAGGGCAGTCATTTTTAACAAGACATATTGTTGAAGCTGCAAGAGCCAATATTAGTCTAAAAAACCTCAGAGAACTGGCGATTCCAGTTCCACCACTTGACATCCTTCGCTGTTTTTCAACGATCATCGAATCGGCAGAGTATCAGAAAGCGCTATTCAACTCGTACATTGTTGAAATGGACACGCTCTTCGCCTCCCTCCAATCCCAAGCCTTCAGTGGAGCCCTGTGATGAGCAACTTCGCGTTTATGCCCAAGTCGTTCCGTGTGATCACCGACTCGGCGCGCAAGGCCGAGGGGCACATCGCGGGCGACCCGCGGGCGGCGTGCTTCCATGCCCGCTTTGCGCTCGAAGCGATCGTGCACTGGCTCTATCGCCATGATGCCCAGCTGCAGATGCCCTACGACCAGAGCCTCGGGGCGTTGCTCCACGAGCCGAGCTTCAAGAGCCGCATGCCCGAGGCGGTGTTCCAGAAGTCCAAGCTGATCCAGAAGCAGGGGAACCAGGCGGCCCACAGCCAGCGGATGGTGCGCCAGTTCGATGCGATGCAGATGGTCAAGGAGCTGCACCATGTGTGCTACTGGCTGGTGCGGACCTACGCCCCCGACGCCGCGGATCTGGCGACGCTTTGGGACCCCGAGCGTGTCCCGCCCGCGCCCGCGACGGGCGCGGTGGTGCCCCGCCAACGATTGGAAACGCTCGAAGAAGAGCTGGCCCAGAAGCACGCGTCGGCCCTCAAGCACCAGCAGGAGCGCGATGCCCTCGACGAACAGCTCCAGGCGGCCCGCGCCCAGCTCGAAGAGATCCGAGCGGCATCGCAGGCCCAGCCCGACACGCACGACTATTCCGAAGCCGAGACCCGGGCGTACATCATCGATGTAGACCTGCGCCGGGCGGGGTGGGGACTCGGTGAAGAGCGGGACCGCGAGTTCATGGTCACGGGGATGCCCAACGCCCAAGGCGTCGGGTATGTGGACTATGTGCTCTGGGGCGACGACGGCAAGCCATTGGGGCTCGTCGAAGCCAAACGCTCGACAGAGAACGCCGAGAAGGGCCAACAGCAGGCCAAGCTCTACGCCGATTGCCTTGAGCAGATGTACGGGCAGCGCCCGGTGGTGTTCTACACAAATGGATACACGACCTGGATCTGGGACGACCAGTTCTACCCCCCGCGAGAGGTGGCGGGTTTCTTCAAGAAGGGTGAGCTGGAGGTGTTGATCCGTCGCCGGACGCAGCGCGAGCCTCTTGATACCGCCAAGATCAAGGACCAGATCGCCGGGCGGTACTACCAGAAGCGGGCGATCGGGCACCTGTTCGAGCAGTTCTCTCGAGCACAGCGCAACGGGCTGCTGGTGATGGCGACGGGCACGGGCAAGACACGCACAGCGATCGCGCTCGTCGATGCGATGCAACGGGCGGGGTGGGTCAAGCGGGCGTTGTTCCTGGCCGATCGCGTCTCTCTGTGCAACCAGGCCTGCAAAGCGTTCAAGGAGCATCTTCCCGAATCAAGCCCGGTGAATCTGGTGACAGAGAAGAACACGGACAGCCGCGTGTATGTGAGCACCTACGGGACCATGATGGGGCTGATCAATAATGGGCGCTCGTCTGGCGACGAGGTCCGCTTCGGGGTCGGGCACTTCGATCTGGTGATCATCGACGAGGCGCACCGATCGGTGTACAAGAAATACGGGGCGATCTTCCGCTACTTTGATTCGCTGCTGATGGGGTTGACCGCGACGCCCCGCGATGAGGTGGACAAGAACACATACGACTTGTTCGGGCTCGAGCAGGGCGTGCCGACGGACGCGTACGAGCTGACCACCGCGGTGCGCGACGAGTTTCTCGTGCCGCCCAAAGTCCAGCAGGTTGATCTGCGATTCCCACGCGAGGGCATCGACTACGACGCACTCAGCGACGAGGAGAAGGAACAATGGGAGGCCCTAGACTGGAACGACACGGGCGAAGACGCCCCAATCCCGGATCGTGTCAACGCCCAGGCGATCAACAACTGGCTCTTCAATGAGAACACAGTCGATCTGGTGCTCAAGCACCTGATGGAGCACGGTCATAAGGTCAACGGCGGGGACCGGCTCGCCAAAACAATCGTCTTTGCACGCAACCATGACCACTCGGTATTCATCGAGAAACGGTTCAACCACCACTACCCGCAGTACAAGGGGCGCTTCGCCCGGGTAATCGACAACTACGCGACCTATGCGCAGAGCCTGATCGACGACTTCTCGATCAAGGAGGTGGAGCCGCACATCGCAATCTCGGTGGACATGCTCGACACGGGCATTGATATCCCCGAGGTTGCGAACCTGGTGTTCTTTAAGCCGGTGTACTCGAAGATTAAGTTCTGGCAGATGATCGGGCGCGGCACAAGATTATGCCCCGATCTCTATGGCCCCGGCGAGGACAAACAAGACTTCCGGGTCTTCGATTTCTGCTTCAACTTTGATTTCTTCAACGAGAATCCTGAGGGGATCACTGGTTCGGACAGCGCCCCGCTTGGGACGAGGCTGTTCCGTGCGCGCGTGGAGATGCTGGGGCACCTCTCTCGTTTGCCCAAACTCGATGCCAACAGCTTGGTGAAGCAGGCGGTCACCGCAACTTTGCGAGCCGAGGTTGCGGCCATGAATCGCGACAACTTCATCGTGCGCGAGCAACTGGAGCTTGTGGAGCGGTTCCAGAAGCCCGAGGCGTGGGAGTCGCTGTCTGAGGTGGATCGGGAAGCCTTGAGCCGCGATATTGCTGGGTTGCCCAGCGAGCTCCCGACCGATGGCATCGAAGCCCGGATGTTTGATCTCACGGCGTTGCGGTTGCAGCTCGCCCACGCCGAGGGGAATGCGGGCGCGTTTGAGACATCACGGAACAAGGTCGTCGAGATCGCCCAGCTGCTTGAAGAGAAGATCACGATCCCCGCGGTGAAGCTGCAGATCGAGTACATCGCGTCACTCCAGCAGGACGATTTTTGGGTCGATATGAACCTCGAAGGGCTCGAGGATCTGCGTCTGCGTCTGCGTGGACTCGTGCAGTTTCTCGACAAGAAGAAACGCAAGATCGTATACACCGACTTCCAAGACGAGATCGTGGGCGTGCGAGATGCCGAGGGCATTGACATGCCCAAAATGACCGGGCCACAGTACGAAAAAAAGGTACGGGAGTACATCAAGAACCACGAAATGGACATCGTGATCCATCGGCTCCGCAGCAACGAGCCGCTGACCCAGAGCGATCTTGAAGGGCTCCAGGAGGCTCTGGTGCAGGTCGGCGCGGACGAGGGGGATCAGCTGCTCGAGGGGCTGCTCGCCCGGAGCGGTGCGCCTTCGCTCCCGCACTTCGTGCGAAGTCTTGTCGGGCTTGATCGCAAGGCAGCGAACGCGGCCTTCGCCGAGTTACTCTCGGAGCATTCGCTCTCGTCAAAGCAGATGCAGTTTATCGAGATGGTCATCGACCAGCTCACAGCGCGAGGTGTGATGCCCGCCGCAGCCCTCTACGAACCACCATTCAGCGACCTCAATGCTGGCGGACCAGACGCGGTCTTTGCTGGGGCGAGTAGTGTGATCGATGGAGTCTTTACTGCGATTGAAATCGCCCATCAGGGGCTTCGGGTCATTGCCCAGTGAGCATGTCCTTTGGATACTAATCACCGTGATATGGTCAGTTCACATCAGGGTGAGTGCTATTGCAAGTGATGCTACTGGGAGTGAGATTAAGTGTGTGCTTCATTATGAGCTTGCTCATTGCATCTCTTGGCATTGACCTGCACTGAAATTCATTACCTATACCAATTTAAGTGCAGTGGCGTTCTTCTTTGCCGTCAAAAGCCTGCTCTGCATCCCGCTGAAGGGGTGATTCGCATCTCGGTGCGTAGTGTACAAAACCATCCGATCACTGGATTACTGCGAGAACAGACAATTTCAGCAGAATATGCTGCCGGTCGTTTTCGGCGGTCTGTCACAAGTCTGTTCGGTGCGGTATAATCTTTACCAACACCGGGTTTGTCGGCGGCCACCGACACCAACAGGTACATGCGGCTGGGCATCATCTTCCAGACCCGCCGCGTGAGCTTGGCCCTAGGAAGGTGACAATATGAACGCACTCGAGTATTCCAGTTGGATTGATTCGCTTTATCGGCGTGCCCAAGAGCTGATCTCTCAAGAAACCGAATTGTTTATGATTGCAGGGAAGCAATTGGCAGAACTGTTCTCCGATGAGTACGCAAAGAATCCATATCAGGACAAGTGTGTTGATGAATTGCCTCGCCAAGGAATGTCTTCACAACAACTCTTGCTGTTTCGAATCTGTTCCGCAAGGAATGCTGCTGTAGCCCAAAATAGTGCGATTGATTTGTCTCCACTTGACTTTGGTCCCACTCATCGAAAATCAATCCGGATCCTCAAAGCTCGGCAAGCAATACTCGCGATCTTGCTCGCTGCTGATCCTGATGCAAACGATTACATCACAGCAGACATCTGTGAATTAGCCTTGTTGCAGTTTGAATCGACTGAACCTCAAACATTCGGTCGCAAATGGGTTCCTTGGAACTGGAAAGAGGAAGATCAATACCTCTGCCCAGGAACAAGATGCCACACTTGTCCTACTCCAGAAGCTCTTTTCACCCTCGAATCAGCGCTAAAGCTTGTGGAGCAAAGAGTTGTGTCAATAGAAAACGATGTAAAAGCACAAAAAACCATCTCAAATGACGCCAAAAAGGCTAGGTGGTTCACAAGCGTTACGAAGGGATTATTGACAGGCGACACCTTGCGAAAAGCAGTGACAAGAAAAGCCCTCATCAACTCAACTCAATCAACTCCGAATGGTGAATGGACGCACTCTGTCAATGAAGTATGTGAGGCCTATCCCCAACATGAGTCAAGAATCAGGAAAGCTATAGAGCTAGAGCAGTAACAATCTCGTCATACCCCGCCCAAAACCCCGCCCGTACCCCGCCCAAGGGCGGAATACCCCGCCCAATCCGATGGATCAGGCTTGGCTTTTCTGCTAAATGATGAAATCCTCCGGGCATGGAAAATCATCAAAACCAAACGACCTTTGTACCAATTCTTCGAGCTTCGCACGAACTCGGTGTTCCATCTGCGTGGCTAAGGCGTGAGGCTCAAGCCGGGCGTATTCCTGCCATAAAAGCCGGAAGACGATGGCTGATTCACCTTGAACGCGCCAGGATTAAACTCGCCGAATACGCCGAGTGCGAAGGTGGTGCCGAGTGAACAACTGGCAACCTCCCACACCGATAAACAATCCCTCATCCGACTTCCGGCTCACTCTTCGTAAGCGTGAAGCTGCTATAGCCCTTGGCGTCTCCGAGCGAACACTCCACAAGCTGGTAATGACAGGACAAATCGGGTCAATCAAGCTCGATCGTGCCGTCCTCATCCCGGTTTCTGAGCTAGAGGCATTCATCGCTCGGAAGGGAGGACAGCCTTGATGGAAGCCACACTATTCGATCAAAGCAGCACCCCGCTGGCAGGCAAGGGCGATGCGAAAATTAGACCTCTCAATCATACTCGATCACTGGACTCTTCGCATCCGCCAGTCCGCCGCAACGCCCCCAACGGCACATCGGAGGTGGTATCCCAAACAATCGCTGCAATCATGCCCAATCAACGAGCACGGAGTTATCAAGCGATCTTGGCAAGTAGATCTCATGAACTCAGTGATGATGAGAGCACTATCAGACACGACATGTTCGCAGCAAGTAACTCTATCTGGCGAAGTATCCCTATGAAGATGAGTTTGATCAGAGATACAACGAATCCACGAATGCCTCAAACGGTTATGTCGGATGCGGGGGGCTGTAGCGATGAGTAAGCCACGTAAACCCCCGCCCCTACTTAACGACTGTGAACTTCGAGGGCTAGTCGCAGCTTCAAGTCTTGATCGGTATCAGCGATCCACTCTCTTGGCAATGGCCGACGGACTCTATAGGCACAACCTCAGAATCACAATGTCCATTCAACGCTTGGCTGATTCCCTTCGCCTAGGTAGGCGTGCAACGATTGACCGAATACATTCGCTCGAACAATCCGGTGCAATCATCAAAGAAAGGGGTGGAGGGGGAAGATATGAAAACGGGAAAGGACGAATCAATGCCTGGCGGCTAGATCTCGATGTACTGCGCAATCAAGCAATTGTTGTTTCCGAAAACATCGAGTTAAACTCCAAGAACAAGGCCGCCGATTCAATCGACAAGGGGGCAGTGGACTGCACTGTAAACAGTGCAGTAGAGCAACGCCAAGGGTGCACTTTACCGACAGCAACGGTGCAGCCCACTGCACAGGATCAAGTATCCCCAATACCCCAAGAGAAGAATCCCAACGGCATCGCCCGCCCACGCCACCCAGAGGGCGGCGGGCAGATGCCAAAATACAACCCGAATGACCTTCGTCCTTGGGTAAACCAACATGACGCGCCAAAGAAATCCAGAGCCAATCGGTTGAAGCAATTGCAAATGGTGATAGCTCATGACGAAGATAAAGCTCGGAAATCGCCAAAACATCTGGTAGACTCAGCAACGGAAGGCAAAAAATAATGGCATCACTCATCCGCGACAAAGGCGGCACCAAACGCATCCAGTTCATGCTCGCCAAGGGCGATCGGCGCACGATCCGCCTGGGCAAGATCAATGTCAAAGCAGCCGAGCGGTTCTATGCCCGTGTAGAGAATCTGATTGATTCAGTGCAAACGGCTACCCCAATCGACTCACAGACCGCCCAGTGGCTCGCAGAGCTTCCAGAAGACACCTACAGCAAACTGGTGCAGGCTGGGCTTGCAGAGCCAAGAGAGGCGACACAGAGGCACACCATTGGCGGCTTGCTCGATGAATATTTCGACACGATGAGCGTGAAGGAATCGACCCGCACGCGGTATGCCCAATCCAAACGCCTACTCCTCGATCACTTCGACAAAGATCATCCGCTTGAATCCATCACCACGCGCGATGCTGATAAATGGCGCTCAGCACTCGAATCCATAGGGTATGCGCCCGCGAAGATCGCTCGTGATGTCTCCGTTGCTCGTATGTTCTTCAAGCAAGCCGTCCGATGGTCGATGATTCCGAGCAATCCGTTCGAGGGGGTCAGGGCGGGCGCGCAGACGAATAGGGAGCGGCTGTACTACCTCAACCCCGAAGATGCCCACAAGCTCATCGAGGCGGCCCCTGATGCCGATTGGCGTTGCATCATCGCCCTCGCCCGCTTCGGCGGCTTGCGTTGCCCTTCTGAAGTGCTTGGTGTTCGATGGGGAGATATTGACTGGGATCAAAACCGGATGCTGGTTCGCTCCCCAAAGACCGAGCGGCACATTGGCAAGGGCGAACGCATGGTGCCCCTGTTCCCTGAGCTCCAAACCATCCTGCAAGATGCCTTCGATCAGTCACCCGAGGGGGCGGTATTCGTCGTTAATCGATACCGAAGCACCTCAGCCAATCTCCGAACGAATCTCAACCGGATCATCAATCGTGCAGGATTGACCGCATGGCCCCGCCTGTTCAATGCCATGCGAGCGAGCCGAGCCACCGAACTGGCCTCCCAATACCCGGCTGCAACCTGCACGGCATGGCTGGGGCACACCCAAGCGATCGCCGAGGCCCATTACCACATGGTTCGTGATGAGGACTTTGATCGAGCCGCAGCCACCACTGCCACCAAACAAGCGGCCACAAACAGCCCCTTTGAAAGCGGCGCAGATTCCGGCGCACATGCGGCGCAGAATCGAGCGCAGCGACAAGCCGCATCAACAAGCAGTGAATGGAAATCCGAGGCGCAAACGAAAGAGGGATCGGCACTTATGCCGACCCCTGCTGGTCGTTGCAACGCTTTGCATATTCCGGACAATGGGCGAGGAGGGACTCGAACCCACGACATTTCGCGTGTAAGGCGAACGCTCTAGCCAACTGAGCTACTCGCCCGGAAGTGCACAGAGCATAGACCGCATCCCCCCACCAGTCAGCGCACACGCAAGCGAAAAAATCGTGTGCCCTGACCTCCGGCTCGCCCGTGCTACTCCGACTTTAAAGACAAAGTCCAAAAAGAGATCGTCCCACCAAGGAGGGAACCTGGTGGGACGAGCAAAGCATGCCTCAGCTGAGTTTCACGGGGGGGGTTGGAAAAACAACCGGTGTTAGCATGCCCTGTGCTCGGGGACGATCTCGAGAGGGAACACTCTGAAGCAGAGAAAATAGCCGATCTTCAGAACGAACGATCAGAAATGCCCCAAGAATGTGTAATTTATATCAAAACCCTGTCACAATGGGTAGTTTCCCCTTCCCGGAAAGACAATCCCACAGACATCTGACATTCTTTATCCCCAAAGCCTAGCCTTGGAGATGAACACACCAACACCCCGCAGCTGCACCGTCGGCTCGATCAAAATCGCCCAAGACCAGCCCCTCGCGATCATCGCCGGGCCCTGCACCCTCGAATCGCTCGAGCTGGGGCTCAAGGTTGGTCAGCACTGCAAAGCCGTGTGCGAAAACCTCGGGCTCCCCTTCATCTTCAAAGCCAGCTTTGACAAGGCCAATCGCTCGTCGAGCAAGTCCCGCAGAGGCATCGGGATCGAGCAGGGGCTCGAGCACTTTGCCGCCATCAAGCAAGAGCTCGGCGTCCCCACCACCACCGACATCCACGCCCCCGAGCAGGCCGACGCCATCGCCCAGACCGTCGATCTGATCCAGATCCCGGCCTTCCTTTGCCGACAGACCGATCTGGTTGTTGCATCTGCTCAAGCCGCCAAGGAGCACGGCTGCGGGCTCAACATCAAGAAGGGCCAGTTCCTCTCCCCCACAGAGATGATCGGGCCGATCCGCAAAGCCAGCGAAGCCGGCTGCGAGAACACCCTGCTCACCGAACGCGGCACCTTCTTCGGCTACCAACGCCTGGTCAACGACTTCATCGGGATCGCCGACATGATGGAGCTCGATTGCTCATCCTTCTCACAGCTCGGCTCCGGGCCCTGCTCACCCCCGGTCTGCTTCGATGTCACCCACTCCACCCAGCTCCCGGGCTCGGGCGAACAAACCGGCGGGCGACCCGACCGGGCCCTGCAGCTCGCCAAAGCCGCCACGGCGATCGGCGTGCATGCGTTGTTCGTCGAATGCCACCCCAACCCCAAAGAAGCCTGGTCCGACGGCGCGACCCAGGTCGGGTTCGAGCATTTTGAAACGATCATCACGCAGGCCGCGAGGATCCACAAGGCATGAGTATCCCACCACGAGCCCAACACCGAATCTTTCCCATCCCCGGCCCCTATACCATCGTGGGCATCGCGATCTTCTTGGCGCTCGCCGGCGTGCTCGCGGGCACGAAAATCGGCAAGTCGATCCCGGAGCCGATGATCCTGATCGCCATTCTGGTCATCATGCTTCCCACATGGATCGGCAGCCACTTCGATCGCAAGGCACGCTCCAAGCGCATCGCCAGGCTGCTCGAAGCCCACGGCTTTATCCCGTGCAAAAAAGCAGAGCTCGACCCGGGCTATCTCCAAGCCGCCCAAGGCATGAAGCCGATGGCCCTCAAGCCCGGGACCATCAAGTCCGCCCTCGTCGGCGTGGTCAACGAGCGCGAGGTCATCCTCTGCGAGCACACCGTCGGGCACGGCCGCTACAAGCAGCACCTGATCAGCTGCGCCGTGTGGACCCCCACCGAGTGGCCCAAGACCATCATCCGCCAACGCAACCTGCTCGATCGCGTTCGATCAACGCAAGACCTCGGCGTCGAACGCTTCGACAAGCTCCGCGAGATCGTTTCCGACGACCTCGACCATGTCCGCCCGATGCTCAGCCCGGTGGCGGACTGGCTCTTCGTAGAAAAACTCAAAGCGATGTCGTTCCGCATGATGCCTCAGCCCGGCATGACAGAGCAATGGATATTCGACAGCCACTGGGTCGTGCACGCCGATCGCGGGCGGGCGAACCCCAAGACCCTGCCCCAGATGCCCGCGTTCCTCGTGGACTTCATCGAACAACTCGAAGCCCAGCTCCCCAGCGGATAACAAGCCTTGCTTCCATGCTCGTTTGTTGTTATATTGAAACAGATGAGCACTGAACCTAAGCAACAACACAAGACTCATGAGCAAACCCAAGCACCCCGCGACGGGCACTCGAAGGTCAAGCCGACCCTCCGCATACTCGGCCCGATCTTGCTTGTCTGCGGGATCATTATGACCCTGATCGGGTTTGGAAACTTCATCTTCTCATTCATCGACGCGGTCTCTGGCGATCCGTTTTCAGGCGAATCAAACGCACCCATTCTCTTTATCGCCCTCGGGATACCGGGGATCATCCTGATGGGCATTGGTGGACCATTGACCCAAGCCGGCTACCTCAAAGAGATCACCACCTACGGCGCTAAAGAGACCACCCCCGCCGTCACCATCGCGACCACCGCGGTCCGGGCCGCCATCCTCGACGATGACATCCCCTGCCCGACCTGCGCCACCCCCATCGAGCCCGACTCCAAGTTCTGCTCATCGTGCGGCCAACAAGTCAACGCGCTCCAATGCCCCAGCTGCGAGCACCCGATCGAAGCCAACGATCGCTTCTGCAACAGCTGCGGCACCAACATCAGCGAGCACCAGAGCGCCTGATCTTTTCAATCTGACTTACCGACGACGACGCGTCGCACAAAGCAAGCCCATCCCGAGCATCGCGCTGGTGGTTGGTGCGGGGATAAAGTATTCGAGCGTGATCGTTGATCCCTCGCGAAAAACAGCATCGGCAAACCCAGGATTATCATCGAACGACTCAAACAGGGTCATATGAAACTCTTTATCCGCGTTGAGATGAAAATCAGTTGCAAAGCTCCCGGTGAACCTTTGTACCCCGCCTTGATCGACTCCCAGCCCTGGGGTAAAAGTATCCGGCCATGCACCATGAAAGGTACCGTCAGAGTTCCCAAACCGGATATTCACATCTGAGAGCCAAGAGGAGCCGAAGGTCTCGATCGTCAGATCATAAGTGATCCCGAGCACGATACCGCCAATTTCTGGGTCACCGCTCTGCGTCGTCGCGAAGACACCGAGCTCATTGAGCACATCGCCATCGAGCCCCCACGACTGCATACCCGAGACATCAATCACTTCTTGAGCATGACCAACGCTCGCACACAAGCCCATCGCAAGAACACCCACACACCGCGTCACCATGTTCATCTTGATTCTCCTTAAAAACATGCCGGCATCCATTCATCCAGCACACATACAACTTTACAACAAAGTGTTTCAATGCACAATAAAAAAACCGTCCATAAATGGACGGCATTCGTTTACTTATTGATACTGATCGTTCGTTAGCTCGCGTGGGCGGCGCGGTACTCGCGGAGCCACTGCGGGCGGGCGATGTCCGCGTCGTATGGATCGACATGGACGCGGCCGTTCTTCTGGAAGACGATCTTGCCGGTCGACACGGAGTAGAGCGTGTCGTCCTTGCCGATGCGAACGCCGAAGCCTGGCTTGAACTTGGTCCCGCACTGACGGATGATGATCGAGCCCGGCTTGGCTGATTCGCCGCCGTAGAGCTTCACACCGCGATACTGTGGGTTTGAGTCGCGACCGTTCTTGGTTGAGCCTTGGCCCTTTTTATGTGCCATAACACAGATCTCCGTCGTGCTGATTCATCTGACGCCCATATCGGCATCGAATCGGGGGTTGTTTTCTTTGATCATCTTCATCGCGACCAACTCGCGTCGCGGGGGCAAGCGTAGGCCCAGATTCGCCATCCGTCCAGTCTAATTTCTGCTCTCGATGAGGGTTATGCAATTTCGAGCTTTCCGCCCTGCCAACCCTCAAAACGGTTTCTTTGGGCGAAAATCAGCCCAGAAACCGCTTTTTAGCGCATCACCCAGCGTTTCTCGGCCAGCTCGAAGGGCGAATCGCCCTGCTGGGCCATTTCGCCGGGAGTGGAGAAGCGGAGCATCAGCGTCTTGCGGAGGGTGTAGCGTTGCGGGTTGTCTGTGTCCCGACCGACCACATACGCCTGCGACTCGCCCGAGAGCCCCGCGAAGAACACGGTGACCTCGTCGGCTTCGAGATCGCTGGCGGGCCAGATCACCAAGCCGTCGCGAGCGTGCTCGACGCCGTCGAGGACATTGGACACGATGTCGTTGGGTGATTCGAGCAGCGAGTTATCGAGCCGATCCATGATCTCTTGGGTCACATCGCTCGATACGCCGCGCCCTGAACGCAGCACATTGGCGTTGTCGCTCATCAGGTGGACATCGGGTGCGAAGAACTTCACGCCGCCCCAGTGGTTGGTGACGGTGTAGGTCAGGTAGAAATACGGCTTCTTGCCCTCGCCATCGTCGACCCATGCCAGACGCAATGGGCCGTCCTCGAAGGTGAACTCCCACTGAGTCGAGACCGGGGAAGGCTCAGGAGCCGCCAATGCCGGTGTTGTGGTGCCCGAGAGCACGCCCAGCCCTGCTAGGCTCATCATGCTGATCATGCCAGCCGCACCCATCGCGACTGAAAATCGCCCGAAGGTGCCCATGCGCTGTGTGCCTGCCTGCTTCGTCATATCGTTGTGTGTCATATGCATCCCATATTCGGATCTGATCGTGTATTCGGGGGTGTTCTGGAACGAACTCCACGATAGTGTATGCCGCCCGCGCGTGCAATGTATTCGCTGACCAGCGGGCCCAGTTCCGTGTGATTCTGTGAAAACCCCACTATCATACCCGTGATCCATCGTTCAAGAGCCCAGCCTGATCTGTCCGCCATGCCAGAGACCACCCCCATCCAAGCCGATCGTGCCATCCAGATCCCGCACACCCTGCGTCTTTCGGCCGCCGAGCGTCTGGTCGCCTCGCCCGGGCGTCGCCAGGCCGCCCGCCGACTCATCGCCTCGGCCCCGAACCACGGGATCGATCTGGACCTGATGTGGGGCGTGACCGATGAAACCCTGCACAAACCCAAGAAGGTCCGCCAGGTGTCGCTGGCCGTGCTCGGCTCCGGGCGGACGGCGATGATGTTCCTCTCCAATCCCGAACAGCACCTCTCACTGGGCCCGATCCCGACCCAGATCCAAGAGATCAGCGCCTCGATCCGGGCGGCTCTGGACGGCCTGCGGGCGTACTGCCCCGCCAAGGTCGCCCTCGCCCAGACCCTCATCGAGCCCGAGCACACCTGGGCCCACGACGCCTGCACTGGGGCCGGGATGATCTGCGTGGGGACGCTCGATTACATGCGCAAGCCGCTGCCCTCGCCCAACAGCGTGAGCACCGGCAAGTCCTGGCCCGCGGGCATCGAGGTCCGCCCGATCCGCAGCCTCGACCCCAACGCCCCCGATGCTGATCGTGCCGACCTCATCGCCGCCCTCGAGGGCAGCTACATTGACACCCTCGACTGCCCCGAACTCTGCGGCTTGCGTTCCATGGACGATGTCGTTGACTCCCACATGGCCACCGGCGACCACAACCCCGCCCGATGGCACCTGATCTACAAGGACAACCAGCCCGCTGGGTGCTGCCTGCTCTCGCATATCCCCCAGAGTCATTCGATCGAGCTGGTGTATCTGGGGATTGCGCCCCCCGCCCGCGGGCTCGGGCTCGGGCGATCGGTGCTCGAATACGCCATCGCGGACTGTTGGCCAGCGCTTGGGCCGCAGGGCGTCAAAGAGATCACCTGCGCGGTCGACAGCCGAAACTTGCCGGCGATCAAAATCTACGAATCGATGGGCTTCGAACGCTTCGATGCGCGCGTCGGGTTCGTCGCCCCGATCACGCCCAAGTGATCATCGGGAACCTAACCCCTTTGGGTGCGAAGGCATGCAAGCCATCGAAAAAAATGCACGATTTGTTGTGCACAATTCGCTCGCCCGATGTGCATAACTCGTGCTCTTCGTGGACGAAAAAAACTTTGCGTTCCTAAGTCACTGCCCGGCCAATGCCAACAACCGACAGGCTCGCGTTCACGCAATCACACGCTTGCGAAACACGCGGTGGGTCTCTATCATCCCTTCTGCCAGTTAGGATTGACAGGCATGTAAACTCGATCACCGGACTCTTCTGAGGGGACACTCAGAACCCAGCCCGCAACCGATCCGTCACGCTGCTTTTCTTCGGACAACACTGTCTGTTGACAAGCCCACCTCGGATCGGACGCACAAGCCAGATGGACCTTCTATCTGCATCTACAAGTGTGCGAGCCGTTGGCTCACTTGGCGCGATCAGTCTGCACCGTGAATGGACTCGGAGAAACGAACAAGCATTGCTCGCCCAGTGGTGTGCATGGTGCGCGATCGGATCGCGCAGGCATCACCACACTCTCACTTTGGGCGGTCCTGGATGACCAAAGGCATTAACGCGTGCAGCACACCACCCCCTCGAGCCACACTTCCCCCGCCCACAACACCGAGTCCCCACGCTCCGACGATGCGCCCGCGATCAAGCTCAGCGAGCCCATCGTGCCCGGACGCGCAACCGGACCAACAGCTCAGATCGAATCGCCCATCACCCCTGATCGCACGGAATCAGATCACGCCGCACAGCGCGTCGAGCACGATTCAAGCGACACCATCTGCGAGCAGATCCGTCAGCACATGATCGCATCCGAGGGGCTCAACAGGGTCCGCCGATACTTCTCAAGCTCCGTCACCATGACGCACGCATTGGACAATGCTGAGAACGAGTCCACCAGCACCATCGAGATCGTGGCCGGCGATCGCTTCACCCTCGATATGATCGAGCGCCGACTCGGTGCCCCCCTCCGCATCGCGGCCCAGTTCGCCCTGGGCACCACCGAGCCCAAGGTCACCTACCGCGTCGACGAGACCCGCAACGCGTACGCCCAAGGCACGAACACCAACGGCACAAATCCCAACGCCGGACGCGACGCCGGTACGAACGCCACCCAAGGCACGCACCCGCTCGCCAGCCGAATCGGTGATCCGGCGTCACCACGCACGGGCCAGCACGCAGGAGGCGCTGCGCAGGGTGCCCGATTTCCAGTCTGCCCCTCGCTCAACGATTTCCTCGTCGGCAACTCCAACCGCCTTGCGTTTGAGTCCATCAAGCAGGTCATCCAAGCCGGGGTCGACTGCCCGCCGGTATTCGTTCACGGGTCCTGCGGCGTCGGCAAAACCCACCTCCTCCGCGGAGCGACCAAGTACGCCCGCCAGCTCCGCCCGGGGTGCAAGGTCCGCTACACCACCGGAGAGGCATTCACCAACGGCTTCGTCAACGCCATCCGGACCCGGTCGGTAGAAGCCTTCAAGAAGAAGTACCACGGGCTCGACCTGCTGTGCATCGACGACATCCACCTGATGGCCGGCAAGCAGGCGACCCAGCACGAGCTGCTCCAGATCTTCAACAAGCTCTCGCTGGGCGGGTGCAAGGTGCTCCTCGCGTCCGACGCCCACCCACGCGATATCGCTCGTTTGGACCAGGCCCTCGCCTCGCGATTCTCGGCCGGGCTCGTCGTCAAGGTCGAAGAGCCCGATCTGGAACTCGCCCGGAGGTTAGTCTCGCACATCGCCGGCAAGCGCGGGGTGTTCCTCGACGCGCCCGCGATCCAGACCATCGTCGATCGCGTGGGCATCGGGCAAGCCTCGGCTAAGCCCGCGTCCGTGCGTGACTTGGAAGGCGCGATCCTCCAGATTCAGGCCGTCGCCCGCCTGATGGATCAATCCGCAGGCAACGGACCCAACACACAACCAACAGGAACTGCCACCCGCACCCCCACCATGAGCCACATCCGCAAGGCCTTGGCCCTGCGTGACGGCTCGGACCAAGCCCACGCCACCGGCCCCGTCGCCCTCGACACCATCATCTCACGCATCTGCAGCGAGATGACCGTCTCCAAGTCCGACCTGACGGGCAAGGGACGCCAGAAGAAGGTCGTCATGGCCCGCGAGCTGATCGTCCACACCGCCCGGAGCCTGACGAGCAAGAGCTTCCCCGAGATCGCCTACGCGATCGGACGCCCGAACCACTCGACCGTGATCACCGCGGCCAAGCGGTTCAAGGATCGGGTCAAGGAATGCCAGCCCATCGCGGTGGGCTGCCCGCATGACGGGATGCCCGCCGGCGAGCTGGCGGCCAAGATGGCGTCGTGCGTGCATTGAGTCGGCACTGAGTCGGCACTGAGTCGGTTCGGGGCCCAGCAGCGAAATCCCAACGGATTCTCGCGGGTTTCACTTGCTAAAACAGCCCCAAGTAGCCGACAATGCGCTCATGCATGACCATGATCCACATGACCCCAATCAACTGCCCAGCCACCTCCCCGGGCACCAGATCCCCCTCTCCCAGCCCAGCATCACCAAGCTCGAAGAGGATATGGTCCTCGAGGTGATGCGATCGGGTCGGCTCTCGATCGGTCCTATGCAGGAACGATTCGAGCAGCTCGTCGCCCAACGCTGCGGCACCACCCACGCGATCGCCTGCTCATCGGGCACCTCCGGGCTCCATATGGTCTTGATCGCGCTGGGCATCGGGCCCGGCGACGAGGTCATCACGACGCCGTTCTCGTTTATCGCATCCTCGAATGCGATCCTCTATGTCGGGGCGACGCCGGTCTTTGTCGATATCTGCCCGACGAGCCTCAACGCGAACCCCAAGCTGATCGAGGACGCGATCACCCCGCGGACCAAAGCCATCCTCGCGGTCGAAGCCTTCGGCAACCCGCTGCACATGGACGAGTATGTCAAGATCGCCGCCAAGCATGAGATCCCGCTGATCGAGGATTCGTGCGAAGCCCTGGGCACGGTCTACCGCGGGCAACGGGCCGGGGCGTTTGGCAGGGCCGGGGTCTTCGGGTTCTATCCCAACAAGCAGATCACGACCGGCGAGGGCGGCATGATCGTCACCAACGACGACCACCTGGCCGACGCGTGCAGATCGCTCAGGAATCAGGGGCGAGCGATCGTCGGCAAGGGAGCCGTCGAGGGCGGCTCGACCGCTGGCAGCTGGCTGCACCACGATCGGCTGGGCTTTAACTACAGGATGTCGGAGATTAATGCCGCGATCGGTGTCGCCCAGATGCGTCGGCTCGACGAGATCCTCGAAGCCCGCAACGCCGCGGCTAACCTGTACATCGAGCGCCTGCTCGATATCCCGGATCTGGTGCTCCCGACCGTGGACGCCGAGTGCACGACGATGAGCTGGTTTGTGTTTGTCGTGCGACTGGCCGCCGGGTACACGCGCGAGGAGCGCGACCGGATCATCGAAGGCTTGCGCATGCACGAGATCGGCGCGGGAGATTACTTCCCGTGCATCCATCTCCAGCCGATCTACCAGCGCGGGTTCCATATCCCCGAGGGCAGCTTCCCGATCGCCGAGAGCGTGTCGCAGCGGACGCTGGCGTTGCCGTTCTTTGCCGGGATCACCAGGCAAGAGGTGGATATGGTTGCCCAGACACTCCAGCTGATGATCTCGCGTGAGAACCTCTCGCGCCGGATCTGACCCAAGCCGACAAAGCCCCTGCATGCCCAGATCAAACCACCAGCATTCATCGAACAAGCCCGTCAAGCTCACTCCGGCTCGGCTGATCGTCTCGATCGTCATCGTGTTGGTCGCGGCGTACTTCGGTATTGATCTCACTGGCACCCCTGATTCCCAAACGAACAATCAGCCAGCGAGTCCAACGCCTCAAGCAACCCAATCCCCATCGAGCACCGGCTCGCTGGAGCAATCCCAGCGGGAACTCGTCGCGTTGATCGACGCCCAACGCTCCGGGCAGATGGTCGAATGCTCGGCACGGGTGGTCAAAATCCTCGAGGATGACCAGGACGGCGCCCGCCACCAACGCTTCTTGCTCGCGATCGAACGCGGCTCAGGATCAGGATCAGACACCGGATCAGACACCGTGCTCGTCGCCCACAACATCGACCTCGCGCCCAGAGTCCCCTTCCAAGCGGGCGATACCGTCACAATCTTCGGCCAGTACGAGTGGAACGATCGGGGCGGAGTCCTCCACTGGACGCACCACGATCCGGGCGGACGACACGCCGAAGGGTGGATCGAGCACAACGGCACACGCTACGACTAATCGGATTGTGCCACTCAGCCGCCAAGCCCTCAAGCCGCAGAGCGGGCGGGATTTGCGCCCAAGCCCCTCGACCGGATCGGGTACACCAGAAAACACTCGCCGGCGGGCGCAGCGGAACCCTTTTTCCGCTATCCTCAGGCTATCCTACTATTCGACCCCGTTCACCCGATCGGGAGACGGGTCTGGATCCGGTGCATCTGCACCAAAGGAGATTGCGCACAAGTGTGGTACGAACGCCTATTAGGACCATTCGGTGTCGACATGGGGATCGACTTGGGGACATGTAACACCCTCGTCGCTGTCCGTGGACAGGGGATTGTGCTCAACGAGCCATCGGTGGTTGCTGTGCGCAAGGGCACCAACCAAGTCCTCAAGAACGGGCAGGCCGTGGGTTGGGTCGCCAAGGAGATGCTCGGCAAGACCCCGGGCTCGATCACCGCGATCCGTCCGCTCAAGGACGGCGTGATCTCGGACTTCGAGATCACCGAGGCCATGCTCAACTACTTCATCACCAAAGTCACCGGACGCGTCCGCATGCTGGGCCCTCGCGTGGTGATCTCGATCCCGTCGGGGATTACAGCCGTCGAAAAACGAGCCGTGTTTGACTCCGCAGAGCACGCGGGCGCCCGCAAGACCTACTTGCTTGAAGAGCCGATCGCGGCCGCCATCGGCGCGGGGCTTCCATTCGCTGAGCCGACCGCATCGATGATCGTCGATATCGGCGGCGGCACCACCGAAGTCGCGATCATGACGCTCGCCGACATCGCCAACTGCGAATCGATCCGCGTGGCCGGCGACGACATGGACGAGGCGATCATCGCCCACATGAAACGAAACTACTCGCTGATGATCGGCGAGCAGACCGCCGAGCGGATCAAGATCCAGATCGGTTCCGCCGCTCAGGTCTGTGACGAGACCAAGATGGATGTCCGCGGACGCGACATGGTCTCGGGGCTGCCGCGCAAGGCCGAGGTCACTTCGGAAGAAATCCGCGAAGCGCTCCGCGAGCCAATCCAGCACATCATCGAAGCGGTGACCCGCACACTCGAACGCGCCGAGCCCGAGCTGGCCGCGGACCTGGTTGACAACGGGATCATGCTCGCCGGCGGCGGCTCGCTGCTGCGTGGCTTGCCCATCGAGATCAACCGCGCGACCGGGCTCGATGTGACCATGGCCGAGGACCCGCTGACCTGCGTCGCCCGCGGCACCGCCATCTACCTCGAGAACATCGAGGAGTGGAAAGAAACGCTCGAAAACAACTCGGACATCTAGTCCGAGCCCCCACCACCTGAGCGATCTGAGCGAGGGTGCGATGGGATTGATCTGACGATCGTATGAGGACACCACAATGCAACACCAGCCCCTGATCGTGAGATGGTCGATGCCGATCACGATTGTGCTGTTGTTTGTCCTCGCGCTGGCCCCGGTGCGTCTGATCGGGTGGACTTCGTGGTTCAACAAACAGACCATCGTCATCTTTATGCCCGTCGCCAACCCGATCGGCTCGGCTCTCGACTTCATCATCCCGCCCCAAGCCGCCAATCGAGGCGCATCGGAGCGTGAACGCGAGCTCACCGGCGAGATCGATCGCTACCGCACCCAGCTGCTGCAGATCAAGCACGAGAACGATCGGCTCAACGAGCTCATCGAGCAGTTCTCTCGCGGGGCCCAGATCACGCCCAACCTCGATGTCCGCCAGATCCACCGCCCGCGCATCTCGAGCCTGTTTAACGACACGCTGGTCGTCCGCACAGGCAAAATCGACGGGCTCACCCAGGGCACCGTCGTAGTCGTCGATGCGGTCCAGCTGCTCGGCAAGGTGACCCGCGTGAACGCACGCACCGCGACCGTCCGTATGATCACTGCCAAATCCGCCCAGCAGATCATGGCGACCGTGCTGCTCACCGACGAGGGCAGCGAGCAGGTCAGCTGCCTGCTCACGCCCGTGGGCGACGGCACGCTCATCGGCGAGGTCGCCCGATCGTCGGCCGACGATTCCTGGGGACAGCTCGTCGGGCGCGAGGTCCGCCTGCTTGATAACCAATGGCCTCAGCACGCCCAGATGCTCGTGATCGGCACCATCGAACGCATCCAGCGCAACGACACCCAGCCACTGCGACAGCGGATCATCGTCCGCCCGACCATCAATGACCTCCGCCGGGTGCCCGAGGTCATCCTGCGCTTGCCCGCCGAGGGTGATGCGGGCTCGGGCTCCATGATCGGGGGCACCCCATGAACTGGTTTGTCTTCGCCTTTGTCTCTTGGGTGCTCTTCGGGGTCGAGCTGGCGCTGCTGCCCATCCTCGACGCCGGCGAACGCGGCGTGCACGCGAGCATGATCATCCCCCTGCTCACCTTCATCGCCCTCTATGCCCCGCGCAAGCAAGCGATGTGGAGCGCGATTATCCTCGGCATTGTCATGGACCTGCTCTCGCCGATGGCCCAGATCGACGGCGGCAGCGCCTTCATCATCGGGCCACACGCCCTTGGCTACCTGCTCGCGTGCCACTTCGTGCTTGCCATCCGCGGCTCGCTGATCCGGCGCAACCCGCTCACGCTGGTCATCATCTCGATCGCCGCGTCGTTTATCGCCCAGATCGCGGTGGTCGCGCTCTTCACCCTGCGGAACCTGGGCACCAACCCGCTGATCTGGGACGCGGGCGACCAGCTCGTCCAGCGTTCGTTCTCCTCACTCTACACCGGGCTCAGTGCCCTGGCGTTGTCGATCATCTTCTTCGCCCTCGCCCCCACCTTCGGCTTCCACTCCACCGTCCCCACCCGCTTCGCCCGGACGATCAAGTAACCAACCACATAGCCATTCAAAAAGGCGACATGGTCGCCTGTGGGTCTATCGGTTTGTGTATCGCGAATCTCAATGAGCGATCGGGCAGCCGGCCGCAAACTCTTCGAGGAACTCGGAGACATCGAAGAAATCGAGCTCGCCCGACCCATCGAAATCGACGGCCAGATCGCTCTGAGCATACCGCGTCATAAACGCGTCAAGATCATAGAAATCGAGCAAGAAGTCGCGGTTCACATCTTGTGGGCAGCTGATATCAATGATATACACAGAACCAGCATCCACCATCCCATTATCGTCCGATCGCGCCCCGGCAGCGACAACCCCGTGATCTATGGTTATCGACAAACCAAGAAGATCATATTTCCCCGGATCGCTGGCATTGAGTGTGAGTTTTTGTGAACCGAAGGCCGGGGATTCAGGATTTGCATCAAAGAAGAACACAGCCCCGATTTGACTCTGAGAAAGAAAATAACTCGGTGCTCCGACAGCCAATAAACCCTGCTCCATGAATACAGAAGAACCAAACCTACTCCCTTCCCGATTACTGTTCGGGTAGATTCTGCGAAGCCGAGTGCCAAAGGTTGATGATTGAGGATCCACATCAAAGAGATAGACCGACCCCTTCACGAAACCTGGATCCGCATCATTTTTGGCACTGATGGCAAGAACCCCTTGATCTATTGATAAGGCACTTTCAAAGGTATCCCCGTCCAAAACATCGCTCACCGTGAACTTGTAAAGCTCAGAACAAAAGCTTTCAGAAGCAAGATCACTATCAAATATATAAGCAGAGCCGTTCCCATTCCCCCCATCGTCATCACCCGAAGACATCACGGCTAGTACCCCATTGTGAATTGAAATTGATGAACCCAATCGATCTTTGTACACCCCGTCACTCGCAGTGATCTTGTTGAGTTGTGTTCCAAATGCTGGCGAGGCAGGATCCCCATCAAAGACATACACTGCCCCCGCATTGATCTCGGTTTCATCATCATTCGGCGCCCCGATAAACACGACTCCCTGATCGATCGCAATCGATTCCCCAAACGCAGCGAAGTACAAAACATCGTCAATCGGTTTGTCAGTTGCGGTCAACTTGCTCAGTTGTGTGCCGAATGTTGACGAAGAGGGATCGCCGTCAAAGAGATAGACTACGCCCTCATGATCATCTTGCATGATGGCTCCTACGGCCAAGACCCCTTCACTAATGGCTACACTATGCCCGAAGAAGTAACCCTCATCGGCACCCACTCCCGTTATCTTGCTCAAAAGCGAGCCGTAGGTAGCTGAATCAGGATTGGAATCATAGAGATAGACCGAGCCCGATACAGCCCCGCCATGCTCATCAGCAAACGCGCCAACGGCCAATACACCCTGATCCGACGCCACTGATTTTCCATAGTTCGCGTAGGGCATCGAATCAAATGCCGTGATCTTGATATCTTCATTGACCGTTTGCGCTCTTGCATACGCCGCCAGAGACAATAGCGTTGCTATCCCAATCCGTATCTTCTTCATAGACCCCTCTTTCTGCAACTGATCCCGGTCTTCTCATCTATACGGATAGAGCTTTTTCTAGTTCCGACACTCTCTAACTTTATATCAACATCGCCTGTCTGAAATCTTCAGCACTGAGCATCGGCCACAAAGCCCATAAGCCCCCCGTACCGATCTTGAGTGTTGAACTTATGTATCCTGCTCCACTACGATCAATGCTCAACCGCCACCCCACCCTTCGCTGAGGCTAATCCATACCCTCAACCTGTCGAATCCACGCCGCCAAAACTGGTGGAAGCAATCCTACCATCCCCCACCATGACCAAGACCAAAGCAATCCTCTTCGACGACGCCAAGGGCACGCTCTCGCCGCTCAATGATCTCCGCCCCACGCTGGCGATCCGCACCGGAGCCCTGACGATCGCCGAGCGTCTCACGATCGCGTTCGATCTCGAGCCCGTCGGCGTCGTCGTGCCCGCCAACATGGCCGAGCTGACGGCTGAGCTCTCGAGCATCCCCGTCAACACCCCGCCCGAAGAGGGCGACGACGAAATCCTGCTGATCAACGCCCGCTGCCCATTGCCCGTGCGTGCGATTATGGACCTGGCCGTCGGTCAGGTGCTCGTCGAGCAGGACACCACCGACATGATCGCCCTGCGCCTGAGCGCTACGGGCGTCCGCAACATGCTCATGGGCAATCAGCCCGATCTTGAGACCATCGCCATCGAGGGCCAGCACCTGCTGCGCCGCCCGTGGGACTGGCGCAAGTTCCGCGACGCGTCGCTCGAGTTCGATCTCCAGGTCATCGCCCAGCGCATGCCCAAGGTCGACGCCGCCCCCGTGGGCACCACCATCATCGGCACCGAGGGCGTGGCGATCTCCACCGAAGCACTCGTCATGCCGGGCGTGATCCTCAACTCGACCACCGGCCCGATCGTGATCGAAGAGAACGCGACGATTTGTCCCGGCGCGATCATCACAGGGCCCGCCTACATCGGCCCGGGCTCGACCGTGCTTGAGCAATCCAACATCAAGCCCAACACCGCGATCGGCCCCGTCTGCAAGGTGGCCGGCGAGATCGGAGGCACGGTGTTCCAGGGCTATGCCAACAAGGCCCACGCGGGGCATCTGGGCGACTCATGGATCGGCGAGTGGTCGAACCTCGGGGCCGACACGACCAACTCGAACCTGCTCAACACATACACCCAGGTCAACGCCCGCGCCACCAGCAACGCGTCGATGGAAAAGACCGGCGAGACCTTCCTGGGCGTCACCATGGGCGATCATGTCAAGACCGCCATCGGCACCCGCATCATGACCGGGTGCGTGGCCCACACCGGGACGATGTTCGCCGCCAGTTCGGCGTTGGCGGGCACCACCGAGCCCTTCTCCTGGCACACCGACACCGGCGTCAAAAACTTCAGGCTCGGCAAGTTCGTCGATGTCTCCATGACCATCATGCAACGCCGAGGCATCGCCCAATCCCAAGCCTACTCCCGCCGCCTGACCGTCCTCCACGAAACCGTGACCGGGCAAGAGGCATTCAGCTGGCCGGGCAAGGATCTGAGTCATCTGAGCAAATGAGCGATGGCTTTTCTTAGCTTTCTTTCAGAGCCTTTGATTTTGTACCATCTTGATCTTCGTTCAACATCAGCATCGGGCGGAGATCGTTCGGCAGAAACACTTTGTGAGCCGGGTTCGAGGTTATTCGCTCGATAGACTCCAGAGTTTTTTGTGCGAGCAAAATCTTTCCTGCGGTGTCACGATCGAGCACCTCGCTCAACTGTTGAAGGTACTTGAGCTCCGCATCAGCCAATGCCTCGAGCGCCTTTGCCTCACCATCAGCCCGAAGAAGTGCCGCTGAGCGTTCTGCTTCTGCAACCTTAACACGCGTTGCCGCCTCCCCTTCTGCTTCAGCGACCATGGCCCGCCGCTTCCGCTCGGCCTCCATCTGTTGCCCCATGGCGCTTGTTGTCGCATCAGAAGTCTTTATCTCTTGGATTTCGACACGCGTAAACTGGACACCCCATTTCTCAGCCGTTCCTGAGAGTTGAGCTGAGATCATTTCGTTGAGGCGTTGGCGCTCCCCGAGCAAACCATCCAACTCCATCGCGCCCACATTTGAACGCAATGCATTCAACGCAATATCCGATATCGATCGGGGAAGAACATCAACCTCGTAGAGTGCCCGAACTGGATCGACAATCCGCCAATACACAGAGGCATTCGCCATAATCGAAACATTATCCTTCGTATGGCACTGTCTAGCAGGAGTATCGGTTTGCTGTTCTGTGAGCTCGATAAGTCTATGGTCCTTATTGGCAACAGAGCCCCACTCTGGGACATGCCGGACGGTATCGATGACGGGAATTATAAAATGCAATCCCTGCTTCATGACACGACTAAACTTGCCGAATCGTTCGATAATTACACAATGTGACTGAGGGACTGTAAATAGCAATGGCATCAGGACGACTCCTTGATCGGCTGTATTTCTAAAACTCCACGACGAACCCGTTCAATACGAACGAGAATTCCTACATCTATTTCTTGATCGCACGGCCACAGTTCATCCTGGACTGAAACGAACACACGACCATCTACTTCTACCGTCTTTGCCGCCACACCGATCAATCTTGAAGAAGATACGGCATACTTTGTAGGAACAAACTTGTCAACTACGAGGGAAAGAAGCCATTTTCGCCATAAAAAATACTGGAGCAACACTGCAGAAATCAGCACAACTGGCAACCAGACTACGATGTCTTGAAATCCGAGATCAAACACATATGCAAGCCAAAGGCCCGTAGCCATATAGCTGACGGCCGGCACCCAGACTGATTCGTACACAATGTCTACTAGCCAAACACATAGCAGAATAAATGCTAAAACGATGGTTATTGTTATCATTTTGCCCCCCTTTGGGTCTCAGCAAAATTTTAACATCACTCTGTACCAAAAGCAAACGATACGACTGGGTGCCCTGCTTTGACCCGAAGGGCAAAGCAGGCCTTCTTCAAACCAACCCCTTCGTAATCAGTGAGCATCGCCCATCGAACTCGTCGCCGGAGTGATCTCACCGTTCGCATACGCACGCCTGAGCAGATCCACCGAGCCCATAGGCACGATCATCCCGATCGATTGATCCCCATCGCCCATCACCACGAAGTACCGGTCACGCCCATGCTTCGTCATCGGCTTGACCAGCACGCGCGTGTTGTCCCATCGTCCGCCCTTGGCCAGCCGACGCGACCACCCGCCCCAGTTCCATCCAACCGGATCGATCGCCAGCCGGTTCACCCCCGCGAAGAACGCGTTGCCCCAAACCGCCCATCGCACGAAGACGGCCAAGAACATGCCCCAGATCGCTAAGCGAAAATCGATATTGCTCGCCAACCCCGTCGTTCGCATCGGAATGTGAATGCCAATCATGAGCAAATAGAGCACCACATCGGCCACGCCCGCGAGCTTTATGCTCTTCCCCGCCTGATCACTCAGCGAAACCATCTCCTGCTCGCCCGATGCTTGGACCTCGTCATCCAACAACGAACGCTTTACAGCACCATCTTTCCCCACCATGAACCACCCAGGCTCTAGGCCCTCAATAAACTCATCGCGATACCGGATGTAGGATTTCCGATCTCTGATACATACCCAAGCGGCAATACCAACCAACAAAGCAAGCACACCCACATGAATCCACCGAGCGGCATGAAATGGAAAAACATCGAATATCAATCCAGTCGCGACCAGATCGAGAACGACCACGATCGCACACACTCGAATCAGCTTCACCTGCTCAAACGCTGCCTTGGCTTGAAGCATTGGGGTTAAAGGAAACAACCGAACTGCCTCAGTCATCAGATCTCCGATCCCGCTCACGCAGCGCCCTGGCCCACAGCCATTTCTCACGCTTCTGTAAAGCCTTGCTCCCCGGCGATAACCCAGCATACGCATACCGATACAACATTTGACACAGCTCTCTGCGATACCCGCCGCCGCATTCAGGACAGACCCCGTCATCCGGAAGATCGCACAACGGATACCGGCACCACAGGCACAGGAAATGGTCGCACCGGATCACTCGGTTGTAAATCCCTGCCTGTCGCTTGTGATGAATGAGGAAAACAATCACGAAGGGCATGAGGAGATAAAAGAATATGATCGGTTTGAATACGAGAGTTATAAAATACACCCCCCAGCCCAAGGGGATGAGTGTCCAACTCATGACCCCTCTATTTTTTCTCGGGTCGATCCGTCTGAGAATCAACGCCCGCAGTTCCTTCTTCCTTCGCTTCTCCATCCCAGAATCATAGCGCAGACCCACCTACCCTTTACCGTATGAAAACCCTCTACCTCATCGACGGCTACGCTCAGTTCTTCCGCGCCTACCACGCGATCCGCACGCCGATGACCTCGCCCGTGACCGGCGAGCCGACCAACATGAACTTCGGGTTCGTTGGGATGCTCCTCAAGCTGCTCAAGAACGATGGCCTGCACATGCTCGATGACGGCAAGGCGGACTACATCGCCGTCACCCTCGATATCGGCGGCGACCACGGCACCTTTCGCTCCCAGCTCTATCCGGACTACAAAGCCAACCGCGACGCACCGCCCGAGGATCTTTTCCCGCAGGTGAACCGGGCCGTCGAGATGCTCGAAGCGATGGGCGTGCCCGTGATCGGGTGCGAAGGTTTCGAGGCCGACGATGTGCTGGCGACGATCGCGAGCGATTTCTCGGACAAGCACCCCGACATCCGCGTGCGGATCATCAGCAAGGACAAAGACCTCAAACAACTCCTCGGCGAGGGCACCCCGCCCACCGAGATGTACGATGTGCACAAGGACCAGCTCATCACCGAGGCCGACCTGATGGAAGAACTAGGCATCCGCCCGGATCAGATGATCGACCTGCTCACCCTCATGGGCGATACGGCCGACAACATCCCCGGCGTGCCCGGGATCGGGATCAAGACGGCCGCCAAGCTGTTGGTCGAGCACAACGACCTCGCCAGCATCGTCGCCGCAGCCAACGAGGGCGCGATCAAGGGCAAACGGCGCGAGAACATCCTCGCCTTCGAATCCTCGCTCGCGCTCTCCAAAGAACTCGTCACCCTCCGCCACGATGTCCCCATCGAGCTCGACCTGAGCAAGTGCGAATCGACAAGCTTTGATTTGGGCAAGCTCATGGAGTACTGCAAGGAGTTCGGGTTCAACCGATACCAAGACGAGATCAAACGCCTGATCACCGGGGAAGCCCCAGCATCCAAAGCACCCAAGGACAAAGCCACGACGAAGAAAGCCGCCCCCGAACCCTTCGGGCTCTTCAACCAGCCCGACGCGGACACGCCATCGGCCATCGAACTCGACGGCGACTACACCATCGTGCGCACAAAGACAGCACTCAACGCGCTGATCAAGGATCTCAAGAAGGCACCAATCATCGCCGTCGATACGGAGACCACGCATATCCGCCCGATGTGGGCCCAGCTCGTCGGCATCTCCATCGCCCACACATCGGGCAAGGCGTGCTACATCCCGACGCTCTCACCCGATCCATCGTCGCACCTGAGCACCGAGCAGGTCATCGACGCGCTTCGCCCGATCCTCGAAGACGCGAGCATCGCCAAGGTCGGGCAGAACATTAAGTACGATCTATTGATCTTCCAGAACGCCGGGATCGAGCTGCGCGGGTTCGTGCCCGGCGACGAAAAGTCCCCAGCCGGCGACACCATGATCGCGTCGTATGTGCTCGATTCCTCGCGCTCGTCGCATTCGATGGACAACCTCGCCCTCGCGTTCCTCGATCGAACGAACCTCTCGATCAAGGACCTCATCGGGACGGGCAAGAACCAGAAACGATTCGACGAGGTCCCCCTCGAACTCGCCGGCCCCTACGCCAGCGAAGATGCGGATGTGACGCTCCAGCTCAATGAAAAGCTCTCGCCGATGATCCACAGCGAGCCCGAGCTCGAAAAGCTCTACCGCGAGGTGGAGCTGCCGTTGGTCGAAGTGCTCGCCGCCCTCGAATACAACGGCGTGCTCGTCTCCAAGTCCGAACTCAACAACCAAGAACGCCGACTCCAAGGACGCATCGACGAACTCGTCAAGACCATCGACGCCGAGGCCCAGTCCACCATCGCCCGCACATTCGATCTCAACTCCCCCAAGCAGCTCTCGGCCGCCCTCTTCAACAGCCCCGAAGACGACATCGAAGGGCTCGGGATTAAGCCGCTCAAGAAAACCAAAACTGGTTTCTCGACCAACGCCGAGGTCCTCGAAAAGCTCGCCCAAGACCCGGACATCGAGACGCCCATCCCGTCGCTGATCCTCGAGTACCGCCAGCTCACCAAGCTCGTGAGCACCTACCTCAAAGCCCTCGCCGATGACATCCACCCCGAAACCAAGCGCATCCACGCGAGCTTCAACCAGACCGTCGCCGCCACGGGTCGGCTCAGTTCGTCGGACCCGAACCTCCAGAACATCCCGATCCGTTCCGATCTTGGGCGCGAGATCCGCAAGGCATTCATCGCCCCCGATGACCACCAGCTCATCTCCGCCGACTACTCGCAGATCGAGCTGCGCCTGCTCGCCCACCTCTCCGACGACCCCGCCCTGATCGAAGCCTTCCACGCCGGCGAGGACATCCACCAGGCCGTCGCCGCCCAGATCAACGACATCGCGCTCGACGAGGTCACCAAGGAACAACGCTCGGGCGCCAAGATGGTCAACTTCGGCATCGTCTACGGCGTCACCCCCTGGGGGCTGGCCCGACGCCTCGGGGTCTCCAACGGCGAGGCCAGCGAGATCATCGACAACTACAAATCCAAGTTCGCCAACATCACCACCTTCCTCGACGAGTGCGTCGCCTTCGCCCGCTCCCACGGCTATGTCCAGACCATGCTCGGCCGCCGACGCCCGATCCAAGACATCGACGATCGCAACCCCCAGCGCCGGGCCCTCGCCGAGCGCATGGCGATCAACTCCGTCGTCCAGGGCTCCGCCGCCGACCTGATCAAGCTCGCCATGATCGACCTGCACCAACGGATCAAAGCCGCCGACGATTCCTCACCCCTCCACGGCTCAAAGATGATCCTCCAGATCCACGACGAACTCGTCTTCGAGACCCCCACCGCCCTGGCCGCGAGCGCCAAAGCCCAGATCGTCGACCGGATGGAACGGGCGATGGAGAGTGTGACCGAGCTTAAGGTGCCGCTGGTTGTCGATGCGCATGTGTCGAGCGATTGGTTTGGGGGCAAGTGAACAACCACGACGCACAGCTCGTTGAACTCCTCAAACACATGCACGCTATGTGCAGCGTGCGTGTGGTCGATCATCGAATGCTCCTTCAGCAACTGGCCAACAAAGCACTCGACGCAGGGTTCTGGAGTGAGGCGTTTCGCGTGTTTCTCTATGACAACGGCTCAACGGTCGCTGATATGCAACTCACACTCGCGTCGCATGTGGAAGAGTTAGGTGGTGTGATCGAAAACATTGATGAACACATCCGCTTGATCGAAACGACTTACTACATAACGAAGATGCTCAATGATCAAGAGGATGTGCTCTCGATCGCTCACTATGTATTGGTCGATCTAGATGACCATGAACTACAAGGTGGGCCACCGTATCTGCATATACATGATCTCGCGATGGAGTACTATCAATGGTGCTTTGATTCAGCCGATTGGATGCAAGGGGATGAGCTCGCTACAGAGAGGCACAAAACCATCAACAACCTAAAAGAACTGGCACAACACTGGCTCGATCACTACGCCATTGCAAGCCCATTCGATCGTTTATAATCCTGCATATGCACAACGCCGCCCCCAAACATAGACCACCCGTGATCTGCTCGCGTGGATGAGAGTGGTGTTCCAATCGGGTGCCATCGTCTGCGGGTCGTTTCACCCATCTCAAGCGATTGGTTCGGGGGTAAATGACTCAGCCCCGCCCTACTCTTCATGCCCGATCTGAATCATCGAGATAAATGACTCAAACGAATCCGCCAAACGGACAAGCATGGCATCGTTCGCCGCCTCGTTGAGGGCTGCATGCTGCGGGTGTGAATCTCCAACGCTAAAAATCTCGTCAAGCTGATCTTCGAACTCCTTATAGACTGGCTTGAGCCGACGCTTGAAGAAATCTCCGCGCCACGGATAGTCGTGGTACCAATCCCAGTAGTACATAGCTCCGAAGTCATGATCACGCATCGAGAGCACCGCAAGGCTGCTCGATTCAAAATTTGCTATGGCAACAGTGTTGCTCGGCATCGAGACATCCGTCGACTGCAACCAGCCACGCGACGAGTCATCGCTATGCGGGCTTTGCCCATACACACAACTAATCTGGTCATCAAAGTACGGGCGATCATTCCAAGGAATCGGAATACGAATGTTCAGGCTGGGTTCATCTTCAAAGTTGCATCCGTTCATGACTGACAGAAAGAACTGAAAATCCTCTGGCCAATCTTCGCGTTCGAGCAGCCAGCCATCATCCGATTCGATCTGAGTTCTCGGCGATCCGTATTCACTGATGATATCGAGCCAATGCTTCATGTTGTATTCTATGAATACGGAACTCTGGTATACATTCGTCTTCTGCTTTATCTGATCCCATCCGCATACACTCCCCCATGCCCCCGCCACCTCAAACCTGGACGACCCGCGACCTGCTCGCGTGGATGAGCAAGGCCTTCGAAGCCGCCAAGCTCGACTCACCAAGGCGGATGAGCGAGATGCTCCTGGCCCATGTCATCGGGTGTGATCGCCTGCGCCTCTACATGGAGACCGATCGACCGGCCACCCCCATCGAGCGCGACACACTGCGTGATCTCATCAAGCGGGCGCTCAAGCACGAGCCCATCCAGTACCTCGTCGGCGAAGAGGTCTTCTTCACGATGCACTTCCATGTCGACAAGCGCGTGCTGATCCCGCGCCCGTCCACACTGACCATCATCGAAGAAGTCCTCCAGCACGCCCGCAACAACCCCGACGACAACGCCCTGCGTGAGTCCGACGCGGGCACCGGGATCATGATCGCCGACATCTGCACCGGCAGCGGGTGCATCGCATCGGCCCTGGCCAAGAGCCTGCCAGGCGCCCGCGTCATCGCCACCGATATCTCCGAGGACGCCCTCGAGGTCGCCCAGCTCAACATCACCCGCCACAAGCTCGAAGATCGCGTCGAACTGCTCCAAGGCGATCTGCTCGAACCGCTCAACGCCCACCAGGTCGGCGGCAACAACGCGTCGCTCAACTACCTGTGCTCCAACCCGCCCTACATCCCGGATCACGAGTGGGACGCCATCGAGCCCAATGTCAAAGACCACGAGCCCACGCTCGCCCTGCGCGCCCAAAACAATGGCATGGAATTCGTCGAACGCCTCATCGCCGATGGACCGCGGCTGCTGAGCAAAGGCGGGATGCTGCTCATCGAGATCGCGTCGTGCAATGCTGACCGCACCCTCGAACTGGCATCGCAGCACGAACTGCTCGAACGCCCCCGCATCGCCAAAGACAGCGACGGGCTCGATCGGGTGCTGATCGCGTATCGAAAATAAATGGATTCACTCGCTGAGCTTTAGCCCGAGACGCCCAGCGCCTCGCGCACCTGCACCAGCAGCAGCTCGATCTCAAAGGGCTTGAAGAGCACACTCTGGAGCCCATCCTGCGAGGCACGCACGATCGAGTGGTGCGGGTCGTACCCGAACCCGGTCATCAGAATCACCGGCACATCCGGGCAGTGCTTGCGGGCACTACTAAACACCTCGTACCCATTCCGGTCGGGCATCTGGATATCCGAGATCACCAGATCGTACTTGTCTTGGGTGCTTGTTGAGATGGACTCGAGCAGGCTGATCGCCTGCGATCCATCGGACACGACGGTGGTCTCGCACCCGCGATGGGTGAGGACCTCGCCGATGATCTTGCGGATCTTGGGGTTGTCGTCCACGACCAGCACCCGCTTGCCGATGAGTTGTGGATCCTTCTCGCGTTGGAGCATCGCCCGATCGACCCCGAGCAGCGTCTGCGGCCCGCTGGCCACCGATTTTACCCGGCTGCGGATCGATTCGACATCCATCATAATCCGCTTGATGTGAGCCTTGGTCTCTGGGTCCGCGTTGATCTCGTGGGCCGTGAGCCAATCGACCTCGTGGATGATGTCTTCGAGGGGCTCGTTGATCTCCCCGGTCATGCGATCGGACACGCTCATGTTTGTCTCGGTCCGCTCGGAAACCAGCAGCTGGAGCATGTGCAGGGCCATCGCGACATAGCGACCGAAGATCTCTGCATAGAGCCGATCCTGATCGTCGAAAGCGCCCTTCTGCTGCGACTCGATGTCCATAATCCCGATCACCCGGTCCGACACCCGCAGGGGCACCGTCAGGCTCGAGCGGGCGCCGCACAAGCCGGGGAGGAACATATCGTCCTGATCAACATCGTTGCAGATGTAGCTCCGCCCGGTCGCCGCCACATGCCCGGAGATCCCCGAGCCCTCGGCTTCAAGATACAGATCAATATCCTGAATCTCGGGGGGCAATCCCGACTGCATCACCATCTGCAGCTTATTGGTCCGCTGATCGGTCAAGAAGATCGCGAAGTGATCGAAGTTGAGCAGCTCGCTCGAATACCGGATGATCCGCTTCTCAAGCAGCTGCAGACGCTCGATCGCGTTCATCTCGCGGATCTCTTGCACATCGAGTCGCACCAGCTCGAAGCCCGCACGATCCAGTGCGCTCATCTTCTTCTGCGCGTGCTTGGCGATCGTCACATCGCGCACGATCGCGGCCACCCGCCCGGCGTGCGTCCCCAGCTCATCGCTCTCGGTGAGCCCGGTGATGTAGATATCGTACACATGCAGCTCATCGTCCGAGCTGACCTCGTGCTTGGTCACCAGCGCGCCCTGGGCGCTGTGATGCAGCGAGGACACCGAATCCGCCGCTTGTACACACAGCGACTGCACCTCGCCCTTGATTGATTCATCGAGCACATCGAAGTAATCATTGCTCCAGCTCACCTCGCCCTGAGGATCGACAATGCAGATCCCCTCGCCGAGCGCTTTGAGCACCGCCGCCAGCCCGCTCTCGTCTGGCTGCTGGACCACCTCGAAACGATCCCCCACGAGCTCTCTGAGCTGCGAAGCCGTCACTTGGTCGCCACCGACAAGCACGATTTTGGGTTGCGTTTCTACCATGAGTTGGCAGTGTCCGTTGAAAACCGGTGAGAAGCCGGCATGATTCCGTTATGCATCAGGCGAATATCCGATGCGTATCGAGAGAAAGTTGGGCGGCCTTGGTCAACATATCGTCGCCGCCCTCGTATATCCTATGATCTATTCGCACGCAATCCAGAGGGGTTCGTTGTGATCTCGTTCCATCTTCACAGATCGGCATAAATCCCGATCAGATCGAACTTATCGGCTAAGTCAGACCAGAGGCTCTCAAACTCCCATGATACTTGTCCGAGAAATCTCAAAATCCTTCGGCTCGCTGCATGCAGTCCGCGAGGTCTCCTTCGAACTCCCCACCGGACAGATCACCGGATTATTGGGACCCAACGGCGCAGGCAAAAGCACCACCATCCGCATCATGACCGGGTTCCTCAACCCCGACAAGGGCTCGATCACCATCGCGGGCTACGACATCCAGACCCAAGCGGCCCAGGCCAAAGCCCTGATCGGCTACCTCCCCGAAAGTGCCCCGATTTACCCGGAAATGAGCGTCAAGGGCTACCTCAAGCACCGCGCCAAGCTCTACCGCGTCCCGGGCAGAGACATCAGCTCGGCCATCGATCAGGCCATGGCATTGACCAAAGTCACCAATGTCAGCTCCCGGCGCGTCGGGCAGCTCTCCAAGGGCTACCGCCAGCGCGTCGGGCTCGCGTCCGCGTTGGTCCATAACCCGCAGGTGCTGATCCTCGATGAACCCACCAACGGGCTCGATCCGACGCAGATCCACGAGACGCGATCGCTGATCCGCGAGCTCTCCGAGCAGCGGACCACGCTGGTTTGCTCCCATATATTGCCGGAAATCGAGCGGACCTGCGATCGCGTGATCGTCATGGCCGGCGGACGCATCCGCGCCAACGGCACCCCCAGCGAGCTCATCAACGCCTCCTCGGGCTCCACGCGCTACATCGTTGAGATCCGCACCAACCCCAGCGCCGGGATCGAGCATGCTTTGCGCGTCCTCGCCAGCATCCCGGGCGTGGCGACCACCAAGCCCGCCCCCGTCCAGCCCAGCGACGCCCCCAACGGCTGGTCCACCATCGAGCTCGAAGCCGCCCCGCGCGAGGGTGACTTGCGAGAAGCCATCGCCGCGGGCGTTGATGACCAGGGGCTCTTCATCCGCGAGCTTCGCAAACTCGTCCCGACCCTCGAATCACTCTTCGCCCAGCTGGTGGATTCGCCAGCCGTAGATTTGCCATCAGTCGATGCGCCAATCCTCTCGAACACACCACCCGCAGCCCAAGGGCACGACTCATGAGCCAGACGATCACCATCGCCCAGCGTGAGCTCAGCTCGATGTTCCGCGTGCCCGCCGGGTGGATCATCATCGCGCTCTTCGCCTTCCTCACGGCGGTCCTCTTCGTCACCATGACCGTGATCCCGGGTCAGCCCGGCACGCTCCGCTACTTCTTCGCCCAGTCCGGATGGTTCCTGATCCCGATCGCCCCAGCCATCTCGATGCGCCTGATGAGCGAGGAGTACCGCTCGGGCAGCTTCGAGTCCCTCCGCACCGCGCCGGCCGGCGATTGGTCGGTCACGCTGGGCAAGTACCTCGGCTCCCTGGGCTTCTTGCTGCTCATGCTAGTGCCCACGCTGGTGTACCCGATCCTGCTGACCATCGTCTCGAGCCCTTCGCCGGATCTGGGCCCGATCTTCGCCGGCTACCTCATGCTCGTGCTCGTCGGGATGCTCTACTTGGGCATCGGGATGGTCGCGTCGTCATTGACCGCCAGCCAGATCCTCGCCTTCTTGGGCACCATGATGACGCTCATCCTGATCATCATGCTCACCGAGGTCATCGCGACCAAGGTCGATCCGACCTTCGCCGGCGCGCTCCAAGAGCTCTCGATCATGTCGCGGATCCAAGAACTCTCCAAGGGCATCATCGACACCGCGACCATCGCCTTCTTTGTGATTGGCACCGTCTGGATGCTCGTGCTCGCCAGCGCCGTCCTCGAAGTCCGCCGCCTGGGACGCTCGCGTCTGATCACCGCGTTCACGGTCGGCGTCTTCGTGGTCATCACCGGGGTGTGCGCCGTGCTCGCTGGCTCGCTGACCAATGCCTACCACTACCGCGTCGATGTCACCTCTACCGGGGCCCACAAACTCTCGCCCAGAGCTGCCCGCATCGTCGATCGCCTGAGCGAACCGACCGAGATCGTCCTGGCCGTGGGCATGAGCCGCGGCGGGACGGACACCCGCGCCTTCGATCTCGTCTCCGATGTGCTCGATGCCTACGCACGATCGAGCGAACAGCTCAGCGTACGAACAATCGACCTCGACGATCCCAATGGGCACGCCCAAATCGAGACCCTGCTCGATGAGCTCGCCCAGCGCGACCATGACGCCATCGACGCCAACCTCGCTGCCCTCGACGCCAGCGCCCAGATGCTCCTGGATATGGGCCCGAGCCTCTCGGCCATCGCCCGCTCGCTGAGCGCCATCAGCGCCGCGATCGAACCGACAACTCAGATGGACGCCAACAACCGGGCCGTCTTCGACCAACGCGCCGCCCTCTTCGCCCGCTACGCCAACGACATCTTCACCCAAGGCCAGCAGATCAACGACCAGATCGCTGAACTGGAAAACACCGACGCGCTTCTGCCCTTCGACACGATCCAGAACGCCAGCGAGCTCACCCTCGCTCAGCTGATGAACCAGCTCGACGATCTGTCTGTCCAGCTGAGCACCTTCGCCAACGCCGACGGGCTCGCCGAGGAACCACAGGCCATCGCCCGCCCGATTGTCGCCCAGCTCGAAGCCCTCCGCGACCGAGCCGCGATCGCCCACGACCGGATCACCCGCATCGAGCGCATCGACGCCCTGCGGGTCAAGCGAGCCCTCGAGACCGGCGAAGCCTTGTTGGTCATCGGCCCGGCGGATCAAGGCATCGCCGCGATCGATCTCGATGAGTTGTTCCCGTCGGCCGTCGCCCTCGAGCGCGCGGGCATCTCCCCCGCTGGAGTCATCGGCCCACGCGCCCAAGAGCTCATCGCCGCCGCCCAGCCCATCCTCGTCTTCGTCCACGGCGGCCAGCCCGACGAACTGCTCGGGGCCTCACAACTCCTCACCAAGACCGTCGACAAGCTCGCCAGCAAGGGCATCGACGCGCTCGAATGGGCGGCCATCGAACAACCAACGCCCCCGGACCTCGAACTCCTCGACCCGCTGGGCATCCGCCCGATCGTGTTCGCCATCATCAGCCCCGACAGCACCCGAGGCACCGACGAGTCCGGACTCAGCGGCTCAAAGCGCGCCACCGAAATGGGCAAGGTCGTCGATCGGCTCATCAAAGAGGGCCAATCGCTGCTCGTCTCACTCAGCCCGTCCGTCTTCCCGACCTCGGACATCCCCGACCCGATCGCCGACGCGCTCTCGCCGATGGGGATCACCCCCGACGCGGGGCGGACGCTGCTGCATGAGAAGGTCGCCGCGATCGGGCAGGTCGCTGATCCGTTGACCGTGGTCGTACCCGATCGAGTGGGCGCAGAGCAGCACCGGATCACGGGCGCGATGTCCGGGCTCACGACCATGCTCCCGTGGGCGATCCCGATGGAACTCATAGCGGATGAAAATACCGCCGCCTTCCCCATCGTGAGCCTGCCCGGCGACGACCAGACTTGGGGCGAGAGCAACTGGGTGCAGTTTAAGAACACCCCCGCCCAGACCCGCGCGATGGCGTACAACCAGCCGACCTTCGATGCCAAGAGCGACACACAGATGGGCAGCGACGAACGCTGGATCATCGCCGCCGGGTCTGAGCGACTCACTGCGGGTACCCAGCAGCGTCTGGTCGTCGTCGGATCCAACGGCTGGTTCACCGACATGATGATCGCGACCAACGAACAACTCGTCGATGGACGCGTCGTCAACCGCTCGCCGGGCAACCTGACCCTGCTCAACTCTTCGATCGCGTGGCTCGCGGGCATGGATGACCTGATCGGGCCCGGGAGCGAGGCCCAGTCGATCGCGACGATCAAGCCAATGGACGCACGCCAGCTCCAGCTGATCCGCTGGTTCCTACTCGCCGGGCTGCCCGGGTGCATCTTGGTCTTGGGCATCGTGAGCCGGATCGTGTTCGGCTGAGTTGGAATCGTTTTTCCGATCCACAAACCGCTTGGCCACCAGCGAAGTACACACCAACCCCAGCGGCACCACGACAATCGTCTCGGCGATCCGGTTGATGACATCCGCCCCGATCGCGCTGCGCATGG
>CAXBLA010000019.1:0-57589 GCA_963976625.1 uncultured bacterium
GCCGACGGATCAAGACCGGATCGCACCGGAACCCCGGGCGCACCAAGATCCGCGTGATCTCCACCGTCGCCCCCGGATCACCGATCACCCGCGCCCATGCGATCACATCGCGCACGCCCTCGTCGTCCATCGGGCTGATGCGCTCCTTGATCTCGACGGGGATCCCCTCGAGCATCAAGACCCGCGCGATGCGCTCAAGCTCGTTCTTTGTCCGGGCGATGACCGCGCACGATCCAAAGTCAAACCCTTCGTCCGTGTCACCGCCCCCCCCACTCTGATCACTCGCCATCTTCAAGAGCATCGCCGCGATCACCTCGCCCGCCTGAGGCTCCCCCTCCAACGACACCAGCTCCACCCCCGAGCCGTCAACCTCCCCAGCGTGCGCGATCGCCTCCTTCGTATCATCGAACCGAACCTGGGCCCCATCGATCACCGCGTTGCTCGCCTCAACCACGGCCGACGCACTCCGAAAGTTCGTGCTCAGCGTGATCGTCGGCGAGCCTTCATAAATCTCCACGAACCGAGCGAACGCCCGATCGTCCGCGCCGCGGAACCCGTAGATGCTCTGATCGTCGTCGCCCACCACGACCAAGTCCGGATTCGACTCGGGCGGGCACAGCTGGCGGATCAACTCGATCTGCGCCGCGTTGACATCCTGAAACTCATCGACCACCACATGTTTGTGCTCGTGCCTCAGAATCGCCGCGATCGCCGCGTGCTCGCGCAGCAATCGGCTCGGCAGCAAAATCAAATCATCAAACTCCATCCACCCACGATCCAGACACCGCTGCTCGAAGTGCCCATACACCATCGCCGCCTGCTCGAAGCGTTCGAGCTGTGTCCGCCGCGCATCACGCGCCCCGCGTTCAAGTGTTTCGGCTGCACTTCGTTGATCGCCAACCCACTCCATCGCATCACTCGCCGACATCCCTTGGTTCCGCAGCTCGCTCATGGCCTTGGTCGCAATCCCGATCGCGCTGTCCATGCCGCTGCCCATCGCGTAGCGATACAGCCCGTGCTCGTTGATGATCTCACGCACCAAGCTCTTGCGCTGCGAAGAATCAATCAGCATCGGATCGCTGGGCACCCCGAGCACATCACCAAACCGACGCACGATCCGCAAGCCCAGGCTATGAAAAGTCGACGACACCACCCGCCCCGCCGTGGTCGATCCGACGAGATCGGCCAGCCGCTCATCGAGCTCGCCCGCTGCCTTGTTCGTAAAAGTCACCGCAACGATCCGGTCTGGATCCACACCGCGATTGGCGATCATGTACGCCACGCGGGCCGTGATCACCCGCGTCTTGCCCGTCCCCGGGCCGGCCAAGACAACCGCCGCCCCCCCATCAAACTCCACGGCCTCCCGCTGGTCCTCGGTCAGCTCAAAGCTCGCATAATCAAACGCAACATCCGTCGGTGTACCCATACCAAAGTGTACACCATCACGCTATTCCTGTTGACCCGTATCCTTCATATACAGCAACAACGCCATCTGCCCGTAGGTGTGCACCTCGGGCCCGATCGCCCCGTCCATCTGCAGATCGATATCGGTGAAGGTGGCCTTGGGCTTGCTCGCCTCGCGCGCCAGATCCTTCTCGAAGGCCTCCATCATCGCGTCGGCGTTGGGATCATTGAGATCAATCTCGATCACTTCCTCGCCCTCGATCTCTTCGACTGCACCCATCCCACCACGATCATGGCGCTCCTCGCGACCGCGCTTCTTCTTCGCGTGCTTACCCTCGGGCACGGCTTCTTCTTCGCCGTCGGCCTCATCCTCAACCTGATGCACCGCAGGCCAAGGCGTCCGCAACACCGCGTAGCCCGTATCGTCGAGCATCGAGATCAGCCGAGTGAACTGCGTCTTGACCCGCGCCCAGTCCGCCTCGTCGCGCACCATCGGGTACGGCGGGTCAAAGAAGATAATGTGCACGGGCTTAGGACAACGATGGATTGTCGCCGGGCCCAGCGCATCGCCGATCACCACCTCGACCTCGTCCTCGGCTCCGAGCATCTCGATGTTCTCTTCGAGCACCTTGCACACCCGACGATCCCGCTCGACGCACACCACCCGCGACGCGCCCCGGCTCGCCGCCTCGAGCCCGACCGTGCCCGTGCCGCTAAAGCAATCGAGCACCGACTCGCCCTCAAAGTGACCCCGGAGCAGGTTAAACATCGCCTCCTTGACCATGTCCGGGAACGGACGGGTCATCGCCCCCTCCGGAGGCGATGCGAGACGACGACGACGATATGTTCCACCAATGATGCGCATAGACAGCTAGCCAAGACCACAAAGCCCTTGAAGTCAAGCCCTTGAAGCCATGCCGCGGTCCAAATGTGAATGAATGCCGAAGCGATCAGCTGAGAAAAAACAGCTTAGAACGATTCGAGCAGCGAATCGATCGAGCACAACGCCGTCATCGGCGCGTCCTCGCCGCTCACCAGCGACCAGAACGGCACGCCCGGCCCATCGTCGTCCCACTGATTGAGCATCGATTCCGGGTCCCGCGCCATCTCGGCGAGCCTCGACCCGCCCATGTACACGCACCGCTGGATTAACAACGACCCATCGCCCGTGTACTCAAGCTCCGCCGATACCCCCGCGATCAGCTCGGCCACGCGCCCGAACAACTCCGGGTTGTGGCGAATCAGCACATCCGCATCGTGCCAGAGTATGTACCGTTGCCTCGTCGGCACCCGCGCATGAGCCCCGCCGCGGGTCCTCAATATAGACGCGAGCCCGTTGGGACCATCCACCGTCCGCGCCAGCCGATCAACCGGGATCAGCCGCTCGAGCTGTGCACACAAGCCTTCAAGATCCAGAATACTCCGCCCATGGAGCACGCACACCTCGGTGCCCGCCTGGGCCACCAAAAACTGCTGGAGCGAGGCCCCGAACCGCGAGCGCGACCCCGTATCGGGCGAATACGCCGCGATATGGTGCGATTCGAGCTTGACAAGCACCTCTGGCTGCCAGGTCCCCCGCTCGAACACAAATCCGGTTGTCCCAAAGTGAATGGACATACTTCAACCCATCGAACCCGCCCTGCGCGTTCGACCGCCTCCTTTTTTCCACAGATCATCCACAATACCCATAAACGGTGCTGTGGCAGTGCCATAGATCGCCGAGCCCCGTTGAGCCTCACGATGCCCTGAGTATGCCCCAATATCCGTCACACGCCACATAATCCCCAGAATCCCGCCTCAATTCACCGTGAATTGGACCAGACCCCACTCAACCCAGCCGCCCATATCACCCAAGACCCAAAGATTCTCAGATGCAACAATCTACCCGTACTACCACCAAGGCTTGCCAAACCCATCATGAAGATCGCTCATTTTGCGCCCTCAACGCACCATTACGGACCCGCCGCTCTGAATTCTAAGAAGAACGAAGAAAATTCTTTGCGCAAAACATTTATAACATGATACACTAAGTCATCCATCACCCCTAATGAGGAGACTACTCCGCGAAGCTCAACACACCGAGCGAAGGACCGCCATGCTGATGACACGAACAATCCACGCAACCGAGCTCATTTGTTCGCTCCCATCCATCCCCACCTACAACTGGTCGTCATTGGCGGCTCAGGCCCTCGCCCAGATCTCGCCTATTGCTTGTACCGGGGTGATCGTTGCCCAAATTGACACAACAGAGACCAAAGCCCCCCACCCAATCACGCCACTTTCGACGGGTATATCAGGGAACCCGCTCAACGAGGGCTCGGGCAACTACCTCAACATCCATGACGCGATCGAACGGCTCAAGTCCCTCGATCTCACGCTCCCCACCCATTGGGAGTCCAAGGGGCTCGTCGGCTCACTCGCCCTGCTCAACCCCAGATGGTCAACAACCACCATCGCCAAACCCTTTATCAGCTCACCGGCAAACGCCGGCACAGAATCCCAGAGCCCCATCATCGCGATCATCCCCATCGATCAACGCCACCCCGGGTTCGTGCTCATCGCCATCATCGCGATGGGCTCGCCCCAAGACCAAGGGGGCGCAAGCAAATCAACAAACCTCACCACCAAGGCCCTCGCCTCGCTGGTCCCGCTGCTCTCACGCAAGGCCCACGCCGCACTCAAAGAAGTCACCAACCCCAAGGCCTGGCTCACCGACCGCGAGCACGAGATCCTCGATCAGCTCATCGTCGGGCACTCAGTCCGCGTGATCGCCGAGCACCTCAACCGAAGCGCCCACACCGTGCACGATCATGTCAAAAACCTGCACAAAAAACTCGGCGCTTCCTCACGCGGCGAGCTCATCGCCACCGCCCTTGGGCACCCCATCCAGCCAATGCTCCAGCACACCCCCGCGCCCGATCCGATCGTCCTCACCAGCGCCTCGCTGCTGAGCGAACTCAAACCAACGACGCAAGCGACATGCCAGCCGCCATCGTTCACACACACGATCAAAGCCGTCCGTTTGCCCAATGAACACACGGACTAGACCCCGCCCGACTCAAAAGTGCTCTGTGCTCACGCCCCCAAGCGATTGATGATCGCCCGCGCGAGCCGATCCGCCAACGCCGGGTCCTGCCCGATCGGCTCACGGAACTCGCTCCGCTCCAGATTCCCCATCGCGTCGCGCGACCGCGCATGCGTCGAGAGCAAGATACTCTGCGTATCCACACGCCAGTTCGGGCGGTGCACCCGGTTGACAATCACCCGCACCCGCGCAACGACCCCCCCTGCGCTCGCATCGGCATCGCCCTGCTCGCCGCGCTCAAACTCAATATGGATCGTCCGCTCCTGCTGGTTCGTCAAATCCTCGAACTCCTGCCCGATCGAGGACTGCTCCCCATCCCAAGGCGACGCGAGCCCAGCCGACCGCTTTGGATAGCTCGTCAGCACTCCGCGAGCCGCATCCACACGGTTGATCCCGAAGCGGAACTCCGCGAGCACCGCGCGGGCCGCCACAAACGCATCTTCATACGAAACACCTTCGAGCTCCACCAGCCCGCTCGCATCTTCGACCGACTCGCTCACCACCAGACCATCCTGAGCCCGGCTCGGCGCTCTGCACCCCCCAAGATATCCAGCCGTCAAAGCCAGGAGCCCCATTCCAAACGATCTGATAACCAACTGCCCAGCTGTGTGCTTCATAGAGATACTCTATCACGCCCCGCACACAGGCGCAGCCAAGCAGCGGGAGCGACCCGCACTTTCTTGGCTGCAACCCCCTCGTGATCGCTCTCAACACCGGCTCAGCCCAGCGTGTTCAACCGTCCCCATCCGTGAACGATCACGGACATCCCGCGGCGAACAAATCCAAGAACTCGCTGACATCGAAGAAATCGAACTGGCCGTCATACGACAGATCAGCATCGCCGATGTGCTTGGCGAACCGATCAAGAAAGTCCGACACATCGAAGAAATCGAGCTCGCCATACGGCTCGGCATAATCCACCGGGCTGCATGGGCTCAGGGGCCCACGCGCCAGCATCGACCCGACCGTGATCTCGAGCCCGGGGATCCCCAGAGCACCCGCCTCATACACCACCGGCCCCCCGAGCCCACCGGGCTCCACCGGAGGCTCGATCGGCAGGGCATCGATCACCATCGCCCCGTGCTCATCGATATACGCCAACCCTCCAAGCTCATTGATCTGTTCGGTGAGCGCAACAAGCGCAGAAAACCCGTCCTGACCAGGGATCACCAGCACCTCGAACGCCATGTCACTGTCGGGCGTGGGCTCCTTGCCCAGCAAGGCCGTCGCGCTCACACGCAAGAGCCCCTTGTGCTCGGCAACCCCCTCGACCATCAGCGTGGGCTTGCGACGGATATCGGGGAACCAGTTCTTGACCTCCTTGGGGATAATCCCCGCGGTCCAGTTGGAGAACGAGAAACAGATCGCATCGATATTGAGCCCGCAATCAAGCAAATCCTGATTCACCACCAGGCACACCTCGCCGACAATCCGCCGCCCGGGCGCATGGACCGGAGGCATGTTGATCTCGATCCCATCCTCGGCGAAGATCGTGATCTCATCAGGATCGTGCCCGGGCTTAGGAAAGGTCAGCCCCGAGAACGCATCGGCGATCGCCTTGACCTTGTCGGCCCCGTTCGCACCGGACTTGCCGCTGAGCTTCCCGCTCTTCTTGACCTCATAGCCGTTCCCATCGGCATCGCAGATCTTGAGAATCACCTCCCAGTTCACATGCTCGGGCAACGGCGTATCGCACACCTGCACCCAGAAACACCCGATCGGTACCCCGCTCCCACGGTACGGCGGGCAACTCGCGGGCTTCTCGGGCTCGGGCGCACCGGGCCCGAACCCATACATCGGGAACGGGTCGGTCATGTCCGTTGAGCCGAGCTTGAGCGCATCGAGCACCGGAAAATCTCCCAACCGGATCCGCCGATCCGACTTGTGCAACAGCGTGTGCCCACCGACCCCCCCCGACATGTAGATATCCCCGCCGTGATGCGCCGGCGTCAACGATCGCTGACGCACTTCCGAGCCTATCTCACCCACGCTCGTCTCATCGACCGAGAAATACACGATCGCTCCATCAAAAGGATCGTTCATCATCCCGTCACCGTTCACATCCGAGACATTGAAGAGCGCCAATCCATCGAGATCGTCCGCCGGGATCAACCCCAGGTCCGTCGCCCGGTACGCCCTTGTAAGACTCCCGAGCACCCCGACATTCGCCGAGAGCACATCGGCCCCGCTCCATCCATTGTTGAGCAATGTCGGCGAACCGCTCTTGAGCGAGAAATACACACGCGACCCGATGAGCCCACCCGCGTCGGTCATCCCATCGATCGATTCAACAGGCACCGACAGCAGACCGAGCCCCGGCTCGTCGTACGCCAACTCATGCCCGATCACCCCAGACTTGATCGCGTACACATCCGCGGCATTCGTCGGGGCTTCAAGCCACACCGGATAGGTCGGCTCACCAACCGTGCCCGGCTCGACCGAGAACAAAAACGAGTACTGCATCACGCCCGATCCGCTGAACGACACATCCCCGCGATCGAACGCGTCAATATGATCACCGGGCACCAGCCCCAATCCAAACAAGGTCGTGATCATCGTATTGCTCACCCCATCAGCCTGATACACATTGGCCACATCTGGCGAAGCATTGACCGCGGAGCCCGGCGACCCGACCGTCCCCGTATCGTGGGTGAAATCAACCTGCCCCGACGCCGACCCACCCCCCCCTGCGATCGCCAATACTGAAATCTGAATGAGCGTAGAAACCTTTCCTGCCGACGATTGTGCGCCTGTGCGTCGCATACCTGCCTCCTCGTTGTCGATGGTCGGCCCCATGCCGCCACGCACCAGTGTACCAAAGATCACACGCACGCCAAAGCAAATTTCTGCACACACAACCACCGGCTGAAACACATGTTCAACGCGCGCCGCCTGTTCCTGTTTGAGTAGAATTTACGAGGCTCCAAGCCCACCAAGCACCGCTCGGATCTCCTCGCACAGCTCGTCGATGTGCTCCTCGCCCACCCCCGTCGCGCCCACGGCTACCCGCGCCACCCAGCGATCATCCATCAGCTCCCCATCCACCTTCGCCCGCACAATCGTGTGCGAGATCAGCACCCGCCGACGATCGTTGACCCCCTCAATCAGCGCCCTGGTCAGCTCGTTTGCCCGCTGAGCCGTCATCCCCTCGTCCACACGCACCCGGAAGCACACCAGCCCCAACGAACGCTCGCACGCCATAATCAGTACTGGCTCAGCATGCACGAACTGTTCAAAGCGCTCGCTCAACGCGATGTGCCTGCGGATATGCGCCCGCAACCCATCGACCCCAAAGTACCGGATCACAAACCACAGCTTCATCGCCCGCAATCGACGCCCCAGAGGCACATGCCAATCGCGGTAGTCGATCACCGCCCCGCCCTCACTCTGGGCATTGCGCAGATACGCGGGCGTGATCGCCATCGAATCCGTCAGCTCGTGATGATCGCGCACCCAGAATAAGTCACAATCAAAGTTCGTCAACAACCACTTGTGCGGATTGATACACAGCGAGTCCGCCCGCTCAACACCCTCAAGAATCCACCGGTGCTCCTCGCACACGCTCGCCGCACCGGCCCACGCCGCATCGACATGCAGCCACGGGCGATCCTCCGCATCAATCCTCTCGAGCATCTTCCCGATCTCGACCAGCGGATCGAACGCCCCCGTCGAGGTCGTCCCCTGCGTCGTCGACACCATGCACGGCGTGAGCCCATCAGCAATATCCGCCTCGATCGCACTACGCACCGCCGCGGGCTTCATCCGCAGATCATCGTCCACCTCGATCAGCCGCACGCGCGAGAAATCCTCCGGCCCATCAGCCAACCCCGCGACCATCGCCGCCTTGACAATCGACGAGTGCGCCTGCGTCGAGGTATACACCGTCATCGTCGATCGATCCCGCCCGATTTTCGTCTTGCGTTTGCGGGCCGCGACCAACGCCGCCAGCGCCGCCTCGCTGGCGGTCCCCTGGATACAACCGCCACCGCTGCCATCGCGATCGAACCGGAACACATCGGGCAGCCCGAACATCTGGGCGCACCAATCCATCATCCGCATCTCAAGCTCGGTCGATGCGGGTGAAGTCGACCACAGCATCCCATTCACATTGAGCACCGCGCTCACCAGCTCGCCCATGATCCCGGGCATCGACGACCCGCACGGAAAATACGCAAAGAACCGCGGCGACTGCCAATGCACCAGCCCCGGCTCAATAACGGTTTCTAAATCGCTCACCACCGACGACCACCCATCAGCCCCCATCCCCTGCATGGGTGCAAGCTCAGGAATCTGCCCGAGCACATCGCCGGGCCCGACCCCCTCGGACACATCGCGCCCCTCGAGCGAATCGAGATACCCCTGCGCCCACCGCGAGAGCTGATCGATCGCCCCCAAGAACTCACCCTCGCCAAAGCCGCCGGCTGCCTGCTGGTTCATCAATCTCGCTCCAATGGTCTTTGTATGTTGAATCTCAATCCAGATCGTCCATGCTCGGACGGATCCGCTCGCTCACATCCTTGGGCTTGCCACCGGTGCGGAGCTCTTCGAGCAATCTCAAATAAGTATCGTACCGCACTGCCGAGATTTCCCCTGTCTCCGCCGCCGCCTTGACCGCGCACCCCGGCTCGTGATCGTGCGCACAATCCGTGAACTTGCACGAATGCACGAACGGCTCAAACTCCGGGAACAACCAACGCAGCTCCTCGGGCGACATCTCCGCGAGCCCGAAGAACCGGACTCCGGGCGTATCAATAACCCTGATCCCGGGCTCGATAAAGTGCATCGCGCTGGCCGTCGTCGTGTGGCGTCCGCGCTGATCCGTCCCGCGCAGCGAGTTCGTCTCGATCCCCAATGAGTCATCGAGCGCATTGGCCAGCGAGCTCTTGCCCACGCCCGAGTGCCCAACAAATGTACAAGTCTTGCCCGCCAACAACTCGCGCAGCCCATCAACACGCACACCCGAGTCATCGCCCGGAACCGCGGCACAGATCGCAACCGGGATCCCCGCCTGCTTGTACGGCTCGAGCACCGCCAGCGCCGTCTCCACCTCATCGGGCTTGAGCAGGTCCACTTTGTTGACCGCGATCATCGGCTTGCAATCCCCCCACTCGATCGCCACCAAGTACCGATCGATCAGCCTCGGATGCAACGGCGGCGACACCACCGACACTACAATCACCACCACATCCACATTGGCCGCCACCACCCGCTCGACATGCGTGTCGTGCGCATCAGGGCGCGCCAGCTTCGATGTCCGCGGCAGCACGCTCACCACCTCGTGCTCCACGGCATCCGCCGCGACTTCAAGCTGCGTAAACATCACCCGATCGCCCACCGCGATCCCCGACTGCTGACGCCCGGCAAGCTCCGCGCTCAGTCGGCACAACAGATGCTTCGACAGATCCGCCCCGTCGTCACCCACAGGCAGCACCGTCGCCCGCCGACGCGTAAGCCCGACGACCAAGCCCTCAATCAGCTCCACATCCGCATCGCGTTCTTTGGCGTTGATATGCGCGAAGTCCCGCTCGACCAATCTCAGCACCCAGTCGATCAGCGGGTCCGCCCGTTTCTTGCCGCGCCCGAGGCGCTCGCCGTCGATGGTCTCGCGGGCCTTGTTGCTGCGTCGCTTCTGGGCATCGGACCGCTGCTTGCGTGCCTCAACAAACAACCGATCCCGATCGTCCTTGGGCAGGGAATCCAAGATCCCCTCAAGTTTTTGTCGTTGATGCTTGTTCACTGCATCATTGTTGGCACCCCAAACCAACCAACCACCACCAGCCATATACAATCCGCCACATTCATCAGGAGATACCCCACATGACCACCGCAGCCACCAGCCCGTTCGCCACCCGCACCCGAGAAACCCTCGATACCCTCCAAAGCGCCGGGCAGATGAAGATCCTCCAGACCATCGACTCCCCGATGGACGCCACCGTCACCATGATCGACGAGGACGGCTCGCGCCACGAACGCATCTGCATGTGCTCGAACAACTACCTCGGGCTCGCCAACCACCCCGATGTCGTCGAAGCCGGGATCGAAGCCCTCCGCACCTACGGCGCGGGCACCGCGTCCGTCCGTTTCATCTGCGGCACATTCGCCCCGCACCTGACGCTCGAAAAAACAATCGCCTCCTACATGGGCACCGAATCCTCCTACACATTTGTGTCCTGCTGGAACGCCACCGAGGCACTCTTCCCGACCGTCTGCGAAGCCGGCGACATCATCATCTCCGACGCGCTCAACCACGCGTGCATCATCGACTCCATGCGCCTCACCCCCGTCATCAAGAAGGGCGTCAAGAAGGGCGTCTACAAGCACTCGGACATGGACTCCGTCCGCGAGGTCCTCGAAAAAGCCAAGAACAACCCGGAAGTCACCGGCCAGATCTGGCTCATCACCGACGGCGTCTTCTCCATGGAAGGCGACATCGCCGACCTCCCATCGCTCCGCAAGCTCTGCGATGAATACAACGCCCTCTTGGTCGTCGACGACTCCCACGCCCATGGCGTCATGGGCACGACCGGGCGAGGCACCCACGAACACTACAACATGTGCCCCGGCGCACCGGGCTTTGACCCATCGGTCGGCACCGTCGATGTCTTCACCGGCACCCTGGGCAAAGGGCTCGGCGGCGGGGCCGGCGGCTTCATCGCTGCCTCCCAAGACCTCATCGACCTGATCATCCAACGCGGACGCCCAACCCTCTTTAGCAACGCGCTGCCCGTCACCGTGGCCGCCAGCGCGAACAAAGCGATAGAGATCCTCATGGCCGAGCCCGAGCGCGTCCAGAAGCTCAAAGACATCACCAAGTACGCCCGCGAACAAATCAAAACCACCGGCTTCGATGTCCTCGAATCCCCCACCGCCATCTGCCCCATCATCGTCGGCCCCACCGAAAAAGCCATCGCGATGTCCAAACAACTCCTCGAACACAACATCTTCGTCATCGGCTTCGGCTACCCCGTCGTCCCCGAAGGCGAAGCCCGCCTCCGCATCCAAATGTCCGCCGCCCACACTAACGAGCATGTCGACCAGTTGGTTTCAGCATTGAAGATGCTTTGATGGCTATTTGCAAACTTTGCCAATCTGCTCCTTGTAAGCCGAAGGCCCACATAATCCCGAAATGGGCATATGGAAACATTCTTGCCAATGGTCCTGCCGCTGTAGTGCCGGCTGATCAAGACCAGTACATTGGTAAATCTCCTGCGGGGGAATACGACACGAACCTCGTTTGCATAGCTTGCGAGGAACTTTTCTCTCCTCTGGATAGTTTCGGATGTTCTTTCTTTAGGGATTCAGACTGGGGCCAAGACGGCTTTGAAAAATTGACTGGAACGAGTTACAAAATTAAGACTCTTCCCGGCGATCACTATGAGTCACTACACAAATTTGCAATGTCATTGCTGTGGAGAAGTTCTGCGACAGATCGCAAAAATTTCAACGGTGTAAATCTAGGCCCAAGGGAACAGGTGCTAGGAAAAATGCTCCTCGGCAACACATGTTCCCCAGAGCTTTTTCCAATTCGATTAACACGATATTTCACACCTGAGAAAATCCCATTATTGGATCCGGAGCATTTTTTAATGAACCCACAATCAACAAAAATCTCCGGATACAGCTTCACGAGAATTTTCATATACGGATTCGAGATATTTTTTTCAACTGATTCACGAATTAGCCCCCAAACTCTTCTTGAATTCTGTGCCTCACCAAAATCAATCCCAATCCTTGGCCAATGTTTTACAGGAAGCCCTGACATGGTATCTATTAAAAAAATGATTCAAATTCATCAATGATCTGACACTCAGTTATAAAAAATGATCCACTCAAACCTACCCCCGCTCCCCCCCCGCCGCAATCTTCCACTTCTCCACCCGCCCCCAAGCCTCCATCGCCTCAACCCCATCGATCGCACACCCACACTCCGGGCACACCTTCTCCCCCGCGGCTTCCTCAACACTGCACAACGCATACAAACAGTTCGGACACGCCACCCCGTCGAGCCCGAGCAGCACGCCATTGATCGAATAGCCCTTGAGCCCATAGCTCCGCATCCAGCCGACATACACGAAACCGATCAGCGCGTACCCACCAAAGAACGCCACGACGATCCAAGGCGATCGAGGCAACGAATCCTCAAACGCCAAGTACCCGATCCCAACAAAGTTCCACAACGCCCACGCCACAAAGAACCGCATCTGACGCCCGCGCCACCGCGGCTTCCCCCGCACCAACGGGCTCCGATTCTCGTTCTTCGTTTCGCTCATCGACACAGCATACCAGATCGACTCAACCCAGTTCGTCGTCCGCCACATGGTAATGCGGATCCTCGAGCACATTGACCTCGACCATATCCCCCGCCTTGTGCAGCAGCAGTCGGCAGTCCTCGCTCAGGTGACGCAGGTGCAGTGTCTTGCCCGCCTGGCGATATTTCTCGGCCAGGTTATCAATCGCCTCGATCGCCGAGTGATCCACCACCCGCGAGTTGCGGAACTCGATCACCACATCATCCGGGTCATTCGCCGGGTCGAAGAAGTTCTTGAACTCATTAATACACCCAAAGAACAACGGCCCATTGAGCTCATACACCCGCGACCCGTCCGGATCATCCCGCATAATCACATGCACATGGCGCGCATGCTCCCACGCAAAGATCAACACCGACACAATCACGCCGACAATCACCGCGATCGCCAGATCCGTAAACACCGTCACGGCCGACACCAAGATCAGCACAAACGCATCCTTGATCGGGATCTTCTTGAGGATCCGAAAACTCGACCACTCGAAGGTCGCGATCACCACCATGAACATCACCCCGACCAAAGCCGCCATCGGGATCTGCTCAATCAGCGCCGATCCAAACAGGATAAACCCGAGCAAGAACAACGCCGCACTGATCCCCGACAAACGACCACGCCCGCCAGAGTTAATATTGATCATGCTCTGCCCGATCATCGCACACCCGCCCATGCCCCCGAAGAGCCCGCAGACAGAGTTGGCGATCCCCTGCCCGACACACTCCCGGTTCCCACGCCCGCGGGTGTCGGTCATCTCATCGATGAGTGTGAGCGTCAAGAGCGACTCGATCAAACCGACGGCCGCGAGGATCACCGCATAGGGCAGGATAATTTTGAGCGTACCCAGATTCATCAGATCATCAGGGATGGGCTGAAACTTCGGGAACCCGCCCTTGATCTCCGCGATATCGCCCACGGTCTTCGTATCAATATTGAAACCGATCACGATCACCGACACCACCAGAATCCCGGCGAGCGCCGAAGGGAAGGCCTTGGTCAGCTTGGGCAAGAAGTGCATAATCGCCATCGTCAGCAGCACAAAACCACAGAGCACAAACAACGGCGTCCCGGTCATCCAGACCTTCTCACCTGCCACCGAGCCCATCCCCTGATGGCTGGTCATGGCCATGAACTGCCCGAGCCCATGCCCGATCACCCGCGGCGTGTCCTGCCCGGGCACCTTGAACTGCGCCAGCTGAGCGAGGAAGATCACAATCGCCAAACCATTGACAAACCCCAGCATCACCGGGTGGGGCACGATACGAATAAACTTGCCCAGCCGAAGCACGCCCACCGAGATCTGGATCAGCCCCGTCAGCACCACCGCCGCGAACAAATAGTCCACGCCATGCTCGGCTACCAAGTGCACCATCACGATCGCCATCGCGCCAGTCGCCCCGGAGATCATCCCCGGGCGACCACCAAAGACCGACGCCAGCAGCCCGACCATAAACGCGGCGTACAACCCGACGAGCGGATTCACCCCCGCGATGATCGCAAACGCCACCGCCTCGGGCACCAATGCCAGCGCCACTGTCAACCCCGAGAGCATCTCGGTCTTAATCCCCGCCCCGAGAAACCCGCTGGCGGAAAAAGCGCTCACACCCGCCGGCGTGGCGATCTTCGATTTCGAACTATCCATATTCACAGGCTCCAGAGCCGAACTCAATCAGCCCAATCTGGCGTATCGGTCAATCTATTTATACAGGCCGCTCGATTCATCAATCAAACCCAGCGAGCGGGAGCGTATGGTAGACCAGCCCATCGCCTGACCCAAACAGATTACCGCCTCGGATTCCGAGCCGTGCCCTTGGCGTTGGCCCGATTGCCCGCCGCCACCGGCGATCCGGCCCCATCACCCGACCCATCATTGGGATCATCATCCGAGACCGCCCCATCAGACTCAACGACCCGAGGCCCGCTGATGGCCGCCGGGCGGACTTCCATACCGGTCTTCGAGTCATGAGAGCTATTCCCAGAACCATGCTCATCATGCGACGACCGCCGATGGTGACTCTTCTGCGATTCTTGGAGCGCATCCTCGCGCTCGGCTTCGCCCATATCTGCCATGTCCACCCGAGCGAACAACAAGCGACCGGCCGCCGTCTGCATCGAGCTCGTAATCACCAGATCTCGCGACTGTCCGATATACCCATACCCATCCTCGGCCACCACCATCGTGCCATCGGGCAGATACCCGACCGCCTGCCCGTGCTGCTCGCCGGGCTTGATCAGCTCGACATGGATCATCTTCCCGGGGATCACCACGGGCTTGAGCGCGTTGGCCAAGTCGTTGACATTGAGCGTTGGGATATTCTGGATCGCCGCCATCCGCGCCAGTGCCACATCGAGCGTCACCAGCATCCCCGGCATCCTCGACGAAAGCTCGATCAACGCCAGATCCACCGCCTTCTTCGACACCGGGCTCGAATCAATCACCACATCCACCGCGCTCATCCGCTGGAGCTTATTGACGATCTCCAGCCCCCGGTGCCCCTTGTTCCGCTTCATCCGATCCCGTGCATCAGCGAGCACCTGCAGCTCCTCGATCACAAACTCCGGGATCACCACCGCCTGCTGGACCAACCCAGAAGCCGCGATGTCCGCAATGCGCGCGTCGATCAGCGCCGAACTATCCAAAACCAACGGCATCGGCCCGCGGATCTGCTTGGCGAACTCCACATACGGGATCACCAAGCGAAAATCATCCTGCGTCTGGATCACCATCGTGATCCCCAAGAACCCCAGCGAAACCCCCATGAGCACCTTGATCGCCGAGATGAACTCCGTCACCTCGACATTCCACGCCTGCTCGATGTCCCAGGTCTGCACGACCAGATCAATAATCGTCGAGAACACCCACGCCGCCATCAGCCCGGCCATGAGCCCAAAGATCACGCCCGAGATCGTCGAGATCTTCTTGCGTGGCGTGAGCAAATCGATCGCCAAGAAAATCCCGGCCAGCCCCAGAGCCGTCCCCACCGGCATCCACCACTGCGTCGCGAACCCAACCTCGATCCCGCTCGCGTCCTGATTGATGCTCCATACATAGAGGAACATCACCATCAGCATCAGCGAAACGAAGCCGACTCGGATCAGCCGAACGAGCATCGTTTTGTCCTGGTTCTCGTGTTTTCGCATGTTTTCGACCTCGGCTGTATCTCAAAGCGTATTCATAGTCCCCAAAGAGTGCGCAAGCACACTGCGCCAGTGTACCCCATTTTGAACTGTCTTACACGAAAATGCCCGCCTACCTTTCTCATATGTCCGACGAGCCCACATCTCGCAATGAACGACTATCAATCCCGGCGATCGATCCGAGCGCCCGATTCCTCAACCGCGACTACTCATGGCTCGAGTTCAACCGCCGCGTCCTCTTACAAGCCACATTCGACGCTGTGCCGCTGCTCGAACGCGTCAAGTTCCTTGCTATATTCGCGTCGAACCTCGATGAGTTCTTCATGAAACGGATCGGGCTGCTCAAGTCACGCCACGACCAGCACAGCACATCCGCCCCCCAGCAAATGGGGGAAACACCCCCGATCAAAACGATCCGAGGCTGCGTGTCACTCGTCCGCGAGATGGAAGCCCAGCTCATCGACTGCCTCGAAAACCAGCTCATGCCCAAGCTCGAAACCGAGGGCATCCACATCCGCGATTACAACCAGCTCCACGAAGAACTCCGCCGGCGCGTCGATCGCTGGTTCCGCAACGAGGTCTTCCCGATCCTCACGCCGCTCGCGGTCGACCCTGGGCACCGCTTCCCCTTCATCTCCAACCTCTCGGAAAACCTCGGGCTGCTCATCGAGCCCATCGACCAAACCAACCAGACCGATCGCCAAGAGCCCCGCTTCGCGCGTGTCAAAATCCCCGATGTGCTCCCACACTACATTCGAGTGGATACGCTGCCCGAAGAAAACTCAATCCAAAAAAACCAAGCGAGCCAAACCAACACCAGCGATCCTTCCGACGCCCCCCCGAGCCCCGAGCACCCGGCGATCTATATCCCCCTCGATGAGATCGTGATCCACAACCTCGCCGACCTCTTCCCCGGGATGCGCATCACCGAGATCCTCCCCTTCCGCCTCACCCGAAGCGCCGCGGTCGAACTCGACGATGAAGATGTCGAGGACCTGCTCGAGCATGTCGAAGAAGAACTCCGAATGCGCCGCTTCGCCGACACCGTCCGCATCCAGACCCCGCCGAACCCCTCACCCACGATCCTCAACTTCCTGCTCCGCGAGCTCGAACTCACCAAGGACGACCATTTCGTTGAATCCAGCCCGCTCGCTCGCGTCGATCTCTTCGAGATCGCCCGGATCGATCGCCCCGACCTGCTCACCCCCGTCTGGAACCCCGTCCGACCCACGGCCCTTGCTGACCCACAGGCCAACATCTTCGAGACCATCCGCCAACGCGACATCCTCGTCCACCATCCCTACGAGTCCTTCTCCGATTCGGTCGAGCGCTTCATTAACGAAGCCGCCGACGATCCGGATGTCCTGGCGATCAAGCTCACCCTCTACCGCACCAGCCGGGACTCCCCCTTCGTGGACACCCTGATCAAAGCCGCCCAAGACGGCAAGCAGGTCGCCTGCCTCGTCGAGCTGCGCGCCCGCTTCGATGAAGAGAAGAATGTCGCCTTCGCCCGTCAGCTCGAAGCCGCGGGCGTCCATGTCGCCTACGGCGTCGTCGGCCACAAAACCCACTCCAAGTGCTCGCTTGTCGTCCGAAGAGAAAAAACCGAAGGCCAATGGGGGCTCCGCTCCTACGCCCATGTCAGCACGGGCAACTACCACCCCAGCACCGCCCAGCGCTACACCGATCTCGGGCTCCTCACCGCCAACGAAGAGATCACAGGCGACATCGTCCGCCTCTTCAACCGCATCACCGGGCTCAGCGCCGGGCAGACCTACAAAAAACTCGTCGTCGCCCCCGATCACATGCGGACGCACTTCATGAGCCGCATCCAAACCGAGATCGACCACGCCAAAGCCGGCAAGCCCGCGATGATCTTCGCCAAAATGAACGCGATGGAGGACCGCCGGATCACCGAAGCCCTCTACGAAGCATCCAACGCCGGGGTCAAAATCACCCTGATCGTCCGCGGCTTCTGCTGCCTGCGCCCGGGCATCAAGGGCATGAGCGAGAACATCACCGTCCGCTCGATCATCGGGCAGTTCCTCGAGCACTCACGCATCTATGTCTTCGCCGACGGCTCAGACGACCCCAAAGACTACCAATACGCCATCAGCTCCGCGGATTGGATGTACCGCAACCTGTCCACACGCGTCGAAGCCGCTTGCCCGATCCTCGATCCCCACGCCAAAGATCGGCTCTGGCAGATCATCAGCATCCTGCTCGACGATCGCCAGAACGCCTGGCAGATGAACCCCGACGGGTCCTACACCCACCTCACCCCCGATCGCGAGCACAAGCACAACTCGCCCCAGGCCATCGGCTCCTTCTCCGCCCTCTCCAGAAGAGCCATCAAGAACACCCGCGATCAGGAATAATCCGCGTCCTCACCGGTTCTTCTTGGTTCATCCTGACCCCGTCCAACGCAGGATCGGACCAGAGAAAATGAGCCCCCCGCCATGCCCCCAATCATCCAAGGCCATACCATCTCCCCTATGCGCTCACGAGTCGTTATTACTGGATTGGGACCGGTCTGTGCCAACGCCGTCGGCGTCGAGGCCTTCTGGGAATCCCTACTCGCCGACACCGCCGCGATCACCCCGATCGAGGCTTTCGATGCCTCGGGCTACCGCTCCAAGCTCGCCGGCGAGGTCCGCGAAGTCAAAATCCGCGACTTCGTGCCCAAGTCCTACCGCAAAGCCACCAAGGTCATGGCCCGCGACACCGAGCTGGCCGTGATCGCCGCCAAGCTCGCCGCCAACGACGCCGGGCTCAGCACGCGAGGCTCCGAAGAAACCGATCAGGGCTTCGCCATTGACTCTGCCCGCACCGGCTGCCAGATCGGCGCTGGGCTGATCGCCGCCGATACCGAAGAGCTCTCGCGAGCCATCGTCTCGGCCAAGGACGACCAAGACGCATTCTCGATGGAAAAATGGGGCACCGAAGGCTCCGGCGAAGCCGGGATGAACAACCTCCCCCCGCTCTGGCTGCTCAAATACCTCCCCAACATGCTCGCCTGCCATGTCACGATCATCCACGGGCTCGAAGGCCCGTCCAACACGATCATGGGCGCTGAATCCAGCGCCATCCTTTCTATAGGCGAGAGCACCCGCGTCATCGAACGAGGCAGCGCCGACATGTGCTTCTCGGGCGGGGCCGAATCCCGCCTCAACCCCCTCGGGCTCCTCCGCTGGGAGTACTCGGGACGCATCGCCCCGACCAATGACTCGACTGATGGCTCCGACATCACCAAGCCCTTCGATCCCGAATCCCTCGGCGGCCTCATCGGCGAAGCCGGCGGCATGGTGATCCTCGAAGACCAGGCACACGCCGAGAGCCGCGACGCGAAGATCTACGCCCAGATCGCCGGCTTCGGCGCGGCCCAATCCCCCCCGCCCGTCTTCCCCGATGTGATCAGCGCCCGCGCAGATGGGCAGAGCAATCCCACCAGCGACCTGGGGCTCGAAGCCGCCATCGAGTCCGCGCTCCTTGATGCGCAGCTCACCGCCGAAGACATCGACCTGATCATCCCACTCGGGCTCGGCGTCCCCGAACTCGACCGTTTAGAACTCGGTGCTCTTTATAATACCTTTAAAGACGCATTTCAGAATACGCCGCTGATCTCAATAGCGAGACTCGTCGGCAATACCCTCGCCGGGCACGGCGGGCTCATGACCGCTCTGGGGGCATTGTGCCTCCAGAATCAACAGATCCCCAACGCGGTCTATGCCCATATGCAAGCAGAAAAATCCACCCTCGAGCCTTGCCCCTCTGGCAAACGCTCGATCAATCATGTGCTCGTGTGCAGCGGGTCACTGGGTGGTCAGACCGGCGCGTTGATCCTCAAGAGGTACAACGCAAGCGCCTGAAGTTGAAATGCCCATTTCAACTTCAAGAGAAACGCGTCGGCTCTGAATAGCATACATCCAATCATGCTTATCCATTTCTCATTTTAATCCCAGGAACAATGATAATGAGCCATCACCAGAACAACCGAAACCGACGCTCCACCCCGCTGGCCGATCTCGACCCGGCCCTCACCGAGATCAGCCGAAAGGTCATCGGCTGCGCCATCGAGACCCACAAAGAGCTCGGCCCCGGCTACCCCCTCGAAATCTACCGCGCCGCACTGCTCTACGAACTCAAGCATGAAGAAGTCGCCTTCGAAGAAAACAAAGCCTACGAAGTCGAGTTCGATGGCGAAGTCATCGGCTCCGTCACCGCGGACCTCTACGCCGGCGATCGCTTCCTCGTCAAGATCATGGCCGAGAGCTACGAAGTGGGCGGCAAAGAACGCAACGAGCTCCGCGCCACCCTCCGGGCCGCCGAACTCGAGCTCGGACTCATCATCAACTTCGGCCAGCGTCGGCTCAAGGACGGGCTCGTCCGCGTGCTCAACCCAGACGCCCTCCGCACCGATGAGGAAGAATACGAAGACGAAGAAGAGGGCGAACTGATCGAAGCCAACGAGGACTAAATCCATGTCGCAAGACACCCCGAGCACTGCTATGTCCGCTACAAACGACCCTACAAAAGCGCCTACCCATTCTCCCTCCGGGCACCACCGCGTCGTCATCACCGGCATGGGCTGGATCACCCCGCTCGGGCACGACATCGACACCGCCTGGGACAAGCTCCTCAACGCCCAGAGCGCGATCGGTCCCGTCACCCGGTTCGACGCCTCGACCTGCTCGACGAACTTCGCCGCCGAAGTCACGGATTTCAGCCTCCACGAGCACCTCGGCGAGCGGGCCAACGCCCACGATCACGCCGGGGTCGGGACCCAGTTCGCCTTGGCCGCCACCAGCCAAGCCTGGAAGATGGCCAAGCTCGATACTGCGCCGCCCAACCTCAAACGCACCGGGATTTACCTGGGCGCGGGCGAGGGCGTGCTCGACTACCCCCCCTACATGGCGGCCAACATCGCCGGGTGGGATCACGAGAATCGCAAGCTCAACACCGTCGATTGGGTCACCAAGGCTTACGAGGGCATGGCCCCGATGGCCGAGATCGAGCAGGAGCCCCAGCTCGCCTCGACCCACATCGCCGCCGAGCTGGGCACCATGGGCCCGACGCTCAACTGCATGACCGCGTGTGCCGCATCGACCCAGGCGATCGGCGAAGCCTTCGAGATCATCCGTCGGGGCGACGCGGACATCATGATCGCCGGCGGGTGCCACTCGATGATCCACCCGCTGGGCATGACCGGGTTCATGCGCCTCACCGCCATGTCCACCCGGCGCGATGACCCAAGCACCGCATCACGCCCGTTCGACAACTCCCGCGACGGATTCGTCATGGGCGAAGGCGCGGGCATTCTGATCCTCGAATCGCTCGAATCCGCCCTTAAACGCGGGGCCAACATCCTCGCCGAGGTCGCCGGGTTCGGATCGACCGCCGACGCGTATCGCATCACCGACATCCACCCCGACGGCAAGGGCGGCGCGGGCGCGATGGCCGCCGCACTCGAGCAAGCCGGGATCGACCCCAGCGCCACCGATGAAGCCGGGCGTCCGCTCGTCCACTACATCTCCGCCCACGGCACGGGCACCCAAGAAAACGACAAGACCGAATCCAACGGCGTCCGCTCCGTCTTCAAAGACCTCGCCCCACAGGTCCCGTTCTCATCGATCAAATCCATGATGGGCCACCTGATCCAAGCGGCAGGTGCCGTCGAACTCATCACCTGCATCCAAGCGATCCAGACCGGGATCCTGCCCCCCACTGCGAACCTCAACGACCTCGACCCCAACTGCGGGCTCGACCATGTCCCCAACGAGGCCCGCGACACGAACACACCGGATGGCAAGGGCGGCAAGGGCGGCGTCGATGTCTGCCTCTCCAACTCCTTCGGCTTTGGCGGCCAGAACGACACGATCTGCATCCGCAAGTTCGTCGGCTAAGCCTATCAGCTCTTCAAAACGCCCACTCTGTACCGTTTTTCACCCGGATCGCGCCATCATGCCGATGATTGGTACATGTCTAAACTTGCCATGATCCAAGGCACCATCACCGGGCTCGCCGTCCTCGGCGCGGTCGCCGTGGTCGGGTTCGTCGGGCTCCGCTTCGCCAAAGCCGATGCGGCCAACATGGTCTATCAAGACCGCCTGCGTGATCTCTCGACCAACTACGAATCCCTCCGCTCGCAGTACAACCAGGCCGTGCGCCAGACGGCGATCACCGAGCTGATCGTCAAGGATCGCAGGGTGACCGTGCAGGTCCGCACGATCGAGGGCACGCAAGAAACCATCGAGACCGCGTGCGACGCCGACAAAGAGATCTATGTCGATTTCGCCCTGATCGAAGGTCGGCTCTGGATTCGGCGTGTCTTCGACGCCGATACCCCGCCATCGCAGGCGACCATCATCAACCCCAAGCTCGTCAAGGTCGATTGGGACAGCGAGGGCGCATTGGTTGGCCAAGCCATCTACCGCCAGCTCGGCGAGGGTCGCTGGGTCGTCAAAGCCGGGGGCGACGGCGCATTGGCGCTGACCCAAGTCTCCGAGGACCAGATCGTGAACCTCTCCCCGCCGCCCACGATCAAGGCCTTCGAAGAGGTCCAGTCGCAGGTCGATGAAGAGCTCGACAAGATCACCTGGCGCGATGTGCTCGCGGCTGTCGTTGGCGACTAAGCCTGATCCTGTTTTCGATTGCCCGGGCCTTTCCACAAACACCAATAATGCACGGCCGCCGCATGCCAGACGATGTGCCGAAGCATCACCCCGAGCATTTCTTCAAATGGCATGTCCTCGCCGTGGGTGACTTGGCCGCACTGTTCAGGGTGTTCAAGGCACCACGCCGCGAACCGCTCGACATCCGCCCGAACGGTTGCCCCCGCGTGTTCTACACCCGCTTCTGGCGATAGTTCAATCGCCGGCCACCGATCCAGTTCCTCCGCCCCCATCACCGCCTTGGCATGGATCCGGAACACCTCCGCGATATGCAGCAAATGCCACGCCCCGCTGCCGACCGTGGCCCCATCCCCCATATCCGCCCAATCATGCTTGTCGAGCGTCTGGCGCAGCGATTCCCAAGGCTCCTGCACCGACGCCAACAGCTGCCCAACTACCGCCTGTACCCGGATTGCGTGCTCGTTCATCCACCACTCTAGGTCCCCGAGCACCTACACTCATCGTTCAACGAAAAGGACCGATCCAATGAGCGATACAGCGAACACAGCGACTGACCAAGCCACAGTCGAAACCACCAAATCCATGGACGATATCATGGCCCTGTGCAAAAGACGCGGGTTCATCTACCAAGCCTCCGAGATCTACGGCGGCGTCAACGGCTTCTGGGACTACGGCCCGCTGGGCGCACAGCTCAAAAAGAACCTCCGCGACGCGTGGTGGAACGATGTCGTCATGATGGGCTGCAACGGCCAAGACGGCCCCGACGGCCAGCCCGTCGAGATCGTCCCCCTCGACAGCTCCATCATCCAGAACCCCAAGGTCTGGGAAGCCTCCGGCCATGTCGGCGGGTTTAACGACCCCATGGTCGACTGTCGCGAGACCAAATCACGCTACCGCGCCGATCACCTTCGTTGCTTGCCGCTTCTCATAGGCGCTAACGATCCTGAAAGCAGAAAGATCGTGGGCCATGTTGCAACGATGCTCCCGGATGAAGCGTACTTCGAAGAGAAATTGTTGAAGAAGGAAATCAAAAGGGTTAGAAACGCATTTGGTCAAGCAGTTGCGATACAACAAGGTGGATCACTCTCATTTGACCAACTTGACTCATCTGACTTGCAGACAGTCCTTGGCCCAGACGCCAAAGAAGTCGGCACCCTCACCGAACCCCGCGCGTTCAACCTGATGTTCAAAACCGTGCTGGGCGCGACCGGCAATATGGAAGACAACGCCGCCTACCTCCGCCCCGAAACCGCACAGGGCATCTTCATCAACTTCAAGAATGTCGTCGACACCACCCGCGTGAGCCTGCCCTTCGGCATCGCCCAAACCGGCAAGGCCTTCCGCAACGAGGTCACCCCGCGGAACTTTACATTCCGCAGCCGCGAGTTTGAGCAGATGGAGATCGAGTTCTTCTGCCATCCGGACGACTCCAAAGCCTGGTACACCTTCTGGCGCGACTGGCGGATGAGCTGGTGGCAGGAGCTCGGGCTCGGGTCCGACAACCTGATCCTCCGCGAGCACGACTCCGACGAGCTGGCCCACTACGCCAAAGAGGGCGCGGGCACCGCGGACATCGAGTACAAGTTCCCCTTCACCGCCCCGGGCTACGGCGAGCTCGAGGGCATCGCGGACCGGACCAACTTCGACCTCACCCAGCACGCACAGCACTCCAAGACCAAGCTCGACTACTTCGACAACACCCGCGGCGAGCTGGCCAAAAACGGCCAGCCCAAGGGCGAACGCTACCTCCCCCATGTCATCGAACCCTCCGCAGGGCTCGATCGCGGCGTGCTCGCACTCCTGTGCGAGGCCTACACCCCCGACCCGGACCGGGCATCGGGCGTGTTCATGAAGTTCCACCCACGGATCGCGCCGATCAAGGCCGCGGTGTTCCCGCTGGTCAAGAAGGACGGCATGCCCGAGATCGCCGAGCCGCTGTATAAGGCGCTCCGCAAGCGATTCGGGCACCTGGGCACCATCGAGTACGACGAGAAGCAATCCATCGGCAAGCGCTACGCCCGCATGGACGAAGCCGGCTGCCCGTTCTGCTTCACCATCGATTCGGACACCCTGAGCGACCAGACCGTCACCGTCCGCCACCGCGACACGCTCGAGCAAGAACGCATCGCGATCGACCAGGTCGGCGACTTCTTGGCCAGCAAGCTCGGGCTCTGATCCGATCGATTCCAAGGGACATCTGACCTTCATTGGCGCAACATTCGAGATGTTTCGCCCTCGAATCGTTCAGATCGGGACAATTCCCGAAACTTCACGCGCAGAATCCCATAAAACACCCCACACAGCACCGCGCACACACGGGCACGCGCGGGCACACAGCGAAGGGGTCGGGCATATGGGTTTTGTCAAAGTCATCGGATTCACCGTCGTCGGGATCGGCGTGCTCGCCGGAACCGCGATCATCCTCGCCCAGTCGCCAATAGGCAAGCAGATGATCAGCGCCCGCCAGAACTTCGACCCCTCGGTCCCCGTCACCATCGAGCCCATCGCCTTCGGCGATCTCGAACGCACCATCTCCGCACCCGGGTCGATCGAGCCGAAAAAACTCATTAATATCTCGTCGCAGGTCTCCGCCAAGGTGCTTGCGCTGCCGTTTGAAGAAGGACAGCTGGTCAAGAAGGACGATGTCGTCATCCGGCTCGACCCCCAGAACCTCGTGGCCGCAATGGACTCGGCCAAAGCCGGGCTCAAGGGCCAAGAAGCATCGCTGGGCGGATCGGAAGCCGCGTTGATCAACGCCCGCCTGTCATTCGAGCGCCTCGAACAGCTCCACGAAACCGGCGACGCCACGCTCGCCGAACTCGATTCTGCACGCGCGTCGTTCTTGCAAGCTCAGTCCAATCGCCAGGTCCTGATCCACCAGATCGAGCAGGCCAAGGCCCAGATCGAGCGTGCACAGAAGGACCTAGACAACACCGTCATCGTCTCCCCCATCGACGGCATCATCACTTCGCTCAACACCGAGGTCGGCGAGACCGTCATCGTGGGCACCACCAACAACCCCGGCTCGATCATCATGGAGATCGCCGACCTCTCCGAGATGCTCCTCAAAGCCTCGGTTGACGAAGCGAACATCTCGCCCGTCGAGATCGGGCAGAGCGCCAAGATCTTCGTCAACGCCTACACCGACCGCGAGTACGACGGCACCATCCAACGCATCGGGCTCAAACGCCAGGTCGCCAGCGACGGCACGGGCACCTTCATGGTCGAGATCCTGATGGACCTCGAAGAGGGCGAAACGCTCTACTCCGGGCTCTCCGCCTCGACGGACATCGTCGTCGAGCATTTCTATGACTCGATGATCGTGCCGTCCCAGGCCGTGGTCGATCGCCGGCTCGATGAGCTGCCCAAGGAGATCACCCTGGGCAACGAGCTCGTCGATCACGACAAAACATTCACCCGCATCGTCTACCGCGTGATCGATGGAAAAGCCATCGCCACCCCCGTGCAGGTCGGGCCTTCGGATCTCACACAGACCGTCATCACGGCTGGGCTCACCAAGGACGACCTCATCATCACCGGCCCGTTCCGCGCCTTGATTGATCTCCGCCACGAACAACAGGTCAAAGACCAAAACGCGGCCGATCAAGAAACCATCGACAAGGCCAAAGCCGCCGCCAAAGACAAGCGGAAAGCAAAGAGCCCCGATGAACCCGCAGACGATGATGTGAACGAAGAACAGGACGAAACACAGGATGAGCCAAAAGCTGATTCTGAGTCTGAGCCCGAATCAGAACCTGAACCCGCAGCCCAAGAAGGGTCGCCCTAAGCATGCTGGCCGCCCGTAAAAAACCGGCATCGAGCACGCCTGAGCCCACCATTAAGATCACCGCCCTCAAAAAGATCTTCAAGGTAGGCGAGGAGCGCGTCCGCGCACTCGACGGCGTCGATATCGACATCTACCCCAACGAGTTCGTCGCGATCATGGGCGCATCAGGCTCGGGCAAGTCCACCCTGATGAACATCCTCGGGTGCCTCGACCAGCCAACCTCCGGCCAGTACATCCTCAACGGCTACCCCACCCACCGCATGGGCATGGGCAAGCTCGCCCAGATCCGCAATCAAGAGATCGGGTTCATCTTCCAGAGCTTCGAGCTGCTGTCGCGCTCGAGCGCACTCAAGAATGTCATGCTCCCGCTGCTCTACTCGAGCACGAGCAAACGACCACGCAAAAAAGCCAAGGCCGCCCTCGGGCTCGTCGGGCTCAGCGACCGGATGTCTCATCGCCCCAACCAGCTCTCGGGCGGGCAACGCCAGCGCGTCGCGATCGCCCGTGCGCTCGTCAACGACCCCAGCATCTTGCTGGCCGACGAACCCACCGGGAACCTCGATTCAAAGACCACCGTCGAGATCATCAACCTGTTCAAAGATCTCCACCAGACCGGACAGACCATCGTCGTTGTGACGCACGAGGAAGATGTCGCCGGACACGCCGAGCGGATTATCCGGTTGCGCGACGGTCGCGTGATCTCCGATCATCTCACGGCCGAGGACCCGATTCATCTCGACTGGGTCGATCGCATGGCCGCCGGACGCGGGAGTCTGGCGGAGGTGACACAGGCCGAGCTTGAGATCAATGCCCAAGCCGACGCCAATCGCCCAGAGCCCACAAAATCCCGCGGCTTCTTCGGACGCAAGCAGCACAAGCCCGCCCCGCCAGCCACGAGCGAAGCCGTCGATCAGCTCGACAACTGGGACCAATGGGAGGCTGAACAATGAGCATCACACTCTTCTCCCCGGTCCGGGCCGTGCGCCGGCTGGTGCTTCAATCGTTGTTCATCGCCCTGGCGCAGGTCTGGGCGAACAAGGCCCGCGCGTTCCTTACATCGCTGGGCATCATCATCGGGGTGCTCGGGGTCACGGTGGTGGCCGCCGGGCTCGATGGGATGCAGGGTTATGTGCTCAACCAGTTCGAGGGCATCGGCGCCAAGAAGATGTGGATCTGGGGCAATGTGCCCGAGAGCAAGCGCTCCGTCATGAGCTGGACCGACGCCAAAATGTCCACCTATGAAGCCCGCCTGATCCTCGACAAAGCCCAAGCCGTGGACACACTCACCCCGACCTGCAACTCGAACTGGTCGGTCAGCTTCGGCAAGGAAAACCTCCAGAGTGTGAATATCACGGGCATCTGGCCCGCGTGGCACGAGATCGAGGACCGACAGGTCGTCTACGGCCGCCCGTTCTCTAAGATCGACGATCAAGAAAACCGCCAAGTCTGCCTGATCAACGAGCAGGGCATCGAGGAACTCAATCTCGGGACAGACCCCACCGGCGACTACATCATCGTCAACGGGCGACGCTTCCTGATCATCGGCACCATCGAAACAAAGGAAATGAGCCCGATGATGGGCGGCGGGCAATCCCGCGCCGAGATCTACATCCCCTTCTCGACCCACAAGATGATGAACCCCTACTCGTGGACCAACCTGACCGTCCAGCTCCATGACCCGAAGTTTGCTGAGGACGCGAAGGCCGAGATCCGGTTCATCCTCCGCAACCACCGCAACCTCGGACCCGAAGACGAGGATACCTTCGATATGTTCGTCATCCAGAGCGCGATCGAAGACTTCAACAATGTCGCCCGCGTGATCGGGCTCGTCATGAGCGGCGTCGTCGCCATCTCCCTGCTCGTTGGCGGGATCGGGATCATGAACATCATGCTCGTGTCTGTCTCCGAACGCACCCGCGAGATTGGATTGCGCAAAGCCATGGGCGCCAAGCCCCCGGTCGTACTGCTCCAGTTCTTGGTCGAAGCCGTGGTCCTGTGTGTCATCGGCGGGCTCGTCGGGCTGTTCCTGGGCAATCTGCTGGTGGCCGCGGTGCAGTTCATCCCCAACCTCCCGATCGAATCAATCTCCATCCCGAGGTGGGCGACCCTGCTCTCCCTGGGCTTCTCCGCCGGCGTGGGGATCGTCTTCGGGATGTTCCCCGCGATCAAGGCGTCCATCCTCAACCCGATCGATGCCCTCCGCCACGAATAATCACAGATTCGTCTTGTTCATCACGCAACCGCCATCGCACAAGAGACCCGACCATGCACACGCACCGCACATACCTCCCGATCGGGCTCCTCGCTTTCACACTCGCCGCGGGCGGGTGCATGTCCAACCCGTTCGGGGCGGACCCGCTCGACACCCACACCGTCGCCTCGCCCGCGCGTTTGCGATCCATCAACACGCTGGTACTCGAACGGATCGCTGTAGATACGAGTGTTGCGGATGCTTCTCAGAGTGCTGGCCAGAGCTCGGCCCAAACCCTCGAAGACGCCCGCGAGCGCTTCAAAGACATCGAACGCGTCGACCTCACCCTCGATCACGCGCGTGTCTCGGCGCTCACCAACAACCTCGGGCTGGGCGCGACGCTCATCGCCCCGAGCATCGCTGCAGAACGAGTCTCGGAAGAAGAAGGCCGATTCGAGGCCCTCTTCACACTGGGTGCATCATTCGCCGACAACGACAACGCGACGGCCTCGGCGCTCTCGGGCGGGCAGTCCACCTCGCGCAACATCACCCCGGGCGTCACCGTACCCCTCCGCACCGGCGGCTCGCTGAGCATCACCCTCCCAGTATCGAGGTTTGAAACCGACAACTCGTTCTCGTTTCTGAATCCTTCGTATACGACGGATCTGAACTTCTCGCTGAGCCACAATCTGCTGCGTGGCGCCGGGCGACGAGCCGCGACGCACTCGATCCGTCTGGCTGAGTACGATCGCCAGATCTCCGAGAGCCAATCCAAGCTCGAAGTGATCCGCGTGCTCGCCGAGGTCGATCGCTCGTACTGGAGGCTCTACGCCTCGATCCGTGCGCTCGAAGTCGTCGAGCAGCAGCACGCCGTGGCCCAGGCCCAGCTCGAGCGCGCCGAGCGCAAAGAACGCGCGGGCACCGGCACCCAGGTCGATGTCGTCCGGGCCCAGTCGGGCGCAGCCGATCGGGTCGAGCAGATCATCCGCGCCCAGAACGATCTGCAGCTCAACGAACGCGCCCTCAAGGTCCTGCTCAACCTCCCGGGGCTCGATGTGAACTCTTCGACACACCTCGAACCCGTCTCCCCACCTGATCCGGTGGAGTATCAGTTTAACCCTGAGCCATTGGCCAACGCCGCGATCGCCAACCGGATGGAACTGCTCGAACTCGAGCTCCAGCTCGCCCGCGACGCGGCCACCATCGCCTTCGCCGAGAACCAGAAGCTCCCGCTCGTCGCGATGCAGTACACCTACCGCGTCAACGGGCTCGGCGGGTCGCTCGATAGCTCATTGGACACACTGACACGCAACCACTTCGAGACCTGGAACATCGGCATCAACGCCGAGATCCCGCTCGGCAACGCCCAACGCGAAGCCTCGCTCGGGCAATCCATCCTGGCCAGGCTCCAACGCCTGGCGACGCGTGATGCGCGCGAGCAGGCGATCACCCGCGAGGTCTACGACGCGACCGACCAGCTGAGCAGCACCTGGAACCGCATCCTGGCGGCTCAGGAGGCGGTCCAGCTCAGCGCCCGCGTGCTCGAAGCCGAGCAACGCCAGTTCGATGTGGGCCGATCGACCACGACCGATGTCCTCGACGCCGACGCGAACCTCGCCAACGCCCGATTAACCGAGATCAGAGCCGTGGTCGAGTACCAGATCGCGCAGATCGACCTGGCCGTCGCGACCGGGACGCTGCTCGGGCAGTCCAAGGTGGACTGGGCCCCGTCCGACCCTCGGCTCGATGATCCCAAAGGTCCCGAAGGCGCAGACGCCCGCGCACGCGATGGCGTCACCCCCTACCGCCCCGGCTCGGGGATCATTACCAACCCATAACCGACAGGCATGAACACATCTTGTCAAAAACTGATCGATTTCTTCCGATCAAATACCCACGCGTGAAGTGACGCGCGTGATGCGCCGATGTGCACCGTGTCATGGACATCAACGACCAAATCAATCCAGCCGACGATCGGAGTTCCACCGATCGCCACGCCCCAAGAAAAGCCGACGAGATCGCGATCAGCGCGCTCGACCTGATCGAGATGATCAAAGCCGGCAACGGGAGCGATGTGAACGAGCTGGTCAGCCAGATGCTCCGCGAACGCCCGGCGGCCTAAACCGTCAATCTCCAACGAGTAAAAAGCTGCAGCGTTCTCGCTTGCAGCTTTCTCTCATAGAGCTTGGTTGACAGAGCACGGTTGACAGAGCGCGGTTGACAGAGCACGGTTGAATTTTCAGCTGAACCCGCCTTTGTTCATCCTGGTACCGCTTATGGGCAGCCGGCGCCGAAGGCGTCGAGGAAATCAGACACATCGAAGAAGTCGAAGATCCCGTCGCCCGTCAGGTCGGCCTGCGGATGCTGTGCACCGAACAGATCGAGGAACTCGGACACATCGAAGAAGTCCAGGATCCCGTCGAGGGTGAGGTCCGCCTCGCATGCCATCGCGTTGATCGTGTATCGACCCGCGGCGACATTTGGATAGACATCCACATCGCCGTTGGCCCACATGATGGTGATGCTCGCGGAGGTGTCGCTGCCAAGCCCCGCGTGGACCGAGAGCTCGGACTGCGAGAGGTAGTTGGACCCGCCGTCGAGATAGCGCATCTGGTTATGGCTGTCTGAATCGATCAGCACCAGCGTGCCGAACCCGTTGGGCGCGAGCCCATCGACGGCCGAGGTGTTGAGCTCGATCGTGATCGAGTTGGCATCGACTGCCGAGATGTCGTTACGATAGTAGACCATCGGCTGGCGGTTATTGATCACGATGATGTCTTGGTCACCGTCGCGATCGAAGTCGGCGTTGATCAGCCCGCGTCCTTGCCCGGCATCGGTCATGCCGCAGGATGCCGCGATGTCGGCGAAGGACCCGCTGCCATCGTTGAGATAGAGCAGCGAAGGATCGTTAGCGAAAACGCTGTCGAAGCCATTGACCTCGAAGAGGTCAAGATACCCATCGTGGTTCATGTCCACCGAGACCGTGCCCCAACCCCAGTACCCGTTGTTGACCCCGTTGGGGATCGAGGACTCGACAAAGACATGGTCCTCATCGGTGCTCAGGTAGAGCATGTTGCCCGAGCCGCCCGGTCCAGGGACACCGTTGGGCGGGATCCGTGAAGAAACATACCAATCGAACACGCCGTCGTTGTCGTAGTCGCCGAAGGTGTTGCCCATGCCGTTGGAATCGAGCCCGGTGCCGGCGGTCGCGGTCTGATCAGTGAAGCTGCCGTCGCCGTTGTTGACGAAGTACTTGGAGGTGACAAAGTCAGCAACAAAGAGCAGCTCGGGGTACCGATCGCCGTCCATATCGACAAAGCGTGGCGCGAACCCGCGGACCGCGGTCATATCAATGTCGAGCGCGGTGGTGGTCACATCATTGAAGGTGCCGTCGCCCATATTCTCGAAGAGCTTGTTGCCCCCGAGCCACCCGGCGACCGCGAGATCGAGATCGCCGTCGAGGTCATAGTCGCCGAACGCGCCGCTGAAGGCATCGCCGAGCACGGCGTGGGTGGTCGAGACCCCCGCGATGGCCGTGACATCGGTGAAGGTGCCGTCGCCGTTGTTCTTGTAGAGCACATTACCACCGGGTGTGCGTTCCTTCGGCGTGCCCAGCGAGGTGACTAAGATGTCGAGCCAGCCGTCGTTGTTGTAATCGCCGACCGCGGCCCCGGTGCCCTGGTGCGTGCGGGCGATGCCCGCGGCTGCCCCGTTCTCGGTGAACTTGCCCGTGCCGTCGTTGATGTACAAGCGATCAACGCCCGCCGAGCCGCCGATGACGAAGAGATCTTGGTCGCCATCGTTATCGAAGTCACCGGCTGCGCCGCCGCCGCCCATGAACTCGATATCCGACTGAGCCGAGATTGTTGCATGCGTGGCTGTAAGCCCGGCTTCAACCGTGATCTCGGTCACCAACGGCGGCGAAGCCATCGCGGAACCAGCAGCGATGGTCAACATCAGGGCTGCGGGCATCAAAACGCGGTTATTGGGGCCTTGAGTGGTGTTGATAAGCGCTGTGGACATGGTCAATCTCTCCAATATCTGGTCGAATCCCTCTGCATAAAGATATCGTCTCAGGATATCCGAACGATCCATCGTCACCAAGCAAAAACGCCGATATTTGTCGCCCTTTGGTGGGTTTGGGAGCATTCTGGCCAGATCGAACGATCGTGTTATCGGACGCCCCTCATCGGCTCATGCTCGGAATCTGCAGCTCACTCATCGCGGTTCATCACGCGGACATTGCGTCGCCCGTCGAGCGGGCCGTTGGGGGCGTGGGTGCGGGCGAAGAACCGCTTGATCTTGAGATACGCAAACAGTACCACCCCAAGCACCAGCAGGATGATCACCAGCGGGATCAGAATCGCCACCCCGACCACAAACCCCACAATCACGATCGCCACCAGCAGCACCAGCGAGAAGAACTGCGCGATCGGCCCGGGCCTGCGGAAGCCGCCGCCCTGGGTGCCGGTCGAGAAGCCGAATTGTGGATTGGGTTGGTTCATGGTTTGGATCAAAGCTGGTCTATGAGTCTCTACTGAGATCATAGGGATTCGGTTCGTTGGATTTCGTCGTTTGCCCCTTCCCAGAATGGCCGAGCCTGTGTAGGATGGTGATTCATTCCATATGACCGCCATTTTGCCGTGTTTGGGGCCCGAGTTGTCTAAGAAAAAGTCCAAAGAAACCGCCGAAAACACCGAAACAGCGGCCGCAGACGCTCCTCGCAAATCGTTTGTCCATCTGCATTTGCACTCAGAATACTCCCTTCTCGACGGGGGCAACAAGGTCAGCAAGCTCGTCGACCGGGTCAAAGAGCTTGGGATGGACGCCGTCGCCATCACCGACCACGGCAACATGCACGCGGCGGTCCAGTTCTACAACGAAGCACGCAAAAAGGGCATCAAGCCGATCCTGGGGGTCGAGGCCTATATCGCCCCGCGCGATCGCCACGATCGCACCTACACCGGCGTCAAAGACGGCGGCTACCACCTCGTGATGCTCGCCGAGACCCTCGAGGGCTGGAACAACCTGCTCTACCTCTGCTCCGAGGCCTATCTGACCGGGTTCTACTACAAGCCCCGCATGGACCGCGAGCTGCTCGAAAAGCATAACGAGGGCATCATCACCATCAATGGACACCTGGGCTCGGAGATCGCCCACCATCTGGTCAAGTACGAGCAGACCCGCGACCAATCGCACTGGGACAACGCCAAAGAGGTCGCCCAGTGGTATTCCAAGGTGTTTAAGGGCACCGAGCATGGGCCGGGGTTTTATCTGGAGCTTCAGCACCACATCGGGCTGCAGAACTCGATCAACCCGCATGTCATCAAGCTGGCGCGAGAGCTCGACCTGCCTTTGGTCTGTGACAACGACAGCCACTTCCTGCTCGAGGACGACTGGGACGCCCACGACACGCTGATCTGTATCTCCACGGGCAAGGTGAAGAACGATCCGGACCGGATGCATTACCCGACGGAGCTGTTTGTCAAATCCGCCGAGGAGATGGAAGCGGTCTTCCATACCGACGAGTACAACAACGACGAGATGGGCCAAGCCGGGTACGAGGCCATGGCCAACACCGTCGCGATCGCCGATCGGTGCAATGTCGAGGTGCCAATTGGCGCGAACCACGCGCCCGTCGTGATCGTCAAGGCCCCGGCCAAGAGCAAGCTGCCCAAGCACAGCGCCAAAAAATATGAAGGCGATCTCACCGCGTGGTTCAAGGATTACTGTACCAACTTCGAGCTCGACCCCGCCAACGATCCGGACCTGGACCAGGCATCGCTCAAGGAAGAGTGTGACCAGACGCTGCGGATGCTGTGCGAAGCGGGCATGGTCTGGCGCTATGGCCCGACGATCCTCGATCATCGCCACGAGCAGATCGAGCACATCGACGAGATGCCCGAGGGGCTCAGCCCCGACGAAGCCGACGGCTGGAACAAGTGGGCGAGGCTCAACCGTGAGCTCAAGATCCTGGCCGACAAGCTGATCAGCGCATACTTCCTGATCGTGTGGGACTTCGTCAACTGGGGTCGTCAGCGCGGCATCCCGTCGATCGCCCGTGGCTCGGGCGTGGGCACGATGTGTGGGTATGTGCTCGGTCTATCCAACGCCTGCCCGGTGCACTATGGGCTGCTCTTCGAACGCTTCACCGACCCCGATCGAACGGAGTATCCCGATATCGATATCGATCTGTGCCAGAACGGGCGCATCGAGGTCATCAACTATGTCCGCGAGAAGTACGGGCATGTCGCGCAGATCATCACCTTCGGGACACTCAAGGCCCGGGCCGGCATCCGCGATGTCGCCCGCGTGCTCGAAATGCCTTTGGGCGATGCCGACAAGCTCGCCAAGCTCGTGCCCGAAGAGCTGGGCATCACGCTCGATAAGGCACTCGACCAAGAACCCGACCTCCAGGAATGGTACGAGCGCGACGCGATGGTCAAGCGGGTCATCGACACCGCCCGGACCTTCGAGGGCCAGGCTCGCCACTCGAGCGTGCACGCCGCGGGCGTGATCGTGGCGACGCGCCCGCTCCACGAGGTCGTCCCGCTCTACAAACCATCGGGCGGGGGCGACAACGAGATCATCACCCAATGGGACGGCCCGACCTGCGAGATGATGGGCTTGCTCAAGATGGATTTCTTGGGCCTGCGCACGCTCAGCGTGATCGAGCGCGCCCGCCAGCTCATCACCGAGTCGTTCACCGAGGAGCAGATCTGGAAAGCGGTCGGCAAGGAAAAGAAGAAGGGCGCCGACCACCCGCTGGATCTCGACCGATTGCAGTTCACCGACCCCAATGTCTTCGCCATGTTCCAACGCGGCGACACCACGGGCGTGTTCCAGTTTGAATCCGGGGGCATGCGCAAGCTGCTCAACTCGATGAAGCCCGACCGGCTCGAAGACCTGATCGCGGCCAACGCGCTCTTCCGCCCCGGGCCGATGGACCTGATCCCGGACTACAACCGACGCAAGCACGGCACCGAGCAAGTGCCCAAGGTCCACGAGATCGTCGATCGGTTCACCGCCGAGACCTACGGCGTCATGGTCTACCAAGAACAGGTCATGCAGATCGTCCACGAGCTCGGCGGCATCCCGCTGCGCAGCGCGTACTCGCTGATTAAGGCGATCTCCAAGAAGAAAGAAAAGATCATCAACGCCGAGCGCCCCAAGTTTGTCGAGGGCGCGTTCGAGAAGGGGCTCGATAAGAAGGTCGCGGGCGATCTCTTCGAGCTGATCCTCAAGTTCGCGGGCTATGGCTTCAACAAGTCGCACTCGACGGGCTACGCCATTGTCGCGTACCAGACGGCGTACCTCAAGACCTACTTCCCCAGCCAGTACATGGCCGCCTTTTTGAGCTTTGAATCTCAGGCACAAAAAGTAAGCGACTGGATCCCGTATCTTGAGGATTGCAAGCGACTCAAGTTTATTGATCCACAATCGGGCGAAGAACTCCGCTCGGGCGTCGAAGTGCTCGCGCCCGATGTCAACAAGTCCAAGCCCGATTTCGGGGTGGTCTACGAAGAGAACGAAGAACACACGCCTTCAAGCGGGCAGATCATGTTCGGGCTCAAGGCCATTAAGGGCGCGGGCAGTAAGGCAATCAACGCGATTGTTGACGAGCGTGACCGCGGTTTGGGGATCGCCGAGGGTGAAGAGGGAGAACGCAAGGCGTTTACTTCGCTCTTCGAGTTCTGCGAGCGTGTGCCCAGCAGCAGCGTGAACAAAGCCACGATCGAGGCGCTGATCAAGGCCGGCGCGTTTGATTACATGTACACGCGCGACCAACGCGCCTCGTTGGTGGCGTCGATCGAAGCAGCCGTCAGCGCCGGGCAGACCGTGGCGGCCGACAAAGCCGCGGGGCAAGGCGCGCTCTTTGGCGGCGGGGCCGACGAGCCCGCCCAGACCCAAGAAGCCAGCGACGCGATGCTCGCCAAGGTCGAAGCCTGGAGCGAAGCCGAGATCCTCAAGCAGGAGAAGGATGTCCTCGGGTTCTATGTCTCGAGCCACCCGATGGAGGAATGGAACCACTGGGTGCGGGCCTTCACCCACACCCGCGTGGGCGATCTCAAAAAACTCGCACAGGACAAACGCGTCATCGTCGCGGCCATGGTCCAGAGCACCCGCATCATCGTGATGCGCAACGGGCGCAACGCCGGACAAAAAATGGCCATCCTCACCATCGAGGACGCGACCGGGACGGCCGACGCGGTGATGTTCACCAATGTGTACCAGCAGTTCGGGCACCTGCTCGAAGACGACCAGCCCAAGTTCTTCATGGGTCGGCTCGATCACTCCCGCGGCGACGCCCAGATCATCGTCGATCGGCTCGTCCCCATCGACGGGCACCCGCTCGAGCAAGGCACCGTGCAGGTCATGATCCGCCCGGATCGGCTCAACGGCACCGCCCTCGATCGACTGCTGGCCGCCAAATCAACGCTGCTCGAACCAGTTGACCCCAGCGATCTCTCGCTGGGCAAATCCGCCCGCCCGGTCGAGGTGATCGTCGAGACCAAGGACGCGTGGGTGCTCGTCGAAGCGACCAAGGGTGTGGGCAAGGTGACGCTGCGCCCCGAGCTCGTCAAGCAGATCGCCGGCGAGCTGGGCGAAGATTCTGTCCGCCTGGCCGGCGGGGTGAGCGTGGAGATCAATAAAGAAGACGATCGGCGGAAGAAGTACGCCAAGGCGTGAGCTAGCTCCGGGCGAACTAGCTGCGGACCAAGTGCTGTTGCTGCTTGTCGATCTGCCCGCACTCGGGGCATTGGTTTGTTTCGAGCCCGGCGAGGGAGTAGCCGCAGCTTTGGCAGTGCCCGAGGGGATGGAGTTTGAACTTCGATTTGCTGATCGCCGCCAAGACAAGCACCGCAACTCCGGTGAGAATCACACCCCAGCCCATACTGAATACTGAACAGAGCAACCCGAGAACAATCGGCCACCTAAAGGTGTACACCACTGACTTGTGCAGGTTTGTATGCTGCAGGAGCGATCCGACAATAATCGATATGATCATCCCCAAGAACATCGCCCCGACAGCGAAGACGGCCGCGTACCCGAAGACCTCAGAAGTCGTATAAAACGAGCTCCATTGAACAGTGATCAAGGAATAGATTTCCCTGAGCGCGATGCCCCAATACACAACGCTGGCCAGACTCATGACGCAGACGAAGAAGAGGGCGTCCCATCGCTCATGGCGAATGAAGTCATAGGGATACCGCGCCTGAGCCGACTTCGATTTTCGGATCGCACCGTGCACGACTTGGAGCGGATAACAACAGAGCACAACAGTGAGTATGGTCCATCCGATCGCCACCACGATCGACCCAAACAAGTTGTCGAATAGGTTGGCAAAGTTCAGATCAAGTTGCCTCCGCCCGATACGGCCGATGGCTTCTGAGAGAATGAGCCCAACGAGAGGGATTGCGAGCATCCACAGCACCCATCCCCCTCCGCTGAGGGCAGGCACAAAGTACGATCGCACCACATGAACAACCGTGAGCACCAGAAGACCAATGCTCACCGCCGTCACAAAGGTGCTCATCGACCAGAGCGGGCTTGGGTTGGAAAATGCAGATTCGATGACCAGGGCACCCGCGTTCACCAGGTACATCACGCACGCGTTGATGCCGATGAGCCGATAGATCCACACGGGCATCACCAACGGCTTGGGCTGCTCGGATAGCGTGCCCGGTTCACTTGGATCCGATTCGATTTGGGCATCGGCGTCCATCAGCTCGGGTCCCAGCGGGTATCGAGCTCGTGCTCGACGCCCAGCAGGTCGAGCAGCTTGCCGACCATGAAATCGATCAAATCGTCCACGCTTGTTGGGCGGAGGTATAACCCCGGATTCGTCGGCGCGATGATCGCGCCGGCCAGCGTCAAGGTGCGCATGTTCTCGATGTCGATCAGGTTGAGCGGTGATTCTCGGTGGGCGATAATCAACGGCCGACGCTCTTTAAGCGCCACAGCCGCGGCCCGAGTCAGCAGGTTCGAGCCGCTGCCGCTGGCAATGGCTCCCATGGAGGTCGACGAGCAGGGCGCGATGACCATGCCGTCGTTGAGGAAGCTGCCCGTGGCGATGACCGCGCCCACATCCTTGTTGGGGTGCACGATCAGGCGATCGCCGTAGGTCTCGGCTGCAGCATCAGCCAAGTGAGGGCACATGTTGTCCAGACTAATTTTGTTGATCGCCATCTCGTCAACGAGCAATCGCTTGCCAAAGTCCGTCACCACCAGATGCACCTCGTGGCCCTTGAGCATGAGCTGTTCGAGCAGGCGGACCGCGTAGAGCGCACCCGATGCGCCCGAAATGCCGACGATGTAGCGTTTGCCGCTGAGGGCGACGGGGGCGCTGGGCGGGGTCGATCGGCGGGGGACGGATGGGGGATTGGTGCTCATGGATCAATCGTATGGAAGATGGGCGCTCTGGGCATGTATCGGGCGGATATCTGCACTATGATGATGCACGGACGAATGCAACAGCCGATCAAAGTCGATCAAGATCCAAGATCTCGCTCAGTAACTCGCTCAATATCTAAGGTGACCCCGATGAAATCGCTCCCAACGCACGCAAAGACCCCACCCAAGACCAGCCCAATGAAGGCGATGCAGCTCGGCGTTCTTGGAATTTCTGGGCTACTCATTGGGCTCTCGGGCTGCGTGAGCTACACCAATGTGCCCGTCCCCGCCAGCGCCCCGGCTTTCGAGAGCGCGAACCACTGGGCCTCCGTCTCAGTCATTACCGAGGCCCTCTCGACCGTCATCGCCAAGCACCCGCCCAAGGGTGACTATGTGATCAACCTGCCCGCCGGCACGACGCCCGAGACCTTCGAGAAGATCATCGCCGAGCTGCCCGCCGGGGCAACCATGCCCTTTGACGGCATCAGCAGCGACCTGCCCGTCTACCACATCGGGCGCGTCTGGATCCGCGCCTCGGATGCCAAGGTCGATGTGATCTACCCCTTCACCGGCTACGACGGGGCCAAGAGCGATCAGAATGTCACCGTCTGGCTCAACGGCGGCGTCCGACGCTGGCGCGCCTACCGCGAACAGAGCTGGTCCGCCGGGACGATCCCGACGCCGCCGATCTATGTCCCGATCGTCGAAGCGGACAACGCCGAAATCAACTCGGACATGGGCACAGACATCGGCACGAACGAAGCGGACACCGGCTCGATGGAATCGCAAGCCGCCCCAGAGGCCCAGCCAGCACCCACTCGAGCCGCAGAGCCGACACCGACACCGGCTCCCAGCTCAGCCCCCAGCGGCACCGAGACCGGCACCGGCTACCGCCAAGTCCCGCTCGATTCATAACCAACCAGCAATCCCCGACCAATCACACACCACTGACACGCCGAGGCCAGCACCATGTGGAACGGGCATCACCTGATCTCGATGGAAAACGCGGACGCGGCCCAGGCCCGTGCGCTCTTGTCGTTGGCCCACCAGGATGCTTTCGCTGCCGACACCCTCGCAGGCCGCTCCGTCGCCAACCTGTTCTTTGAAGACTCCACCCGCACCCGCGTGAGCTTCTCGCTGGCCGCCCAGCGTCTTGGGGCTCATGTGGTGGATCTGACGAGCTCGGGCTCTTCGCTGTCCAAGGGCGAGACGCTGCTCGATACGGCGTGGACGATCGAAGCGATGGGCATCGATGCCCTCGTGATCCGGGCAGGGCAGTCCGGGGCGTGCAGGCTCATCGCTGACCATGTGCAGATCCCGGTGATCAATGCCGGCGACGGCACCCACCAGCACCCGACCCAGGCACTGGCCGACGCCCTCACGATCGGGCGGGCCCTGAACCTGACTAAGAACTGGGACTTCTCGGGGCTCAAGGTCGCCATCGTCGGCGATGTGGTCTCGTCACGCGTCGCCCGCGCCAATATCGGGTTGCTCTCGGCCCTTGGCGCCCAGGTCTGTGTGGTCGGGCCGACCATCATGGCCCCGGACGCGATGCGGGTGCTCGGGTGCACCGTCGAACACAATCTTGATCGCGCGATCGAGGACGCGGATGTCGTGATGATGCTGCGGATCCAGCTAGAACGCGGGGGCGGGGCCGTCCTTGCATCGATCCGCGAGTACCACCAGAGCTACGGCCTGACCAAGCCCAGAGCCGATCGGCTCAAAGCGGACGCGATCGTGATGCACCCGGGCCCGATGAACCGCAGCGTCGAGATCGCCGGCGAGGTGGCCGATGCGGGCTTCCCCGATGGGCCATCGGTCATCCTCAACCAGGTCGCCCACGGCGTGCTCGTCCGACAAGCCGCGCTGGTTCTTGCTGGTTCATGCGATCAAGAACAGCTCGACCGACAGGCTCGAGTAGCTGATTAACTCTATAAATGAGTGTTTTACGAAGCGGCTTGGCGCTTGGGTGACTGCGCCTGGTTCTGACTCTGCTTCTGGCTTTTCTGCTCCGCGTCGGCATCCTTGACCCACCAGCGGGTGCCGGGGAACTGGGCATGGAGCACATCGAGGAGCTCGCGGGAGATCAGTGCGAGATTGGCCGGCTTGTTGTTCAGCAGAGCAATGACACCGGACTTGGACTCAAGGTAGACCGTCCCCACCGCGATGGCACGGGACGGATCGCTGGGCACGCAGTTGGTGTGTGTCGATCCCGTGTGATCGATCCACCAGTTGATTTCTTGGGCGTTTGGCATCATAACTTCCCTTTCGGGCGGCCTGCGAGATCGGCTGCGGTGAGTCCTGCACCTGCTTATTCGGACGGGTAAGCCCCGCGGATGAGTCCATCTGACAGATTGGGCAAATATCCCCCCTGAGCACGATGTGGGCGGGTGCTGTTGACCTTGGCGAGCAGCGGTCTACGATGCCCTGTCGATTTCCCAATGGATATCGCATATCGGGGACGTAGCTCAGTTGGTAGAGCGCTTGCATGGCATGCAAGAGGTCGAGAGTTCGATTCTCTTCGTCTCCACTTATAGAAAACGCCGCTGGTATTTAGCCAGTGGCGTTTTTTGATGGATTGAATGAGTTGGTGATTTGGGGCTTGACCCGCTCTGACCTGCTTTGAATCTAACCGAGTCCACTATCTTTGCTGGATATATAGGAGTGGTTCGATCAAGTCGACAAGTCCTTCCCACCCGTCTCGGACAGGCGGTCGCTCGAAAGGATCATCCATTCCCAACTGTTCCAAAGTGTACCCAGCTTTCCCGTAGTTGCATGCAAAGCACGAGGTGACGAGATTATCCATCGAAGTTTGCCCGCCACAATTCCATGGAAAAACATGATCTACGACAGATGTGAAGATTAAAGCTGCACCATGGGTTTCTGCGTTCGTCTGCCCTGGAGTTTTCTTTGCTGACATGAAAACTTTGTCCGACAAAACATCACTGAGAACTCTTAGCACGTGCTTTGGAAAAACCCGCATTCCGCAATAGCGACATCGAGACCCGTCCCGTTGAAGGACAGCGGAGATCAGCTTGGTCCCAGGATTCCGAGGCTTATCACGATTTATTTTGGATATCACCTTTGGCTTAGGATTGTTGAGAACACTATTGCGAACATTTCCAGATCTATGACCATGATCGACATACCAATCGCGTAAATCATTGCACCGTATTTTCATGATTGTAGCAGATGCGTCTTCAATGTTGCCCCGTGCCGTAAGTCGTACTGATTGGCTGAGCAATTCAAATTCGGCAATGAACCAATCTGGTATGGGCAATGGGCTGAGGCGAGTCCATTCAGACGGTTCACTTGACAGTTGGGTGCAGTATCGCTGCCCATTATATCGCACTTTGCTGTTGCACACTAAATGGCTCCTATCAGCGATCTCCTAGACAATTTCATTTGGCGACCTGCCCCCCAAATCCTAGTCCATTGCGAGACGGCAAATTTATAGATCCAGTCGAATCGTCTTCATATGAAAAATGAAGAACGCCGCTGGTCTTGACCGGGGGCGTTTTTTGATGGATTGCATTCATGATTCGCCCCTGAGGCACAACAAACGACCACCATTGACAGACATTATCGGAATATCCTTCTTGGATTGAGCCGCAGTCATGTATGATTGAGGCTCACCATAACCCGGCTTCGACCGGACAGCACTTGCTCAATGCACGCTTAGAGGGAATCACATGAACACGCAACGATCGCACACACCACTGTTCCAATCACTGTTTCTATCACGCCCGCCCATCAATCCCAAAGCCACCATCTGCGTAGCCGCCGCCCTCGGGCTGGCGCTCGCGGTCTCGGGCGCGTCCGCCCAGAGCTACAGCGGGTTTATCTCATCGGCTCAGCAGATGAAAGAGTTCCGGGCGATCGGGGTCGATGTCGCTGATTTCGACCACGACGGCGATCTCGACGCGGTGATGACGAGGTCCACCGGCGAGCTCCAGCTTTTCCGCAACAACGGATCTGGGCAGTTCACGCCCTGGAACGGGATCACATTGTCAGCAAGCCAGCCGGGACGCCCTGTTGTCGGCGATTTCGACAACGACGGGAACATGGACATCGTCTGTCCGATCAGCGGCTCGGATGTGGTCATGGTCGTCAAAACCAACGCCAACGGCACATTGCAATCGCCTCAGGTATTGGCCTTTGACTCGAGCCCCTACGCGGTCGCCGTCGAAGACTTTGACTCCAATGGATTCCTCGATATCGTCGCGATTTCAAGGAACACAAACGCCGTGAAGGTGTACCTCGGGAACGGGACCTCGTTCCCGACCGTCAGAACATTCTTCACCAATCTGGATTCTTCGCTTGGTGTTCGCCCATATGGAGTTGCAGCCGGGGACCTGAATAACGACGGCAAGCCCGATATCGTCACCACCAACTACACTTCAGAAGATGTCGGCGTGTACTACGCGTCAGGCAACGGATTCTTCTTCAGCGGCGAGTTCGCGTATTACCTCTCACAACCCTCCAGACCATTCGCACTCGAACTCGAAGACATGAACAATGACGGAGATTTAGACATTGTCCTCTCCCGCGGCGAGGGCGATGGTGATGCAGAAATCACATGGATGAGAAACGACTACAACGGCGGAGCCGAGACATTCCCGAACTTCAATGACGGCTCATGGTCGACACCGGTTGGCGGGCGCGTCGTCGATCTCGCGATCGGTGTGTTCACCTGCAATAGCTCACTCCCAGATGTGGTCGGCGCGAATGAAGGGAATACCGCTAAATTTATAGACGCCATCGATATACTCACCAATCCAGGCATCGGCGCGCTCACCGCTCGTCCTTCGATCCCGTCACTAGAAAACAGCCCAAACGGTGTCGCGACCGGCGACTTTGACAACGACGGGGATATCGATATCTTTGAGGCCGATCTCTTCTCGGGCTTCCGCGTGCATCTCAACCGGTGCATCGAGACCCCATGCCCCGCCGACCTCACCGACGATCGCGTCCTGGACTTCTTCGATGTCTCGGCCTTCCTCGATGCCTTCGCCGCCCACGACCCCGCCGCGGACCTCAACGGCGATGGCGTGTTTGACTTCTTCGATGTCTCTGACTTCTTGGATTCGTTCGGAGCCGGATGTCCGTGATGGACGATCTGATGGGTGATTTGGCCGCCCGCTCATCCGCAACGAGTTTGGTTTGGCAAAATGAGAACATCCCGGCTTCCCAAGGAGCTGGATGATCTTGCAAATGTGTCGACTGGGCCTACAAAGTCTGGCGGTCTTTTTGACTCATTGTTCTAATTTGACCAAAATCTGCTACGCTCAACTCGATCAAAGATACTCGGCTCGAAATCTATCTGACAGGGGGAAAACAATGCTTCGTCACTCATCTCGCGTATCGTCGAAACTTACACCAGGGACGCTCGCGGCCATTGGATTGATCAATGTGTGCTCGTCGATGAGCGCACTGGCGGGTCCGGGGCCAATCATCCATGAGGACGGCTGGCTTGTCGAAGCATCTATCCCGTTCACCAACCCGATGTCCGCGATCATCAATCCTTCCGACGGCATGATCTATCTGGGCAGGCGAGCGGGCGATCTCTACCGAACAGATTACGCCGGCAATCATGAGATGCTCGTGAACACCACGGATATCGCCGGCCTTGCGTATGACCCGATCACAGAAGCGATGTTCTTGAGCGAAGATTTCCCCGGGCGGATCCAACGGGTCGATATTGACGCAAAGGGGAGTGCGACTGCTCAACAATGGGTCACCGGGTTCCACAGCGGCGATGACGATCCGACCGGGATCACGATCGTCCCGCTCGATTACACGGGCGATGTCTTCACACCCGGAACCATGGCATCGGTCGATCGCGGGTTCAACGGCCCCAAGGAGGTCTGGTCCTGGTCATCGACGGCAAGCGAAAACGAACTCCTGATCCACGACAATGGCGGCGTGCTGAGCGACCCCGTCGATATCGCGATCAACAATGACACCGTCATAATCGCCGACTCCACCGGGATCCTGAAAACGCTCAATAGTAACGGCTCGCTCTCGACCTTCACCACCAGCGGCGCACCGTTCTCCAATATTCAAAGTCTCGTGTTCGACACACGGACCGATGACCTGCTCGTGCTCGATGTTGATCTCGATTCCATCTATCGTGTCAACTCGAAGACCGGAATCGCCACGCTGGTCATTGACCAGCTCGGTACCGCGGCCATTAACTGGGGCGGGCTCAACATCCACGATGATGGCGCGACACAGTTCCTTCTTGTTTCATCGATTGAAACGGACCTTGTAAACATCTTCTCAAACACGCCGCCGTGCTCGGGCGCCGACCTCGCGGGGCCGTTCGGCGAACTGGACTTCTTCGATGTCTCCGAGTTCCTCGACGCCTTCGCCGCCCATGAGCCAATGGTTGACTACACGAAGGATGGGCGATACGACTTCTTTGATGTCAGCGCTTTCCTGGATCTGTTCAGCGCTGGGTGTCCCTGAGCCCCTTCTGAAGACGGGCACAAGATCAGCACGCTTGCGACAGTGTCCCCCATGGGGGACGCACGATGTATACGCTTCTGTAGTACCAATACCGATTGAATAGGCTGGGCGTTTGCGAGCAGTTTTAGCAGGCTCGCTTCCGCCGGAGCCCGGCGAGGAGCATCGCGGGGATGGCGAGTGTGCCCGGGGCGGGGACGGTGCCGGCCCGGATGTTATCGATGGCGATCGCGTTCCGCTGGCTTGCGTCGTGCAGGTCCCGGACATCTGCACTGACATAGCTGCCGATGAAGAGCTGATCGAAGCCCCCGCCCTGGAAGCCGATGTACTCGCCGCCGATGGCGTCGATATCAAACTCTTGAACAAGGTTCCCGTCCTGATAGGCTTGCACCCAGAGGTACATGGTCGCGGGCCCGTTCTCCAGCCAGCCGCTTGAGACCTGCAGATCGATGTCTGCGAAGTCCACACCGCCGAGCGAGATCTCAACGAGATCGAGCGACCCCGTCCCGGCGTAGAACATTTCTGATCCATCAAAGCCGGGCGGATTCCAGCTGAAGTAGCTGCGATCAATGCTCACCTCCAGCCCGTCTTCACTGTATTCGTGGAGCGATTGGAAGTTGATTAGGCCGTTGAAGTTCGCGCTATTGGTGATCGAGTCGATCTGCGAGCTCTCGCTGGTGTAAGTCGCGATGCCTGCAAATACGCATGAAGAAGCTGCAGCGATCAAAGCGGCCGAGCATACCTGGTAGTGTTTCATGTGCTATCCCCTTGGAGAACCCCGACAGCAAAATCTGCCGTCCCTCTGAGTCGCCATCTTTATTGGACACCCAAATCACCGGCGTACCAGTAATCTTTGATTTTTTGTCCGTAAAGGGCTGTGGCTCATCGGTAAAGGCACATGGATGCACCAGCGAGAACCACCAGTCTCTCTCACCGATCCATGTCCAATCATCAATTTTATTGGCATGTGCGGCGATCTCGATGTAGATTTCAGCGGAATCTATCACTTATCTACGGGGGATGAAACATGCGAAACAAGAGTTCAATAATTGCAGGCACGACAATCGCACTCGGATTGATTATGGGTTCTGCTCACGCAGGCCCGGATTGGATCGAAGACGGCGACGCCGGGAGTTCGGTCGATACCGCTCAAGACACCACACCGATCGGTGTGGTCAACACCATCGCTGGACGCCTGGGTGGCTCTGATCGAGAAGATGTATACCGGCTTGTTGTGGAAGGTGCAAACGATCTCACGAGCCCGGTCAACTTCGGGTTCCAGCCCGGAAGCGATCCCGACTTTAACCCTGCCCTCTGGCTCTTTGATACGCAGGGCTACGGGATCCTTGGGAACGATGATGACCCGATACTCGGAGGGCCGGGCGCACGGTTGATCGCGCCATCGACCGATGGGGTCACGCTGCAGCTCGCACCAGGCATCTATTTCCTTGCGATCACCGAGAGCGGGAATGTGCCGTTGAGCATGCAGTCTGATCCCGCACCAGGCGCGGGGGTCTTTCAAGAAATATTCTTTTTCGAGACGATCACCGAAGTATCGGGACCCGACGGCGCCGGGGCCGACAACCCGCTCGCAGGCTGGTCCGGTGGGGCTGGTTCTATTGGGAACTATGGGGTTGTGATCACGCCTACGCCGGCCAGTATCGCGGCCTTCTCATTGATGGGGCTAGCTGCATCCCGCAGAAAGCGTTGAAAAAAGCCGCCACCTGATATCTGGGCTCGCTAATCCATGTTCGACTGGATTCTGGCAAGCAACTCCCGAGAGGATTCCACCCTCGGGTCCTCTATCTCTGTGCGGATTTCGATCGCCTGCTGGGCGAACTGCTCCGCCCGAGAAAACTGGGCGAGACGGAAGCTGGCTTCGGCGAGGCTGTGAAGCGTGATCGCGACCGACGGCTTGTTCCCCGAGAGCAGGGCCTGCTTGAGCTCGAGCGATTGATTCAGGTACACGATCGACTCATCGTATTGCCCGAGCTGGATCAGCGCGTTGCCCAAGCTGTGCATGGTCCTGGCAACCCACACGGGCTTGGAGTCGTCCTCGGGCAGGGCTTGGAGCAGCTCGAGGGCTTCGCGATAGATGGGCACGGCGTCTTCGTGCTTGTTCTGCTGGATATAGAACCAGGCGATCGAGTTGTTCGACATCGCCACCTCCAGACTGCCCGCACCGAAGAGCCCAACTCGAATTTCCTTCGCTCGTGTGTAGTTTTTGAGTGCGCTCTCATGATCGCCGAGTTTGGCGCATGTCGATCCGAGATGATCCAGCGTCCTCGCGATTTCAGCAGCCTCGGGATCATCCGGCTGGTAGAGCGCATCGCGCATCTCGAGTGTGTGCTCATAATGCCGGCGTGCCTGCTCGAAGTTTCCTAAGTAAAACTCGGCGCTGGCGATCTTATGGAGCGCGTCGGCGAGCAGCGGATGAGGATCATCGTACATCTTGGCGTAGATGGAATAGGCCTTCTGATAAGAATCGTGCGCGCTCTTGTAGTCCTCGTATCCGTGGTACGCACGCCCGATCCCGGTATAGAACAGCGCCAGCTGATGCTGATCGCTCGAAAAAATGGTCTCGCCGTGATCAGAATAGAGATCGAGCAGCTTCTTGGTCAGGTCCGGCCCGAGGCTCTTCTGAACATCCATCAGGTTCAAGGTGCTGAGCATGTTATCGAGGGCGAGCTGACGGTCCCGGATCCGGTTGAGGCGCTGGTTGGCGACCACCCCGATCGCGATGGTCAAAAGGACGGCCACGCATGCGGCTGTGATCGTGAGCCCGGAGTTGCGCTTCATGAACTTGGTTGTTTGATAGATCACGCTCGGCGGGCGGGCATGGATGGGCTGGTCCGCGAGGGTCCGCCGGATATCAGCCGAGAAATCCGCGACGGATTGGTAGCGGAGCTCCCTGTCTTTGGCCAGCGCCTTGTTGACGATGATCTCGATGTCCCCCTTGAGGACCGGATCGAGCTTGCCGAGCTTGGTGGGCGCGGTGTCCTGGATAACACCGACCGCCTCGTGTATGGCCTTGCCCTTGAGCTCATAAGGGATCTTGCCGGTGAGGATCTCAAAGAGCACCACGCCCAGCGCGTACACATCGGACCGGGTGTCGAGGTTGAGCGTGTCGCCGGTGGCTTGCTCGGGGCTCATGTAGTAGAGCGTGCCAATGAGTTGACCGACATTGGTCTGCATGGTCGCGGCTTGCGACTTGGCGTCCGTCGCCCGGGCCACGCCGAAGTCGAGCACCTTGGGCTCACCGCCTTCAACCACGAGCACATTGCTCGGCTTGAGATCGCGGTGGATGATCCCCTTGGCGTGCGCGTGCTGGATCGCGTCGCAGAGCTTGGTGAACAGCTCAAGAAGATCCCTGACGGTGAGGTCTTGTTCTTTGACATACTCGCCAAGCTCTTGGCCCGCGACATACTCCATCGCGAAGTACGGCGACCCGGTGGTCTGGTCGATGCCGGCCTCATAGATCTGCGCGATGTTGGGATGGTGCAACCGGCCGAGGATCTCGGCCTCGAGATCGAACCGGCGGATCGATTTGGCCGAGAGCACACCGGGGCGGATCAGCTTGAGCGCGACGAGCCGCTTTGGCTTCCGCTGCGTCGCCCGGTAGACCGCCCCCATGCCGCCAACGCCGAGCACATCCTCGATGGTGTACTTCCCGACCTTCGTGCCCGGCGCGAGGGTGGGCACACACTCATCCATCTCGACGAAATCGGGGATGGTCAGATCAGTATCGGCGTCGACATCAACAGCCGTCGGCAGTGTCCTGCGTAGGTCATGGGGCAATGGTTTTTTGGGGCGGTCCATTGCAACAAGTATAGACTCGTTTCTGACTTGTATATGAGCGTAAAACAGCCGACGGATCCGTTGCGATCAAGGTTGCGCAGACGACGAGCCGGTATGTTCATCGATCGCGATCGATGCGATGGTTGTATCATCGCGGAGCTGATCGGATTGAGCGAAGCCGATGACCTGCTCAAGCAAGATCGCGACATCTTCCTGTGTGCTCTTGGAGCTTGCGAGCAGGTCGCCCGCCTTCGGAAGCCCGAACTCTTCGTCCGTGTCGGGGCTGGTCTGTTCCACGACGCCGTCAGAGAACAAGACAAGGCGTTGGTCTCTTTGGAGCTGGAATTTTTCTGAGTGAAACTCGAGATCAGGCGCGATCCCGACCACAAGCTCGCCGCGGTACTCTGGACGCTCGGCGCTTTGGCCCCCTTGCGTGATGAGCCAGTGCCCGTGCCCAGCGTCGATAAACTCGACTTCAACCGCTCCTGATTCGTTCGTTCCCGGGCTCAGTATCCCGATCCACATGGTGACAAACTGGCCCGTTGATCGGTCGGCGATGTGACGGTTGAGCTTGGTGATCAGTGCGCCCAGCTCCATGCCCTGATCGAGCATCGCGTGGATGTAGCTCTGGGTCGTGGCCATCAGGATCGCGGCCCCCGCCCCCTTCCCGGAGACATCGCCAAGGAATGTGCACACGCGTCCATCGCTCAGTTCAACAACCCCAAACAGATCGCCGGCGACCATCCGCCCCGGGCGCATGAGCATGCTGTAGCAGACCCCCCCGACGCGTCCAGACTCTGGAGGCAGAAGCAGACGCTGGGCTTTGGCCGCGGCATCGAGGTCGTACTGCATCGCGTGCTGCTCAATCTCAATCGCTTTGCTCCGCAGATTCGATACCGTCAACCCCAGCAACCGCGCCACGGCTCGCCCGAAGGCCGAGGCATCATGGCTGACCGCGCTCTCTGATCCGCGCGCATCGAGATAGACAAAGCCGATCGGTTGGTCCTCGACCATGACGGGCACGCAGAGCGCAGAGTGGATATCAAGCTCAGCGATGCTCTGGCCGAAGTCTGCGTGCGCCCCCGATGATGAAAGCCGGACAACCTCCCCATCGACGGCTGAGTCGAGCAAGGACTGGCTGAAGTCCACCACGAGCACATCCTCAAGCGGGTTCTTGCTCTGAAACGAAACCGTCTCATACTGCCCGGTCTCGCCCTGAGGCACAAGGTAGGCCGCCCTTGAATAGCCCGACGACTCGACCATCGCATATAAAGCAACATCGGCGGCTTCCTGGATGGTCGTCGCCCGGTGGATATCGTCTGCGCATTCAAGGAGCACCGCGAGCCGATGGCTCGCCAGCGTTGACAAGGGCTCGGCGCGGACCCGCTCGACTTGCTGTGTCCGATTCGCGGAATCGTTGAGCGTGTGGATCAGCGTGGCCCCGCCCGGATCATGCGCAGGCTTTGCATCTTTGGTCTGCGCCCGGAAGACCCAAGAGCCAAGCCGGATCTGGTCGCCGTGATTCAACGGCGACGGGATCTTCGGGAGCATCTTGACGCTGTTAAGCAGTGTCCCATTGCGTGAGCCCAGATCAGAAGCGAGCCAGCCCCCATCTTTGGATGTCGATATCTCCAGATGCTGGCGAGAGAGCGAAGCATTCGGATCCTCAAGGAGCACGTCACAGCTCGAGCTGCGCCCAAAGACCGCCGTGGCATCTGGCTCAATGATGATTGGATCAAGATCCACCGGACCTGAGAGTACAACGAGTGTCAGTGTGTCGGTCGTTGTATCACTCAAAGGATTCCCCAAAGTTCGCGTCATGTTGGTGGCACGGCCGCTGCAGGACCGCAAAAAGCAATTATTCGCGTCAAATCGTAGCCCGAGCCCCGCCGAATTCACTGATCATGGCCAGAACGATTTCTTTGATACTTCCAATGCCTTGCTTCATTTGGCGAAAGTTGCCCGTGGCCATCTACACCCATTGAGTGATCGATATACCCATAGACACAAGCAGTGAGCACACTCGAACCAAAGCCCCATCCAAATCGTTGCATGCGTGATCTTGAAGAATGGCCCTCTACATCCCCCTGTTTTGGCGGGCGTAACTGTGCCCGTTTGACCAAATTTGGATGCATGAAACTTTTTTTCGTTTTTTAGCTACTGCACAATGGTTCTCATGATAGTTTATTGATATGCGTTGTCTTTGAATAAGACAACCTGAAGTGGCTGGGTTTGGGGGCTGGGGATTGTTGACCGATCAGAACTCCAGATTTGGCATGTTCGCTATCAGCCATACTCTGATAGCGGGGGGAAACGACAACAAAAAATGAAGGGAACTACGATGATGCAAACAAAAACCATTGCTGTCTTTGCAGCAGCAGGACTGTGCGCCGTGGCAAACGGCGCGACCATTGACTTGAACTACACCGGGCTAGCCGCGGGATCAAGCGCCGAAAAGGCCCGTGTAAACTCGACCACCTATTACGCCGGCCACATGCGTCATATCATTGATAGCGGCCCTCAGACCGGCCAAACATTCGATACATTCTGTATCGAACTCGGCGAGTTTGTATCCAACGGCTCAGCAACTTACGAAATTGTGGATGTCGCACTGGCCCCGAGCTCATCGGCTCCGTACGGCCAAACAATCGCTGATGATGTCAGCGCGGTGGTCGCCAACGCACACGCACTCGGCTGGATCGATTCGAGGCTTCAATCAACCGGCACAGTAGACGACATCTCCAAGATGGGCGCGATCCAAGCCGCGATCTGGGAAGCGCTGGGCCACAACTTCCAGTCAACGAACAGCGCAACAAGCGATGGTCTCGAAACATACTACAACATCCTCATGGGTGGCTCATTCGATAGCTCGTTACGCATGACCGGTCTTCGCGCCGTGATCGCCGATGGGCAGCAGGACATGCTCTACATCGTGCCGCTCCCATCCGGTGCGCTCGCAGGGCTCGGGCTCCTCGCCGGCATCGCTGGCGTCCGCACTGTCCGCCGTCGCGGATGAGCCATCTCAGCAGGTAAAAATACTTTTATACATCAGGCCACACCCAGTGCGGCCTTTTTAACGCATTCAATGACGAGCCCTCATCTCAACAGAACTCCGCTATGAATCATCTTCTGCCTGATCGGACGAGCCATCAAGATCAATCTCGCGTTTGTGCACGGTTGCATCTCCAACCGGCACCACCGTGCTCGGCAGCGGCGGCGACGGGTCCTTGACCTCGTCGATGTGGTTGAGCACCTGCCCGTGCTGGTGCCAGGTCTCGAAGACATGCATCCCCGAGTTCCGGCTCAGGTTCTCGAACACCTTGATGCCGCGCACGCTGTTGCCCCGCTCATCGACCGGCGGCGAATAGACACAGATCCCAAACTGACCAGGCACCACCGCGATGATCCCCCCCGACACGCCCGACTTGGCCGGGAGCCCGACGGTGTAGGCCCATTCGCCGGCGTAGTTGTACATGCCGCAGGTGTGCATGACGGTCAACACATCACGGATGTACTCGCGCTTGATCGCGCGTTGCTTGGTCTTCGGGTTCACCCCGCCGTTGGCCAAAGTGGCGGCCATCGTCGCCATGTCCCGCGCGTTCACCAAGATCGAGCACTGCTTGAAATAGAGATCGAGCACCTCTTCGACATCGCGCTCGATAATCCCGAAGTTGAGAATCAAATGCGCCATCGCCCGATTCCGGTGCCCGGTGGTGCGCTCGGACTCAAAGACCTCGTTGTCGATGCTCGGCGTTCTGCCCATCGTCCGTGCGAACATATCGAGCATGCGATCAAGCCGATGCCCCGGGCTGTCCCCCTCAATCATCGAGCTCACCGCGATCGCCCCCGCGTTGACCATCGGGTTGTGCGGGCGATTGTTGGCGTCCAGACGGATAATGCTGTCAAACGAATCACCCGACGGCTCCACCCCGACGCGCTGCATCACATACTCGCGCCCGTGATCCTCGAGCGCGATCGCATGTGTAAATGGCTTGGAGAGCGACTGGATCGTGAACTGTGATTCAATGTCCCCGACCTCAAAGACCTCGCCGTCTACCGTGACAATGCTGATCGCGAAGCAGTCCGGATCAGCCTTCGAGAGCTCGGGAATATAATCCGCAATCCGGCCTTCGTCGCAACCGCGATAGCGCGAGTACAAGGCTTCGAGTGCGCTCATCACGAGCGCACGGTCTGGCCCGAAGCTCTTGGAATGCTCAACATCGTGCTTGTTCGTCATGGATGCCCTTGTATCTGAAAAACAACTCTAGACGCAGGTGCCGTCTTTATCCTCGGGGTGGGTACCTCAATGAATCGACGCATCATGCGCAACATGCTGCAAACAGAGTGGTTTCATTGATCCCAATATCTAGCTTGGGCCGATAAATCGGTTGATAACCGGCCAATTGTCAGAGAGCGAACCGATCTGCCAACTCACCCCACAGAAGGCAACACCGATGAATCCCGCACCATACCACATGCCCGACCTGAAGCAGTTTCGGATCACCAACCAAACCATCGCGGCCTATATCAGATCGAACGAATCAGACCGCGCCCTCGAGACCGCCCGCCAGAATCTAGCCCAGGCACAGACCCGGCTCGAAACCGCCGACCAAGACAATCAACGCCAAGCGATCACCGATGCGGTGGTCGCCCTGTCAGACCTTGGCAGCGTGATCGGGATGTACAAAGATGCCGACCAAGCGATCGGTGCCTTACAACAGGCGTTGCGTCTGGCCCCCACGCATGTCGTGCCCTTCCACAACATCGCGGCCCTGCTCCTCAAAGCCGGAGAACTCCGAAGCGACAACCTCAAGCAGCTGATCAATCACCTCCAATCAGTAGGCAACACCACGGACTGGGCGCGAGACTACCTTCCGCTGTGCTGGATGCCCACCTTCCTCAACCTTGAGTTCGTCGAGGGCAAGTGCAACCTCAAATGCCGGATGTGCATCGGCACCAACGCCGCCAGCCATCCCAACAAGTTCCGGTCCATGTCGGTCGATGATTTCCGCCATACCCTCGAAGCCGCACCAACGATCTCGGGCATCACACTGAGCTCGAGTGACAGCGACCCACTGCTGCACGCGCAGTTCTTAGAAATCGTCGATGTTGCCAAAGAATACAATGTGGTGCTCGACCTCTTTACCAATGGCTTACCAATGAGCGAGCGCACCGCTCGTCACATCGTCGAGTCCCAAGCCGTCAACATGGTCAACTTCTCGATCGACGCCGCCACCGATGAGACCTACACCCGGATCCGCGGCGGCGACTTCGCACGACTCAACAAAAACATGCAGATGCTCGTTGATCTCAAAAACGAACTCAACAGCTCCATGCCGATGATCTCGCTCTCCTTTGTAGCGATGGAAGACAACATCGAAGAGCTCCCCGCCTTCGTCGAGATGGCCAACTCGTACGGAGCCAAACGAGTGTTCGTCGAGGACCTGCTGGGTTGGCTCGACGGCACCGGCGGCAACCACCCCGCGATCGACAACCCACGCTGCCAAGAGTTTGTCAGCCAGGCCCAGCGCATCGCCCAAGACGCCGGCATCATGCTCCACCTGCCCGAGCGACTCCGCGAAGACACACTCGAAACCTCGCAAGCAAGCGGGCTTGATTCTCCGGCCACCAACCCCAGCAACGGGATCAATGAGGATTTCAACGGCGCACCAACCGAACTGGTTCCTGCAGCTGAATCAGCGGCCGAGATTCCCTACGCCGACAACGAATACCGCTGCTGCACCTGGCTCCAGGGTGTCTGGGTGAGCGGCAACGGCGACCTGCAGCCGTGCTGCATGCTCCAAGATGTCGCCGACATGGGCAACGCCAAGGACGGGAAGCTCTTCTATAACGAGAAGTACAACGATGTCAAAGCCGTCCTCAGCCAGGGCAAGGTCTTCCGCGAGTGCGCCTCCAAATCCATGTGCGGCTTCGTCCAGCAAGAACACACCCGAGGACGCCCGCTCAAGTTCATTGCCGACGAAGAACTCGCCCGGCTCCGCCCGGCTGCCCGAGCCAGCAAAGCCAGAGACGACACGCACCAGAACACGATCATCAGCCTCCCAGTGCTCCAGGCGATCTGATCAGCTCATTTGTTGTTCAAAGTCCACGACCAATCAGGCAACACACGCAGACGAAAATGGAGCGATCAAATGAATAAATCTATTTGGATTACTGCGGCAATCACAGCTGCCGTATGCACACTCACTGCCCATGCCCATGCCCAAACCATCCGCGAGGACTCGAAGCTCTTGCCACCCGACGGCTTGGCGGATGCTCGATTCTCATCCTCAATTGCGATCAGCAATGGTAGAGTGGCGGTTGGAGCAGATAAGTATGTAATCACGAATCAAGATCCAGGATCCGCCTATCTCTTTGATGCTTCCACGGGAGAACACCTTCTCAATCTCATCCCCAATGATGGTGATAAGTGGGATCGCTTCGGTGCATCGATCGCCATCGACAATGGCGTGGTCGCTGTCGGCGCACCTTTCGATAGTGACAACAGCACCTACTCCGGATCGGTGTATCTCTTTGATGCATCGACCGGCGTACAGATCGCGAAGCTCTTGCCAAGTGATGGTGAAATGGGTGACCGATTCGGCAACTCGATTGCGATTGACGGCGACATCGTGGCCATTGGAGCGCGATTGGATGACGACCATGGCTTAAGCTCTGGATCAGTCTATCTCTTCGATGTATCCACCGGTGTTCAGCTTGCAAAGCTACTACCGAGCGAAGGAGCCACGAATGCCCTGTTCGGCACTTCAATCGATATCGATGATGGGATAGTAGCCATCGGGGCAGAACTCGAAATCATCAACGAAGTACACACAGGATCGGCGTATGTCTTCGATGTATCCACCGGGCTCCAGCTCGCCAAGCTCCTTCCAAATGACGGAGAAAGCTTCGACCACTTTGGCTCCTCCATCGCCATCGAGAACGGGATCGTGGCTGTCGGAGCATACAGACATGACAGCAGCGACTTTGACACCGGGGCCGCATATCTCTTTGATGCCCACACCGGACTGCAGCTATCCAAACTCCTCGCTAGCGATCGGGCGTCTGGCGATTTCTTCGGCTACTCCATCGACATGAACAACGGGATTGTGGTCGTCGGAGCAAATGGAGCAAACTGGGATGACGACGGGGATTTCGGTGCTGGTATGGCGTATGTCTACGATGCTTCCAAGGGGCAAGAACTCGCCAAGTTCCTCCCTAGCGATGGCGCCTTCGCTGATAACTGTGGCTCCTCGATCGCGATTGAGAACGGCGTAGTCGCCATTGGTTCAGAGCGAGATGATGACAATGGCTCCAACTCAGGCTCGGCCTATCTCTTTCGGACTCTCTTACCCTGCCTCGCCGACCTGACCGACGATGGCCAGCTCGATTTCTTCGATGTCTCCGCATTCCTCGACGCGTTCGCAAAGCAAGACCCGCTTGTTGACTACACAAGCGACGGGCTCTTCGATTTCTTCGATGTGAGTGCCTTCCTTGATGCCTTCGCCCAGGGCTGCCCATAAGCATCGATAATGCATTTCCATCCCCTTTGCGGGCGATGGCTTACCTACCATCCAGGATCATCAAGCACACCGTTTCCATCCCGGATCAATCAACCACACAATCACCGTCGTTCGCCGCCGAGTCTCTGCGGCTCTCGTGGTAGAGCTGCCGTGCGTTGAATGCCAAGGAACATGTTGCACCGGGCACCGAGGAGTCCTCCTCGATGACGGCTCGATCCTGCCCTTCATCGACGGGCGTTGCCCGCACCTCGACAAAGTCGGTGGCTGCACGATCTACCTGACCCGCCCGCAAGGATGCCGGGACTTTGACTGCTCCGTCGAGCCCGAGTACCTCCGGGCCAACCCGCACATCAGCACCCTGCTCACAATCCACGGCATCCCGTTCGTCACCCTGCCCGCGCTCCCGCCCAGACCATAACGAACAACCCACGCCATAGATACTCTCGCGCTCGACCCTTCTCGCCCACTTCGTGTACCATTACGGCACCCATGGCATCGAGCACCCCACAAACCATCTTCCTCACCGGCGCCACCGGCTACATCGGCGGGCGATTGGCCCCACGCCTGCTCGACGAGGGCCACACCATCCGATGCCTGAGCCGAAGCGCCAGCAAGCTGACGGCTCGCACCTGGGCAAGCCAGGACCGGGTCGAGATCATCGAAGGCGACGCGAGCGACGAACAACTCCTCGCCGATGCGATGCAAGGCTGCCACGCCGCGTACTACCTTGTCCACTCGATGGACACCACCAACTCCTCGTACCGACAGCGCGACCTGGAAGTCGCCCAAACCTTCGCCCGCGCGTGCAAGCTCGCCGGCGTCGAGCGGATTATCTATCTCGGCGGGCTCGGCGAGCTGGGCGACG
>CAXBLA010000020.1:0-55919 GCA_963976625.1 uncultured bacterium
AGTTCCTCAAGATCATGGAGCACGATCGCGGGCAGCAGTTCCCACAGGTGGGCAACCCTGATTCGGGCGATCTGCGCGGGCAGCCTTTGATGCCTGATCTGGTGGACGCGTTCGGCAACCCGCTCTTGGCGTGGGTCCAAGACGAGACCGCCCGGGGCTCGATCGATCCGGATGTCGCCGGCGGCAGCGACGACGATGTCTACGCGCAGTTCGCCCAGACCACCTCCGATGGCGCTGGTGGCCCGGCGTGGTTCTACCTGGCGTCCAACCAGACTTTCTTTAGCACGGAATCGACCAATGTGGGCGATTCGGGCGTGAACCAATACAACGACAGCTCGCTGAGCGTGGGCATGCAGGGCAACGCGCTCGACGCCGAAATGCGCATCCGCACGCTGGCGACCGTGCTCGCCAGCCCGTCCTACTTCCTGCTCCACGAGGGCGAACAAATGGAAGACCCCGGGTTGAACTTTGACGAGATCTTCCCGGCGCGTCCACGCGGTCGCTTGATCGTGCAGTCCGGCGGTATCGACGGGACCTACTTCGGCGCCAACGATGCGGGCTGGAAGGCCAACGCGGTCGCGGGCGGCACGAACCTCGACTTTGGGAACAACTACAAGCTGCAGACGAACGCTCGGCGGGTCGACGAAGACGGCAAGTCCGTCACCGGCGACATCGCCAGCGAGTTCGACGACCTGCTGGGCACCGTGAACTAAAGCCGCGCATAGACGCGTTTGTCGATCAACACCGAGCAGCCCCCGCTTTGACGCGTGGGCTGTTTTTCTAGATTCAGCGTGCACCACGATCGCCCAGCGTGTACAACAGAGCCTTGGGACGATCGGGGATCCATCACGCCAGATACAGGAGCCTTGGTGCGCTCGGGGGCTTTGCCGTCGGCGTGCAGCTCGCTTCCTCTGTGCCCAATGTTGAGTCGATGGTCTGGATGAGCATCGCCTGCGGCTTGGTGGCAGTGTTGATCCTGCTGCCCGCCAAGCTCCCTCCCATGCTCTCCAGCGCCACGGCGATGCTGGCGATCGTGTGCCTGAGCGCGGGCTTTACCCAGCTGCGCACGCTCGAAACACCCGCCGATCGGCTCGATGCATTGGTCTTTGTATCGCGCTCTGCTTCGCCTGAAGAGTCAATCCCCATCGAGGTCCGCGCGGTGCTCCTCGATGAGTTCCGCACCACGCGCACCGAGCCCGAGCCCGGGGACCCGCCGACCTGGTCGCATGCAAAGACCGAAGCACACGCCCGGATCGAGCGGGTGTACATGAGCGATCCGCAGGGTCGCGGGTCATGGATCCGCGCCAGCGGGATCGTGCGCGTGCTGATTGCTGATCCGGGCATACGCAGCGAGCAGACCATGCGCGCCGGCGATCGGGTGGATATCCTCGGGCTGTTCTCCCCGGTGGGTAGCGCGCGGAACCTTGGCGATCTGGATTGGTCCAGGCTCAGCGCCCAGTCCGCCCGGGTCGGCAGCCTGATCGTGCGTGACGAGTCGATGATGACTCCAGCGATTGATCAACCGGCGGGGTTCTTCGATCGGCTCAACCGCGCGCGCATGAGCGCGCAGGCTTCGATCCGCGCCCGGGCCATGTGCGCGATCGGGCTTGACGGTGCGGGGCTGCAAGCTTTGAACATCGATGCGCCCCCACAGAACACACAAGAACGCGCGATGCTCGGCGCGTTGCTGCTGGGCCAACGCGACCCGAGCTTCGGGCAGGTGTACGAGAGTTTTCAGCGTGTGGGCGTGGCGCATGTGCTGGCAATCTCTGGGTTTCATCTGGCGCTCGTCATCCTGATGGGTGTGCTCGGGCTGCGGGTGCTCGGCGAGTATCCAAAGACCCAGGCACTGATCGTGATGCTGATCTTGCTGGCGGGGATGGTGGTGCTGCCGATGCGCCCGCCGATTGTGCGGGCGGGGTTGATCGTGATGATCCTGATGATCGCCGGGAGCATGGGTCGACGCTACGACCGGTTGACGGTGCTCGGCTGGATCGGGCTCGGACTCTTGATCTGGCGCCCGATGGATGTGTACTCGCTGGGGTATCAGCTGAGCATGGGGATGACCGGGCTGCTGATTCTGATGTCCGACACCCAGCAGAGGAGTAAGCAGCAGGGCGTGCTCGATCGGCAAACATTTACCCAGCATCAGCAGCCCAAGCGAGCGGGCGTGCTGGGCGCCCTCGTCAATGCGACCCGTGTCAATGTGGCCTGCTGGTTGGTGGCGCTGCCGACCATCTTGTTCCACACCGGGATCGTGAGCCTGCTGGCCCCGCTGGTGTCGTTGGCGTTGATCCCGATGGTCATCGTGCTGATGGCGATTGGGTACATACAGATCGCGATCGGGATGATTGCCCCCGGGCTCGGCGAGCGCACGATGGGGGTTGTTGATTGGGCGGCCCACAGCGTGCAATCGTTTGTGGTCTGGGTGGATCAGCTGCCGAGTTCTTCGGTGTGGTATGACCAGCTGGGCGCGGTCTGGACGCTGGTGGCGACGGGTGTGCTGGGCGCGATCGTGCTCAGGCCATCGCGGCTCAAACACAAGACCACGATCGGCGCGGTGATCGCCCTTGTGCTCTGGGTGATTATTGGCCCGATTGCGTTGCGTGAACGCTCAAAGCTTCGGCTCGACATGCTCGATGTCGGCGATGGATCGTGCGTGCTGATCCAGTCTGCTGGTGAGGGACTAATCTGGGATTGCGGCTCGCTTGATTTTCGTGTGGGCGAATCGGCCGCCCGTGCTGCTCGGGCGAGCGGACTGCGCCGAGTTCGCGACGCGATTGTCACGCACGACAACCTTGATCATTTCAACGGCTTGCTTGCGTTGAGCGAAAAGCTTGGGCTCGAGCGCGTGTGGGTCTCGCCGCGGATGATCGACGAGCCCTCCAAGACATGGACCGCCTACCAAGCCCGGCTCGTGGAGCTGGGGATCGAGATCCGTACTCTATCGATCGACCAAACCATCCGCGTGGGCGATGTCGAGCTTGTGTGCCTCTGGCCTGACCCGCAGAGGATCGATGGGCTCGGCGATAATGACACTTCGATCGTCGTCCAGATCCTGGTGCCCAACAGTGCTGGTTCTGGGGTTGGCACCGAGCCCACGAGCGTGCTGCTCACCGGCGATATCGAGCGCCCCGCGATGAACGCGATTCTGGATCGCACGCCGGGGCTGAGCACCCACATCATCGAGCTGCCGCATCACGGCAGCGCCAAGCCGGGCGCGATGGGCTTTGTGGATCGGCTCGATCCACAGATCGTGCTCCAGTCCACCGGGCCTACGCGCCTTGATGATCCACGGTGGGCATCGACGCGCGCAGGGCGGGTCTGGTATGCGACCGCAAGCAAGGGCGGCGTCTGGGTGCGGATCATGCGCGACGGGACCGTCGCGCATGGGTGGGCAAGAGAATAAGTCAGCCGATCGGGGGTGCGGGGAACTCGGGGGCTTGGCCATCGAGCACCCGGATCACATCACGCACGACCCAGCTCATCTGTTCTTTGGCCGACTGCGTCCCCGCGGCGATGTGCGGCGTGCGGATCACATTGGCGAGCCCATTGAGCGGCGAATCAGAAGTGATGGGTTCCGGATCATGCACATCGATGATGAGCGTAGATTTCGGGTTGTTCTTTGCGAAGCTGGCCGCGGCTTGTGGGTCGATGACGAAGCCGCGCGATGAGTTGATCACGATCGCGTCGGGCTTGAGCTGGGCAAAGAACGCCCCAGCGAACGCGCGCTGATTGCTCGCCCGCCCATCGACATGGATCGAGATCACATCGCAGGTCTTGGCCAGCTCGTCGAGCTCGACGCGCTGGGCAAGCTGCGGATCGCACTCGATACCTCGGTTGAGGTCATGGAACACCACATCCATCCCCAACGCCCGGGCGACGGGCGCGAGCGTGGAGCCAATCTGGCCGAACCCGATGATGCCCAGGCGGGCACCGACCACCGATCGCGGCGTGATGGCGTGTTGACGCAGCGCGTGCCAACCCTCGCTGTCGGTCGATTGCTCATCAACGCGAACGATCGGGCGCAGCGCGACCAGCATCATCTGCGTGACATACTCAACGACGGCTTGTGTGTTCGCCCGGGGGGTGTGGACCACGGGGATGTTTCGCGATCGGCACGCATCGAGATCGATGTTGTCGAGCCCCACGCCGGCCCGTGCGATCACCTTGAGCCCGGGGGCATGATCGAGGAGATGGGCATCGACAATGGTGTAGGTCCGCACGACGAGGGCGTCGGGCGGATCGGATTCGAGCAGGGCGAGCAGGGCCGAGCGATCGTCGGGCGGGGCGATGAGCACCCGTCCATGGGCCTCGAGCCACGCGAGCGGGGCGGGGGCGATGGGCTCAGCGATGATGATCGTGGGGGGGGGCATTGCAAGAGTATAGAACGAACCCCGCAGAGTATAACCGCCAATGGACCGTGCAACTTGCAATGGAGATCTATGGGTGATGGCAGAAAAATGTCGGGAAAGAAGAGTAAATTCAAGGTTATCACACCTTGGGGCCGATGGGGGGTTTGTTCGCCGGGGACTATTTGTTTTTTCGAACGGCGTGTACACACCGAAAGAGTGTTTCACAGCACGATACACATAAGCACGGAGTCTTAGCAATGAACAAATCAGATCTCATCGAAGCGGTCGCTTCAGAACTCGAAAGCTCCAAGAGCGAAGCCGGCAAAATGATCGAGGCGGTCATCAGTGCGATCTCGGACGGGCTCAAAACCGAGGAGAAGGTCGCGATCAGCGGCTTTGGGACCTTCACCAAGAAGCATCGAGCCGCCAGGGTCGGCATGAACCCGGCGACCAAGCAGCCCATCCAAATCAAAGAGAGCACCACCTGCTCATTCAAGCCATCGCAGCACCTCAAGGATGAGCTGCACCATCAAACACGCGAGCTGGTGTCTTAACCAGTTGATTCGTTCAACAAAGATGACCATATCAACGCGCGACACATGCTTGTGTTTGCAACGCTTTAAAGACAGGGAAAACTCCCTGTCTTTTGCAATTCCACTGTGTTTTCAGCACATTTGAGTTGATCTCGACAAATTCGTATTGACACACACCCGCGCATCTGCAAGTCTATCCGTGCGCAATATCGCGCATAGAAATGGATTTTGATTATGAAAACACGAAACGTATTTCTCACCATCGCACTGTTTGTGTTGGGCTCTCTGGGACTGTCCCAGAAAGCCCACGCCCAGCAAGCCGTCACCGAGGTGACCCATGTCCACGCCTTCGCGGGGTGGTACCTCGTTGAGATCAAAGACACCAATAATGACATCATGGGCTTCTGGGGCATCCCCAGGGTCGAGATCGCGGTGGGCAACATCCGTCGGCTCTGGTTCGAGCTGCTTCCCAATGATGAGTGGGATGTCTGGGCCTTTGAACCCGTGGCGATCCACGAAAAAATGACCGAACTGGCCATTGACGGAGCCAACCAATCCTCGCTCGATCTGCTGATCCAGCAGGAGGGCGATGCGTCCGATAACCAGCTGAACCTGAATATCGACGGCGGGATCAGCGGCAAGGTCCTCAAAGGCTTTATCGAGGGCGATCCCCTCGCTGAATCCGCGGGCGCGGTTGCGGATCCACAGCCCATGATCGATCTGCTCGCCGTGGTCGGCTACGCCGTTGCACCGGGTATCTCGGACCTGCTCGTCGCGGGCACCGCGGGGCTCAATATGACGATGAGCGCAACCGTTGCAGATGCCCTCTCGTGCATGACGGTTGATTATGGCACTATGTGTGCTGATTGCGTCTGCACCCGGGCCGGGGGCAGCATCGAATCCACCCCGTGGGAGATCACTGAAAAATGGGTTGATCTCAATACCCGCCTGCGGTGTACCTACGAGCGCACCGAGACCCATTCGTATTGGAAGACCGGGATCGATCCAGACACCTGCGTGAGTTGTCGAGAGGGCAGCGCCGAGTTCCCGATCGAGCGAACGATCGAGCGTCGCATCGTCAATCACTGGTACGAGCTTACGGAATGCCCCGACAATCCCGTCGTCGTTCCTTAACGAGCCGATTGCTCTAGGCACGAACCACAGCATTCAAAGCCGCCCGATCGATCTGCGATCGGGCGGCTTTTTAGATGCTCCATCTTCTGAAGATTCAATCTTGGTGCGCGGCTTGATCGAACGCGGAGATCGCCAGGTCGATCGCGGCCCCGAGGGCGGCGGCTTTATTGACGGTCTCTTTGAACTCGAGTTCGGGCACCGAGTCGGCCACGATCCCGCCCGCGGCCTGTATGTGGTACGCCCAGTGGCCATCTGAGTCGTGTTCATCGAACCGATCGAGGGGGACGACGATGGTGCGCAGGGTCAGGGCGATGTCCATCTCTTGATCGAGCGAGACCCAACCGAGCCCGCCGCCGTAGGGCCCTCGGCGGACCTTTTCGAGCTCGTCGATGATCTGCATGGCGCGGATCTTGGGTGCCCCCGAGATCGTGCCCACGGGCAGCGCGGCCCGGAGCGCATCCCAGCAGTCGAGCCCGCTTCGGATCGTGCCGGTGACCGTGGACGAGATGTGCATCACATGCGAGTAGCGTTCGATGCTCATGAGCTTGGAGAGCTCGATCGTTCCGGGCTCGGCCACCATCCCGACATCGTTGCGCCCCAGGTCAACAAGCATCGAGTGCTCGGAGATCTCTTTGGGATCCGCGAGCAGGTCGGCTTCCATTGCCTGGTCGTCTTCGGGGGTCTTGCCGCGTCGGCGGGTGCCGGCGAGGGGGCGGTTGGTGACTGTAAACTTGCCAGCCATCGATTCTTCTTTGCGCACCCGGCACAGGATCTCGGGGCTTGATGCGACGAGGATGCACCCCGCGGTCTGCATGTACACCATGTAGGGCGAAGGGTTCACCGCCCGCAGCGCCCGGTACACATCGAACGGGTCGGCGTTGGCCCTTCGCTCGAAGCGGTGCCCGAGGACGACCTGGAAGATGTCGCCCTCGTTGATGTACTCTTTGGCCCGCTCGATCATGGCTGCGTGCTGCTCGCGGGTGGTGTTGCAGGGCATCGGGGTGTTGGTCGACGGGCGCGTGCTGGCGACGCGCCCCAGCGGCAATGGTTTGGAGTGTTCCTGCACTTGCTCGGCGAGTTGATCGAGGGCGGACATCGCTTCGGTGTATTGTGCCGCCGGGTCGTCGGCGGGCTCGACAAAGACCAGCTTGACGAGGTGGATGACCTTGTCGACATGGTCGAAGATCACCAGCTCGTCGTAAAACCCAAACGCCAGCTCGGGCAGGTGGCGATCGTCTTGGGGCGCGTCATCGAAGGAGAGCTTGGTGGGCTCGGCGTAGCGGACAGAGTCGTAGCCGGCGTAGCCGAACCAGCCGCCGAGCACACAGCTCGGGAGCACGCCCCGATCGGCGGTCTCTTGGGGGATGACCTGCTTCCAATCGGCACTGATGGTGCGGAGCTTGTCGAGTGGGTCGGACTCGGTCGTGGTGTTCGATGTTGACTCCCCGTCGCGATGGTCGGTGACGGTGGTCTCGTTGGCGTGGGCGACGACTTCCATCATCGGGTGGGCCGCGAGCAGGGAGTATCGCCCTTGCTGATCGCCACCTTCGACGGATTCGAGCAGGAACGACGGGGCCGTGCGTTGATCGCGCGAGACGAGTCGGCGATAGGCGAGCACGGGGGTGAGCTGATCGGCGAGGACCCGGATCGAGACGGGGATCACGAGCGTATTGGCTGCTGGTGATTCACTCCTGGCCTTGCACACGGCGTTGACAAAATCGGTTTTGGCGATACTGGGCATAGGTAGGCAGTGTATGCGTTGGAGATTGGTTGAACATCGCGGGGATCCCGGCCGTAGGATTGAGGATGATGAGCAACAAGATCAGCAGCAGAGTATGCGTATGGATGATGGTGTGTCTCGCGGGGCTGTCCGCATCGGTGGGCATAGCCCAGTCCGAGTCGACCGATCTTCATATCCCGGTGCCCTCCGAGGAGCCCAAGCCCACGCAGGTCTCGGGCACGCTCGTCGATGCCTTCGCCCAGGTGCAGAAGCAGGAGCCGATGCGCCGCGCCGGGCTCAAGGCGGCGATGCTGCGTCAGATCCAGACCGTGGTGCCCGTGGTCATCATCGTTGAGGATGCGCAGAGCTATTTGTTTGCGATCTCGAACTGGGAAGGCATGGTCCGCTTCCCGGTGCTGTGGGACGACGGCTCGTCGATCGCCCACGAGCACATCGCCCGGTTTGTGCGTTCCTTCCAGCCTGAGCATGTGCTCCGGCTCAAGGACACCAGCGGCCCTCAGTGGACCGGGTCGCGCGAGCAGAAGCAGCAGCTCGTCGAGGACGCGCTGGGCAAGGCGCTCAACGAACAGCAGAGCGATTGGAAAGCCACCCTCAAGGGGCTCAATGACTCGGGCGTGATCAGCCCGGGGATGGTGGTCACCGATGTGATCGACACCACCTGGCCCGCGGCCCTGGCGTTGTCGGCCGGTCGGCTTCAGCCGATCTCGTTTGTGAAGAAGACCTCGCACAGCTACCAGCCCCTGAGCAGCGCCGATGCCGACACACTCGAACGCGCCATCGAGCGGACCGCCCAAGCCACCGGGCACCGCTGGGACACCATCGGCGATGACATCGACGCGATCACGCTGGCGGTTAACACGGGCACGATGATCTCAACCGGACGCAACGGCGTGCAGGACAAGCTGGCAACGAGCGATCGGATCGGTCGGCGAGAATCCAACGGCTCGGGCGAACGCTGGGCCTACTGCGGGCAGATCATCGGCAACGAGGCGCAGGTGACCTACCAGGCGATGTGCGCCCTGTTCCTCAAGATCGATCAGGGTTTCGTGTGGGACGGGTACGACAGCTCGGCCCCTTGGAATACATACGACGGGACGGCGGCCGCCGAATCGCTGCGGAGCGGTGGGCTGGCGGTCGAGCTCAACGACGAGCCCAACAACACGATGCACAGCTGGAAGCTGCGGACGGTGCGGCCGGTGGGCAATATCCCGGCTGACGAAACAGCCGATGAGAAAACAGATGAGGAAAGCAGTAAAGCAGTCGATGCCAAGACGAACTCATCGAGCGCGGGCATCTTCTTGATGAACTCCAAGGGCGCATCGAATATGTTCGATCTGCCCGGTGTGGTGGACGGCACCGGGCGACCGGGGCACATGCCGATGCTCGATGTGCCCTTCGCGCTCCACATCGTGCACTCGTTCTCCCTGCAGTACCCGCGTAACCGCGACACCGTCGGCGGGCGATTGCTCGAACGCGGCGTGTTCGTCTATGCCGGGTCGGTCGATGAGCCCTACCTGAGCGCCTTTGTTCCAACACCCAACATCGCCCGCAGGCTGATGGGCTCGCTGGCGTTTGCCACAGCCGTCCGCTTTGACGATGGCAAGGTCTGGAAGGTCGCGGTGCTCGGGGATCCACTGGTCACCGTGGGCAGCCCCGGCACACGGATCGATGGCTCGATGAATGTCCCCGGCGCGATCGATCTTGATCAGCGATCAAAGACTCGGCTCAAGGAAGGCGACTACCTGGGAGCGATCGAGGACTTGTCTCTGCTCGGGCACGACGAACTGGTGGTGCGAATCGCCAAGGCGCTGCTCAAGGACAAACCTGAGTCGTTTGACAGCAAGGTCGCCAAGGCGGCGATCCCTTCGCTCTATCGCCAGGCGGAGTATGTGAGCATGATCGACGCGTTCGATCGGCTCGGGGCTGATGGCCAAGATGATGAGCTGATGAAGGATATGTTGTGGCTCAGCTCGCCGTATTTGCTTGCTCGCGCGGGCACGGACGATGATCTCCGATCTCGGGTGCAGGCGATGCTGCGATCGAACCTGCGGTTCAAGCAGACCATCCAAGACGCTGAAGACTTGGCTCTTTCGATGCGGAACCAGTCGATGAGCGATGCGATCTCAGTGCTCGAATCGCTCCGCTCATCGCTGAGTCAGAACCAGCAGAAGGTGCTCGACCGGGCGATCAAGCGGGTTCGGCGATAATCCAATTGGACACTGCGGCAGCAGCCGTCGGTTCGTTGTGGGCTCCTAGGATTGGGCATGATACAACTGGGTGTAAATATTGATCATGTCGCCAGCGTCCGCCAGGCCCGCTACCGCGGCGAGCCCGACCCGATGAACGGCGGGGGCGAGCCCGATCCTGTCCGCGCGGCCCACGAAGCCGAGTTGGGCGGGGCCGACGGGATCACGGTGCACCTGCGCGAGGACCGACGCCATATTCAGGACCGCGATGTCGAGCTGCTGCGTAGATTGGTGAAGGTGAAGCTCAATCTCGAGATGGCCGCCACGGAGGAGATGGTCGGGATCGCGTGCGATCTTGGGCCTCATACCTCGATGCTGGTGCCCGAAGGACGCGAGGAAGTGACGACCGAGGGGGGGCTCGATGTGCTCGGGCAGCGCGATCGACTGGCGGGGATCGTCGATCGACTCAAAGACGCCGGGATGATCGTGAGCGCGTTTATTGATCCGGATCTGGACCAGATCCGAGCCGCGGCGGATATCGGGTTTGATGTCTGCGAGGTGCACACCGGGCCTTATGCCCACGCCTTCGCCCGCTGCGGCGGCGATCTCCGCAAGGACGAACTCAAAGCCCAGCATCGGCTGATCGAAGAATCCGGCTGCGTGATCGGTGAGCTCGGGATGCGTTTCAACGCCGGGCACGCGCTCAACTACCACAATGTGAGATTGATTGCCGCGATGCCCAACATCGACGAGCTGCACATCGGGCACTCGATTGTGAGCCGAGCGGTGTATGTCGGGCTCCGCCAGGCGGTCGGCGAGATGAAGGCGCTCATGGTTGAGTCGAGCACCACTTCCAAGGCTTGATACGGCACCCCATCCGGGCGGTCGGCATACAAGCCGAAACACAAAATAAACGATCAAAGACTTCATGCTTGCGTTGCGCGTGATTTTCAATAGGATAGACCAATGACGAGATCCGCATCATCCAAGCCACGCACACCGGATAACGCAAAGAGCACATCCGCGAAGAAAACCAAACCCAAGAAATCCAAGGCCGGCGAGCACGGGCCGTTCGTGAGCCATCAGGCCGCGATCGAGTTTCTGAATCGACGCGTCAATGTCGAACGCGTCCATCCGAGCAAGGTCGAGGAGCGTGTGTGGAAGCTCGAACGCATGGACGCGATGCTTGAACAACTCGGCAACCCCCAGGACAACCTAGAGATCGTGCACATCGCCGGGTCCAAGGGCAAGGGCTCGGTGTGCAACATGCTCGAGTGCACCCTCGAAGCCTGCGGCTACACCACCGGGGTCTTCACCAGCCCGCACCTGATCGATGTCCGTGAGCGCGTCCGCATCGGGGGCGTGCCGATCAGTGAGGCGTTGTTTGATCGCGCGCTCGAGCGCTGCCGAGACGCGGCCAATGCGGTTGAGGCTGAGCACGGCAAGGCGACCTACTTCGAGCTGATCACGGCGTTGTCATTTGTGGTCTTCGCCGACGAAGCCGTGGACTTGGTGGTGCTCGAGACCGGTATCGGCGGGCGGATCGACTGCACCAATGTCATCAAGCCTCGGATCTCCGGGCTCACGAGTATTCATCTAGAGCACACGCAGATCCTGGGCGACACGCTCGAACTCATCGCCCATGAAAAAGCCGGGATCATGAAGCCCGACACCATCGCGATCTCGGTGCCTCAGGCAGACGAGGTGGTTGAGGTCTTCCGTGCTCAAGCGAAAGAAATCGGTGCAGACCTTCGGGTGCTGGGCGACGAGGTGCTCTACTCCAAGCGGTTCCAGTCCGGCACCAGCAAGGGCCCGCACGCGCGGGTGTGTGTGGGCGAGGAGTTTGTAGGCTTTGAACATATCTCTGTGCCCTTGATGGGCATGCACCAGGCGGACAACTGCGGGTTAACCCTCTCGATCCTGCTCGAACTGCGCACGCTGGGCTTCACGCTGCCCGAGCGCCAGATCATCGCGGGGCTCGAGCAGATCAATCACCACGGACGATTGGAACTGATCCTCGATCGCCCACGGATCTTGATCGACGGCGCCCACACGCCCGAGAGCGTCCGCGAGACACTCAAAGCGGTGGGGGCGCACTTCGATGCGGACTCGCTGGTGGTGATCTTCGGGTGCGCCGGCGACAAGGACATCGACGGGATGCTCGCTGAGCTCGATCGCGGTGCGGACAAGATTATCTTTACGCGGGCCGCGGATAACCCGCGTGCGGTGAGCCCCGAGGACCTGCTGAGCCGATTCGCCGAGGGGCACCATGTGATGGCCCAGGCGAAGGAATCGGTGAAGGAAGCGATCAACACCGCGGCTGGTTCGATGACGGGGAATGATCTGATCTTGCTTCTGGGCAGTTTTTATATCGCCGGAGAAGCCAAGGCTTTGATTGAAGCACGCAAGGCACGGCGATAAACTCTTTGTGCAGTTGTTGGACAGGATCGGCCGGCTGCAACCGGGCCGCTTTCTATTCATACATATATTCATTTGAGAACAGATGCGATCCCGGCTTCTATGGCCGACCCTTCGAGCGTTGTTCTTTGACACATCCCACACTCACGGAGTTCTTCTCATGTTCGAATCTATCAGAGTCGCGTCCAAAGGCAAAGCCGGCGTGCTTGTCGTCGGTCAGTTTTCAGGCGAATCACTCAACCCCGAGACCCGCGCACTCGATGGCGACGGCTCGATCGTCAAAGCAAGCAAACGCAAAGACGCCACGGGCGCCCTGGGCTCGATCGTCGAGGTGCATGACTCGAACAAGTTCGAGCGGGTGCTGATCGTCGGGCTCGGCGCTCGCGACGGTTTCTCGTCGGGCTCGCTGCGTACCGTCGCGGGGCGCGTCGGGCGTGCGTTGGCCAGCGCAAAGACCACGAGCGTGAAGTTCGAGATCTGCAAGGCCCTCGAAAAACTCAAGAAAGCCGACGCGGTCGGCGCGTTTGAAGCCGGCGCGATGATCGGCGAAGGGCTCGGGATGCTGTCCTGGTCGTTCGATTCGCTGCGTGGCACCGCCACCGAGCTGCCGACCAAGGCCAAGCTCGCGGTGCACAGCTGCTGCAAGGCGTTCGATGACGGCGTGGAGCGTGGGCTCGGGTTCGCCGAGGGCACCAACATCGCGCGGACACTCTCGCAGACCCCACCCAACATCGCCACCCCGATGTGGATCGCCAACGAGGCCAAGAAGATGGCCCGCAAGAGCGGGAACATGAAGTGCACTGTCTTTAGCGGCAAGAAGCTCGAAGACGAAAAGCTCACCGGGCACATCAATGTCGGGAAGGCCTCGGAGAACAAGCCGTGCATGATCCGGCTCGAGTACACCCCGGCCCGCGGCAAGTCCAAGAAGCCCATCGTGTTCGTCGGCAAGACCATGAGCTATGACTCGGGCGGGCTCTCGATCAAGGTCGGCGGCGGCATGGTCGGCATGAAGCGTGACAAGGACGGCGGGTGCGGCGTCTTCGGCGCGATGCACATCATCGCCAATGTCATCAAGCCCAACCGCCCGGTCGTCGCGCTGCTGGCCAGCGCTGAGAACTCGATCTCTGACGAGGACTACCGCCCCGACGATGTCCTTGAGTTCCGCAACGGCGTCACCGTCGAGATCACCAACACCGATGCCGAGGGGCGTCTGGTGCTCGCCGACGGGCTCTGCTGGGCGTGCGATAAGGAGAACCCGGAGTACATCGTCGATATGGCCACCCTCACCGGCGGCGTGGTCGTCGCCCTCGGATCCGTCTTCGGCGGGATGTGGTGCGACGACGATGATGTCCGCGCCAAGATCGAAGCCGCGGGCGAATCCACGGGCGAGCGCGTCTGGCGGATGCCTCACGATGCCAAGTACAACGCGATGATGAAGTCGCCCATCGCCGACATCCACAACTCGGCGCCCGTCCGCGAGGCCCACCCGATCCAGGGCGCGGCTTTCCTGTCGCACTTCGTCCAAGAGGGCGTCAAGTGGGCGCATCTCGATATCGCGGGCACCCATGTGCTCAAGAAGGACACCGACTTCATGTGTGCCGGGCCTTCGGGCTTTGGGGCTCGTTTGCTCGCGGACCTCGTCGAGCGGAGCTGATCGGAGAGTCTGACACAATCCAAAAAAACAAACGCCCGGGCAGATGCTCGGGCGTTTTTTATGATCTCGAATGTATCTCGTTATGAGCAGCCGCAACCGCTGGAGGAGCAGCAACTACCGGCACTGTTCTTGGTCGCACCCCAGCCCTTGGCATTCATCCAAGAGCGGGCCTTCATGCCCAGGGCCCAGGCCATCAGCACGATGAAGAGGACGGCCGCGATCTCTTTATAGCCGAACCCATGCGACGACATGTCGTGGGCGATCGCGCTGTCTGCGATGTTGACGAAGCTCAGGAAGAACGCGTCGAAGAGCACGCCGGCGAGCAGGGCGATGCTGGCGATGGTGCCCAGGTAGATGATGAGTGCCCGGAGCCCGAGGTCTTTGATCAGCCAGCTCATGGTGGCGACATTGGTCGCCGGTCCGGAGAGGAGCATGACCAGAGCCGCGCCCGGGGTGAGCCCGGCGGCCACCATCGCGAAGGCCAGCGGCGTCGAGCTCGTCGCGCAGATATAGAGCGGGATGCCGATGAGCAGCATGAGCAGCTTGGGTGTGATCCCGGTGCCCAGGTTTTCGGCGAACCAGTCCACGGGGAGCAGGGCCGCGATCAGGGCGGCGACGATGAGCCCGAAGGTCAGCCAGCCAGCGAGATCGATGACCATGGTCCCGAAGCCGTGCTTGATGCCGATCTTGATCTTCTCCCCCAACGAAGTATTGGGCTGAGCCGGAGTGGATGAACAGCAGGAGCTGGTCTCAGCTGTTTGTGGCGTCGAGCAACATGACGAGACTGGTTCGGCGGGCTCGGGCATTTTGGACGAGCAGCACGATTTCGCGGGCGTGTTCCGCGAATCAACCGATTCGACCACCGCTCCGGCGTCATCGGCGTTGACGATCGAGAGCGAAGTGGCGTTCGGGTCTCTGGGCGGGCGTGATTCCGGGTTCTCTGCGGCGGTCTTCGTCGGCTCTTTGCCTGTCAGATCGATCAACAGCCCCGCCACAAGCCCCGTGATCACGGCCACGATCGGGCGGGTGATCGCATAGACCGGCCCGAAGAGCGCCCAGGTGATGGGGATGGATTCTTCGCCGGTCTGGGGGGTGGAGATCGCAAAGGCAGCGCTCGCGCCCTTGCTCGCGCCCTGCGATCGCAGCCCCGCTGCGACAGGGATCACCGAACATGAGCACAGCGGCAGCGGGATCCCCAGCAGCGAGGCCTTGGCGACAGGCCAGAACCCGCCCCCAGACAAGTGCTTGAGCATCCATTGGCGTGGAACGATCGCGTGGATCGCCCCGGCCATGGCGAAGCCGACGAGCAGCCAGAGCGAGGATTCGACGAGGATAACCCAGAGTTCGTGGAAAAAGGAGTCCATAGTAAGGAAAGTATAGTCGGCGCGGATTGATTCCCAATCGCGATCGCGAATTCGATCAATTCGCGGGTTCGCGCTCTATAATGGTGGGCAGATCTGATCTGGACTGATGATTCTTCTGAGGATGCGAGCATGCCGTACACATTGACGCCCGACACGGGGATCACCCCGGATTCCGACAACATCAACTACATCAAAGAGCATATCGACACGGGCGATCGGTGGGTGCTCAACTTCGGTCCTCAGCACCCGGCGACGCACACGACGCTGCGTCTGGTGCTCGAGCTTGACGGCGAGCGCGTCGCGCGCTGCACGCCGCACATCGGGTACCTGCACTCCGGGTTCGAGAAGCTCGGCGAGCACCTGGATTACAACCAATATGTGACGATTGTGTCGCGGATGAACTACCTCTCACCGATCAGCAACGATATCTGCTGGCACGGAGCGGTCGAGAAGCTCTTCGGGATCGAGATCACCAAGCGGTGCGCCGTGCTGCGGACGATCATGGCCGAGCTGGGGCGGATCCAGGACCATTTGCTGTGTGTCGGGGCTGCGGCGTTGGACCTTGGGGCGTTTACGGGGTTCTTGTACGCGTTTAACCCGCGCGAGACGATCTACGACATTGTGGACTATATCTCTGGGCAGCGTTTCCACCCAGACTGGACCCGTGTGGGCGGGATCATGAAGGAGATCCCCGACGAGGAGGTCTTCAAGCGGATGGTCAAGAACTTCCTGCACGCGGATCTTCAGCAGGCGATCGCCGACCTTGAGAACTTGGTCAACCGCAACCGGATCTTCATGGACCGCACGCAGGGCATCGGGACGATGACCCACGACGAGGCGATTGATTTCGGGCTCACCGGCCCGGTCGCGCGGGCCTCGGGCGTCAAGCGTGATCTGCGCAAGGACGAGCCGTACCTGTGCTACGCGGACAACTGGGACGGCGAGGGGGCCGTGGCGGTCAAGTTCAGCGTGCCGATCTGCCACGACGGCGATGTGTACTCCCGCTTCTTGGTCCGGCTCGAAGAGATCCGCCAGTCCGTCAAGATCATCGATCAGCTGATCGACAACATCCCGCAGGGCCCGGTCGATATGTATGTCGATGAGAAGATGACCAAGCCGCCCAAGGAAGATGTGTACGGCTCGATCGAGGGGCTGATCCAGCACTTCGAGCTCATTATGACCAACCGCGGCTGGACCGCGCCCGTCGGCGAGCGATACCTCGCCCACGAGACCGCCAACGGCGAACTGGGCTACTACATCGTCGGCGACGGCACGAAGCGCGCCTGGCGCGTCAAGACCCGCCCGCCGAGCTTTGTGAACTTCTCGCTGGTGCCCAAGATGATGGAGGGGCACATGCTCGCGGACATGGTCGCGGTGATCGGCTCGCTGAACATCGTGGCGGCTGAACTGGATCGCTAAGTTGGATCGATAAGGCTCGCCCTCGACGGCAAGCATACATGAATCTCGATGAATGCTCAGCTATGATTTGAGCCTCAAGGACTATTAGTGGAGAACGGTGCATCATGGCTTGGATAACGAAGAACTCCGCCGAGACTCAGATCGAGACGCGCGACGAGCCCTACTTGACCGCTGAGATGGATCGCACGCTCCGCGAGGTGTACTTGCCCCGCTATGAGCGCCCTAAAGGCGCACTCTTCCCCGCACTGCACATGATCCAGCATCACTACGGCTGGATCCCGCGCCAGGCGATGAAAGAGATCGCTGCGGTTCTCGAGATTGCGCCGTCAGAAGTGCTCGATACGGTGAGCTTCTACGAAGAGTACTGGGAAGAGCCCAAGGGCGAGCATTTGATCTCGGTGTGCCGATCCATCGCGTGTGAGTTCTGCGAGGCCACCGCGTGCACCGAAGCGATCAAAGCCAAGCTGGGCATCGATGTCGGGCAGACCACCGACGACAAGAAGTTCACGCTCGTCGAGCTCGAATGCATCGGATCCTGCGGCACCGCCCCCGCGGCCCTGATCGACGACGACCTGCACGAGAACCTCACCCCGGAACGCATGGTCTCGATGATCGATGATCTCCAGCAGGGCAACTACACGCCCGGCGGGACCGGGGCGGTCAAAGAAGATCTCTAAAGCGGGTTCGGCGAAAACGGGTTCAGCCAGATAATCTCTATGAGCATTCCGCGTGACGGAAGCAATCGGTGGTGTGGTCGTTGACCATGCCGATCGCTTGCATCATCGCGTACATGGTGGTGGGGCCGACGAATCGGAAGCCGTGCTTTTTGAGCCCCTTGGAGAGCTGCTTGGAGGTTTCGGTCTGGGCGGGCAGCTCGGCGAGGGTCTTGTAGTGGTTCACGATCGGGGTGTGATCGACGAATGACCAGACCAACTCGCTGAGCGTCATGCCGGCTTCGTAGAGCTTGAGGATGGCTTTGGCGTTGGAGATCGTGGATTCGATCTTGAGCCGATTGCGGACGATCGATGGGTCGAGCATCAGGCGATCGAAGTCGGCTTGGGTGAACCTGGCGACCTTGGCGGGGTCGAAGTCTTTGAACAACTTGCGGTAGCCGGCTCGCTTGTTGAGGATGGTCTCCCAGCTCAGCCCGGCCTGCGCCCCTTCGAGCGTAAGCATCTCGTAGACATGGTGCTCGTCCTTGCAGGGCACGCCCCATTCGTGGTCGTGGTAGTGCTGCTCGCTCGGGGAGCGGGCCCATTGGCATCGGCAGACTGGGTCGGACATAGATCGCCATTTCCTCGGAATCGGATGATATCATGTGGTGTGAAGAACGAACATGATATCTCGGTCTCGCGGGCGGTTGGGCGATTCTTCGGCCATATCTGGGGCGCAACCACCAAGCCCGTCCCCAATGACTCGGACACGCCCAAGAAACAATCGCAGGTCATCGCCAGCGAGGTCCAAGAGACCCAGGGCGAGATCGAAAACCAGAGGGTGATTCTTCGGCGGACGACGATTGATGAGGTGGAGATTGTTGAGGAATCGGTTCCGGCCGATCAGCCGAATGGTTAAGCCGCGGCTTGGTGGTCGCCGGTGTCTGTGCCTGGCTCGGTATTGAAATCCTGCTCGAGCTGATCGACCGCCCAGCGGACGATATCGCGGAGCGTGACGATCCCGACGCACGCCTTGTTGGCATCGACGACGGGCAGGCACGAGATCCGGTGATCGAGCATCACACGGGTCGCCGCACGCAATGAAGTGTTGGCTCTCACCGCGACGAGCTCGCGGGTCATGATCTGGTGGGCGCGTTGCTGGAGCGAGAAGGTGTCGGCGGAGCGTTCGGTGGGCTTGCCGACGAAGGGCGAGATGTTCTTGAGCAGGTCGCGATCCGAGATCACGCCCGCGCACTCGCCCTCGTCGCCGACCACGATCAGGTGGTGGTACTTGTTGTACTCGAAGATATCGCGGATACGCTCGACCGAGTCGTCCATGGAGATGGTCTCGACGGGCTGGGTCATGATGTCTTGAACGATCAGTGCTTGCATCGCGGGTCCTCTGGTTGGGCAAAATCTCGGTCTATCCCTACAATCGACCCAGCCCCGGGTCGGCTACACTGACTTATGGGAACACACCAAGATGATGGGCGGGCTGTGCCGTTTGGGCCGGATGCGATCTGGGCGCCGTGGCGGATGGCGTATCTGGAAGACCTGCACGAGGGTTCGGGTGGGGATGCTGGTCAGGATTGCCCCCCCGATAACCAGCCAGAGCAAGAAGCCACACAGTCTTCGGGCAGCTTCCTGCTCGACTACTGGAACCAGCCCGAGCTCGACGCGGCTCACCATGTGCTCGTCCGCAATGATCACGGCATGATCCTGCTCAACAAGTACCCATACTCCAACGGCCACCTGCTCGTCGCCCTCGGCGACGCCCGCCCGAGCCTGACGGACTACGCCCCCGAGCAGCGCGAGCAGCTCTGGAAGCTGGTCGATCAAGCCGCGGCTCTGGTTGAGCGGGCGCTCGAGCCTCAGGGTATGAACATCGGAATCAATCAAGGGCGGGCCGGGGGCGCGGGGGTGCCGTGCCACCTGCATGTGCATGTGATGCCCCGCTGGAACGGCGATACGAACTTTATCTCCACGGTGGGGGGCATCCGCGTGATCCCGTCGGCGTTGGAGATGATGTACGAGCGGTTTATGCGGGTGATTGAGTAACCCGAAGCCGTATGATCAGCTTGGCACCCACTGAGGCATTATGAACAAAAGCGATGTGTTAAAATTAATCCAAGACGAATATGTCCCTGAATACACATTGATAAAGTCGAGTTTGTTTAAGCTCACTGATTGCTTTGATTTATTGGGCATTTCGATAGAAAGCTCTGCCTATCACTCTCGCAGATTCTATATATGGGCCTATTGGATTCCTCTCTACGCACCCACTGAACAAATCTATTTCAATAATGGGTCGCGACTAAATGGAGAGAATGGAGAGCTCTGGGATCTAGACGAACTTGACGAATCCAAGTTTGGTAAGCAAATCAGAAAACCCTTGTCGAAATGGATATCAGCTACTGAGAAAGTCTCTACTCGACTGAAGGCTCTCAGAAAAAATGTGAGAACTTTTGGCACCCTGCGTGATTATTGTACGCTTTTTTATACTCTAACCAGAACAAACGATTTAGATGAGGCCCGATTCGTTTATGAAGAAGTAGCCGCGAAATCTTGGAGAAAGCCCTGGCAAAAGGAACTGATCGGTGAGATAAAATCTGTAGTAGATCTGTTTGAGTGTCCTAAAACACTTGATGAGAAACTTATCGAGAATATCGATCGATCTATTCAACACCTTGAAATCAATCGGATGAATTGAACTTCACCATCCCGTGTATGGCAGGCATGCGCGAACTTTTCCCGAAGGAACCGAAGATGGTTCCGTCGGTGCACCCAGAGGCTATTTGTTCCCCATCTTGCCCGCGAGCAGGAAGGCGATCTCGAGCGATTGCTGGTAGTTGAGCCTTGGGTCGCAGAGGGAGACATAGTTTTTGCTCAGGTCGGCTTCGGTGATGCCGGAGCCGCCGCCGAGGCATTCGGTGACATCTTCGCCGGTGAGCTCGAAGTGAACACCGCCCAGGATCGTGCCGGCCGCGTTGTGCGCATCGACCGTGCGTTCGAGCTCGGCGAGAATGTCATCGAAGTTGCGGGTCTTGATGCCGGACTGGGTCGTGGTGCCGTTGCCGTGCATCGGGTCAACCATCCAGAGGACCGATCGGCCTTCGCTCTTGACCTTTTCGAGCAGCGCCGGGAGCTTGGCTTGGACATTGCTTGCACCCATCCGGGCGATGAGCACGAGCTTGCCGCCCACATTGGTCGGGTTGAGCGCGTCGATGAGTTCGATGAGCTCGTCGGGTTGCATGGTCGGCCCGACCTTGACGCCGATGGGGTTGACGATGCCTTTGAAGAAGGCGATGTGCGGGCCGTCGAGCTGGCGGTTGCGTTCGCCGATCCACGGCAGATGCGTCGTCAGATCATAATGCCCCGACCGACGCGGGACGGTGCGGGTCTGGGCCTGCTCGTAGTAGAGGTTGAGTCCTTCGTGCGAGGTGTAGAAATCGACGCGTGAGGAGTCCTCGACGCGCTGCTCGCCCAGGTTTTCCATGAAGGCCAAGCCGTCGGCGAGTGTCCGCGACATCTTGGCGTACTGGTCTCGGCGCTCGGCAGAGACCGAGGCGTTGTTAAAGAACGACAGGTCCCAATATTCCGGGTGGTGCAGGTCGGCGAAGCCGCCGTCGAGGAGCGAGCGGATGAAGTTGAGCGTCAGGGCGGCGTGCTTGTAGCCCTCGACCATCAGGAACGGATCGGGTGTACGCGAATCTTGATCGAACCCGATCTGGTTGACGAGGTCCCCGAAATAGCTCGGCAGCGTGCACGCTTGCCCGGCGATGTCTTTGGTCTCGGTCGGCGATGATCTGGGCTTGGCGTACTGCCCGGCGAAGCGTCCCACGCGGGTGACGGGCTTGCGGAGCCCGTGGATGAGCACCAGCGACATCTGCAGGAGGATCTTGAGCTTGTTGGCGATGGGGGCCGACGAGCACTCGCTGAGCATCTCGGCGCAGTCGCCGCCCTGGAGGATGAAGCGTTTGCCGAGTTGGGCCTGGGCGATCTCCTCGCGGAGTTTTTCGATCTCGCCCGAGGTGACCAAGGGCGGGAGCTGGGCGAGGCGCTGGCGGGCAGAAGCCAGGGCATTCGCGTCCGGATAAGTGAACGGCTTGTCCGTCACGCTCGCTACCCACGACGACGGCGTCCACCCTTCGGGGGCGGTGTTGAGTGACGAGATGGGCGGGCGGTCAGTCATAGGGGTCCAATGGGTTCGAGTCGATGTCGGCGGAGGTGCGGGATCGGCAAAAATGCGAGCTCGGCCCCCAATCACGGCGGGCACAAAGGACAATCCGTGATACAGTGAGGGTATGACCAATCATTGCACCAAAGCCGACTCATCCAAGGAAGAAATCGGCCGATCCGTCGCCCTTCCTGTGCTCGATTCCAAACAAAGTGGTGCGCCCAAGATGGGACGCACCAAGATCGGACGCTGGCGGGCGATCGTGCTGATCATGGTTAATGTGCTGATGGTCGCGCATCTGATCCAGTGGCTGATCATGGGGATGACCGTCTCGCCCATCGAGCCCAGCGAGGCGATGGAGACCCTCGAGGTCGGAGTGATCAACGCGGGGGCGATTATGTTCCTGCTGGCCTTCTTGTCGACATTGATTCTTGGACGCTTCTTCTGCGGCTGGCTCTGCCATGTCGTCGCCCTCCAGGACCTGTGCGCGTACATGATGACGAGCATCGGCATCCGCCCCAAGCCTTTCCGCTCGCGCCTGCTGATCTACTTCCCCTTCGCGCTCGGGATGTACATGTTCGTCTGGCCATCCTTTAAGAGGATCGCTCTGGCGCCCGCGCTGGACAGTGCTGGGATTGACTGGCCCGCGTGGCTCCGCCCGGTCGAGCCGATCCATCAGTACTCGTCGGCCTTGATCGTCGACGACTTCTGGGCGACGATGCCGCCTTGGTTTATCGCGGTTCCCTTCCTCTTTATCTGCGGGTTCGCGGCGGTGTATTTTCTGGGGGCCAAGGGCTTTTGCACCTACGGCTGTCCGTACGCGGCGTTCTTCAAGCCCCTCGACAAGGTCGCCCCGCTGCGTATCCGCGTCAACGATGATTGCCACCAGTGCGGGCACTGCACCAGCGCGTGCACCTCGAATGTCCGCGTGAACGAGGAAGTTCTGGACTTCGGAATGGTCGTCGATGCCGGGTGCATGAAGACGCTCGACTGCGTCAGCGCTTGCCCCAACGACGCGCTCTCGCTGGGCTTTGGCAAGGTGGCGCTGGGGGCCAAGCCGACCTCGCCCGAGACCTACGAAAAGTCGAAGGCCAAGAAGGCTCGGCGCTACGACATGTCGCTCAAGCAGGAGCTGCTGGCAGCGGTGCTGATGCTCTGGTTCTTCTTTGCGACGCGCGGGATGCTCGACGCGGTGCCCATGCTGATGGCCGGCGGATTGGCGGCCATCGCGGTGATGCTGGTGATGACGAGCATCAAGATCCTGTCGACACCCAACGCCCGGCTGTACTCACTGACCCTGAAGAACCAGAACAAGATCAAGCCCTGGGGCATGGTCGTGATCCTGCTGGCGCTCGTGATGATTGTCGGCAGCGCCTGGTCGGGCACCGCCAGAGCCAACCGCTGGCGGGGCGATGTGCTCTTCGCCGGGTCCGAAGTGCCCGCGACCATCCTGCTGCGTGAAGAGTTTATGGCCTCGCCCGAGCAGGCGAGCAAGGCACGAAAAGCCGTCAGCGCCTACCAACGCGCCGACTCAATCGCCCACGGCGGCTTTGGATGGAAGCTCAATCCCGAGCACCGCCTGCGCATGTCCTACTTCCTGACCATGCTGGGTCGATTCGATGAATCGGTCGAACAGATGATGCTGGTGATCGACGAGGGCAACCCGACCGATGAGTTTGTAATGCAGCTGAGCCAGCTCAAGATGCGGGCCATCGCCGCCAACCCGCCGGCGGATGTCGATGATTCGATGATGAATATATACACGAGCGATCAGCGCGTCGCGATCTATGCCTACGCGCTCCAACGCCACCCCAACCTGCACGGCATCCGCAACGAGATCGCCCGCAGCGCCTATGCCAGGGGCGACATGGCCATCGCGCGGGCGTATTGGGATATCGATACCTACGACGATGACCCGTATTATTACCTCGCGATGGGCGCCTACGCCGGCTTTACTGGACAGATCGAAGCCGCCCAGATCGCCCTGCGAGAATCAAGCAGGCTAGCACTGAGCGAGCTCGACCGCCCGGCCGAGATGCTCATCAACATCGCCAATACCTCGATGAACTTCCAACTGCGCGATCTGGCGTTGGACCTGGCCCAGCAAGCGGTGGATCACCCCAGCGCCGACGGGCTCACCTGGCTCTCGGCGGGCGAGGTCGCCAACGCCTTCGGGCGGCTCGAGCTCGGACGCGAGCGGGCGTATAAAGCCCTGGAGCTGCCGCGGGCCGATCGTTCGTTGGTGATGGCCCGGGCCGCGGGCGTGATTATCCGGGAGGGTGATACGGATCAGGCCCGCGAGCTTCTCACCCAGGCCGCGGCCAAGTCTGACGATCCGTTCGAGGTGCTCTACATCGCCAAGGGGATGATCACCGGCGGCTCGGCGATGAGTGATATGGAGCTCGTCACCCGTGGCGTTGATTTTATCGGACAGATTACCAGCGAGCACCCGGACATCCCGTTCTTCGGCTACGAGTATGGACAGGCGCTGTACTCGGTTGGGCGAACAGAGGAATCGCTCGCTGAGCTCACGCGTGTCGCTGAGTCCGACATCCGCAACCCGGTCATGGCCTCACGCGTGGCGCTGCTGCACCAGATGTTGGGCAACGAAGCCCAGTATGAAGCATGGACCAACGAAGCCAACAAGCGCCAGATGGCCCTTGATTCCCAGTAGCCCAGGGATGCTCACGCCCGGTCCCCGCTCGGCGTAGCGGGGCGCGAAATTCGCGCGAACTTTGCGCACTTCATACATTCGGCAGTGTACTAATACAATTTGCGATGAATTCATTGCTCTATTCTTGATAGAGAACCCACACTGAGTCGATCACGGTAGCACGCACCCCAAGGTGGGTGTGCGCCGTGTGTTGCCATTTGGCGGCACTCAAATCTCGGCCCAAGCCAGTTCCAGGCTCCTCGGGCCCAACACAACACACCGCCTGATTGTTCAGGCACACGGAGACCAATCATGGCCACTCGCACGAAGAAACACCCAGCAAAGAAGACCGCAAAAAAAACCACCACTCGCAAGGCAGCCGCCAAAAAGACCACGGCTCGCAAGACCACCGCCAAGAAGACCACTGCTCGTAAGCCAGCAGCCAAGAAGGCACCAGCGAAGAGGAAGACCACCGCTCGCAAGACCACGGCTAGAAAAACCACAGCCAAGAAGACCACGGCACGCAAGACCACCGCCCGCAAAGCTACGGCCAAGAAGGCTCCTGCGAAGAAGACCGCAGCCAAGAAGACTGCAACCCGCAAGCCAGCGGCAAAGAAGGTCGCAAAGAAGACCGCAACCAAGAAGACCACAGCTCGCAAGACGACTGCACGCAAGCCAGCCGCAAAGAAGACCACTGCGAAGAAGACCACCGCTCGTAAGCCAGCGGCACGCAAGACCACCGCACGCAAGACTGTCGCCAAGAAGAGCCCAGTTCGGAAGACGACCGCACGCAAAGCCACCGCCAAGAAGACGACAGCTCGCAAGCCAGCAGCGAAGAAGGCCGTGAAGAAGACGACCGCACGCAAGCCAGCGGCTCGCAAGACCGTTGCTAAGAAGACGGTTGCCAAGAAGACCACCGCTCGCAAGACGACCGCCCGCAAGGCCGTCACCCGCAAGCCAGCGGCTAAGAAGACTGCAAAGAAGACCGTGGCACGCAAGACCACGGCTCGCAAGCCAGTCGCTCGCAAGACCACCGCGAAGAAGACAACTGCTCGCAAAACTGCGACCCGCAAGCCAGCGGCACGCAAGGCCGTCGCCAAGAAGAGCCCAGCTCGCAAAACGACTGCACGCAAGACCACCGCACGCAAGACAGTGGCCAAGAAGACCACCGCTCGCAAGGCGGTCGCTGGTCGCATCACCCGCAAGCCAGCAGCACGCAAGACCACAACCCGTCGCCGCGCTGCATAAGACACTGTCGGCGAGCCTCTATAAAAGGTAAGCCGATCACCCAACACCCAAACGCCATCCCTCAACAGGGATGGCGTTTTTTCTGCGCCCGATAAACGATCGCAGATCTCGAGCCTCATGCTGGCTGTTCACCCCGAAAACTGAACGGCTCAAACGCGCCGATTGGCCCGTGATCATCGAAGAACTGTCCGGATAACCGCCCGCGGGATCGCCCGCGATGGTTATCGCGCGGACCATCCCGACTTATCGATTCAAACCGATCCAAAAGCATCTCATCAATGCCCTATTGCCTTGTCTACAAACGACTTGCGTGTATTCTTCGCTTGTCGTCGGCCAGTGTTTTCGGTTTCGATGACGAGGGAAAAACAATACATGTTCGGGACCACCGAGCATCAAAGAGGAGAGAAAAATGAAGACTTCAACCGTAATCGCTTTCGTTTGTGCAGCATCCACCGCCATGGCCATGGCCGACACCGTTGACGCCCGCTACACCGGGATCGCTGGAGGCGGCAACGCCTCGCACCTGCGTGTTGAAGGCGGCACCTACCTGGCCGGCCACATGGTTCACAAGTTCACCAGCGGCGATCGCAACGGCGAATCATTCTCGACCTTCTGTATCGACTTCTCAGAGACTGCTCGGAACCAGAATACCACCTACCAGATCGTTGATATCGCCGATGCACCGATGCCGGGCTCGCCGTACGGCCAGACCGTGGCCGACAAGATCAACGCTGTTGTGGCCAACGCGGCCGCACTCGGCTGGATCGATAACAAGCTGCAGGCAGACAGCAACCAGACCGACTACATCGCCAAGATGGGTGCGATCCAGGCCGCGATCTGGGAAGCCTTCGGCAGCAATGTCAACCTCAACAGCAACAGCACCAGTAACTCGCTCGCGTCGTACTACAATGTGCTGACCAACCAGCAGACCTTCGACGACTCACTGCGTATCGATGGGCTCAAGGCCATCGTCGCTGGCGGCCAGCAGGACATGCTCTATGTCGTGCCCCTGCCACCCGCAGCATTCGCTGGCCTGGGCATGCTCGGCGGGATCGCCGGTGTCCGCTCAATCCGCCGTCGCAAGTAATCTACGGCACACAAACCTCTCCCGAACACCCCGGATTTCCGGGGTGTTTTTTTATTGTCCAGCCAGAAGATTTCCTATTTTAACACGCACGCTCTAATTCACTGTTATTTCTTGGTTTAGAAAACCCACAATTCACACGGACAGCCTGATTCTCGTTGACTCGCCTCTCGTTGCTCGCTAAAATCGTACTGGGACGATGTTAAGCTCATCGAGACATCAAGCTGGTTCGTGCTTTTTGAACCAGGAGAAGAGGCAGAGATGATTCCTATGAACAACTTGCGCACGCACAAGTTCAAGCCCCAATCACGCGCACTCAACAGTGCTCGCCCGGCGCTGCTTGTCGTTGCACTCATGTCGTCCGCTTGCATGGCCAATCTTGGCTTTGCGCCTACAAATCAAGGGAGTCACACCGCGGACTTCGCCCTTGAACTGCTGGACCAAAGCGTCAATACGACGAGTCACGACTTCGCCAACGCAGACACGGCCCATGCATCAAGCAACTCGGCTGATCAGTCTGCTCTGCTGAGTTTCGTTCCAAACGAAGCACTTCACGGCGCGGACAGCTCGTCTAACACAGGCGACGGGCACTCCAACAGAGGCAACCACCACCGCGTCACATCGTTGATCATCAACGGCACCGATTTCCTTCAGGATTCACGGTCCGGATCATTCACGATGGGCAAGGTCAGCCCCCAGGCCGTTCCGCTTCCCGGTGCTGCATACGCTGGACTCGGACTGCTCGCGGGTATGATCGGCTTCCGCTCGATCCGCAGCCGCAGAACCAACGCCTAATCAGGCCCCGATCAACCATCTCCAATACACTCTGATCGCTCGAATGCCCAGTTAGACTGGGCATTTTTTCATGGTCGCGCTCGCTGACCAGCCAGGCGAACTCGATAGAAAACAGGTGAAACACAGTCCTATAACTCAAGTTTTGTTCCAATTTTCAGCATTCACCCCTGTTTAAGGGATATTTCTGTTTGACGCCTGGAGTGTTTCCCCTATACTCGCCCCCAACAGCGGGGTTAATCCCCTGTGTATCAAGCTGTTAACCGAGAGAGACCACACAGAATATCAAGAGAAGAATCAAGAGGAGTTTTTGATGAATCCACTATCCAAGATCACCACAGTCGTCGCAGTCGCCATGACTTGTGCATTCGCCAGTGCAGAATCCATCGACCTGACCTACAACGGCATCGTCGGCGGGGGCAGCGCTGACCGCGCACGCATCAACTCGTCGACCTACTACGCCGGCCACATGTCACACACCATCACCAGCGGCCCACGCGCTGGCGAGACCTTCAGCACCTTCTGCATCGAGCTCGAAGAGTACGCCCAAGGCGGCTCGGCGACCTACCAGATCATCGATCTGGCTGATGCCCCTGACCCAGGCACACCCTACGGGCAGACCAAGGCCGATGCCGTCAGCGCTGTGATCGCCAACGCGTACGCACTGGGCTGGATCGATGCACGCTTGCAGGCTGATTCATCAGGCGCTCACTACCTCGCACGCATGGGCGCCATCCAGGCAGCTGTCTGGGAAGCCCTCGGCCACAACTTCAACCCAAACAGCGGCTCAACAAGCTCAAGCCTCCAGACGCAGTACAACATCCTGATGAATGTGGCCACCTTTGATGACCAGGCCCGCATGGCCGGCCTTCGTGCCGCCGTCGCTGTTGGCCAGCAGGACCAGCTCTTCATCGTGCCTCTGCCAACCGGTGCATACGCCGGCTTCGCGCTTCTGGGCACCATCGGCGGCGTCCGCACGATCCGCCGTCGTCGCGCCTGAGTTCGCTTCAGAGCGGATCTCGAAGACTCCAAACCCTCTTACGCCTCGTGTTCATCACGGGGCGTTTTTTTATGCGCTGTGATCTTCGCAAGGATCTCTTCGTATGAGTCACCTTCGAAGAACTGATCGTGCGCCTCGAGGAATCTTCCCTCGAAGCAGGCCGAGCAGTTGCCCAGGCAATCGCGGCATTCGTACCCGAGCTCAAAGAGCCGACGGCGCTCGACCATGTTCGGGGCGTTGTTGATGCAGAATCGGATGAGCGGGTTGGATGACATGGTTAACCATCCCATCGATCGATGTACGCGATCACGCTTTCGAGCACACCCATGAGCTCTTGGCCGCGCTCGGTGAGCGTGTACTCAACGCGCGGCGGGACCTCGGCGAAGACTTCGCGCTCGATCAAGCCGAAGGCTTCGAGCTTCTTGAGCCGATCGGTGAGCACCTTGGAGGTCAGCCCGGGCAGCTCGCGTTGCATGGCCGAGGGTCGGTTGGACCCGGCGTTCATCTCGTTGACGATCGCGAGCGTCCACTTGCACTTGAGCACATCGGTGATGCGGTGGAAGGACTCGCTGAGCTCGTAGCCGGTGCGGTTTTCGTCTGCGCTCGCCGAAGTTTTCTGTGTATTTGTGAGCGGATTCTGGGTCATGGGCAATGGTATCCACTTTGTGCCTATCGCACTTGCGGCTTGATCTGAAATAGGCGGGCGCGACGCGTGGATGATACTCACATCGTGGACTCCCCACGCACCTTTCCATATTTGACCTCGACACAAAGGAGACACACATGTTGAAGACACACTCGATCGCACTCATGATCGCGGCCGCCGGGCTGCTGGGCGCGTGCACGGGCACGCAGGCCATGAACAGTTCGGACGGCTCGGACCACTCAAGCAGTGCAAACAAGAGCACCGAGCCAATCATCCCCGGCTACACCGTCGGCTCCAAATCCATCGAGCGCGCACCGATCACGCTGGGCGAGCTTGAAGAGCTCAAGCTGTCGTTGTTGATGAGCGATGAGGACATCAAGTATCTGCGTATGAGCCGCGATGTGCTTGAGCCGCATGTCGAAGAGCTCGTCGGTGTGTGGTACGGCTTCGTGGGCGGCAACGAGCACCTGCTCAAGTACTTTTCCAACAACGCCGGCGAGCCGGACATGGACTACCTCGGGCGCGTCCGCGAACGCTTCGAGCAGTGGGTGCTCGACACCGCGCAGGCCGAGTATGACCAGGAATGGCTCGACTACCAGTTCGAGATCGGGCGACGCCATCACCGCGTGGGCAAGAACACCACCGATCACGCCGACGCGATCGACCACATCAACTTCCGCCACCTGAGCGCACTGACCATCCCCGTCACAACCACCCTGCGCCCGTTCCTCGAACGCAGCGATCACACCGCGGAAGAAGTCGACAAGATGCACGCGGCGTGGGTCAAGAGCGTGCTGATGCAGACGATCCTGTGGAGCTACCCGTATGTGCACGAAGGCGATTTCTGATCCGCGGCTGAAGCGCTGATCGATCGATTGACTCCATAGCTCCTCGTCACGCTTTTGTGCGCGTGGCGGGGGTGCCTGCTGGCATCACAAGATTAGTGAGCAAGAAAGATTGGAAATGCGGGAAAGTTCTGTGGTATTTGTTAAACCCAGTACTTTGAGCAACTCTCCAAGTATCGATACGCACGCTCATATCTTCCAGACAGTTTAAAATTTCGTTCGTCTGTAAACCGATGGAGTTCTGATTTCACAAACTCAATCGCATTGTGATACACATCTTGCGGATTTAGCCCTTCCGCTGAAAGTACCGTTTTAAAGATTGAAGACGCAAGTTCACCTGCATAATCCACTACAATAGCACGATCACAATCCATGCTAGTCAAGTCGCGAAATGCTTCTATATGAACATTCGCATGTACGCCAATGGCGAACTCTTCTGTACCTTGTTTCAGACTTGCCAAGTCTCTTTTCAAGCCTGTCATAAACTTCACAAGATCATCGCTTACAACCACTCTTGGATAGATAGCGTGAGTGTTTTCTAGTTGGTATGCTTCCCACAGTACAGGACCATAGACTTCATCCCCCTGAGAAATATCCGTTTTTCCAAGCGCATCAGTACCACACCCGATGGCAATACCCCCGCGACATGCAGTACCGCGTGACAACGCCAACAGATGAGAGAATGCGATCCCCATTACTAAATTGGTAATCTGATTAACATACTGAACACCATTTTCGTCTGACGCTGGTGTGAACCAAATGTTTGTATCAGAAAATGATTGACTTCGGATATACCCTTTGGGTAAGGATTCGATGATTTTTTGATAATTAGGCAGCTTCTCTACTTCCGCCTGCAATTCAGGATCGGAAGATGCATCACCTGAGTTCACTTGGTTTAGACCATTCAGAATGCCCGCAAAATCCATACGAATACGGTTCACTTCTTGCACAGTGCGTATCATGGATTGCCAAACCACACTGGACTGATCACTGAGCTGCGTGTGATCTGCCCAACTGTTTAGCCGATCACTTTGACCCAAAACATCGTAAAAAGCTACTACAAACCTACCTACTTGAACTCTGGGGTCAGGCTTACTCACATCCTCGCCTCAGCGTCATCGCGGTGGGCTTTGAACCATTCGATGGTGCGCTTCATGCCTTCTTCGAAGCCGACCTTGGCCTCCCAGCCCATCAGCTCTTTGGCGCGTTGCACATCGAGGCAGCGCCGGGGCTGGCCGTCGGGTTTGGTGGGGTCCCATTGGATTTTTTGAGCGATGGTGTCTTCGTCGGCGAAGCCGGTGAGTTTGGCGATCATGTTGACCAGGTCCTTGATGGTGATCTCCATGTTGGTGCCCAGGTTGATCGGGGTCGGGTCGTCCATCTTCTCGGCGGCGGTCAGCAAGCCGTCGGCGCAGTCGTCGATGTAGAGGAACTCACGCGACGCGCTGCCGGTGCCCCAGACGGGCAAGAACTCGTCGCCGCGATCGAGGGCCTCGACGCACTTGCGGATCAGCGCGGGGATCACATGCGATGAGTCGAGGTTGAAGTTGTCCCATGGGCCGTAGAGATTCACGGGCAGCACGAACGACGACTTCATGCCGTACTGGAGCTTGTAGGCATCGAGCATCTGCCACGCGGCTTTCTTGGCGACGCCGTAGGGCGCGTTGGTGACTTCCGGGTAGCCGTTCCAGAGGTTCTCTTCCTTGAACGGGATGGGGGTCATGTTGGGATAGGCGCAGATGGTCCCAGTCTGGATGAACTTGCCGTCGCGTTCGATGAGCCCATCGACGCGGGCTTGTTCGATCAGGTGCAGGGCCATGGCCATGTTGGCGTAGAAGTAGCGCCCGGGGTTCTTCATGTTCGCGCCGATGCCGCCAACTTCAGCCGCCAGGTGGATGATCATCGTGGCGCGATCGCTGCCAAAGCAATCGTTGTAGAGGCTCACGCACGCGTCTTTTTCGGTCAGGTCGTAGTTGGCCGATCGGGGGATGAAGATCTGGTTGTCGGCCACGCCTCGGGCGTGGAGCCCCTCGACGATGTGTCGCCCGAGGAACCCGGACCCGCCGGTGATGATGATGCGTTGATTGGACCAGTTGACGGAAGAGGCTGAGGACATCGCGGGTGCTCCGGCTGAGTTGAGGGCGTGTTTGAGTGGCAATCATAGTGGCGTTGAGCCCCTGATACCGCGTGGAATCTGGCGAAATTCGATGGCTATTGCTGGCAGGACTCGGGCAGAACTCTGACTGCTGGACGCGATCACGGATGGTCGATAGTGTCTCCTGTGAGAAGAAACACACGAGATCGAAATGCGCCCAAGGTGAGCTGGCTCAGACGCCGGGTCTACCCAAGGCTCGCGGCCATCACCGCGCTGCTTGGGCTCGTCGTCATCGGGCTGTGGATCTGCGGGCGGGTGTTCACGGATACCTATCTCTGGTCGCAGTACATCTGGTGGATCCCGGCGCTGTGGATGATCATCGGGGCGTGGTTACTGTTGGTTGTGTCGTATGGGTTCGACCTGATCTCGCGCCGAATGGGTGGGGTGCTGATGCGGCCGATCTTGCTGCTGGTCAACATCGGGTGTACCGGATACCTGATCCTCGGCGTGTGGAACATGCACCGTGCGGTGCTCGGCTCTCCATCAGATCCAGAAGCCATCCGCGTGATGCACTGGAATATGTCGGGTAAAAAAATCGATGCGGCTGGCTGGACGCAATCTGTGTTCGATCGGCGGGCGGACATCGTGCTGCTGGCGAATCCCAAGTGGGGCGATGAGCGACAGGCGATCCTCGACGGGCTCGCGCCCTTTGCGCCCCAAGATCGTCAGCGCTGGGTGAACTACAGCTACAAGGTGCACGGTGACCCTTCACACTTCTGGATCCAGAATAACGCGATGATCGCGTCGCGGTTCCCGATGGTTCGATCAGGCATGGTGCGGATCAACACCGCAACCAAGCCCATCCCCGGGAACGAACAACCCAACCCCGGCGGCGGGCGCGGCTGGATCATGTTCATCGAGTTTGACCTCAGCAGGCCAACGGATGTGTACGCTGCGGACGGTACTACAGATGAAGAACCAGTCGCACCCGAAGAGCCGTTGATCGTTTGGTTTGTTGATCTGCCTTCGGATCCTTCGATCTTCCGCCAGCAGATGATGCAAGACGCGGCAAATGCGATCGAAGCATGGGACGGGGGCGGGTGGCGGATGGGTGAGCATGTGTGGAAACAACACACCTTCGACGGCCCCTTCCCCGAGCCGGACCTGATGGTTGGCGATTTCAATACGCCGCGGGGCTCGGACTCAATCGCTCGGCTAATTCCCAGCTCAGCGAACATGACCGATGCGTTCGAGCAGTCAGGGTTTGGTCGCGGGCGCTCATGGGTACCCAAGGTCAATAACCTGATCGCCCGCCAGCCCATCAAGCTCGCGGACTGGCACATCGATCTCGCGTTGATCAGCGATGGCTGGAAAACCATGCACTACCACCTTGATCGGACTCAAGAGTGGGGGCGCATGGATCACGCGATGCAGACCTTTGAACTCATCAAGAAAACAACACCCAATGGTTCGTCTGGAACGATTACTGATTGAGAGGCGATCGGATCAGAACTGGAAGTAGATGAACGCGCTGCTTTGTGATGGCCAGCCGTAGAAGAAGAGCATGCCCATCGCGGCGTACATGAGTGCGCGAAGAATCCAGGGCGTGCTGTTGAGCCGATCATCCCAACGCTTAGAAACGAAGCCGATGATGTGGAGCCCAACAAAGAGCATCACCGCGATCATGGCGGTCACGGGGCTCCCGCGTCCGAGCCCGAGCCCGCCGACGGATAGTCGGCCATCAAAGAGCACGAACTTCTTGGCGCAATAGACCAGATCTTCGAAGTTCGTCACGCGGAAGATCAACCAGCCGAGCATCCAGAAGTAGGTGGTCACTACCCATCGCACCACGGTACCGGGCTTTGAGATCAGGAGCCCGTGCACCATCGTGCCCTTGGGTGTGATCGTTTGTAAGAGCCTGTTGAGGCACAGCAGCACCCCTTGATAGCCGCCCCAGATCACAAAGTTCCACGAGGCCCCGTGCCAGAGCCCGCCGAGGAGCATGGTGAGCATGAGGTTGATGTAAGTAAAGCCGGGCCCTTTTCTGCTCCCGCCGAGCGGGATGTAGAGGTAGTCACGGAGCCAGGACGAGAGCGAGATATGCCATCGTCTCCAGAACTCAATGATTGATGTGGAGAAGTAGGGGAAGTTGAAGTTGAGCGGGATCTCTACTCCAAAGACGCGCGATATACCGCGTGCGATGTCTGTATACCCCGAGAAATCACAGTAGATCTGCACCGCAAAGAGCGCCGTCCCGAGCATCACGATCAGGCTCGATTGCCCTTGGGGGGCCGAGAATATAGTGTCCACCATCGGCGCCACATTGTCGGCGATCAGTACTTTCTTGAAGAGCCCGACCAACGCCAGGTTCATCCCCGCTCGCATGCTTGCTCCGGTGACGGTCCACGGGCGATCGAGCGTCGGAAGAAGCTGTTGCGGACGAAGAATCGGACCGGCGACGAGTTGGGGGAAGTATGCGACAAACAACGCGACCCTGAGCAACGATCGCTCGGGCTTGATGTCGCCCCGATACGCGTCGATGGTGTAGCTCATCGTCTGGAAGGTATAGAAACTGATCCCGACCGGGAGCGTCACCTTGAGCACCGGCGCGGCCCATTGAATCCCAGACTGAGCCACCACCGTATCGAGGCTATCGATAAAGAAGTTGAAGTACTTGAAGAACGCGAGCATGCCCAGATTCGCGACCACCGAGGTGATCAGGAACGCCTTCTTGCGTTTGTTCTCTGAGAGCCCAAAGTAGGCCCCGTACACGATTGGACCAATAATCGAAAAACCAAGGGCCAAGCTCATCGCGGCGATGTTCTCGCCGCTGAAGCTGACCAGCGGAGATTCGAGCCAGCCCTGCCAATCGCCGGTCTGGAGCATCGGCCAGTTGGGCAACAAGAGCGCAAGCGTTGACCCGGCCATGATCAATGCCATTTTCAGGCGTTTCTTCGGCGAAATCTTGTACCCATCGATACCCAGGGCCGCGGTGTAATCGATCATCGTCGAAAGGACGATCAGCAGTACAAAGCGGACATCCCACCAGCCGTAGAACAGATAGCTGATCGCGACCAAAAACAGGTGCTGGGCCCGCACATGGCGTACCCACATCAGCCAGCCGAGGACGACAAGAAAGAGAACCAAGAACTCGGGTGATTGAAATAGCATCGCTTACGGCTCCGCCTTGTCAGAGTCTGCCTTCTGTGCTTCAACTGTTTGATTCAGTTGCTCGCCCAAGAGCGTGCTTAGCAAGTTTGCACCATCCCGGCTGGGATGAATCGCGTCGGAGAAGAGGTCCGCGCTCAGCGTCCGCTTGAGATCGATCACGGCGATGTTGTTGCGTGCGCTGATCTCTGCAATCGCCGCGACAAGCTCATCCTCGGCAGGCCCGATTGCTTCAGCCCCGCCGGGGTGAGTCGGGGCGATGACAAGGATCGGTGTGACGCCAGCGGCAGTAATTTGTTCGACGGTTTGTTCAATAAACGCGAGCCCATCTCGATTGCCCTCGCTCGTCCGATCCGCGAGCATCGAACTCACATCAAGAATATGGCGATCGAGCTTGTCTTCCGAGAGCATCAGGTCCATCTGGTACGGGGCGCTGAGCTCCATGGGCTTGGCGGGCAAAATCCCTCGGCGGGTCTTCATACGGACCTGCTCGTTGAGATGGCGGAGCGGGATCGTCCGCATCGAAATCAGGTTCGCTGTATCAGACACCGCGAACTGATCGCGGAGTTCCGGTCCAATCCCCGCGATCTCGGGGCCGTTGATCCATGGGTTATCTGTGTGGAAGCCTGCGCGGCGCATCGCCGAGGCGACCTCCGTGTTGATCGGCGAGATCCGCCCCATGAGCTCTGGTCGAAGCACCCAGATGATGTACTCAGGATCGCTCTCGATCATGCGCCCGATATAGATTCTCGCAGAGATCAGATCGAGCCCGTTGGAAGAGTGATTCTCGATCGAATACCCGTCGGCGAGTTGTGCCTGCACAACCGAACCATCAATACCTTCAACCCCGACCGAGTTGGTCACGATCAGCATCCGCTGCGTGCTCTCATCGGCCAACGCGAGCCGATCATCGAGCTTGATGATCCTTGAGAGATCGCCTGGAAATCCAAAGCTCGGGATCACAAAATACACCAAGAGACCGATGCCGATCACAATGCCCGAAGCAACTGCAACCGCGATTTTACCAAGTTCAAACATGGCGCGTGTGTTCTGAGTTGGTAGTTGATCACTCATATCAATATTCAGTTCTTGTATACGAATCGATTACTGATCGTGCCCGGTGAACTCGGGCATCTTGTGGCCAGCGTCTTTGAGGGTCTTCTCGCGTGATGCAAGCTCCATGTCGTGCTCGACCATCATCTTGGCGAGTTCTTCGACGGTGGTCTCTGGGACCCAGCCGAGCTTTTCCTTGGCCTTGGTCGGATCGCCCAAGAGCAGATCGACCTCGGCAGGACGCAGGTAGCGTGGATCAAACTCGACATGGTCGTCGAAGTTGAGCCCGACGGAGTTGAACGCCATCTCGGCGAACTCACGCACGGAGATCGTGCGTCCGGTCGCGACGACATAATCGTCGGCCTCGGGCATCTGGAGCATCATCCACATCATCTTGACATAATCGCCCGCAAAGCCCCAGTCGCGCTTGGCGTCGAGGTTGCCCAGGTACACCTTGTCCTGCATGCCCAGCTTGATGCGGCCGACGGCTCTGGTGATCTTGCGGGTCACGAAGGTCTCGCCGCGCCGGGGTGATTCGTGGTTGAAGAGAATGCCGCAGGACGCGTGCATGCCGTAGGACTCACGGAAGTTGACCGTCGCCCAGTGAGCCATGACCTTCGCACACGAGTAGGGCGAGCGTGGCCAGAACGGCGTGGTCTCGGACTGGGGGACTTCGAGGACCTTGCCGTACATTTCTGACGACGACGCCTGGTAGTAGCGAACCTGCTGTCCTGACTTGTCTTGGAAGTCGCGGATCGCTTCGAGCAGACGCAGCGCGCCCATCCCGACGGTGTCGGCGGTGTAGATCGGCATATCGAACGAAACGCGGACATGCGACTGGGCACCGAGGTTGTACACTTCGTGTGGCTTGGTGGTGTCGATGATCTTGTTGATGTTGTTGGCATCGCAGAGGTCGCCGTAGTGGAGCTTGAGCTTCGCGCCGTCGAGATGCGGGTCTTGGTAGACCTCATCGAGGCGTTCGGTGTTGAACGATGAAGCTCGGCGGATGATCCCGTGGACCTCGTAGCCCTTGGCAAGGAGGAACTCGGCGAGGTAGGAGCCGTCTTGGCCGGTGATCCCGGTGATGAGTGCGCGTTTGGTTTCGCTCATGGTGTGCTTTCCGCTCGAAGAGTACTGCGTGTGATAACCAGCTCGGACCCTGTGATCCGCCTGTGGTGTTCGTATTGTTGGATCATCGGCCGACAAAGCCAGTGGATTGACCGAGAATTGCTATTCAATAGGATCCTTTGTACGCCATCGGGGTCAAAAAGATCGCTGATGATCCGATCTCTTGATCAATCTTCATTTCGATCGGCTCCGCCTTGAGCGTGGTGGCCAGGGTGAGCGCTCCGAGCATGGCCGAGAGCGCGATGGCTCCGATGAGCACCCAGCGGGTGCGTTGGGTTCGCTCGGTTGAACGCGCGAGGATGAGCACAATCATCATCAAGAGCATCGGCTCGTGATACCGCTGCCAGCTTGCGTGATTCGCGCTCTGGGCGGCGACGAATGCGAGCAGTGCCCCGATCCATATCCACGCATCTCGGCGGGAGATCATGCCCAGCCAGAGCACCAGCGAGATCGCACCAGCGATCGAACCGAGAATAAACACGGGCGATCGGTCAAAGAGAGTCGGGAGCTTGCTGATCAGGATCCACCCCCCGCCGTAGCGACCGGCGTCGTATGAATAAGACGATTCGGGTACGAGCCCAAGGATACATCCGACCAGACCAGCAAAGAGCACCCACGACCACTGATGCTTCCAAGCCTCTTTGAGCCTGGGCCAGAGTATCGGGGCAAAGAACACACTCAGAATGGCGAGTTGGGTGAGAATGAACCCGGGCGTCGCGTAGTTGGGCCCCTGGTGCATCCCCTGGAAGGTCGGGGGCACAAGCCCGCCCCAGATGGCCATGAACCAGACCAGCGCGCCCAGCGCGGGCAGCGTGCACGCGATGGCGATGCAAGTACGCCCGCTCCGGCTCAGGCTCGAGGAAAATAGTGTGCGTAATGTGGGTGTTTCTTTGTGTGAACCAATCCATGCGCTCAGCCAGATCACGCCGGCGGCCCAGATATGGATCTGCCTCATCCAGACAAGCACAAAGAGGATCACGCCCGAACACACCCATCGCTTCCAGGTTGGATTCGGAGCGAGTGAAATCAGCAGGATCGCGAGCACCCCGACCCAGCCCGCGTTATCAGGCAGCAGCCAGATGCCCGGATACAGAACATACATCGACACCAGCACAGGCATCACGACCGCGATCGCCAGCTTACCGAATCGGGCGCTGGCGACCCAGCCCAAGAGCCCAAAGAGCCCGAGCGTCCAGAGGCTGGCGATGAGTTGGATTCCGGTGTGCCCGATCCCGGCCCTTGCGAACCCGGACAGCAAGAGGTGGTATCCCGGCGTGGTCGCCGAGGCATAGTCGGTCAGGTCTGGGGAGGGGAGCTGGTCGGCGAACTGCTGGATCGCGAGCCAGTGGAAGTTCCAGTCATCAGCCGCCCCGCGACCGGACTGTGATCCAGAGAAGATCACGCCCCAGCACATCACCAGCCCGATCAGAACGATGCTAAAAGTCGCCAAGATCCGATCTTTGGTGCTCAAGGAGTTTTTCGCGTCATGCAGATCCATGGCTCACCATATCGGCCCGATCAGGGCCCGGCCCAGTTGCCAAACCACAATGTTGTCCATCTGCATGGGTTTTGTGCGAACTCTTGAGCGGATCGCTCCGTTGTGTCGATGCTTGGAGTACCAATGTCGGCTCAAACCACGCCATCCGATGCACCAGAACACCCCGCCCCGCAGGCGGGCGGGCTTGTGCGTGGGTTGATTCGTCTGGCGCGGCCGCACCAGTGGACCAAGGGTGTGTTCGTGCTCCTCGGGCCCTTGTTTGCGATCGCCGATGGCAAGCTCACCGATATGCCCCGCACAGAACTCGCGATGGCGACGGGACTTACCTTTCTGGGCTTCTGCCTGGCGGCCTCGGGCTGCTATGTGTTTAACGACCTGGCCGATGTGCAGCGCGATCGCGCTCATCCACGCAAAAAGAACCGCCCGCTCGCCAGCGGCGTCGTCCCTGTCGGGGTTGCCAAGATATTCGGCATCGCCCTGCTCGTGCTGAGTCTGGCATGCAGCCTCGGTGTGCCGACGGAGCTTCGCCTGTGGGTTATCGGGCTCATTATCCTTTATATCGCCAATGTGATGTGCTACTCCGCGGGGCTCAAGCACATTGTGATTATCGATGTGCTCTCGCTGTCGTCGGGATTTGTGCTCCGCGTGCTTGGTGGGTGTGCCGCGGTTGGCATCACGCCTTCGACCTGGCTGCTCAATGCGACGCTGTTCTTGAGTATGTTCTTGGCGTTTGGCAAGCGCTTGGGCGAACGCCGACATATGGGCTCCGATGAAGCCGCCACCGCTGCGCGCGATGTGCAGCAGCACTACTCTGACCAGATGCTGCGGATGTTCGTCGTGGTGACCGGTGTCGCAACTCTTTTAACATACATCAGTTATGTGCGGAGCCAAGAGGTCGAGTACCTGTACATCTTCGCAACTAGACAAGGCAGTCTACATGGCGAAGGCTTCGGGATGAACCTGCTCTGGATCACGGTTGCCCCCGCGACGCTGGCGTTGCTCCGCACGATCACGCTGCTGATGCGTGGGCGGTACGACGACCCGACCGAGCTGGCGATGCACGACAATATGGTGCGGGTGGCCGGGCTGGTGTTCATGGTGAGCATTGTCTTTGTGCTCTGGTTTCACATGATTCCTGCCTAATTCCGAGAATTCTTGAATCTTTTACCCGCTGGTATGGTAATTCTTGCGTGTGTGGGCGGCGCATATTCTGCGCTCCACCCATTCAGGGATTTGGGTCAATCTTATGGCCCAGACGATAGGGACCCAGACGGGCAATCGAATCAACCCGTCTCCACGCTGCAAAAGCCTGCCCCCCATGACGCGTATGTGGGTCAGGGTTCAAACAACTTTGCGTGGGGTCACAAACAAGCTGATGACTTCAGTTCATCAGTCAGGTCACCGTCTCTCATGGCCGATTCGTATGTTTGAGAGTAGATCGTGACGGACAGTGTTTAGATGGCTTATTCAAAGCCGAACCATGACCACACACCAATCACCGTGTGCTATGGCCTACGAGACATGAACATTTAGTTGGAGATTTTCAGATGAACAGGGATCAATCAAAACGCACGACGCCCAGAGTGAGCGGACGGATGCTCACCAGCATCGTCGGCGCCATGGTCGGGCTCAGCGCGATGGCCACCGGCTCGGCCATCGCTCAGGGCTACGCATACGACGAACCAACCGAGACCCTCCCGACCCCAGAAGAAAGCATCGACTACGCGGCCCTGGCCGCGATGGCGGCTGGACGCGGCGGCGGTGGCGGGGGCTCCAACGACGGGCTCCGCAAGTGGACCGATGTCTCCAAGGACTTCACCAAGGTGGTCTCGACCGCTGATGGCAGCTCGTTCTACAACCTGTACATCAATAAGAAGACGAACCAAGTGCTCGCCGAGCTCCCACGCGGGTTCGACAAGCAGCACCACTTCTTCGCGATGACCGTCGCGGGCGGCGAGACCTTCGCGGGGCTCCAGTCGGGCGATCTCTACACCAAGTGGAAGCGGATCGGCAACCGTCTGGCGCTGATCCAGCCTCAGATCGCGGTCCGCTCGACAGGCGATCAGGAATCCAAGGACTCGGTCGAGACCGTGTTCACCGATCGCGTGCTCCTCGATGTCGCCATCCTTTCGACGGGTCCGACCGGGCAGCCTGTGATTGACCTCGACGACCTGCTCGTCGGAAAGGCGACCTCGTTCTTCGGCGGCTCGGCACGCGGGCTCAACAAGAACCTGACCGTGGTCGACACGATCAAGGCCTTCCCCAAGAACATCGAGATCGAGTTCGAGGGCCCCGTGGCCGGCGGCACGATGAAGAAGTTCCATTACTCCATCTCCCACATCCAGGGCGATCGCAGCTTTAAGCCACGCCAGGCCGACCAGCGCGTGGGCTACTTCGTGACGACCTATACCGACCTTGGCAAGTACGACGCGAAGGAAAAGAACCGCCGACTGATCAACCGCTGGCATGTCGAGAAGGCTGATCCGAAGCTGACGATGAGCCCGCCCAAGGAACCCATCGTGTACTACATCGAGCACACGGTGCCCATCCGCTACCGCCGATGGGTGCGCGAGGGTGTCGAGAGCTGGAACGACGCGTTTCGCGCGATCGGCATCGAGGGCGCGATCCAGGTGCGCTACCAGGACAAGGCCTCGGGCGCCAACATGGATAAGGATCCGGAAGATGTGCGCTACAACTTCGTGCGTTGGATCTCCAACGATGTCGCGACGGCTATTGGCCCTTCACGCGTCAACCCGATGACCGGACAGATCCTCGACGCTGATGTCGTGCTGACCGATGGCTGGGCGCGCGTGTTCACCTACCGCTGGGAGGACCTGCTGGGTTCGCTGGCGACCGAGGGCTACGCACCGGCCACGCTCCAATGGCTCGAAGAGAACCCGGAGTGGGACCCGCGCCTGCGTCTGGCATCGCCTGACCAGCGCGAGCGGATGCTCATCGAGCGTTCCGTCTGCAACCATGACGATCACAGCGAGGGCGACCACGCGATGCACCAGATCTCGCAGAGCTCACAGAGCTCCGACGGGTTCATCCCCGGCTTGAACATGATCGGCGACGATCAGTTTGACGGGCTCAACGGGCGCGCTTCACAGGTATCGGGCATGTGTATGGCCGCCACGGGCAAGGCGCTCGATCTGGCGAACATGCGGATGTACCTGAGCATGATCGAGATGTTCGCGACGGATCTGCAAGCCGCCAAAGAAGGCGGGGTCGCAGCCGCGTCGGCGAGCGCGTCATCCATGGAACCCGAGATCGCCCCAGAGGATCTCGAGAAGATCCGCAAGCAGCTCGAAGAAAACCCTGGCCTGCGTGCGATGATCCCGCCCGAGTACCTCGCGTTGCTCGAAGAGCCAGAAGAACCCGAAGCGGTTGAAGAACCAGCCGAGGAAGAAGTGGCCGAGGCAGACGAGAAGCCCGCCAAGAAGGTCGACATGATCGACGGCGTCCCCGAGTGGTTCGTCGGCCCGATGCTCTCTGAGCTCGTGGCCCACGAGGTCGGGCACACCCTTGGTCTGCGTCACAACTTCAAGGGCTCGAGCTCATACTCGCTCGACGACATCAACTCCGAGGCCATGAAGGACAAGAAGCCCTGGTCGTCATCCGTGATGGACTACAACGGCATCAACATCCGCATGCCCGGCTCCGGTGAGATCCAAGGCAACTACTCATCGCACGGCATTGGTCCATACGACTACTGGGCGATTGAATATGGCTACGGCAGCGGCGATCTCGAGAAGGTGCTCTCACGCGTATCCGAGCCCGAGCTCGCCTACGGCACCGACGAGGACACCTTTGGTCCTGACCCACGCGCCCGTCGTTATGACCTGGCCGAGAACCCATTGGATTATGCCAACAGCCAGATGGAGCTTGTCAACACGATCCGTTCGGGTCTGACCAGCAAGTTCGTCAAGGACGGCGAGTCCTGGTCACGCGCCCGTCGTGGGTACCTGATCTCGCTCAACACCCAGATGCAGAGCCTGTCGATGATGGGCAACTGGATCGGGTCGGCGTATGTCTACCGCGATAAGAAGGGTGACCCGGGCAGCCGAGCACCGATCGAGGTCGTGCCTGCAGAGCGCCAGCGTGCGGCTCTCCAGTTCGTGATTGACAATGCGTTTATGGACGACGCCTACGGCATCACCCCTGACCTGCTCGCCCACGCCACCGTTGATAAGTGGTGGGACGATGCGGCCAATGTCATGGCCGATGCGGCCATGCCTATTCACGATCGCGTGATGGGGATGCAGGCCTCGGCGTTGACCATGCTGCTCAACCCGCAGACAGTGCAGCGTGTGTATGACTACGAGCTGTTCGTCCCTGCGGATCAGGACGCGCTGACGCTCGCCGAGCTGATGGAAACCGTGACCGAATCCATCTGGACCGAGGTTGGCGCCAAGGCGACTAAGAAGTACACCAACCGCGAGCCGATGATCTCATCGCTCCGGCGGAACCTGCAACGCGAGCATCTTGATCGTCTGATCAGCCTCGCGTTCACGGCCCGTGGGTACAACTCCTCGGCCAAGTCCACCAAGACCCTCGCGGTCATGCACTTGGGCTCGATCAAGTCCAATGTGGACAAGACCCTTGAGTCCTCGGGCAACATCGACGCGTACACCCTGGCGCATCTCCAGGAGATCTCCACCCGTGTGGCGAAGGCTCTTGATGCGGGCTATGTGTACGATCGCTAAGGCTGAGAACATTTGGAACTACAGAGCGGGCAGCCCATTTGGGCTGCCCGTTTTTTCATGCGCGTGTGCATACGCGTAGGCGATCCGCACGATAAACAGAGCATGACTGAACCTGAAGGAACCGCTGATACGCCCGCCAAGAAGAAACGATCCCGGATCGTCACCGTGATCGCGTGGTTCGTCGCCGGGCTGCTTGTGCCCGCGTGCGGGGCGTGGGTCATCGGGCGGGGGAGCTACTGGTTCGATGTGATCGCTTCGCAACAGATGCTCATCAGCTGGGCGGCCCTCGTTGTCACAATCGTGGTCCTGCTCACACGGCGCAAGGCTCCGGCGATGGTGTGCGCCGTGCTTGTTGTGGTGTCGTTCTACCCGGTGCTCACCGGGCGGGTGTGGAGCTTACCGAGTGTTGACCTGGCCCACAAGCCCGACGATGTGATCCGGATTGTGTCGTGCAACATCAACCCACTCAACGAGCAGTGGGTTGAAGGTGTGTATCAACTGCTCGATCTTGACGCGGATGTGGTGGTGCTTATCGAGCTTTCACCCGAGATGAGTCGATCGGTGCGCAACCGAGGTGCCATTGACCAGGGCCTCTACCCGTATCGGTCATTCCGCCATTGGGTGCAGCGCGAGGTCTCCGCTGGGGTTGTTTTCTCTCGCTGGCCGAGCACCCAGGCGATGAAAAACGAAACAGACAACCAGAATACACACTACCGCCGGATCGAGCATCCGTTGGGCGACTTTATTGTCGGGCTTGTCCACCCGCTCTCGCCGAGGACTAAGGAACGATGGCTGATCGGCAATGGTGTTGTGCAAAGTCACCGGAGCGAGATCGATCAGGGCGATTGGATTGGTTCATTGCCGCTGATCGTCTGCGCTGATCTCAACGCGGGCCCGGCTCAACAAAGGGCCGGCACACTCCGATCCACAGGGCTTCGAATGAGCAAGCCGGTGCTGAAGATGGATGGGAGCTTCCCGGCGGGTTCATCCGTCCCGGCTGTTCTGCGGGTGCAGCTCGACGATGTCTGGTCGCGCGGCGATCTCAAGCCTATCGCGTGGAGTTTGGTGCCTGTGCCTGGGAGTGATCACCTCGCGGTGGTGGTGGACTTTGAGGCGCGATAAGAATCGCGTGATCGCGTGTGATGATTTACTTGCCGAGTCGGCTGCGGATCATTTTTGTGATGCGTTGGCGTTCGGACCGCCCAAGCACAAACGCAAAGCTCGCGGTAGCATAGACCACACAGAAGACTCCGATGGATCCAAGGATCCACCAATGCTCGATTTCTTGCCCGCGGGCGAGTGATATCTCGGTAAAGAATCCGAGATCACCGATCCGCCCGACGATCAAGAGCAGCCCGATGGCGGATCCGATCGCAAGAGTGGTCGCAAGAATCGGTCGGAAGAGTGCGGACAACAACGAGATCGGCTGGATGTGCAAGCACCGCCCGGCGATGATCGGCAGCCCAAAGAGATGGACCACGACGAGCACCAGCGCATAGACCGCGGGCGGAGCATACACGATCATCGAGCGGGGTAATGTCAGCATCAATATCAGCGATGCGATTGGCGCAAAGATTCCACCCCCGAAGACCCACGGCGCGTAGGCCTTCACATAGCCGGCCCCGTAGAGGATAATGAGCCAGGTCTCCGAGATCGCGCGGGCGATCAATGCGATCGCAAGCACCCGAGACATATAGACCGCCATCGGAATAACGATATTATAGTTTTTGATCGCTGAGCCAACCCAGATATCGAAGATTGGCCACCCGAAGACAAAGACCGCAATTCCTGCTGGCAACGCGATCATCGCGGTGAGCTTTGTCTGTATCCCGATCAGTCTCTGGAGTTGTATTCTAGATGCTTCTGTATCTGCCCCCGCGGCCATACGTGCGCTGACCGCGTCTGATCCAAACTGCACACCGGTCGTGCACATACGGATATACGCGACAAAGCGGAATCCGATGCCCCAAGCGGCGTTGGCGAGTGTGCCCCAGAAAAAGTTGAGCAAGAGCTGCGGGATCTGTTCGTGTAGGTTCATCGCGACCTGCACGCCCGTGTTCCATGAAAAAGTGGAGAGCACTTGTTTTCGAGCGTCTTTATCGGTTCCTTTTAAACGGAACATCAGCCGATGATCTGACCTCACCATCACGGCGGCGGCGATCAGCATCCCGATGGCCGCCAGCCCGGCCCATAGTAGACCGTGCATCGTGAACCCGAGGGCCGGGTCGTCGATCATGAAGACATATCCAAGTATGAGCACCGAGAGGAGGTTGCTTGCGCGGACGCCGATGTACCAGATGTTGTACCCGATGAACCGCTCTTTGACCAGATACATATTGAGTATAGGGGCGAGGATGATCATCACAAAGGTGTATGCGCCTTGCCCGAGAATAAACCATCGGGCGGGATTGATGAACTCTTCTGAGATTGTAAAAAACGGGATGAGCGCAAAGACGATCCCGAAGCTCACCACCGAGAGGATCGCGCAGACCAACGCGATCAGACAGATGGTTGCGTAGCTCCTCTTGAAAGACTCGTCGCCGCTGTCTGCGTGATATGCATGCCCGAGCTCGCGCACAAGCGACATCTGAATGATCTGGCGGAAGATACCCGCAAGCCCAATATTGGCGCCGAGCAAAGAAATAATGCCGAATGCGTCATCGCCAAGCCAGCGGAGCGTAAGCGGGACGACGATGATCCCGATGGTGAGCGTAATGAGCAGGCGGGTGTAGTTCGAAAGAATTCGAACCATTCCTTTCCGAGCTTCAATTGCCATTGATATACTCCCACACACAGTGACCACAATATCCGAGTCGCATTGACCATTTCGGCCGAACTCACGACCTGTTCCAGTCGAAAATACACCTTAGACTGAACCACCGCTGTTAACAAAGGATTGCCGGTATGTCTATGTCGATTCCAATGCTGGGTGCCATAATTTTCATAGGCACCATTGCGGGCATCATGTATTTGATCGGCCTCACCAAAAAATGGGGCATTCTGCTCCCATTTGCTGGGATGGTATTCTTTTCTTCATTAGCCATGCCGCTCTCTTGGAATGACCAAGTCAACCCAACTGTCTGGCTCCCCATCCAGCGAATTCGCTCATCTCTATTCTTTGGCTCTGGTATTGCAGCGACTCTGATTGTCCTATTTCAACTTCAACGGCTCAAAGGTAAAAGCATCTCGATTTCCGCGATCATGCTAATCGGTGTTGGGTTGTATGCTTCATTTCTTCGCTATGTTCATGGGGGCGCCGAAGACGGGACATTCTCGGTTGTGTTTAGCGTAATGACTCTATTCCCACTCGCTATGACTGCCGCCATGATTCTGGATGAAGTGAGTGATTTGCGCCTCATTTTTCGATCTATCGCCCTCACGAACATCATATGGATTGGCATGGTCTTTGTCCAAATCGCAGTGAACCCAAACTATGTTACACAAGGAAATGAGTATCGATTTGTAGGGCTCTTATCAAATCCACAGCACAGCGGGGTTCTGATGGCGTTCTTCGTTGTCATCTCTCTTTGGCTACTACTCAATGACCAGAAGAAGTACAAAATCATCATGATTGGGCTAACGGGTGTGAACGGCCTATTTCTTCTATGGACCGGTTCGCGAACCGGGCTCGGCATGACGCTCATTGGTGTAAGCTCTGTGTTGTACAGCCGAGCTGGCCGAGCCATTTTACTCCTCCCCCTCGCCGGCATTTTGGGATTTCTCAGCCTGAAGATTATGGTCAATGTCGTCGGTATCGATCTCGGCTTTGAGCGCATGGTCAGTACAGAAAATACACGCAGTGCTGCCTGGCAAGAGCTGATTATGTCAGCTTCACAGAACCCGCTCATCGGGGTGGGTATGGATGAGATTGATCGATCTGAAAACAGCTGGCTCTATGGGTACGCAACCTATGGCATCGGGATGCTGCTTCTACTTGTCATCACAACTATTGCAGCGGGAATTGAAATTCTCAAAGCGGTCCGAGCTCGATTCATTATGCAGCCAGAATATCGACCTTATCTCGATATCGTTTTGGGAATCCTACTGATGTACTTGGCTGGTGCAGTGCTTGAAGGCTATATGATCTCAAGAGTTTCAATGACGACGAGTATGTTTATGATCGCATCTGTAGGATTGCTCAATATCCGCAAAGCAGCTGTCCATCAGATCGAATACGCGTCTATGTACGATGAGTATCAATCAGAGTATGGTGATGAATACGCAGATGATTACGAAGAAGGCTACTCATAGTTATTGCTCTTGTGCCGCCCTTTGCGATCACAGCAGAGCACTCAAGATTTCCCCGTAGCTTCTTGGTACATGCTGTGGAATCTCGCCACCACCTTCTTGGGGCACATCTCATCGAAGATCCAATCTCTGCCCTGCTGGCCGATTCTATCGAGGGCTTCGCGATCAGCCGTCAATGAGTTGATCTGGTCGGCGAGCACCTGGGCGTCTTGCTTACAGATGGTCGCGCCGGCCTTGGCCTCGAGCTCGGGCCAGGTATCGACGCCCTTGGTGGTGATCAGTGGGGTGCCGGCCGCGAGTGATTCGTAGAGTACGAAGCCGAAGTTCTCCTGGCTCGTCGGGAGCACAAAGAGATCGGCCGCTTCGTAGAGTGATATCTTCTCATCCCCGACCACGAGCCCCAAGAACGAAACATAGTTCTCGAGCCCAAGTTCCTTCGTGAGCGATTTGAGCTTGTTCTCGTAGGCTTTGTCGCCGTCACCCGCGATCAGCAGGCGGTGGGGAGAATTGGCATCCTTGAGAAGTTTAATCGCTTCGATCAGATGCTCGACGCCCTTTTTGTAGTGGATTCGTGAGAGGTACAACAGCACCGGATCGCCGGTATCGAACATCGGAAACTTGTTGCGGGCGATCTCTTTGCCGGGCATCTCGGTAAATGGGGCCAGATCGAGCAGATTGGGGATCACGCGGGCTGGTGATTTGGGGAACCATTTTTTGGACTGCGCCAGCTCTCCTTCAGCCGTGCAGTGGATCATCGCCGCGTTATTGAGCATCCATGAGCCGCGGGCGAGCTTGAGGTAGATCAGCTTCTTAAGCTTGCGTTGTTCCATGCACCAATCATCGAGCATTCCTCGGCAGCTGATCAGGTACGGGATGCCCATCTCGTAGGCTGCCCGGGCGACCTGAGTTTGGTGGGGGACCCAGATGCCGTGGATATGCACCGCGTCGGCCCCCTTGATCGTGTTTCGGATCGCCTCTTTGCCCTGCTTGTCGTAGTAGCTCCCCGGGCGCGTCGGCTGGGGGAGCACGATCGCGGTCGGATTCGCTCCGGGCTGCGCCCACTGAGCTGGTGCATCCTTGTCGTCGCGGGTCATCACGCTCACATCATACCCGTGGTGTTCGACGAGCGCCTGGCTCAGGTCGATGATGGCGCGGACCGGGCCGCCGTGCGAGAAATCCAAGAAACTCAGGGAGTGAACTACTTTCATCGAATGCCTCTTATCTGTATATCCGTGCCATCTTTGGTGCGGCCCTGGTCAGCCTTGGTGAGTTGTGGGTTCTTGAGCTCGCGGACCTTGAGCACGATCATGTACTCGTACATGGCCTGCAATCGACAATAGGTCCAGCCCGCGCGCCCATCGAGGAAGCCCCGACCGAGCACATACATGTAGAAAAACTTGAGCATCGGGCGCATCGGTATGCGGAATGAAATGTTCTTGAGTTCGAGCCGACGGGTGTTGCGATCGCCTGAGAACAAGTTGCCTAGGCGGACCGGGTTCTCTTCGAGCGCCCGGACGGTCTCGACTGCTTCGTAGCTCGAGTACCGGTTGTGGCGTTCAATCCATTCGCGCATGCCCTTGGAAAAGTTGTAATGGATGAAGTGCTCGCGCAGGTACCCGACTGATCCATCGACGATGGGCACCGGGTTGGCGTCGCGCGCAAAGCGGATGCGTTTGGGCTGGAAGAACCGCATGATGTTGCCCGGGGGCATCGCGTTTTTGAGCCATCGCCCGCGGAAGATGTTCTTTCTGCCGCAGTAGTAGGCAACGGGGTCATCGCGCTCGATCGAGCGCTTCCCGCTGTTCCAGTCTTTGATGATCGCTTCGATCTCTGCCCGCAGCTCCGGCGTCATCCGTTCGTCGGCATCAAGATAAAACACCCATTGATACTTGAACTCGATGTTGTCCATCGCCCAGTTCTGATGGTTCCCGCGTCCGTCGTAGGCTCGCTCGAACCACCGAGCGCCGGCCGCTTCGCTGATCTCGCGTGTGCGATCGGTCGAGAGCGAGTCGAGCACCACGACATCGTCCGCCCACGCGACCGATTCGAGCAACCCGGGGAGGTTGTCCTCTTCGTTGAGCGTCTGGATAAAAATAGACACGCTCATGATTGGTCCGCCTGTTCGCCCGCTTCTTCGCTGGGCTCATTCGCATCCGGACCATCCTTGAGGATCCGATCACGGATCGGCTTGGCCGGAGAGCCGACGCATACTTTCCATGCTGGCAAGTCGCTGAACACGCTCGATCGCGCCCCGACGACGGTGTGATCGCCGATGGTTGTGCCCGGGCCGACGAAGACATCGGCCGCGATCCACACACCTTGCCCGATATGGATCGGCATCGGGGTGAGCGGGCGTTTGACGAGCTCGAAATCATGCGTTGCGCCGCAGAGGTAGGTGTACTGGCTGATGGTGGTGCGCTCGCCGATCGTGATCCGATCGACACAATAACAATCGACATCATCGGCGAGGGTCGCGTAGTCACCCATCGACAGGTTCCACGGGCCCCAGACCTTGGCCTTTGGATAGACGCGCGATTTCATCGTCACATCGGCCCCGAAGAGGCGGAGCAAGATCACACGCCAGCGGTGCATCGGGCGCGGGCTCCACCGGAAGAGCGTCCCTTGGACACACCCCCAGAGCACGCGGGCAAGACGGTTCTTGAGCGAGTGTGGGCTTGGCGCAGGGCCGCGGGTATCCCGGCGCGTTGTGGTCGCGTCTTGTGATCCGGGATGATCGTGCTCGGGTGACATCGGTCGTGATTCCGCCTCGTTTATCTTCGGCTTTGGCCGGTGCTTATTGTGCTTTGAGCATGGCCGCGAGCTTGCTTGGGTGGAAATCGCCCTGAGGCACGCTGTCAGGATTCGTTCTCACAGCGAGCACATCGTGCACACGGTCAAGCTCTTCGCGCGTGTGGATCGCGAAAAGCCGGGTGGATAACAGGTTCTTGCGGAGCCCGAAGAAGGCGAGCTTCTTGTTGGAGATCAGCTCCCAGGCGTGCTCGCGGACCTCGGGGATATTGCACTCGAAGAGCACGAAGCGGAGCGTCGGGTGCGCCAAAATCGTCGGGAGAATCCGCGGCTCGGCCCCCTCGACATCGACCTTGGCCCCGAACGAAGCCTCACCGACAGTTTCTTCAAGGAACGAGCCCACGGCTCGGACCGGGACCTGGAATGATTCACCGCCGGCTTCTGAACCGGAATCGGAGATCGATGCCGCCCCTGTGTGCTGGTCGGGTCGATTGAGTGTGAGTTCGCCGTCCTCGTCCCACATGCCGCAGTTGTGGACTTGGGCGTCTTTGATCGAGCCCGATTCGATCGCCCCGCGGATCGCCTTGCACAGCTCAGGCTGAGGCTCGACAAAGTGCATCGACCCGCCGGGCTCGAGTGATGTGTGCGATAGGAGCCCCACGGTCCCGAAGTTCGCGCCGATGTCCAGGAACACGTCGCCAGGGTTGAGCAATGATTGGCACACCGAGATCACTTTGGGATCGGGCGTTCCAAAGAGGTAGAGCATGCGCCCATTGTAATCACTCAGACGGACGGGGAGCTTGAGCCCGTTGCGGAGTGTTGCGGTTCGTACATCGTGGTGCTCGCCGAGCCCGAATACTTTCTTGGTGACCGTGCTGATCCCGCCCAGGCGTGTCTTGATGGGCAGTGTGTGCAGACACACCGAAAGACACTTGAGGAGCGGATTGGCGATGGGTTTGGGGATATGCATAGTTTCCTCTCGGGCTCAATGGCTCGGGCTGATCAACTGGCCGACCCGGTAGGGGCTTCGATGGCTTTCTGGAGAACACCGATCGCTTGCTGTGCGACGACCCCCCAGTTGGTTCGTTGTGTATGGTCTTTGAAGGCGCTCATGGCCATCTCGTTGTAAGCTTGGGTGTTGGTGAACAGTTTTTCGATCGCGTCTGCGTAATGCTTGGCGGGCGCATCGAGATCAAAGAGCACGCCGTTGACCCCGTCGATGACCGCCGAAGGCACGCCTCCGGTTTTGGTCGCCAGCGAGGGCACGCCGAAGGCTGAAGCTTCGAGGTACATGATCCCGTACGCCTCGGCCTGTGTCGGAACGATCAGAAAATGTGCTTCGCCCAGCAGATTAGTAAACTGCTTCATGCCTTCCGGGCTCGCCTTCGAGATCCGCCCGTAGGTTTTGACATAGTCCGGGATCGGTCTGTCGAACTCGGGCTCGACCCCGACCACACGCAGCTCGGTATCGATCCCTCGGGCGATCAGTTCTTTGGCCGCATCGGCGGCGATCGAACCACCCTTGCGTTGCCAATCCACCCCGACAAAGTGGAGGATGCATTTGTCTGTTGATCGTTTGTCGATCAACGCTTGGATATCCGATGCCGTTCGCCCCCCGGGCACATTGGCGCCGCGCGATATGATGTTCGCTTTCTCTGGCGCGAGCCCGTAGTCGTTGATCGCGGACTCAGCCGCCCAGCTTGAAGCGAATATCGCTTGTTCGCATCGCTGATAGAGGTTTGCGTCGGCCTGGTGCCCGTCGCGGATGGTGCGCTTGGAGAGATTGCTGTACTTAGCGTAGTAGTCGAGGAGGTTGGCGAAGGTGCAGTCGGTCCAGATGACCAGCGGCAGATCGGTCTCGATATAGGAGACAGGCAACCCGCCCGAGCCAAAGACCACATCGACTTCGAGATCCTTGAGTTGGTCCTCGACCTGGCGGGCGTAGTTTTTGAGGAAGGCGGGGTCTCGTTGCGGGTGATCGTTTTTTCGGAGCGCGAACCGGTTGATCGCGTGCTGGGCGATGTTCATTGGGCGGATCTGGCGATCGAGCGAACCAACAAAGTCGAGCTCGAGCCCAGCCTTGAGGAAGCTCTGCGAGATGTTGTACCCGGTGCCGGACATCTTGGTGACATCTTGAGCATCGTAGAGCGTCACGAAAGCCGCCCGGAAAGCAGGGGCGGCCACAGGCTCAGGTGCGATAGATTGATCCGGTTGAGTATTCATGGGTGTGCGTTTACGACTGGTCGAGCCGGGCTCCTGTGGTGACATCGACGAGTTTGCGTGGGCCGATCGGCTTGGCTGGGGACCCGACACAGATCGTCCATTGGGGGAGGTCTTTGACGACGCTCGAGCGAGCCCCGAGCACCACGCCGTCGGCGATGGTCGTGCCCGGACCCACGAACGACTCCGTCGCGATCCAGCAGCGCGATCCGATCTTGATCGGGACTCGGAGCAGCGGAAAATCGGAACGCTCGAAGTCATGGGTGCCCGCGCAGATATGGGCAAACTGGCTGATCACGGTGTACTCGCCGATTGAGATTGGGCCCAGCGAATACAAATAGGCCTTGTCGCCGATCTGGACCCCATCGCCGATCTCGAGATTCCACGGGACCTCAACACGGATCGTGCTGCGGATGAGCTTCACCCGCCCGACCTTGGCCCCGAATAATCGGAGCAGCCAGGCCCGCCATCGATCCGCCCTGCGTGGCGAGTAGCGGAAGATCGTGCCCTGCACAATGTTCCACATGAGGCGCTTGATCTTTTCGCTCTTGGAGAAGTGGCCGACGAATGTGCCGTCCGGATAACTCTTGGATGCAACCGACTGATCGCGCACAGCATCCCCGGGAGCGGCTTCGACCGACACTGCCGCTTTGTTAGGATTTGATTGGGTTTGCTGGTCGCTCATCATGGGGTGACTACTACTGGGCCCGCTCCTCTCTGGTTCAGTGTATCGGCGATTTCGTCGCCACGGTGCATCATGTCGCGAAAGGAGTTCACAAGATTAGCCGACTATGCTCTTACCTTCTCAGCCCCCCCGGAGGATCGCGTGCAGCCAACCCGAGTTGTTATTCTCAACCAGTACTATGTCCCCGATGTCGCGTCGACCGGGCATCTTTTGCATGAGCTGGCGGTCGAGCTCGCCGAGCTCGGATTCGAGGTCGAGGTGCTCACCGGGCGTCCGAGCTATGGGCCACGCGACACCTGGCAGGAATGCCCGCTCAAAGAGACCGTCGATGGGGTGAAAATCCATCGGCTCAAGGTCGCCCGCTTTGACAAAAACTTCCTCCCCGGGCGGGCCTTCAACTACCTGACCTTTGTCATCCCGATGATCCTCTCGGTGTTGTTCACCTCCCGCCGGGACACCGTGTATCTATACACCACGAACCCGCCGTTCCTGGGTGCGATCGGCTGGTTTGTCTCGATCTTCCGCCGCCACCACTATGTCACGCTCCTGCACGATGCCCACCCGCAGCTGGGCATCTGGGTCGGGACCTTTAAAAAGGGCTCGATCATCGAGCGGGTGTGGATGTCGCTCAACCGTCGCAAGTACAAGCGGACCAAAGAAGCCATCGTCTTGTGCAGCGCGGCTAAAAAACTCGTCGCCGAGACCTACCCGATCACGCCCGAGCGCATCCATGTCATCCCCAACTGGGCTGATGGCGAAGACCTCTTCCCCAAGCCCAAGGCTGAGTCTGAGATCGCCCAAGAACAGGGATTCATCGACGACTTTGTCCTGCTCTACTCGGGCAATATGGGGCTGTACTATGACTTCGACACCGTGCTCGAAGCCACCAAGCTGCTCAAGGACGAACCCTTCAAACTGGTCCTTGTCGGCGGCGGGGGCAAGCGGGCCGCGATCGAGGCGTATGTCAAAGAGCACCACATGACCAATGTCGTCATGCTCCCGTACCAGCCCTTCGAGAAACTCAACGACTCACTCAACGCCTGCGATGCATCTTTGGTGACGATCGCCGAGGGGATCGAGGGCATCAGCTTCCCGAGCAAGCTCTATACATCGCTTGCAGTTGGCAAGGCCATCGTCGCGCTCTCTGAAGACTGGTCCGAGCTCCGCAAGATCGTCGAGCACAACAACTGCGGCATCTGGTCCGCCCTGGGCGACGCACAGGGCCTGGCCGACCAGCTCCGCGTGCTGATCCATGACAAGGCCAAGACACAAACAATGAGCGACAACGCACGCACCGTATTTGATAAGGGCTACACCAGGCAAGTCTGCGCGGCCAAGTACGCCGAGGTGCTCAAGCTCGCCGACCCGCAGTTCACTGAAGATGAAACCGCACACCGACGAGAGAAGCTCGCCAGCTGGCTCGCCGGCGGGGCGGCGGTGGTTGACGGCCAAGACCCAGAGGCTCCTCAAGGAGTGAACGAGAAAGAAACAGCCGGAGAACATTCATGAGCGAGATCAGCGATCGAAAACTCAAGCTTGTCTTCGTCACCGAGGACGACCCGTTGTATGTGATCCGGTTCTTCGAGGTCTTCTTTGATGAGTACCCGAGCGATCAGATCGAGATCGTCGGGGTCTCCGTCCAAGAAGCGTTCCACGAGCCCAAGTGGAAGACCGCCAAGCGGATCTTCAACTTTTATGGCCCGATTGATTTCTTCCGCCTGCTCGCTCGCTACTTCCGGGTCAAGCTTCGGGGCGATTCGATCGCCAAGCTCGCCAAGGACAAAGGGCTGCCGATCGTTGAGTGTGGCTCGGTGAACGATCCTGAATACATCGAACGGCTCAAGGCCCTCGAACCCGATGTCGTTGCCTCCGTGGCAGCCCCGGAGATCTTCAAAAAGGGCATTCTCGATGTCCCGGCCCACGGGTGCATCAATATCCACTCGGGTCGGCTGCCGATCTATCGCGGGATGATGCCCAACTTCTGGCAGCTGCTCAAGGGCGAGAAGCACGCGTGTGTGACGGTCCACGAGATGGTAGAGAAGCTCGACGCCGGCGGGGTCCTGGGCACGCTCGAATGGGAACTCAAAGAACACGACTCGCTCGATCGCGTGATCACCGGCACCAAGCAAGACGGCGCCCGCCTGATGATGGATGTGATCCTCAAGCTCAAGAACGGCGAGTCCTCCGCGACCCCGTTGGATATGAGCAAGAAGGACTACTTCAGCTTTCCCAAATCCAAAGATGTCAAAGCGTTCCGCAAGCGCGGCCACAGGATGATCTGATGCCCAAGTTTCAGACAACACAAGCCGCCATGTCGATCGATGTCGAGGACTGGTTCCAGGTCGAGAATCTCAAGTCGATCGTCGCGCGCGACACATGGGACGAACGCGAGCTGCGGGTCGAAGCCAGCACCGATCGCATGCTCGAACTCATGGACACGCACGGCGTCAAATGCACCTGCTTCATCC
>CAXBLA010000021.1:0-53366 GCA_963976625.1 uncultured bacterium
CTTCGCCGTCGATGTGCGGATCATCCCGGATGTACATCCTCGCTATTTGCCTCAAAATATGGTGATTTCCGAGCTCGAGGGCATGCCCATCCTGAGCTACCGCGAGAGCCCGATGGCCGGTGTGGGTGGTGTAGTCAAGCGAGCACTCGATATTCTCGGAGCATGCGTCGGCATCGTGCTCTTTGCACCGATCATGGGCGCGATCGCGCTGCTGATCCGGCTCAATAGTTCCGGGCCGGTGCTGTTCAAGCAACAGCGCGTGAGCCTTGGCGGGGGCACCTTCCAGATCTGGAAGTTCCGCACCATGTCTGATGACCCCTCGGCGGCTGGGAATGGCGACGGCGAATGGACCACCAAGGACGACCCCCGGATCACCCGGCTGGGGCACTGGCTCCGCAAAACCAGTCTGGACGAGCTGCCTCAGTTCTTCAATGTGCTCCGCGGCGATATGGCCCTGGTCGGACCCCGCCCAGAGCGCCCCGAGCTTATCGACAAGTTCCGCGAGGACTGGCGCGGCTACATGCTCCGCCAGCAGGTCAAGGCGGGGATGACCGGGTGGGCACAGGTCAACGGGCTCCGCGGCGATACCAGCCTGCGCAAACGCCTGCAGTACGATTTGTTTTACATCCGCAACTGGAGCGTGTGGTTCGATCTTCGGATTTTGTTCATGACCATGTACCGAGGATTCATCCATCGGAATGCGTACTAACACAACATGAACAGGTTAAATATTGGTGTTTTTATTTGGACGACATCGAGAGCTAGGGTTGCGAAATCAGATCAAATGCCGTATAACTGGTGCAGATAACGAAAAACCAGCCGGCATCATGTGGATGCTTGCTGATCAGTGTGCGGTTTATTCGCAGAAATCAAGGGCAAAGTGAACGGGGATTCCCGGAACCCTTTGCGGTTTGCGAACGAATAGACACACGAACGAATGGTCAAGGTGCCACTTTCGCTCTTCCATCCTCCGGGGTGAATCGAGTGCTCGGGCATCGGAACTCAAACAAGTCAGTGCTTCAAACCGCCTTTGGAGTTCAAAATCGCGGTTCTTGGGCATATTGACAGATGGAGGTCGTCGTGGAAAGACGGAAAAACGCATTTACACTCATCGAGCTGCTGGTGGTCATCGCGATCATCGCGCTGCTCATCGGGATTCTGTTGCCAGCCCTCGGGCAGGCAAAGCGATCGGCACTCAATGTGGTTTCGATCAGCAACATGAAATCACTCAACACTGGGTCCGCCAACTACGCCGCGGATAACTCGGATCGCATCTACAGCTACACATGGCGTGGCGGCGTGTCCTACATGATCCCCGGCGTACCCAAGGCCAAGACCGGTACCGATGACGGCGATGCGGCCGCTTTCCAGAACATGGACATCCTGATCCGTGCGACTGGACGCTCGGCGGGTGATTACAGAATCATCAAGTTCCGTGGTCGCCTCCCTCACCGGCGCTACTCGCACTTGGTGCTCCTTGACTTCCTGACCGATGTCCAGCCAGAGCCCATCGCAGCGAGCCCGTTCGATCGCAACCTGCTTGATTGGCAGGCTGATCAGAGGGCCTACAAGGATGACCTCGCCGGCAGCAACCTGCCCTACGCTAATGGTGTTCCGGGCCCAGGGTACGACCAAGATGCACGCTGGGAAGACCTTGCAGTCCTCATGCGTTGGCCATTCGCTTCGTCCTACCAGACGGTGCCCGCAGCTTGGAACTCAGACGGGATCGCCGGAGCACCCACCTTTATCCCTGTTTCTGGCACGCCTCACCTTTTCCAGGATGCCCCTGGCGGTGCCCCGCTTGGACGCCGACGCTACACCCAGGTCGCGCATCCTTCGGGCAAGGTCCACACATTCGAAGAGTTTGATCGCTTCTCAGATAAGGACGGGCTCTACTTCGCCTACCCCGAAGCCAAGCCCAACCTCGGTTTCTTTGACGGCTCCGTCCGCTCAGAGTCGAGTGCGGATTCCAACCCAGGCTGGAACCCCGATACACCAGCCGATGAATGGCGTCAGCGATATATCCCACTCGAGACCTTCCCGCTTCCCAAGGACGGCTTAGAGGACAACACCGTCGAGTACTGCCAGCGTTTCCGCTGGACCCGTCACGGGCTCCAAGGGATCGACTACGGCGGCAGGGATGTTGGGCGTCGCCAGTACAACCTCCCACAGGAACCAGCCGAAGGCTGCGAAGTTGGCAACTGATCAACGCACCTGTTAGAGAGAAACACGAGTCCCCACCGCAAGGTGGGGATTTTTTTATGCGCTCAATGAGCACCAAGTGTGACGATTTCGATGTCAGGCTCAGGCTCAGGCGGGCAAGCCGATTGGTGGATCAGGCTCCACTGCTTGGCTGGTTATGCATGCTGAATCAGCAGTGCTCTGGGCTGCGTCGTGCCCATGGGGCTTGATCCGCTCTTACGGCTCGAGGCACCATCGATCAGCAGATGCCTGCTTTTGGTCGAGGATCAAGTAGGCCCAATCCCGGCAATGGAGAGGGGGATGATCGTGTTTGGTTTGAGCTCGGTTTGAGCTTTGGGCGAACTCAGGCGGCCGTGACTGCGGATGATCGATTCAGACACAGGATCGAGCTGAGCGATCAAGAGCTGAGCGATAAAAAAACCAGCCCGGATGGGCTGGTTTGGGGTGATCATTACTCAAGCCCTGTCTCAGGGCCAGTGTTCAGCAAGGGGGGTTATGGCCCGTTGTAGCGGGATCGGCGGATCTCGGCCTTGCGGGCTTCAATCTCGGATTCCCAGAAGGCGATATCGATGACATCTTCGAAGCCTTCAAGGATCGCGGGCATCCGCATGTCCTCGGCTTGGTTGAGCAGACGCTTGTAGGTACCAAGGTGCTTGGTCATCTGATTGAGCGCCGAACCCATCTGGCGGACATTGCCGCCCTGGAGGTTGGCTTCGCGGAAGAACGATTGGATTGTGGACATCAGGCGCGAGCGAAGCTGCTTGGACTTCTTCACATCACGAGCAACAATCTCCTCGGCTTCATCGCCAGCGTTGTCCCATGGGCCGATCTCTTGGAGTTCGGCGAAGTCCTCGAGTGATCGTCCGTTTTCGGTGCCCTGTACAATACCGTACTTGACGGCTTGGTTGTAGGTCAGCGTAAGGATGTCATCTGGGCCGCTGATGGTGTCGTATTCGTCCCCGAGCCCTTCGGTGCTGTCGTAGAGCTTCCAGGTGCCGTCACGCTGCTCTTTGGCGTAGAGGGCGGATTTGGAGAGCATCATGGCCTTGATCACATAGCCCGAGTAGCCCTGGCCCTCGGCTGCAGAGGTGAGCTTGTTGGCCCAGATGGAGTTCATTTTGAGATCCACTTCGGCGCTGCCGGTGGCGTTCATGGTGTAGACCACCGCGCCGCCAAAGTCCGAACCTGGCACCATGGTGATGGTGTCGCAGTTGAAGGCCGGCCAGATCGAGGCGCTAATGGCGGACTCGATGAGCATGTGCATCTTGAAGTACCCGCGGTACTCGTTCATGATGTCCACGATCTCTTTGGCTGCCCAAACTTCGCCGCCGCCCGAGTTGATCCGGAAAACCACATCGGTGACGCCCTGTTCTTTGGCGTATTCGAGCGAGTTGGCGATGCCCAGCGGGTAGATATCCTGCCCGAAGGTGCCGTTCATGGGGACCTCGAGGATGAGCTCGTAGCCATCGCGCTTGAGGATCTTGTTTTCTTCTTCAGCCGCGGACTCCATTGTTGGGAGTTTGGCCGGTGTGGATACGGTGCCGGTACCCGAATCGGTGCCCGAATCCGTGTCGGTCACCATATCTTCGTCTTCAGTGATCGATTTGATCATCCGGCGATCGAGCGTGATCCGGGTCGAGATGCCGTGCACCTTGGTGTCCATTTCGACACTTCGGCGGGTCTTGGAGATGACGGTGCCGTTGTAGACGGTGCCGTCACGGAGGATGACCTCGTCGCCGATGGCGAACGCGGAGAACGCACAGATCGCACCGGCGAGTGCCGTGATTTTGAGTGCGGTGTACGATTGGCGGGCCTTGGAGCCTCGCTTTTTAGTTTGATTGTTCATGCACTGATACCTCTCGTGGTGAATAATTGTGCTGGTTGACCCCTGTAGGGTATCAGGAATCGCCCGATTTGCCAAGGTTGATGTTCGTTTTTTGCACGAGTTTTGGGCATAGTCTCCAGAGCGTAAAGGCTATGATCCCCGGTGAATACACGCTTTGATGTCATTGTGGTCGGTGGTGGGCACGCCGGGGTGGAAGCCGCATGGGCGGCCGCGAATCGGCTCGGCAAACCAGGAACCAAACCCGGCACCCAGCAGGGCTCGGTGGCGTTGGTGTCGATTGATGCCTCTAAAATCGGCGTGATGAGCTGTAATCCTGCAATTGGGGGGCTTGCCAAAGGGCAGCTCGTCCGCGAGATCGACGCGATGGGCGGCGTCATGGGGCTGCTGGCCGATGCCACCGGGATCCAGTTCAAGGTGCTCAACACCTCCAAGGGCTCGGCCGTGCACGGGCCGCGCTGCCAATCAGATAATATTGCATACGCCCAAGTCGCCCAGGCGATGATCAGCGATCGCCCCGAGATCGAGGTGATCGAGGGCACGGTCGAGTCCATCGAGACCCAGCCAGCGGACAACCAAGCAACCGCCACACAAGCGGTCACAGGCGTGCGGATTGTTCAGGATGGGCAAGAGCGGGTCCTCGAATCGCCCACTGTGGTCGTCACGACGGGCACTTTTATGTCCGCGTTGATGCATATGGGCGATCAGCAGACCGAAGGCGGTCGTCACGGCGAGAAAGCGGCGACCGGGATCTCCCGCTCGCTCAACGCCCTCGGCTTCGAGCTCGGGCGGCTCAAGACTGGCACGCCGCCGAGGCTCGCGATCGATTCCATCGAATGGGATGCGCTCCCGGTCGAGGTCGGCGACGACGAACCCGTGCCCTTCTCTGAGCTCACACCCACCGGCTGGCAACTCGGAACGACCAACTGTGACCGGTTCCCGCTGATCGAGCAGGTGACCTGCCGACAGTCAAGCACGAATATCGAGGCCCACGACATCATCCGCCAGAATCTCGATCGCGCGCCGATGTTCACCGGGCAGATTGAATCCCAAGGCCCGCGCTACTGCCCGAGCATCGAGGACAAGGTTGTTCGGTTCCACGAACGCGACGCCCACGGTGTGTTCTTGGAGCCCGAGTCACACAGCTCGGACTGGGTCTACTGCAACGGCATCGCCACGAGCCTGCCCAGCGATGTGCAAGACGAGATCATCAAACGGATGCCCGGGTGCGCGAATGCCAAGATCGTGCAGTATGGGTACGCCGTGGAATATGACATGGTCCGCCCACACCAGATCTACACCACCGGGCAGACCCGCGCCGTGCGCGGCTTGTTCTTCGCGGGGCAGATCAACGGCACCAGCGGGTATGAAGAAGCCGCGGCTCAGGGCTTGATCGCCGGGCTCAACGCGGCGATGCTCGCCGACGAGGGCGATGCGTATGAAGGCTTCTCCTTCGGACGCGACGAGGCGTACATCGGGGTGCTGATGGATGACTTGGTCACCAAGACACCGCGCGAGCCGTATCGCATGTTCACGAGCAGGGCGGAGCATCGGTTGATCCTGCGGGCCGACAATGCCCCGGACCGGTTGACGCCCATCGCCCATCGGCTTGGGCTGCTCGATCATGATCTGGGCCAGCAGCGTTGGGCCCTCTATACACAGCGTCAAACGGTACTCGAACACGGGCGGTCGCTGCTCGATCAGACCCGCGATGGCGACAAAACCATCGCCCAGCGATTGCTCGACCCGGACTACACGGTGGACAATCTGATCGCGGCTATCGAGCCTGCACTGGGCGAACAACCGGCGGGCATCTGGCGGACGCTGCACTCGGACAAACGATACGAGCCGTACATCGAACGACAGAAGGGGCAGATCAAACGGGCCTCCGAGATCGAGCATCGTCCTTTGCCGGACTGGATCGATTACACTCAGCTCGATTCGATGCGGACCGAAGCGCGCCAGGCGCTCAGCAAGTTCCGCCCGACGACCTTCGGGCAGGCGTCGCGCCTCGAAGGGGTGACGCCGGCGGATGTGACGCTGCTGAGCGTGCTCGTCAAACGAGCGCGGGCGGCCCAGCGTGAGCTCGCCAGCGAGTAGCCGACGGATTTTGAAAATACCCGATCGGTTTAGCCGCCGAGCATGCGGATCTCGTCGCGAAGGATCGCCGCGAGCTCGAAGTTCTCCGAGACGATCGCGGCGTCAAGGCGCTGTCGAAGCTCGGCCTTCTGGCTCACCGGCAGCTTGGGGATCAGCGAGTCGCGCATATCGTTGAGCATCGCGACCTCGCCCGATTCTTCGAACAGGTCCGCCTGGTCGATCGACTCGTAGTAGAGCTTGAGCGCATTGACCCCCTCGTCGATGGCGAGGATCGCGGCTTTATTCTCTTCGGTCTTGAGCGCTTGGCTTGCCAAGGATCGTGCACGCATCATCAGGATGTACGGGCGGTGCGATTCCATCGCGTAGCGATCGTCGGTGAGCTGGGCGTGGTTCGCGAAGAGATCGAGCACCCGTAGGTTGCGCGAGGTATCGCGTACGACTGCCTCGTAGTCTTCGAGCACCAGCATGGCGATGTAGCGGTGGTAGTACTGCTGGGCCTCTTCGCGGAGTGCCCGGCAATCGTCGGGGGTGAGGAACCGGGAGCCGCTGGATTCTTTGCGCTCGTGGCGCTCATGGCGGGCCTCTTCTTGGGCCTGCTGGGCATCGAAGTCCGTTGGCTCAAGAAACTGCTCTTCGTCATTGTCCTCGCCGTGAGCATCCGAATCCTCGTTCAGTTCTGCGGCATCATCGGCTTCGATCTGGTCCTGGTCGATCTTGGATTCGTGGTAATCGAGCAGCGAATCGAAGCCATGGGGGCGTTTGCCGTCGGGGCGGGCGTGGGCCTGCATCTGGAGCAATCCCAGATCCAGACGCACCTGGATCCGGGGGGCGCCGTCGATCCCTTCGATCACCCGGACGGTAATTTGACCCGGTTCAAAGGGCCATTCTTCGAAGAGTGGGGACAGGTCTCGTTCCATGAAATCTCTCAAATCGGGGCGCGGAATTGTGTATTATGCATCGGTTTTCGGATGATGCCAATAAAATTTCTATAGACCGATCATAACGACAAAAATGTCGGTTTATCTCTCTAATCGGTGCAATCGGGCAGGTCAATGCACACAAGTTTGTGAAGAAATTCCCCATACTTCAGGGATTTTCTGGTTCCGCCGATGGAACATTTCGCGTAGACTGACGAACGGAGATAGGGGAGGGATCTTTGTCCCCCCCGCAATCTGTTTTTTTTCCGGCAGCGCTCGCTGCGGAAAGGGTAGGGTAGGAAATTGAGTACAACTATTGGTTCGTCCGTATCTGGATCTGCTGGCTCCCGTTCTTCGGGAACTGGGTCAACGCGCTCCTCTGGGGTCAAGACTGCACTGCAGACTTACCTCAAAGAGATCAACCGTTACCAACTGCTCACGGCTGAAGAGGAGCGTGAGCTGGGATGGAAGATCATCAACGATCAGTGCCCGGTTTCGCGTGATCGCATGGTCAATAGCAACCTGCGTCTCGTCGTTTCGATCGCTAAGAAGTACACCAACCGTGGGCTCCCGATTACCGATCTGATCGAGGAGGGCAACATCGGTCTGCTGCGTGCGGTCGAAGGATTCGATCCAGCGCAGGGTGCACGATTCAGCACCTACGGCAGCTGGTGGATCAAGCAGGGCATCAAGCGTGCCCTGATGAACGCCAACCAGCCCATCCACATCCCCGCATACATGATCGAGCTGATCGCCAAGTGGAAGCTCCACTCACGCCTGCTCTCCGCCCAGCTCGGGCACGAGCCGACGATGGAACAGCTCTCCGAAGCGATGGACCTGCCGGTCAAGAAGATCCAGATCATCAAGCGCGCCGTGCGTGCGTTCAACGCTCCAAACCAGGCACCCCGTGATCTCAACGGCGAAGCCGTGGGCTTGGGTGGGCTGATCGAAGACTACCGCGGTGCGGCTCCTGACGATCAATCGCTGCGTTGCGAAGAGCTCGGGATCCTCCGTCGTCTGATGGAAACAATCGATGATCGCGAAGCCGATATCCTGCGTCTGCGTTTCGGGCTCGATGGCTCCGAGCCGTTGACCCTCAAAGAGATCGCGGCCGAGGTCGGGATCTCCCGCGAGCGTGTGCGTCAGATCATCGAAGAATCCCTCGATCGGCTCAACGAGCGTCTCAACGACGCCAAACCCAGCAAGTTCTTCCGGCGTGAAGAGCCCGTGTTCGAGGAAGTCGATCGCGGTGCAACTAATACCCCGAGCCTTGCGCACAGCGATGACGCCAAGCCCGCCAAGCACAAGGCCGGCTAAGGCCGATCAAACAAGCTCTATCTCTCTTCTGACGGCTCACGCGTGTGAGCCGTCAGTTTTTTTGAACCCGCCCATGCGATCCCGATCGTGCTAAGATGGTGTCTTTGAGACTTGTCCGGGGCATTGGAATATTCCGACAGCCGCCCCGGTTTGCACCCCACCAGCCCCGCCTCTCGCGGAACGCAGGCCAAGGGATACTGGCATGGGACACTGATTCAGGAGCTTTGATTTGACCGACACGACCAACACCGCAGATACATCCGACACCATCCACAAGGTGGTCATCATCGGGTCTGGGCCTTCGGGCTGGACCGCCGCGATCTATGCGTCGCGGGCAAACCTAGAGCCCGTGGTCTATGTCGGGGTCGCCAAGCAGGACCCGGGCCCGATCCTCCCGGGCGGGCAGCTGATGCTCACCACCGAGGTCGAGAACTACCCCGGATTCCCCGACGGCGTCGCGGGCCCAGAGATGATGATGAAGTTCGAGCAGCAGGCCCGCCGATTCGGCACCAAGATCGTCGGGGAGGACATCGTCAAGTGTGATTTCTCCAGCGATGGCTCGCCCCATGTGCTCCATACCTCCGAGGGCAACACGGTGCGTGCGCACAGCGTGATTATCTCGACAGGCGCGACGGCCAACTGGCTCGGGCTCGAGAGCGAGATGAAACTCGCGATGGCCGGCGGCGGCGTCTCGGCGTGTGCGGTGTGCGATGGTGCATTGCCCGCGTTCCGCGACCAGCCCGTGGCCGTCATCGGCGGCGGCGATACCGCGCTCGAAGAAGCGACCTACCTGACTAAGTTTGCCTCCAAGGTATTCATCATCCACCGGCGCGATGAGCTCCGCGGCTCAAAGGTGATGCAGGAACGCTACTTGGCCAATGACAACGCCGAGGTCATCTGGAACAAGGTCGTGCTCGAGTGCCTCAGCACCCCCGATGAGCATGGCTATGAGAAGCTCCACGCGATCAAGCTCAAGGACACCGTCACGGGTGAGGAATCCGAGATGCCCGTCAAGGGCATGTTCGTCGCCATCGGGCACACCCCGGCGACCAAGTTCCTGCGCGAGACCGGGCTTGAGTTCGATGACGCGGGCTACATCGATCTTAAGACCCGCAAGAGCCACACGAATATCTCTGGCGTGTTCGCCGCGGGCGATGTCGCCGACGCGGACTACCGCCAGGCGGTGACAGCCGCGGGCATGGGTTGCCAGGCCGCGATCGACGCCGAGCACTGGCTCGGGGATCAGGGGCTCAACTGAGCCGATCAGCACTGAGTTGATGATTGAGGGTGTACTATAAAAAACACCCCGCTCATGGCGGGGTGTTTTTTCGTTAGAACATTGAAGCCTGAAGGGTCAGACTACTCTTGGTACTCAGCGAGGCGCCCGTTGAGCTCGGCGATCGCATCCTTGTTGGACTTTGGAGCCAAGGCGAGGGCCTTTTTCTGCCATTTGATGGCCTGTTCGGTCTGGCCCATCTTGAAGGCGGCGAGTGCGTAGGTGTCGAGGAGTGACCAGTCCTTCCACTGGGTCTTCTCGCACGCGATGGCGATGGCTTTGTGGGCAATCTTGTAGTCGGCTTCGCCGATATTCTTGGATTCAGCGGTGAGGATCATCCACGCGATGGCGTTGAGCCCGCTTGGTTGTTCGCCCAGGTGCTGATCAATGAGGATGTCGGCGATTTGGCGGGCGTCGCCAAGGTTCTTGCCCGACTGGACTGAGCTTGCAAACTTTTCAAAGGCGGCTTTGAGGATGCCTTCTTCTTGAGCGGCCTTGGCGGCGGCCTTAGAATCGAAGTCGCCGCTGATGACCTCGGCGAGTGGCTCGTCGATGGTGGCGGGGTGCCCGATCCATGCGACATGGCCGGTGCCGTCAACGATGAATGCTGCCGGGATGCCGTTCTGGCCCGCGGGGCGCATCCAGTTGTCGGCCATCGCGCTGCCGTCCTCGACAGCGACGGTGTAGCTCATGTTGTCGCCCTGCTTCGCGACGAATTTCTCGACCTTGTCGAGGCGCTCGCCCATGTCATCGACACCTTCCCAGATGTTGACGCCGATGAACTTGACCTTCTCGCCGTGATCGGCTTGGAGCTCTGAGAGGTGGGGGAATGCGCGGATACACGGGCCGCACCATGTGGCCCAGAACTCAACGACATAGACCTGGCCGCTCTCGAACCCGTTGACCGAGTCACCCTTGACAAACTTGGCGATCTGGAGCTTTGGTGCTTTGGATCCGATCGTAAGCGCGGGGGCTGGGGGAGCCTTGACAAAGTCGGTTAGCTTTGGCTGGGCCTTTTGGGCTTGCTTGGTCGCTTTGTGATCCGGCTCGACGCCGAAGGCCGAAGAGCCGGCGACGATGGTTAGTGCGATGGTTGATGCTGCGAAAATCCGTTTCATAGGGCGTACTCCTGGGGTTGAATATCAAAATCCGTCTACTGATACCTTACCGCCAGGCAGGGGGGGCGGTTGTCTGAATTCAGAAGAAATATCGGTCGAAAGTGCTCAAATCACCCTAATAACGGGCTGGGAGGTCGCATTCGCCCAACATTTTGAACCCTTTTCGGCGCAGGATCTGTCCCGCGAGGGTCGGATCATCGACCGCGATCGCGATCGCTGGGTCCTCAGATGAGTTATGGATGAGCGGATACGCGAAGGCGATGTTGATCTCGGCGCCCAGCAGATACAGGCACAGCTTGGAGATCGAGAGCCCGTCGGTGAGCTCGACGAGCAGGACCTCGTGCTCGGAGAATGGGAAATGATGCTCGCGGAGGATCTTGCGGGCCTCGCCGGCATGGTTGGTGATCAGCCTGACCACGGCGTGGTCCGAAGCCTCGTGCACCGAGATTGCGCACAGCGCGACCGGGGCCTCGTCGAAGTGCTCGGTGAGGTCGAGCATTTTGCCGACCTTGTTGGACAAGAACACACTGAACTGCACGGCCGTGGGGGGGCAATAACCTTGCGTGGTGTCCAACGGGATCGGGGCTTCGGTCATGGTCGGTCTTTCCCTTCCGTGGGTGTGTTTGTCCCCCGATTGGGGATGGTGGGCCGCGTGTCGTGCATGCCCGTGCGAACTCTATTCAACTGTATATTCATGCTTTGTGCAACCCAGAAAACGAAAAACACCCCGGTTTTCACGGGGTGTTGTGGTTGTTGCTGTGTTCGCCTGTCATATCGGGCGAAATCGGCCTGTCATTGGCTTGTCGTCAGCCTGTCATCGGCCAGTCGTCATGAATGGACCGGCCGCGATCGCAGGGATCAAACGGAGAAGCTCGATCCACACCCGCAGCTGCTCGATGCGTTGGGGTTGCTGAAGACGAACCCACGCCCCATGATCTCGTCCTTGAAGTCGACGACGACGCCGGACAGGTAGAGCAGGCTCTTGGGATCGATGATCATCTTGATCCCATGCTGCTCGAAGACTTCGTCCGAGTCCTTCTGGGATTCGGTCAGGTCGAGCAGGTAGCTAAAGCCCGAGCACCCGCCGCCCTTGACGCCGATCCGCAGGCGGACCTTGTCGGTGTCGAGTTCCTGGGCCGCGATGATGGTCCGGACCTCTTTGGCGGCCAGCTCGGTCAGGATCACGGTTTGTTCTTGGGTGGCTTCTGCGCTCATGGTTGTCTCCGATCGATCAGTATCCTGATTCTGTGCACTGAGTGTCCATTGCGAACAGGCTCTTGGCATCCGCAGGTTTCGATTCTAAGCCCTCGATTCATACTGGGCTCTTACATTGCCGGTCATTGGTACAAACAGCACCCATGCCGGTTCTATTCGCTTCGTTATCGGTGGCTATCAGCCGTTCTTTTGCTTGTAGTCGGCGATGGCGGACTTGATCGCGTCCTCGGCGAGCACCGAGCAGTGGATCTTGACCGGTGGCAGTGAGAGCTCTTCGACGATCTCGGTGTTCTTGATCTCGAGCCCTTCGTCGAGGGACTTGCCCTTGAGCCATTCGGTCGCCAGTGAGGAGCTGGCGATCGCCGAGCCGCACCCGAAGCACTTGAACTTGGCGTCTTCGATGAGCCCGGTCGAGTCATCGACCTTGATCTGCAGCTGCATCACATCGCCACACTCGGGCGCGCCCACGAGCCCGACGCCGATGTCAGCGCGTTCGTGGATTTCTTTCTGGGTCCCGAAGGTGCCCACATTGCGTGGTTTCTCGTAGTGCTCGATGACTTTTTCTGAGTAGGCCATATCTGTATCCTTTCAGGGGCTCTTAGTGAGCAGCCCATTCGATTTTGGTGATGTCGATGCCTTCGTTGTGCATGTCGAACAGCGGGGACAGGTCGCGGAGCTTCTGCACGGCTTCGATGATCTTCTCGGCGGCGTAGTCGATCTCCTGCTCGGTCGTCCAACGCCCCATACTGATACGCAGCGAGGAGTGTGCGAGATCGTCGCCGACGCCCAAAGCTTTGAGCACATAGCTCGGTTCGAGCGAGGCGCTGGTGCAGGCCGAGCCCGAGCTCATGGCGATCTCTTTGAGGGCCATCATCAGGCTCTCGCCCTCGACGAACCCGAAGGAGATGTTGGTCAAGTGGGCAAGGCGCTTCTGGGGGTGGCCGTTGATCTGGACGACATCGAGTGCGCTCGTGACCGCGTTCTCGAGCTTGGTCCGCAGGGCGAGCAGGCGTTCGCGCTCGGAGTCCATGTCCTGTGCGCACAGCTCGCAGGCCTTGCCGAGCCCGACGATGCCGGTGACATTGAGCGTGCCCGCGCGGAACCCGCGTTCCTGGCCGCCGCCTTCTTGCAGGGCGGTAAGGCGTACACGAGGGCGACGACGACGGACATAGAGCGCGCCCGCGCCCTTGGGCCCGTAGATCTTGTGAGCCGAGAGCGAGAGCATGTCCACATTGTCGGTCTTCACATTGGTCGGCATCTTGCCCACCCATTGCGTCGCGTCGGTGTGGAAGATGATCCCCTTCTCATGGCAGAGCTCGCCGATCTGCGGGATCTCGTTGAAGGAGCCGATCTCGTTGTTGGCCCACATCACGGTGACGAGGATGGTGTCGTCGCGGAGGACGGCTTCGATCATCTCGCGGGTGACAGTGCCGTCGGACTTAGGATCGATGAGGGTGACATCGAAGCCTTCTTTTTCGAGGCGCTTGCACGGATCGAGCACGGCTTTGTGCTCGTGGATCACCGAGATGATGTGCCCGCGCCCGGTCTGCCCGGCGGGCTTCTTGGCGTACATGTTCGCCCCGCCCTTGATGGCCAGGTTGTTGGATTCCGTCGAGCCCGAGGTGAAGATGATCTCCTTGGGGTCCGCGCCGATCAGGTCGGCAACCTGCTGGCGCGCGGTGGTGATGGCGTTCTCGGCATCCCATCCAAACGAATGGTTGCGTGAGCCGGGGTTGCCGAACATTTCGGTGAAGTACGGGAGCATGGCCTCGACCACGCGCGGATCGCACGGGGTGGTGGCGGCATGGTCCAGGTAGATCGGGAGTTGGGGCGCTTTGACGCTCATCGTCAGACCTCGCATACATGATGACCAATGGATGGCCATCGGGGTGCTGTTTGGGGGCGATATCCGGACATTGGGGTCCTGATATTTAGAATCATTCCAAATATATGATAGGCTGTCTCGATATTTGAAGCAAGGATGATCGGGGCTTGTCCGCTTAAATCAGCGCGTGATCGTGGGCGATGGGACGCCGATTATTTGGGCTTGATGTACCGCAGCTTGACGCGGTTGCCCGAGTCGTTGAAGCTGACCTCAGTCATATAGGCCCGCATTAGCATCACGCCGCGGCCCGATGGCTTGGAGAGGTTCTCGAGCAGCGTCGGATCGGGCAGATCCGCGGGGACAAAGCCCGGGCCCTGATCCTGCACCGCGACCTGGATATCGCTGGCGTCGACGCGGTATTCGATGCGGACGGTGGTGGAGGGATCGAGCCCCTCGTGCCCGTGCTCGTAGGCGTTGGTGATGGCTTCTTCGATGGCTAGGCGGATGGCGAAGATGGCGCTTGAGCCGTAGCCGAGGGTCTGGGCGTTCTCGAGGATCTGATCGATGAGCGTACTGATCTTGGCGCGATCGTACGCGAGATCCACCGTGGTGGCTCCATCGATTTGTGTTCCTCGATCACTCATAGAAGTGAAGGCTCCGCCTGAAGAGTTGGTGATGAAAAATAGAGTACGCAAAGCGGTCGGGTCGGGTCGCTGGCCTTGGGTTACCCGGCCTTGGGTCGCCCTGCTCTGCGATGGTGGGTCAGCCGGCGATCGCGGCCTGGGCTTCTTCGGTGGTGTCGTGGATGTTGAAGAGCTTGTTGAGGCGCGTGATCACGAAGACCTCGTAGATCTGCGGATCAATATTGGCGAGGTGGAGCTGGCCGGTTTTCTCGCGGATCTTGTTGTTGATGGTGATCAGGGCGCCAAGGGCGGCCGACGAGAGGTGATCGACATTGGAGAAGCTGATGAGCAGCTTGGGGGTGTCGGTCCGCTCGATGACCGCGGTGATCTCCTCGTTGATCGCCTGGATATTGGCCTCGTCAAGGATGTTGCGGTCAACGAACTCGACCAGTGTGGTCCCGTCGGTTTCCGAGATTCTGAGTCGTGAGTCGGTCATCTGTGCGTGTCCTTTGCAGAAGATGGGGGTTGATTCGCAGCACATACTATAGAGCATGATTCCATCATGGGCACGCTCACCAGCGGGGTGTTTGGCGAAAAGAAAGGAATGCGGAATGTATGTATAAAAAGGGACACACGCTCGCGTGTGTCCCTTTGGGTTGATATCAAGCGTTGAGCCTTAGCGTCCGATCTGATCGAGCAGGCCCGGGAAGTTGATTTCTTCTTCTTCGCTCTGGATCAAAATGGTTGGCTTGAGCAGGACGAGGAGGGTCTTTTCTTCCTTCGAGTCGATCCGGTTGGAGAAGAATCGGCTCAGGATGGGGATCTTGGAGAGCACGGGCACGCCGGTCTCGACCTCGATCTCATCGATCACACGCTGACCACCGAGCAGGACGGTGCCCTGGTCGGGGATGGTGACGGTGGTGTTGATCTGAGCCGCCGAAACGATGGGGACCTGGATGGTGCCTTCGAAGGGAACACCCGCGCCGCCGACGCCGCCGCCCGTGCCGCCGCCCGCACCGCCGTTGACGGTGATGTCACGGTCGGAGTCAAAGTCGATGGTCGATTGGGTGGTCTGCACGGTGAGGGTCACATAGCGACGGTCCGCCGAGGCGACGCCACGCAGGTCGATGACCACACCCGATGAGATCGGGGTGATGGTCGGGTCGAACGCACCGGCACCCGAGCCGACCACGGGGGTTAGGTCGGAGACGAAGGTGGTCTGGGTGACGACCGCGATGAATGCTCGCTGCCCGTTGGTGAAGGTGAGCCTTGGCGCGGTGAGGTTCACCGAGCGCTGGTCCGCCTGTGTGGCTTCGACGAGGAAGTCCACCTGGATATCGTCGAGGAATCGCCCGGTGACGCCCAACGCGGGGTTGAGGTTCAGGATGGTCGAAGCGAATCCACTCGTCGATGCCAACGCGTTGGTGAGCCCGAAGGAGTCCTGGGCTGCGCGGATCGGGGAGAAGCTGTCATTGGGGGCGGTGGGGCCGACCGGGAAGGCGATGCCGCCGTCGATCAGGTTGCCCTCGTCATCGAAGAAGTCCGAGAGCTGGACGGTTGGGTCCGCGGTCTTGGCGATGTTGTAGGCGGTGTTGGTGTTGAAGTAGACATCGAGGTCGAAGCCGATCTGCTCGAAGAAGTTCTGGTTCACCGAGAGGAAGCGGGTCTCGACATTGATCTGGACCGCCCGCTGCTCTCTGAGCTTGTTGAGCAGCCCGATGATCGCCCGGTGGTTCTTGGGGGTGGTGCGGACGATGAAGTGACCGTTGAGTTCGGTGAGCGAGTTCTCGCCGCCGACGGTGATCCAGTTGTCCGGGTCAACATTGCTTTCGAGGAGCTCGACGATCGCGGCGACGCGTTCATCGCGTGGAGTTTCCTCGAAGTCATCGGCGCCGCCGGAGAACGGGCTGCCGCCCTGTGTCTGCAGCGCCTGCTGGAGGTCAAACTCGGGAGCGTTGTCGAAGTCGGGGACCTCGAAGAGCAGGTCGCGGATGTCGTAGGTCTCGAGGGTGGTCTCGCGACGCAGCACCTCGTCGGAGGCGATGGTCAGGATCCCGTCCTGGACCGCCCAGTCAGCCGGCGCGGTCGGGTCCGAGACCTTGGCGAGCACGCGATCGAGCAGCACGGAGATCTGGACATTGCGGAGCTTGAGTGTCACCGGGGTGTCAGGATCGACGCCGATGTCGGCCAGCGATTCCCAGTCCATATCGATATCGATGTTGGTGGTCGCGCCGATAAACCCGATGACTTCCTCGAACGGGTTGTCGTTGAAATCGATCGGCATGCGGGTGTCACGCATGGCGGTGAGCACCGAGCGGTTGACCTGTGAGTCAGCGAACTGAAGGATCTCGTTGCGTCTAAACGAGATGGCGGGCCAATCGTTTGGATACTCGATCACGCCCTCGGGGGCGATCATGCTCCGCTGGCCGTCGAGCGACTGGGTCGCGTAGCTGCGGGACTTATCGCCCTGGAGCAGGTAGTTCTCGCGGTAGATGATTGTTTCTTCGATGATGTCCTTGAGGATCATCCCGCTTGGGTTGTTGGGATCAAGGAACAAGATCGAGTCGATGACCTCGAGGGCTTCTTCGTACTTGAGTTCCTGCTGGAGTGCGTTGACACGCATCAGGTTGTCGAGGATCTTGGCGTCGCGTTCGCGTGCACGCTCTGCGGCCAGCTCGGCGGTCTCTCTGGCGAGGCGCTGCTTCTCGGCTTCGGCTTCGCTGATGCGGAGCTGGTTCTCGCTGGTGTTGATCTGGGTGATCAGCCCCGCGATGCTCTCGAGGTATGCTTCATAGGCGGACTCGGACATCGAGCCGCGGGCACGGTTGATGGTGAGATCCGCTTGGGCCGCGAGGTTGCGGGCCGAGCTGGTGTCGCCTTCGAGCAGTGCCTGGTTCGCCTGGGCGAGGTAGTTGTTGAACGCCGCGTCGGCCTGCTGGGCGACGAGGTTGTTGGCCTCGGCTGTGTCGACCAAGATGTCGTTATCTGGGCCACCCTGCGAACCAAGCTGGACCTGTGCCTGGCTCCGACGATCGTTGGCCAGCGCGAGTTCCTCTGAGGAGACATAGGTCGAGAAGTTGGAGACCACGCTCGAGTAGAGCTCAAGGGCCTTATTGAATCGGCGTTCTTCGAAAGCGATGTTCGCCTGCCCGAGCAGGCTCTGTGCTTCAAACCTGCGTGCGGCGTCGAGCAGGTCGATCTCTGGTTCATCGGCTGCCGGCTCGGCTGCGGCTGGCTGGACCAGCTCGATCTCGATCGCCTGCGGCTCATCTTCGGGCTGGCCAAGGTAGGTGCCGGTGCGTGAGCTGTCTTGCTGGGCATGGGTTTGCTCGGCATGATTCATCAGCCAATCGGTGCTCATCCCGGATTCCGGGGCGAGCATGCCCATGGCAGGTCGGTAGGACCCGAAGGATGCCCCGCGGGTCTTCTCGAGCTTGGCGAGCCGATCGCGGTAGTTGTTGAGTGTGCGTGTCTGGGCGGTGTTGAGTTCGAGCCCGAGCTGACCGATCCGGGTGATCAGGGTCTTGGCCTGGGCGTAGTCGCCGGTATCAAACGCGGTCGTCGCGGCGTTGATCACGCTGCCGACCCGGGGGCTCGCTTCGCCCTGGCGATCGCTGACCCGCTCGAGGATCTTGTTGGCAAGCTCGACCTGGTCGCTGTCGGACTTGGCCGAGCTGATGACGGCGTTGGCCTGGCGTGCGGCTTCAACGAGGTTGTCGTTGGTGAAGGCGAGGTCCGCCTTCTGGAGCATGATGTCGAGCCGGTTGGTTTTCTGAATCGAACGCTCGATGTTGGCGAGCATGGTCCAGAGGCGCTGTCCCTGCTCGTCGCTGAGCGTGGCGCTCTGCGGGGAGTCCTGGAGGGCCAGGAGCATGGCCCGTGCGCGGATCAGCTGTTTGTCGTTGATCAGCGTGTCGGCTTGGGCGAGCACATGGTCCGCGTCGGCGGCGACGGCTGGTGCCGGTGCGTTCGAGCTGTGAGCGTATGCGGTCGAAGCGCCAACGCCAGCGAATGCGATGGAGGCAAGAAGCAGTGAACGAACTGAACGATAAGTGGTGGGTGACATCCGGATCACTCCATGTATGGATCGTGTATAAGAAGCAAGAGGATCAAAGACGATCTTCAGGTTCCCGGGCGAGCAGTCAACGCGTCCATGCACCGTTTGCACGGACTCCGCTGAGAGAGTAAAAAATGCGATGGTTGATCAGAAAGATAGACCAAGGCATGCTGTCTTCGTCGCTTGAGCGACGCGTACAGGGAGACGACCATATCGTGGTTTCACCAGAATCGCAATCCCTGCCGCAATGAGTTTATCCTTTTTGTATCGAAAATGTGCTGAATTCGATTTTGCCTGTGTGCGTCGCGGTGCGTGCCAGCGACCAGAACAAGCGTGGACGAGTGTCGATTCATCGAAGGATGCAGAAGCGGGGCCGCACCGTCGATGCCTCGTGAAGCACTGTACGATTCCCTCGCGATGCGGTTCCACCTGTTCATTGATGTTGTGCGCACTCGATCAAATTTCTGATCGGCGATCCGATCCGAAGGGCTGGGTGCTGAGCGGTTCAGGGTTCGTCGGAGGGCTCGGCGTGCTCGATGAGATGGATTCCTAGCAGGGCGTGCTCGGTTAACATCTTCTTAGAGAATGGTTTAGCCTTCGGGTTCTTCTTCATCGCGTCCTTGATCCCATCAGTGCTCAACCGGTCGGCGGTGATGATCACGACATCGAGCCAGTCGCCCTGCCCATCGATCGTGCTCATGATCCCCTGCTGGGCGATCTCCTCGGCTTGGCGCAGTGAGTCGGTCGTCAGGTACACCTCGGCGTACTTGTCGTCAGGGGTTTGGTCGGATGCGTACCGCACCAGGCAACGCCAGGGTGTAATTCCCAGATCATTCCCGTCGTCATCCACATTCGAGTCCGGATCGACATTGAGAATCAAGCGCCAGTAGTCGCGCATCCGCTCGAGGATCTCGTCGCCGGTGAGCAGATCGGGGCGATCGGGGGAGGTGACCAGGATCGCGCGGTGCTCGTGCGAGGCCGAGTCGGCCCCCGCGGGCTCGTCGCAGGACTCGAGATCGAAGGCCGCGAGCAGCTGCTCGATCTGCTCCTTGAACTTGGTCTCGACCCGGATGGTCATGATCTTGTGCTCATCGACGAAGACATAGAAGAAGGGGTCCTCCGTGACGGCCCCGAACCCGACCATGCCGTCCTCGAAGAAGAACGGGCGGTAGGTGCGGATCGCGTCGATGACCTTTTCCTTGCCGATCGGCTCGTAGGACATAAACGGATCGATCTCGCGGTATGCATCGTGCCCGATGTAGTCGATGATCGGGTAGACCCGCCCGGGCATCATCGCGAACGCCTGGTGCCAGAGGGCTTCGATCCGGTCGATGGGCACCACGATGTCGAAGACATACTGATCGGGCCAGGCCTCCCAGTCGCCCATCTCTTCTTCGTTGTCGGCCGGCTCGAACTCCGATGAGTACCCCGCCAACGGGGTCATCGGCTCAACGGGGTAGACCCCGAGGGGGAACTTGAACCCCTTGACGGCTTTGCGTTCGATGGTCTCGTCGATCTGGCAGGTGGGCATGTGGTGGGTCTCGCGTCGGCTTGAGATGCTCGGGGGGTGTACAGAAAAGGATAGCAATCTCTGTGCGTTCGCGGGCACCAATTCTCTCGAGAACCAGCTAGATCCGGGCGCCTCGGGGATATGATTCAGTATGCTTGATCCGACCCAGACCAACTCCGCCGACGAATCCTCCTCGCAGACCACCCTTCTGGCGATCGCCGTGGGCAATACCCGCACGCGAGTAGGGGTGCTCCAGGGGCGAGAATGCGTCAAGGCCCAGTCCATCGCCAGCGATGACGCTGAGGCCATTGCCTCCTACGCATCGTCGCTGTTCGAAGAGTTCGAGTTCATTAGCGACGAGCCGGTGATATTGATGTCAACCGTGGATCAGGCAGCCGCCGATACGATCGAAGAGACACTCCGCGAGCGTTTCCGGTGGTCGTGCTACCGGATCGGGCGCGATCTCGATCTGCCAATCCGCCACACGCTGACCGAATCGGGCGAGGCCACGGTCGGTCAGGACCGCCTGCTGTGCGCACTGGGCGCGTTCGACATTGTCAAGCAAGCCTGCGTGGTCGTCGATATGGGCACCGCGATCACCGTGGACTTCATCGACGGCGAGGGCACCTTCCACGGCGGGGCGATCATGCCGGGCGTACGGACCATGCTTCGCTCCCTGCATGAGAGCACCGCCCACCTCCCCGAGATCAAGTACCGCAAGCTCGATCCCAAGTCTTCTGAACCCAGCAAGCAGACTGACGACGCGATGATCCTGGGAGTCCCCGCCAGCGTGAGCGGGGGCATCCGGTACCTCGCCGAGCGCTACGCGCAGTTTTATGAAGGATATCCACAAATCATCGCCACCGGCGGCGACATCGGCGTGCTCGAAGACGACGAACTCATCGAGACCATCATCCCCGATCTCCAGCTCCAGGGCATCCGGATCGCGTGCAAGGCCTTCCTCAGTGGTGACGACGAGTTCGATGACGATGATCAGACGAGCTCGGACTAAGTGAACAGCTTCCATTCCATCGAGACCCCGACCCACAGCCCCGGTGCGATCGCGATGATCCGCGTGGTGCACCCGGACCCTGCAGCCATCGGGCTCGTGAGCCCCGAGATCGGCTCGGTGCGTCTCGCCAAGCTCTTCGAGATAGATGAAGGGGTGATCGTTCGGTGGGATGCCGATTCGATTGTGTTGATGCCCCATGGGGGCGTGGCGATCGTGCGGGCGATCTCTCAGCGGCTCGCCGAGCTCGGTGTGCCGATCGGTCATGAGCCTGATCCGCGGGCGATTTATCCCGAGGCTGAATCGGAGATCGAGGCGTGGATGCTCTTGGCGATCGCGCAAGCCGCGAGCCCGGGGGGGATTGATGTGCTGCTCGACCAACCTGCGAGATGGAAGAAGTCCGGGATCGAATGCATCACCGATGCAGACGAATGTATTGAGACAAGCGATGCGGCGAGTTTGAACCGGTTCATCACCCCGCCGATCGTCGCGGCGGTCGGTCGGGCCAATGTCGGCAAGTCCACGCTGATCAACGCGCTCGTCGGCGAGCAGGTCGCGCTCGTCGCGGATATGGCCGGTACGACGCGGGACCATGTCGGGGTGCTGGTGGATCTGGGCGGGCTGGTGGTGCGCTGGATGGACACGCCGGGCATCGACGAGCGGATCGAAGGCGGCGAAGAGATCGAGCTAGCGACCCGAGTCATCGGGCAGGCAGATCTGATCGTGCAGTGCATCGATGCTGATGGCGATTTGGGCACGCTCGATCCCCGACTCATCGCTGCGATCGCACCGGGTGTGCCCGTTGTGCGTGTCGGTACCCGGGCAGACCTGGGCGAGCACGCATGCAGCGTCGATGTGCGGGTCTCGCTGGCGCAGGCTGCTCGATCACAGAACATCGAAGCGCTGGTGTCCACCCTCAAAGAGACCCTGGTGCCCCAATCGGCCATCGACGATCCCCGCCCGTGGCGGTTCTGGGATGGGCTCAGCGTTGATGCGACAACCACCGCCCCCCGTTGAGGGGCGGTTCTGGCGGGTTGGTGGTGCTTTAGACGCTCGGGGACGCTACGATTGCACCCGCTCATCGGCGATCAGGCGATCCCGGACCAAGAGCGATCAAGCAAGGCAAAGGGATACGGCATGGACGATCGGCAGACTCAAATTCGTGAAGGCGCAGGGCTCGAGGACTCACGGCTCAATGAGGAGTTTGTCGAGTTTCTCAAAAAATGGAGTTCGCCCGTGCTCATCGTCCTCGCGTGCGCCTCGCTGGCGTGGGCCGGGATGCAGTTCCTCGAGCGGAAGAAAGTAGAGAAGCTCAACACCGCCTTTGCCCAGCTCGACGAGACGACACAGGGCGGGAACCCCTCGCCATCGTCGCTCAAAACAGTGGCCGAGGAGTACAAGGGCGTGGGCTCGGTCTCGGCCATCGCGCTGCTCGCCACGACGGACATCTACATCAACGCCTCGGTCAGCGGGATCGACCCCAGCGGCGAGATCGACCCGCTCACCAATCAGCCAGTGATGCTCGACGCGGACCAACGGAAGGTCTACCTTGACGAAGCTGGCAAGACCGCTAACGAGGTGCTCGCGATGACACGCGATGTCGCGGGCAAGGAGCTGCTGGCGATGCAGGCGATGAGCCGACTCGCCTCGATCAATGAGGGCAAGGGTGATTTCGACGGGGCCAAGGCGATGTACGAGAGCCTGGCTTCGGCTGCTGCTTCAGCGCAGTTCCCCTCGATCGCCAACATGGCCAACGCCCGGATCGCGAACCTTGACTCGATCAAGGACCTGCCCGCGCTGCCCAGCGACGCGGACCTCGTCCCGCTGCCCGGCGAACTCGGTCCTACATCTGTAGATCGCGAAATCCAGCGGTTTAATGAGCTCATGCGCGGCTCGGATCCGGAAGTCGAGAGCGACCCGATCGCGGACCCTGACGCAGAGCCTGCCCCGGGGGCTGACTCGGCTCCAGAATCAGATACGCCGTGACCGATTCGGGTTCCAACCCGGAAGACCGATCGTCCACTGAAACAAACTGCCCCTTCATTCTCCCCGGGGGCAAGGTGGACGGCGACGCGGTCCGCCAAGCCTACATCGATGCGCGAGCACGCGGCGAAACAGATTTCGTGGTGCGCGTGCCCTTCGAGATGATGCGCGATGTCAAGGATCGGCTCGATCGATACCTGACCTCGCGGATCACTTTTATGAGCCGGAGCCAGCTCCAAGCGCTGATCGACTCGGGCGGCGCGAGTGTGAATGGGAAGCAGGCCAAAGCCTCGACCAAGCTGCGGCTTGGCGACACTATCCTGCTCGATATCCCCAAACCCGCCAGCGGCGACATCGAGCCCGATGACATCCCCCTCGATGTGCTCTACGAGGACGAGTACATCGTCGTGATCAACAAGCAGCCCGACATCATCGTGCACCCGGCGCGAGCCGAGAACCGGGGGACGATGCTCAACGCGCTCGTGCACCACTTCGAGCAGGTGGCTTCGGGCGAGCTGTCCACGGTCGGTGAGGAGTTCGCTCGCCCGGGCGTCGTCCATCGGCTCGATCGCAACACATCGGGGTGCATCGTCTTCGCCAAGAACGATCAGGCCCACTGGCAGATGGGCAAGAAGTTCCAAGAGCGCGAAGTCGACAAGCGATACCTCGCGGTCGTGCATGGTTGGGTCGAACGCGACGAGCAGCTGATCGATCTGCCTCTGGGCCCGCATCTGTCGCACGCCAAGGGCTCACGCGAGAAACGCGTCGTCCGACACGATAATCTTGGCAAGCCCAGCCAAACGATTTGCCGGGTCCGCGAGCGCTACGAGCTGCCCGGGATCCGCAAGGCTTCATCGACGCGCAAGTACTCCCTCGTCGAGCTTGAGTTGCTCACCGGGCGGACGCATCAGATCCGTGTGCATCTCTCGCACCTGGGCCACCCGATCGTGGGCGACGACATGTACATGGGCAAGCCCGTGCTCCGGGCCGACGGCAAGGCCTTGATCACCCGCCAGGCGCTCCATGCCTCGCTGCTCTGCTTCACACACCCGATCAGCGACGAGACCAAGCGCTTTGTCGCGCCGGTCCGCGAAGAGATGCACGCGTTGATCACTCATCTGCGGGCGACTGGGACGGCCACGCCCGTTGAGATCGAGGGCGTGATTTCGATGGGGCTTCTGGGATTGCAGAGTCCAGAGTGAGCGTCCAAGAATCTGCCCAAAGGTCCGAAAAATTCATGGTTTTGGTGGCAGCCTGCCCATTCTCGCTGTCTATTTGGTCTGAGCCCTCATCGCGTGCCCACGGTGCGCGGTCGATCGGGTGAATACAAGTGCAGTTTCTTCCGGGATTTGGGATGGCTTTGTCGTCACCTAAGTCGCGAACAGGAGGGAAGATAGAGATGAATACAGTCAACAAGCTCAGTCTGATGAGTGCGTGTGTCGGGATGTGTGCAGCCGGTTCGCTGGCGGGTGTTGTCTTCGATACCTTCGATGCGGATCCGGGCTCTGCGGGGCTCGGCGATCGCGATTATGGCAGCTCGATCACCAGCGATCCGTTCGGCCAGGGCGGCAATTTCACCCTCGATACCGCGTTTGCCTCAGGTGCTGATACCGGCGCGATGTTCTTCAACTCCGGGATCGGGGCCGAGCAGAACGCGTGGATTTCGTACAGCAACGCGGGCACCGGGCTCGATCTCGATGCCGGCTCGATGGGCCTGACCCACTTCGAGCTCGATTTCTTGCTCGCCGACCAGGGCTCCACGGTCAGCATCGTGCTCTCGACCTACGACGAGTTCGGCGCCTCGATCGGCGAAGCCATCCTCGATGTGCTCGTCCCTGCGGGCGCAGGCACCACCGCGAGCTGGGCCATGGCCGATTTCACCGAGAGCTTCGGGAGCTTCGATGCTTCGAACATCGACGAGATTTCGATCAGCTTCAACGGAGGGCAGAGCCCGACGGCTTCACTCGATTTCGTCGCCACCGAGTTCCGTGGGGTCGTGCCGACGCCCGGTACCTATGCGTTGATCGGGCTCGGCTCGTTCTTCACGATCCGCCGCAAGCGATAAGTCAGACCACAATTCGACCCGTAAAAACACCCCGCTTCGTCCGGGGTGTTTTTCTTGGGTTCGTCATGTTCAGGCTTGTTCTGATTGCTCGTTGAAGAGCCCGCGTCCGGAGTGGAGCTCTTCGTGATCAAGCAGCCAGCGTTTGCGTTCGACCCCGCCGCCGTAGCCGTGGAGCGTGCCGTCGGCGGCGATCACCCGATGGCACGGGATCAGTATCGAGACCCGGTTCTTCCCGTTCGCCAGCCCGACGGCCCGCGCGCCCCCGGGATTGCCCAACTGCTCGGCGAGCTGCCCGTACGAGCTGGTCTGTCCATAAGGAATGGTCAGCAGCGCATTCCAGACCTGGAGCTGCCAGTCAGTGCCCGGCGTATCGAGCGGGAGGGTAAAGCTGGTGAGATCGCCCGTGAAGTATGCGCCCAGCTGGGCTTCGAGCTCGTCAAGCAGCGGGTGATGACCGGGCTGCATCGTGCATCCGAAGGCGGTTTCGAGTTCTTCAGACTCACGCGAGTGGCGTTCGGGTGAGCCCATCTCAAGCAGGCAGATCCCTCGATCGGTGGCCGCGGCGTGCATCGGGCACAGCGGCGTGTTGATCGTGGTGTGGATGAGGGCGGTGGTGCTGGTTGTGGTCTGGTCTGTGGTTTGGGTTGGCATACCAAACAATACCCGCCCGTCGGGCGGATTGTTCGACGGGCGGGTGGTTTTGATGGATCAATTTCCTTTCTTGGTTCCATTCTTGGAAGACTTTTTGCCCTTGCCTTTCTTCTTCCCCTTCTTGGACGATTTGTCCTTCTCGGGCAGATGCGAGCTCAGGGCGGCTTTGGCAAAGTCCTTGGGGACCTTGGCGAACCGATGCGAACGGGTGTCGAGGATCTCCGACTTCTTGGTCTCATTGAGAACGACCACGAAGGGCAGGCAGACTGCGATCACCTTGAATGGCAGGTCGTGGTACACGGGTCGGGTCACGACCTGCGCGACAACCACCTGAGGCGGCCCGGGCGCATCGCAGCTGCTCATGAGCACCTGCGACTGGCGGTGCAGGGTCATGACATAGGTCCCGGCTTGGATGTCTTCGGGCGCGAGCGAACGCGCGAGGGTGGGTGCTTTGATCATGGCGATTTCCGGTTTCTGAGATAACATCCGGGCGCATGTGATAACACATCCGCTCGGGATCGCGGTTAAGACAGAACGATGACCAATGGTGAACACACGGAAAGCCCTGAGCGGGTGCGCGTGCACACGATCAAGAACCGCGTGATCCCGGTTGGGGCATCATGCCTGTTCTGGCTGCTGGGTGGATTTGAGTGCTGTTTTTCAGCGGTTTGACACGGGCGATCGACGCCCAGCGTCGAGGGTCAGCCCATGTGTGTATCAAGTTTGAATCGGGTTTCGATCATGGGGGACTCCTGGGGGCGCAAACTCCTTGCGCGACCTCGTGGGTGTTTTGTTGGCGCGCAAAGTCAAGAAGTCAACGAGTGACTTCTAAAAAATAGCAATAAATATGCAAATATAGATTCGGTCGTTAGCCGATTTGGGTCTGCCCGTTCATGTACGGCACGAGGGCTTCGGGGATGGTGATCGAGCCGTCGCTGTTCTGGTACATCTCGAGGATCGGGATCAGGATGCGAGGGGAGGCCGCGACGGTGTTGTTGAGCGAGTGGCAGAAGGTCGTCTGACCCTTGCCCGTCTCGCCGCCCGGGCGGTAGCGCATGTTTAGGCGTCGGCACTGGTAGTCATAGAGCCTCGACGCCGAGTGGGTCTCGCCGAACTCGCCGGTCGGTGTGCCGTCGTTGTCCTCGTCGCCGCGACCGGGCATCCAGCATTCGATGTCGATCATGTCGGCGTTCTTCGAGCCCAGATCACCGGTGCAGCACTGGAGCAAACGATGGGGCAGCTTGAGCGCTTTGAGCAGCCCCTCGACAAAGCCCATCATGTCCTGGTGGTGCTGGCGAGATTTGGCCTCGTCGGCCACATCGATAATGACCTGCTCGACCTTGTCGAACTGGTGGATGCGGTAGAGCCCGGCGGTGTCTTTTCCGGCGGCTCCGGCTTCGCGCCGGAAGCAGGTCGAGACCGTCACATACTTGAGCGGCAGTTTGGACTCGTCGAGGATCTCGTCTTGGTGGATGCCCATAAGCCCGACCTCGCCCGTGCCGGTGAGGAACATGTCGTAGCCGCCGCCGCGGGCGGTCTCGTTGATGTGGTACGCCTGATCGCGCCCGCCCGGGAAGAACCCGGTGCCGACCATGGCTTCTTCGCGGACCAGCACGGGCACGCTCATCGGGGTAAATCCGTTGTCGTTGATCATGGTGTTGAAGGCGAACTGGAGGATCGCCTGGTGCAGGCGCATGCCGTCACCCTTGAGGATGTAGGACCGCGAGCCGGCGATCTTGACCCCGCGTGGGTAGTCCACCAGATCGTGCATCGCGCACAGCTCGATGTGCGTGCGGGGCTTGAAGCCCTTGTTTTCTTCGAAGCTCTTGTCCCAGTCCCAGCTGTCAGGGGCCCACAGCGAAAGCTCGATGTTGTCGTCGGCCGAGGTGCCCACGGGCACATCGTCGTCGGCGGGCTGGGGGATCGAGAGGTGGATGGCGATCAGCTCGGGCTCGATCTCGGCGATCTGGCTGTCGAGGGCGCTGATCTGGTCCTTCATCTTCGCAGGAGCCGATTTGATCTCATCAATCTCGGACTGGATCGCGGGTTTTTCATCGTCGCTGGCGCCCTTGAGCTTGCCCATCAGCTGGCCGATCTTGGGGCCGGTCTCCTTGGAGAGCTTGTTTTGTGCGGCTCGCAGGGCTTCTTGCTCCGTGAGCAGGGCCCGGCGTTGCTCGTCGAGCTCGATGAGTCGGGGGATGTCGACCGTGACATTCTTCTTGGCGGAGCCGTCGATGAAGCGTTGGGGATGGTCGCGGAGGGCTTTGAGATCGATCATGGGCAGAGTGTAGGTTCCGGGGATGGATTCGTCGGCTGGCACCGGGGATTTCTGCACGCCCGCTCTGTCGCCCGTACTATTGTGGAAGATGAGTTCGGAACCGATCATTTCGATGTGGGTGGTGCTGCCGATGGCGAGCGTGGCGCTGCTGGTGCAGGCGGGGTACCTGATGGTGCTCAAGGAGCTGCCCGATGGTGCGATGCCCGCGAGCCGAAAGCGGATCAGGACGGCGTCGGGCTGGATGAGCATGTTCGCCATCCCGCTCTCGGCCTACGGCTTCGGGTTTGCGACGATGGACGAGCCGAGGGTCTTTGTGATCGTGTGGATGGTGGTCATCGGGCTGATCGGCGGGATCCTGATGCTCGCCGGTCTTGATTCGATCAACACGATGCGCCTGCATCGCAAGGCCAAGGAGTCGCTCGATGTCGAGTACCGCCAGTCGCTGCGGCTCATCAAAGAAGCACGCGAGCGGGACGAAGGCCATGACTAAGCCGGTGCCTTCTCCGACACGCATCCCCAACTTCATCACCCGCCCGATGTCCTGGGCGTACGGGCTGGGGATCGCGCGGGTGAACAAACGATTCGATCGTGGCGTGGGTGTGACCAAGCTCGAGGTGCCGGTGATCTCGATCGGGAATCTTTCGGCCGGCGGCACGGGCAAGAGCCCGACGGTGCACTGGGTCGCCCGGGAAGTGCAGAAGCTGGGCAAGCAGCCATTGATTGCGATGCGTGGGTACAAAGCACAGGCGGGTCAGATGGGCGACGAGGAGCGCGAGCATCGGGCGGCTCTGCCCGGGGTCGAGGTGGTCGCCCAGAGCGATCGGCTCTCGGGGATACGCTCGAAGATGCAAGCCGGGGCCCCTGTGGATTGTGTGATTCTGGACGATGGGTTCCAGCATCGACAGATCGATCGTGATCTGGATATTGTGCTGATCGATGCGTCTTCGCCCCTGTACAGCGATGCGTTGTTGCCACGGGGGTTCCTTCGGGAGACCTCGGACTCACTCGCGCGGGCGGATGCGGTGCTGATCACCCATCGCGAGATGGTGGGGGATGCCGAGCTCGCGAAGCTGACCCAATGGGTAGAAACCCAGATTCCGGGTGCTCCGGTGTGTATCTCATCCCACGATTGGGTGGGTATGCGAACATACAAAAACGCTCACGACGCGTACGGAAAACAATGCTGGACGGAGGGCCCATGCCTTAATCAGCTGCCGGCGGGGGCGCGGGTGCTCGGGGTCTGTGCGATCGGGAATCCGGAGGGGTTCTTCTCGATGATCGAGCAATCGCAGGCTGAACTTGTCGGTCGGATCGCGCTGCGAGATCATGCCGTGTACGATGATCGCACGGCTCAAAATATCCTCGAAACTGCGGCCAATAGCGGGGCGGACTCGATCTGCATGACACGCAAAGATTGGGTCAAGGCGGCTGATGGATTGCTCGGGCAATGCCCTGTTCCCGTGTGGGTGCCCGAGCTCGGGATCCGGTTTGAATCTGGGGATTCTGAGCTGTGCGAGCTGATTTCAAAGCTGTTTGGAGTCACCAGCTCGGGTGATCAGAGCGATCAATGATCTGATGAAACTTGAGCAGAAAACTGGCCATAAAGACAGTTCAGCGATAGAATCCATTCGCTCTCGCGCCCCAAACTGCAGTGGGTTGACCGCAGTCTACAGCTTGTCGCTGTCACCATTTGTTCAAACGGAAAACGCACACGATGTGCGATGAATACACTGCAAATGCGTGAGCTTTGCCGTTCTGTGCTCGACCCTCGTGGGTCCCCAGAAGGCAAGAAACGAATGAGGAAGCCCCGTCTTAGAGATGGAGCACGGAAACACTAGAAGGAACACTATGAACAAGTACGCAACCAGACTTAGTGCAGGGCTGATGCTCGCCGCCATGCTCGGCGGGTGTAGCACCACCAACACGGTCCCCGAAGAAAACAACAACGAGGTCGTCCGCGACAGCGAGCCGGCACCGGTCCGCAGCGCCAACACCTGGGGCTACTACTCCCCTCGCCTGGGCGCCAACGAATCGGCCTCACGCATGGCCTTCCCGACCGGCGATCCAAAGAACAGCGCACTGCTCGTTCACCAGGTCATGCCTCAGGAAGTCCGCAAGGGCGAAGACTTCGATTTCTCGTACCATGTCACCAACCTGACGAGCGGCCAGCTCCAGAATGTCATGGTGATGATGAACAGCGCCACCAACCTCGACATCTCCGATTCGCAACCATCGGGCGCGATGAGCGATGACACCATGAGCTGGGCCATGGGCGATATCGCTGCTGGCGAGACCAAGGTCATCCGCCTGACGGGTTCGGCTGAAGAAGTCGGCATCGCGTCGGACTGCATCACCGTTTCGTACAACAACTTCCTCTGCGCGACCGTCAATGTCGTCGAGCCAGCCCTCGCGCTGACCAAGACCGCGACCGCGACCGCGCTGCAGTGTGATGTCATCGTCATGCGTTATGTCGTCACCAACTCGGGTTCGGGTGCGGCTTCCAATGTCGTGATCAAGGACACCCTGCCAAACGGTCTCGCTATGGCTAACGGCTCCAAGGCTGTGAACATCCCTGTCGGGACACTGGCTGCGGGCGAATCCAAGGCATACGAAGTGCGTGCAAACGCATCATCGACCGGTACATTCGAGAGCCCAGCGATGGCCTCGGCCGACGGCGGACTCAAGGCCAACGCCGACGAGACCACCACCGTGGTGACCGCACCAGAAATGGCTGTTTCGGTTGAATGCTCCGAGACTCAGTTCCTCGGGCGCAACTTCACCTACAACTACTCACTCGAGAATGTTGGCGACGGCGTGGCAAACACCTCGACCGCTTCGGCAACCATCCCAGCTGGTTCGACCGTCGTTCGCACCAGCGACGGCGGCCGCGTCGTGGGCAACAATGTGGTCTGGGACTTCGGTTCAATGGCTGCTGATGCATCCAAGAACTTCTCGATGACCGTCAAGGCATCGAACCCGGGCAACTACACCTCGACCGTCACCGGCAACGCTTCGTGTGCTGACTCGGTCGCTGACAGCTGCACCACCGAGCTCCAGGGTATCCCCGCGATCCTCCTCGAAGTGGTTGACATCTCTGACCCCGTCGAAGTTGGCCAGGAGACCACCTATGTGATCACCGTCACCAACCAGGGTACCGCTGCTGACACCAACATCCAAATCGTTGGTATGCTCCCAGACGCTCAGTCGTTCGTCTCCGCTTCCGGTGCAACCACCGGCTCGGCTTCGGGCAAGACCGTCACCTTCGCGCCTTCAGGCTCGTTGGCACCGGGTGCTCAGATCAGCTGGCGCATCACCGTGCGTGCAGATGCTGAGGCTGACTCACGCTTCCGCGTTGAAATGACTTCGGCTCGCTTGACCAAGCCCGTCATCGAAACCGAAGCCACCAACCTCTACAAGTAATCTGCTTGAACAGCGATCACGGGCATTGCTCAACGATCGCCGCTGAGTAGATCACGACAGGTTTTACGAGGCACCCCCGAGGAATCGGGGGTGCTTTTTTATCCCCGTGTGGGCGGGGATTTGTCAAAGCTCAGATAATCTGACAGAACCACCGATTCGCTGAACCGGAATCGACCGCCTGCGGTATATCATGGCGAGCGACTCTCCTACCAAAGATCACCTCGCCCCAGTATGAACCCAACCCTCCCCCATATCGAAGATCCCGATGCCTTGCCGATGGTGATCCTGGCGAGCGCCTCGCCCCGCCGGGCGGCCATGTTCGCGCAGATCGGCATCAAGCACCGGGTCCAGCCCGCGGTCGTTGATGACGGCGAGCTCGCGCCGGGGATGGTTGATCCGTTTGAGTGGGTGGCCGCGCTTGCGTTTCTGAAGGCTTCATCTTCTGTAGGGACGATGGGTGCAGACGACATGTCGTTGAGTCCCAGCGAGATCGGCACGCTTGGCACCTTGGTCATCGGGGCCGACACGGTGTGCGTCCACGACGGGGCGATCCTCGGTCAGCCCGAGACCCGCGAGCACGCCAAGGCCATGATCGAGTCGATGTCCGACGCGGTGCACACGGTGCTGACCGGCGTCGCGATGATCGACCCGCTCACGGGTCGGCGTGAGCTCTTTGTGGACGAATCGGTCGTGACGGTTGGCCCGATCCCTGATCTGGAGATCGAGACTTATCTTGACTCCGAGCAGTGGCGGGGCAAGGCCGGGGCGTACAACATCACCGAGCGACTTGCGGCTGGGTGGCCGATCACCTTCACGGGCGACGAGACCTCGATCGTGGGGCTCCCCATGACACGGACCATCGAACGCGTGGCTCAGTTCTTTGTGGATTAAGCGATCGTCAAACGGACGATTACGCGGCCCGGGTCTGCGACTGCTGATTGAGCACACGCCATGCGTTTCGGCTCGGCACCAAGAGTTCCTTGGGTACGAAGCGCTCATCTTTGAGCAGCTGGACTTTGTCGAGCGTGATGAAGGTCGCGAACTTGGCGTCGGCTTTGGCGTCCCAGAAGGAATCGTCGCCGAGCACGCGATCGTTGTAGAGATCCTTGAGTCGATCGATATCTTCGTGATCGAGCCCTTCGTATTGATCGACCCGGTGCACGATCGCCTTGGCCGCCACGCTGTGGGAGGTGGGCTTGATGTACACAATGTCCCCGGGCTCGACCCTGTTGAATGGGGCGCGTCGATCGACCCCGAGGCGCGCTTCGACGAGTTTGTGCCCGCTCAAGATGGGGGCGATGTATTGCCTGTGGACAATCATCAGGTGCGTCTGGGTCGGTCGTTGGGTCGGGCTTTGAGCTGATTGGGATGCGTGCGGGTTCATACCTTCTCTATCGGACGATCCGGGGCAAACCTTTGCGTGGAGCCCAAAAGAGCCCGAAACGCTCAGGAAATCCGAAAACGCCTCGATTATGAGTTTTCTACGAGTTCTTCATCTTCTCGATGGTATTGGTCGTCGAGAGCCCGTCGATGAGATCGAGGATGACGACCTGCCCGCCGTTGGCGTGCACAAGCTCATGGCCCACAACGGTTTCGATCTCGTAGTCGCCGCCTTTGACGAGCACATCGGGCTTGATCGCTTCGATGAGCTTGATCGGGGTGTCCTCACCAAAGAGAACGACCGAGTCCACACATCCGAGGGCGCTGAGCACATGGGCGCGGTGATTCTGGTTGTTGACGGGCCGCCCGTCGCCCTTGAGGGCGCGGACGGAGTGGTCGTCGTTGATGCCCAGGATGAGCATGTCGCCGAGATCGGCGCAGCGTTGGAGCAGCGAGACATGCCCGGCGTGGAGGACATCGAAGCAGCCGTTGGTGAAGACGATTGATTTATTGGCCTTGCGAGCAGCCCGAACCTGCACCATAACCTCGTCGAGGGTGCGGGCTTTGCCGAGCCTGGCAGTGTGCTGGGTGAGCAGGTCGTCGTGGATCTTTTCGACCGGGATTGGGGCGACCCCGAAGATCTCGACCTCGAGCCCAGCCGCGGCGTTGGCGAAGCGGACTGAGTTGACCCAGTCGAGCCCGTTGGCGCGGGCGGCGGCCAACGCAGCAATCATCATATCGCCGGCACCGGTCACATCGTACACCTCGCGGGCAACCGTCGGCACATGCACGGTCTCGGGGTCGCCGGCACGCACAAAGACTGCGCCCTGCTTATCGAGGGTGAGCACGACGGTCTCGAAGTGGTTGGCTTCGAGTAGCGTGCGGGCCAAGTGCTCGCGGTGGGACTCGCGTGAGTCTTCGCCGGCTTTGATCCCGGTGGCAAGCTCGGCCTCGGTGCGGTTGGGGGTGATGGCGCTGGCGCCGTCGTACTTGGAGTAGTCCTTGATCGGTGCCGGATCGACAAAGACGGGCACGCCAGCGAGCTTGGATCGCTTGATGATCTCCTGGCACAGGCGCTCGGTGCACACGCCCTTGTTGTAGTCCTCGATGCAGACGATCTTGGTGTGCTGCGTGTCTTTTGTGAGCGAATGATCGAAAGCCGCGAGGATCTGGTCTTCGATCTCCGTCGAGATCGGCTCGGTCGATTCGAAGTCCACACGGAACATCTTCTGAGCGTGGCGACCCTGGGCGAGCCCGATCAGGTTGCGTTTGACGGTGGTGGGGCGTGAGGGATCGGCGATGATCCCGGCGGTGTCTACACCTTCGTTTGTGAGGGCATCGCTCAGGAGCTTGGCCTCGGGGTCATCGCCGACGACACCGAGCGCGGTGACGATACCGCCCAGGGCGATGAGATCGAGCGAGAGGTTGGCCGAGCCGCCCGGGTTGTTCTCTTGCTTGGTGACGCGGAGCACCGGGACTGGCGCGTCGGGCGAGAGCCGAGTGGCTTCGCCGCTCTGGAGCTGGTCGAGCATAAAATCGCCCACAACGATCGCATTGAAGGTTTTCCAGTCGGCGAGCGTCGTGAGGAGTTGATCCATGGGGAGATCGTAGGGGCAAAGCGGGACAAAAGAAAAACCCGCCTGAGCGGGTCTTGTGTGATCTCTTGTGTGATCAAGGTTGGATACCAGGCTGATTAGGCGTGGCAGTCCGGGCAAGCCGCGGCGGCCTTGGCCGCACAACCAGCACAGCATGGGTTGCCTTCGGTGCACTTGGCGCATTCGAATGTGGTGTTGGGGTGGGTGCATGCCGAAGCCTGCTCACCCTCTTTGTCACAACATGCTTTGGTGCAATCGCCGTCGCACTTCTTGTCGCCCTTGCTCTTGCAACATGGCTTGGTGCAGCCATCCTTGCAGACCTTGGCACCCTTCTTGCAATCGGCCTTGTCGCAGGTGCTTGGATCGCAGCTTGCGCCGTCGGCACACTGTGCGGTGTTGCACATCTTGTTGTCGGTGTCACAGGTCTGGGTGGACGAGCAGCCAACCATGAGGGCCGAGAATGCGAGAACGCCGAAGAGTGCAATTTTGTTCATCTGAGATAACTCCGTGTGTCGGTTTGGGTTTGGGGAATGCCTGAGTCTTTCAGACATGGGGAAGTACTATGACAGACGATCGTCCAAAAAGCAAGCCCGATTGCACGATTCCGGACCGCTTTATAGCAAATCTGGGCGTCGTTCTTTCGTGCGGGCCAGGCGTTGTTCGAGTCGCCACTTGGCCACCGCGTCGTGGTCGCCGCTGGTGAGCACTTCGGGGATGGCCATCCCCTCCCAGACCTTTGGTCTCGTGTAATGTGGGCAATCGAGCAGCTTGGCGTCTTCGGGCAGGTCGAGCTGCTTGAGGATCTTGGGGGCGATGTCCGAGCCGTCGGGGTTGGTGGTCTGGGCGTGGGAGAAGGAATCCTCGATCGCTGAGTCTTTGTGCCCAAGTGCGCCCGGGTGCACGCGGGCGATCGCGTCGATGAGCACGAGGGCCGCGAGCTCGCCGCCCGAGAGGATGTAGTCGCCGATGGAAATCTCGAGTGGCTCGAGGCGTTCAATCACGCGTTCGTCGATGCCCTCGTAGTGCCCGGCGATCATCAGCAATCGGGGCTTGGATGCCAACTCAATCACCAGCTCCTGCGTCAGCGGCACGCCCTGCGGCGTCAGCAAGATCCGCACGGGGCGTCGCTTGTCCATCTGCTCCACCGCCTGCACCGCGTCCCACACGGGCTGGCAGGACATGACCATCCCGGGGCCGCCGCCGTAGGGGCGATCGTCGGTTTTGGTGTGCTTGTTGGTGGTGTAGTCGCGGATATTGGTCGCGTGAACGGAGATCAAGCCGTTGTCTTGGACGCGTTTGGGGATCGAGACCCCGAGGGCGGCCGGGGCTTGGTCGCTAAACATCTCGGGGAAGGTGGTCAGGATATCGATCCGCTGGGGCGTCATGCGGGGATGATAGTCAGAAATCCGACAAGAAATCGCCGTAAACAGTGCCCTGAGGGTGGATTGTGGGGGTGAGCGAGCGAATCATTGAGACCCGACGAATACAGACAGGGCCAGCCGTTGGACCAGTCGTGGGAAAAAGCTTGTGCATCAGATTGTTTGAACAATCGCACAGGTTCCGTCGGGTTCACCCTATCCCCTTGTGCATTGGTACGAGTGGGCTTTGAAACTTCAGGAGAATCATTATGGTTCGTATCCGCATGCAGCGTCTCGGACGCACTCACCGCCCATTCTACCGGATCAACGCGATCGATCAGCGCACCCGCCGCAACGGTCGCGTGCTCGAGAACCTCGGCTACTACGACCCGATGGTCAAGGACGAGGACAAGCAGATCGTGCTCAAGATCGAAGAGATCAAGGCATGGCTCGCCAAGGGCGCTCAGCCATCGGACACCGTCCGCGACATGCTCGGCCGCGCTGACATCCTCGACGGCGAGATGAAGTCACAGTGGGAAGCCGACCGTGCACACGCCCTCGCAGTCGGCAAGTGCAAGAGCGCTGTCAAGACCATCGAAGCCGCGATCGCATCGATCGACAAGATGGCCGAGGAATCCGAAGCGGATCTCACCGCGTTCTCGAACACTTGTAAGAAGTCACTCAACATGGCCAAGAAGACCGTGGGCCCCGCGCAGACCGCCAAGGCCGAGGGCCTGGCTGCTGACGCGACCAAGGCACTCGAAGCCGCGACCAAGGCTGACGCATCCGCCAAGCCCGAGCCCGAGCCAGAACCAGCGGCTGAAGAAGCTGAATCGGCCGAGTAAGTACACCGTTTCGGCGGTCAAATCCAGATCAGATTATCGGAGTTTCTGCTTTGCAGAAGCTCCGTTTTTTGTATACTCAGCGTGGAATCTGGTTCTTTACAACGAATGAGGGGGAAAGATGCGAATCAATCGACTGTTGCGTGCTTTGGGTGTTTTGGGCGTTTCAATGGCTGCATGTTGGGGCACCGATGCGGGTGCGGACCCGTTCATATTCCAGGGGCAGCTCAAAGACGCGGGATTCCCGGCCAACGGGACCTACGACATCAACTTCCAGCTCCGAGACTCGGCTGTTGGCGGAGTGCTCATCGGTGCGGGCGTGGATCTGCATGATGTGCCGGTGGTTGACGGGCTGTTCACTGTAGAGCTTGATTTCTTGGTCGACTTCGATGGCTCAGATCGCTGGATACAGATCAATGTCCGCGATGGGGATTCGGTCGGCGGATACACCGCGCTGAGCCCGCGCCAGCCGATGCGTGCCGCGCCCGAGGCTCAGCACGCGAAGACCGCCGATGCGTTGGTCGATCCGGATTGGTTCCAGGTCGGTGGGAACCTGACTCACGGCGATGGGAACGATCGGGTGTACATCAACCGTGATGGCCCGACAACCTTTACCGAATACTTTGGTGTGCATGCTGATACTTCGAGCTACGTCGGCATGATTGTCTCTGGGCTAGAGGACGCAAGCCCGTACTATGGATATACAGAGGGTGGACAGCTCCGCACCTATACCTATTACTCATCATTCGATAACTCGTGGAATGTCTGGCACAACGGGGCAGAGCGCCTTATCTTAGATTCCTCAGGCCATCTCTTTGCGCAGAATGTCAACGCCACCGAGTACAGATATACATCCCCCAAGACACGATACACATCCGTGAGCGGAAATGTGTTCAGCACTGGCACCGGGAGTTACTCCTCATCACTCGGGCAAGGTGGTGCATACATGACTCAGCCCGGTACGCATGTGCTCACGGCTCCCGTGTCGCTCCCCGATGGCGCGATCGTCAAGAACATGCGTGTATTCTTCGATGATACCGCCCCCAACGATCTCATCATCAACTTAGCTTATCAGGGGCACGGGTCGGGATTCTTCACCTATATGTCCACAGCGAGTAGCGCAGGGCTCAACGGCAACAACCTCGAAATCGATGGGGTCAACCATGCGAGTCAGAGTGTTCTCACTGTGAATCATCAGATCCGCAACTACCATGTCCGTGCGTACTGCTTCGGCTGGCCTGGAAACACAACCATGCGGATCAGGAGCGTGCTGATCGAATACACCGTGGACGAAGCGGACTAAGCAATGTGCTGGCACCGGCGATCCAGAGGGAATCTAGTTTCATAACGCGTTGAGTTGAGGAAGAGGAATGAATATCAAAGCAACTTGTGTTGGCGTGGCGTTGTCGATCGCTGCAGCCAGTGTATCCGCCGAGCCGTTTGTGTATCAAGGGGAGCTCAAGGTCAACAGCCAGCCCGCTAACGGTATCTTTGATCTGAGCTTTCAGCTCTTGGATGCGCCTACCGGGGGCACTATTATCGGCAGTCAGTTCGCAGCCGAGGATGTGCTTGTTGAGGATGGCTTGTTCTCGGTTGAGGTCGATTTCTTGACGGAGATGAACGGCGAAGACCGCTGGGTCGAGGTGTTGGTCCGGGAAGGCGATTCCGAAGATCGGTTCACCCGTCTGAGCCCGCTCCAGCCGTTGCTCGCCACGCCCAAGGCCCAGCACGCCAACACCGCCGACACCGTGCTCAACCCCGCGTGGTACGAGCTGGGCACGACCCTCCGCCACGGCGAAGGGACTGATCGCGTGATAATCAACCGCACGGATGTGATTACCGGGTCGGAATATTTTGGGGTGCACGCGGATATCGCGGGCTATGTGGGGATGTATACCTCGGGGCTCAAGGGGGCGCTCCCGTTCTACGGCTACGCCGCCGACGGGGATGTCCTCGCCTACACCTACTACCAATCGTCGGCCAATGCCTGGCGTCTGTGGAGCAACAATGCCGAGCGATTGCGGGTCAACGAGATCGGCGAGCTCGAGGTCTTCAATAGCATCATCGCCGAGGGCGAGGTCCAGGGCGATGAGTTCGTCTACACCGCCCCCAAGACCAGGAGGATCGCGGTCAGCGGGGATGTGTTTGTGCCCACGAGAGATGTTCCGTACGCCAGCGGTATCGGTTTGCCCGGGGCGTTTATCGCCGAGTCATCCCCGGGCGGATCGATGGTTGCACCGATCAACCTGCCCGATGGGGCCACGCTGGTCAGCATGACCGCCCATTGTACGGATGTCGTCGCTGGAGAGTTGAGTGTGCAGCTCGTTGCTCGGAACCACAACACGACGACGCACCAGACCGTGTTTGAGGTCGACACGATTGGGCTCTCGGGCTTCACGCTCCGCCCCAGCGACCTTACGCCCAACTCATTGTACGACCAGGTGGACTATGAACGGTATCATTACAGCCTGATCGTCCACGGTCAGGATTGGCCTGGCGATACCTCGATGTGTATCCGCAGCGTGGTGGTTGAGTACACCATGGACGGTCCCGGCTGATTATCGCCCCGCGTTAAGAGAACCCGGGAAGTGGGTCAGCGCCAATCGATGACGATCTTGCCGAACTGTTCGCCGGCTTCGAGGCGCTCGTACGCCTTTGTGCATTGATCCGGTGTGAACACCTGATCGACCACGGGCTTGAGTTTGCCCGCGTTAAACAGCGACGCGACTTCCTTGAACTCGTCGTTGGAGCCCATCGTCGAGCCCAGGATCCGCAGCTGATTCCAGAAGATCCGGGCGAGGTCCGTGGTCGCGTCTGGCCCGGTGGTGCACCCGGGGGTGACATAGGCGCCGCCGCGGGCGAGGGACTTGATGCAGCTCAGGTGGGCCGCCTTGCCCACCGAGTCCACGGCCATGTCCACGCCTCGTTTGTTCGACCATGTGCGCACATCGCGCGACCAGTCCTGTCCTTCATCGAGGATCGTGTGATCGGCGCCTAGCTCGATGGCTTTGTCGAGCTTCCACTGGTGGCGCGAGGTGACGACGACCTTGCAGCCCATGTGCTTAGCGATGCTCAAGGCGCTGGTGGCGACGCCGCCGCCGATGCCGGTGATGAGCACGGATTGCCCGGGGCGCAGATCGCCCTTGGTGACCATCATGGAGTAGGCCGTCAGGGCGCAGAGCCCGAAGGCGGCCGCCTCGATCGGGTCCGCGTCGTCGGCGATGGTCGCCAGGTTGTCCACCGGGCAGGCGAAGAGCTCGGCGTGGGCCCCGAAGTGGTGCTCGCCGATGAGTTCGTAGTTGGGACACATCGATGATGCGGGCGGGTCATTGGGGCGTGCCCGATCCGGGACGACGACTGCGGCGTTGTAGATCACACGCTTGCCGATCCAGGACTCATCGACGCCTTTGCCCACCGCGATGACCTCGCCGCAGCCGTCGCAGCCCGAGACCCGTGGGTAGTCGAGCTCGAGCCCCGGGACGCCTCGCCCGACCCAGAGGTCCATATGGTTGAATGCCGAAGCGTGGGTGCGGATGATGGCCTCGCCCGGGCGGGTGGTCAGCGGATCGACCCAGTTGGATTGCAGGGTAATGTTTGGGGCGACGGGGTTGGCTTGCTTGGTGACGACGATTGCTCTCATAGGGGGAGTCTAGGTGCGTAAAATTGCTCTTGGAAGCGATATTGGGAGGAATCGAACCCTCGACTTTGGGGATAGGCGGGCCTATCCTTGCCGTCCGAGCGCCGGTAGCGGTGCGGGCTTAAAGGATTTACGACATGGGCAACCAGAACATCATCGAATCGATCAACAGCGAAGCACTCAAAACGGATATCCCCCGGTTTGATGTCGGCGACACCATCAATGTGCACATCCGAATCGTCGAAGGCGAGAAGGAACGCATCCAGGTGTATCAGGGCACCGTGATCCTGCGCAAGGGTCGTGGCATCGATGAGAACATCACCGTGCGTCGCATGGTCGGTGATATCGGCGTCGAGAAGACCTGGCCGATCAACTCACCGTTGATCGCTCAGTTCGAGGTTGTCCGCCGTGGCGATGCCCGCCGTGCCAAGCTCTACTTCCTGCGTGATCGCGTTGGTAAGTCACGCCGTCTCCGCGATCGCCGTCGCGGCATGAAGCATGTCGAAGGGCTCGCGACCGTTCATCGCTAAGCGATCGGTTGACACACAAGCAACTCAACAAGCCTCCGATCGGGGGCTTGTTTTTTGTTGTCGGTTCTTTGTTGTAAACTGAATCAGATCAGCTTCATGTCGTTGAGGGCCGGGAAGATTGAGCGCCATTCGTTGACGGCGTTGGGATCAACTTTTGCGCTGAGCACGGCTTCTTCGTCGCGCAGCTCGCCAATGATTTCGCCCTTGGGATCGACGATGATCGACGAGCCGGAGTAGGCGAGGTAGGGGTCGTTGCCGGTGCGGTTGACGGCGAAGATATAGGCCTGGTTCTCGATCGCCCGGGCGATGCACAACGCCCGCCAGTGGGGAGTGCGCGGGGCGGGCCAGTTGGCACCGAGTGCAAACGCCTTGGCGCCCTGCTTGGCTCCAAGGCGGAAGAGCTCGGGGAACCGCAGGTCGTAGCAGATTGCGGGGCAGATCTGCAGGCGCTTGTCGCCCGAGTTCCAGTCGTAGTGGGTGAGTTCGTTGCCGCCGGTGTAGGCGTCGGACTCGCGCCCGAACGAGAACGGATGGACCTTGGCGTACTCACACATGATCGACGCATCGCCCGGGGCGGTGACGGTGACGCAGTTGTGTGATTTGCCCGAGCCGGGATCGTGGAGCGCGCGTGAGCCATGGATCAGGCAGCCGGTGGAGTCCGCCAGATCGTGTAGGAAGGCGAGCGTTTTCCCGTCCTGGTCGTTGGCGACTTGAGTGTTGAGCGTGAACCCGACATCGAAGAGCTCGGGTAGAACGATCAGATCGCCGGGGCTCAGCGGGGCAGTTTTCAACAGCGATCGCACGCGGGCGTGGTTGGCCTGTTTGTCTTCCCAGACGATATCGAGCTGGACGAGATGGACTTGCATCCGGGACTATAGGGCACAGAGAACCCGTTGAGGGCTCAGAATCGGGGTTTGGGCGTGCTCCGCGGGTTCTAAACGCCCCAGTTTGACAGGCGGTGGCATCTCGGTTATAGTTCGAGCAAGAGAATGAACTCCATGACCAACACCCTCAAACAGAACAAAGCGAAACAGAGCAAAGGCAGTGATGCCCGGGCGATCGCTTTGACTGTGGAGAGTAGGTTCTAAGAGACCCATTCCATTGCAAGTCGTTGATCAAAGCCTCGGGTGTAACCACCGGAGGCTTTTTTAGTGTCTGGACTCATCAGACACGAGGCACAATGCTCGCCGCTCTTGACGGGGCGCGGGTCACAACTCATCACACGGGTAGTTCTTTTCCATATGTTCACCCGAGTGGGGTTTGGGGTCGATGGTGGCACGGTTCGAATGTTCGAGCCGTGCCCCATCGGCATTTTTATGTAGATAGGGCTAGCGCATCTGGGCAACACTTCATCCACTCCGGCTGGTTGTTTACGATCGATCTGGGCACTCAAGCGGGTGAAGATGATCTGAGCGCGGACGAAAAACGCGGGCTATAGAGTATATAAAGACATCGTTTTGTCTTTATATACAGCTGGAAAGATATTATCTCGCCGGGCTGCACATCAACACAACAACCTGATATGGTGTCCCTGAAGGAGTGTGTGCGTGGCGGATGATTCCGGATTGCCCAGTTCAGTTGCATCAACCCAGGCGGCGTTTGTGTCTGCCTATTTGCAGTCCGTTCGTGCGTTTCGGGGGGTGCTGATCCAGGCCTTTGGTGCGCTCGGGATCGACTCGGCACGCCCCAGAGAAGCCGCCCGACAGCTTGGGCTCGATAAGTCGCTCGTCTGGAAGCTTACTCGGGTGGTCCATGAGGATGAGCCGTTCCGCATCGCGGGGTTTATGCCCGGCGCATCGGGGATGGGCATGGTGACCCGAGCGATGGAAGCCTCTGGGGTCAACCAAGAAACGCTCGCGACGATCATGCAGGCGTACCAGCGGTACCTTGAGATGATCGAGCTGCACGCCGGGGATCGCGAGACACTCGAGCACATGCTCTACGGCATGATCGGTGGGGGCGACGAGCGGTTCCGCAAGAGCAGGCAGTCGGCGTACAAGGGCAACTGCGGGATCTGGGGGGTACAGTCTGCCACGCGGGTGAGCACGCACTTTTTGGCGATCAACAAGGACAACCCGGGGACGATCGATCATGCACAGCTGGTGGGGCTGCTCGGGTTCCAGCGTCTTCGACCGGGGCCGGCGTGGCCAATCTTTCAGTTTCATTCCTACGAGGACACCGGCGGCGAACTCTCGGCTTCGCTCCAGGCGATCGAAGATGAGCCCGACCCCGCGTTCCCGTTTTATATGAAGGGGAGCAGCACGGGCCAGCTCCCCGAAATGATCCGCTCGACGGATCCTGGGTCTATCAGCTATGAGTTCGGCGATGGTCCGATCGGGAAGACCGGGATGTGCGACGCGTACTTCGGGTACATCGACACGCAGCCCAAGCCGCGGTATCAAGACGAGCACAATCGGCTGGGCGAGCTGCTCTGTATCGTCAACACCCCGATCCAGACGCTCGTGTTCGATCTGATCGTCGAACGCGAGCTGGGCGAACAAATCAAGCCCGAATCGTTGATCTATGGTCGTGCGACCGGGCCCCGGCTCGGGCACGAGCTGCGCGACCAGCGGACGCTGGTGCCGTACACCGATTCGCTCCAACGCCTCGAACCCGGTGCCCATATGCTCACGACCCCGCACGCCCCGAGCTACAACGCGGTGGGGGAGAAGGTCATGAAGCGGATGGGGCGGTCCTTCGAGGACTTCGTGTGCTGGCGTCTGGTGATGCAGTACCCGGTAATGCACTCGACGGTGGCGATTAAGTTCGACCTGCCGGAAGGGTGAGGCGGGAGACTCGTGCCGGCTACAGGGGATTCCATTGAAGAGCGATCGAGGGATTCGCTGACTCTCAGCCATTACATTTCGAGCGACCAGTTATCGAGTCGAAAGCCATCAACACGCCATTGCTTTGTATTCGTTTCAAGCGTCTCGGTGCCGTCGAGTTCGTGAAACATCGGGTCATCGATCAAGATTGCGGCGTGCTGATATGGGGTGTGTGTCTGTGAGTGCGGGGCCGTAAGCCTTGGGATGATCACGCCCGGGATGGCGATGCACATCGCGAGCACAAGCAATGCCCCGCCTGACACTTGCATGCGGCGCAGGCTCCGGCGTCGACGCACCCCTAGCCGCACGGCCTCGGGGAGGTCTCCGGCGTCGACTTGGGTGTGTGTGTTTATGAAATCAGTATCAAAATCTGTATCGTTCATTGTGCATCTCCATATTCAGCCATGCTCAACTCATCGCGGAGTTTGTTCATCCCCAGCCGAGATCGGCGGGCGACGGTGTTTCGGTTTAGGTCCAGCACCTGGGCGACTTGATCGATGCTCAGCCCGCCCAGATACCGCAGTGAGATGACATCTTGCTGATCGGCAGGGAGCCTTTCCATTGCGGTGAGCATCGGTTCGACACGGTTGTCCTGTGGTGTCTGCTCTTGAACTTCGAGTGCTCTTCTCCGTGCGTTCTCGCGGACCTCGCCTCGCCCGTAGTTGAGCGCTTCGTTGCGTGTCGCTCGATAGAGATAGGCGGTGGCGTCCTGGATGTCTTTGAGTGAGCGCCGTGGGAGCTTGAGCACTTTGAGGAACACGCTTTGCACGACATCTTCCGCGGCGCCCCCCATACCAGACGGGAGCGTGACCCGGGCGTACGCGATGAGTCTGGATGCGACGAAGCTCCACAGCTGTTGAGCCGCGAGCTCGTCGCCCCGATGCATACGGAGCATCAGTTTTCTCGTATCCGGTTCTTCCATTTAGTCGTTGACCTGTTCGAGGAGTTCGAGGACCGATTGTGTCTGGTCGATGAACTCTTGATGAGAAGCAAACGCACGGGTCATGGTGGCGCCAAGAAGCTCGGTCAACGGCCCATACTCACCCGCCTGGACCTTGGACTCTGCTGCTTCCAGGGCGACCGCATCATCCGCGTCCCAAGCGGCGATCACATCGCCGTAGTAGGCGGAGAAACCACCGAGATCGAGCAGGATCTGTGAACGGTTCATGCTCGCGATCATCTTCGATGGCGGTGCGTCGCTCGCCACATTCATCTGATTCAAGACCCATGTGCCTGGATCAATTTCTGGGAGATGCGCGAGGATGTACTCGCTGATCATCCGCCATTCGCCGACGATTGCATCGCGCATCGCGAAGCGGTCTTCAATCCCGCGTTCTTGGATGGTGGTGTGCACGAGCTTTGCGCCGCTTGCGTCGAGCTGATTCTCGTCGATGAGCTGCGTGGTCAGGTTGTTGGCGAGGTTATCGATCGCCATCCCAACGAGTGAGCTGATCAGTACCCGATCACCCGAGACCTGCCCGCTCATCCGGTAGAGGGCCGCGATACGGACGGCGGCGTCTGCCTGCTTCCCGTCTTGCGCACAGCGGAGCGCATCGGCGGCCAAGATCTTGGAGGCCGTTCGCATCTTGCCCAGATGGGGGAGACTCGCAAAGGGGCCGTCTTCATACGCGATATCCCAGTCCGCGTTGCCCATTCGAGAAGCATCGAGCAGGGCCTCGATGGTGCCGCTGGACTTGGCGAGCAGCTCGCTCCCCCCGTCTGCGAGCTCGACGCCATCACCATCGATTTGCAGTACGCTCTGCGTCCCCTGATCCATACCCGCCCAGGCCCGGTAATACGCCAGAGCTGTGTTGGATGTGGTGTCAACGCCTGCAGATCCGATGCCAGTTGCTAGGCCCAATGCCGCGATCATTATTCCGTTTCGCATGTCTAAGTTCTCCATATCGCACCATTGCGATACCAGTATGACACCGCCGAGCCGGCAGTGTGTCACCCAGAAAATGAAAAACTAGAAGGAATTCGACTCGACCGCGTTGTCGGCTCTGGCGTTCGACGATCAGCTCTCATCGAGCTCCGGAGGTCAGAATCGAAAAGAATGAGCCTGGAGGGACTCGAACCCTCATGGGTTTTACCCCGGCGGATTTTAAGTCCGCTGCGTCTGCCAATTCCGCCACAGGCTCTTGGTGCGGTGTCCAGTCCGGATTCTAGACGATTGATGCCGCCAAAGATTCGGGGTGCGAACATTTGGTACGCATCGGGCGTAAGCGGTGATCAAAGGTGCGCCAAACTGCAAAATTCGACCCCGGGCGAACCTTCAGATTTGCAATTCACGCTCAGCACGCAAGAATGAATTGGGTCTGAGTCCCAATATCCATCAATCAACTCGACCCAAGCGAACATTCGCACAGGAGCTCCATATGAACACGGGTGATCCTCACGGAGAAGCGGTCGCGGCCTCTTCCAAATGGCAGTCCTCAAGCGCCGGGCGCGACTCATCGCACAAGCGGATCGACGAGATCTACGCCAGCGATGTATTCGACGAGCGCAAAATGCGCGAACGGCTCCCCAAAAACACATTCAAAGCCGTCTGCAAGACCATCGAGAGCAAGGGCAAGCTCTCGACGAGCGACGCCGATGTGATCGCCACGGCCATGAAGGACTGGGCGATCGAACGCGGCGCGACCCACTACACCCATTGGTTCCAGCCCATGACCGGGCTCACCGCCGAGAAGCACGATTCGCTGATCATGCCCGATGGCGACGGCGGGGTGGTCTACCGCCTCTCGGGCTCCAACCTGATCCAGGGCGAGCCCGACGCGTCGAGCTTCCCCTCGGGTGGGCTCCGGGCGACCTTCGAGGCCCGCGGCTACACTGCCTGGGACGCGACCTCGCCGGCGTTTATCGTCCGCGGGAAGAACTACGCGACCCTCTGTATCCCGACGGCGTTCGTGAGCTGGAACGGCGAAGCCCTCGATAAGAAAACCCCGCTGCTCCGCTCAATCGATGCGCTCGAAAAGCAGGCGATGCGGATCCTCAAGATCTTCGGCACCGACGAGGGCGTCAGCTCCGTCCGCTCAACCCTTGGGGCCGAGCAGGAATACTTCCTGGTCGATCGCAACCTCTACTTCGCCCGCCCGGACTTGGTGAGTTGTGGGCGGACCCTCTTCGGGCTCGTCCCTCCAAAGCACCAGCAGCTCGACGATCACTACTTCGGTTCGATCCCGCCGCGCGTCAACGCGTTCATGGCCGAGTTCGAGCTCGAGCTCTTCCGCCTTGGTGTGCCCGTCCAGACCCGTCACAACGAGGTCGCCCCCGGGCAGTACGAGATCGCGCCGCTGTTCGAGAAGACCAACATCGCCTGCGATCATCAGGCCATCCTGATGGACACGCTCAAGCGCGTCGCCGGGCGGTTCGGTTTCTTCGCGTGCCTGCACGAGAAACCATTCGCGGGCGTCAACGGCTCGGGCAAGCACAACAACTGGGCACTCTCGACCAACACGGGTATTAACCTGCTCGATCCCAAGAACGAGACCCACAACAACATCCAGTTCATGACCTTCCTGTGTGCCGTGATCCGGGCGGTGCACATCCACGGCGACTTGCTCCGCGCGACGATTGCTTCGGCATCCAATGATCATCGGCTCGGGGCCAACGAAGCGCCGCCGGCGATTATCTCGATCTTCCTGGGTGATATGCTCGCCGACCTGATCGACCAGCTCGAAGCAGGCACACCCAACCGGACCATCAAGGGCGGGGAGCTGGACCTGGGCTCGCGCACGCTGCCCGATCTCCAGCGTGACTCGGGCGATCGCAACCGGACGAGCCCGTTCGCCTTCACAGGAAACCGCTTCGAGTTCCGGGCGGTGGGCTCAGCGTCATCGGTCTCGTGGCCCAACACGGTCATCAACACCATCGTGGCCGAGAGCTTGGATCACATCGCGACCAATGTCGAAAAGCAGCTCGGAGCCAACCCGAGCGAGACCAAGCGAGACCAGGCGGTCCGCAAGGTGCTCCAGGCCTTGATCCGTGATCACAAGGCGATCCTGTTCAATGGCGACAACTACACACAGGAATGGGCCGATGAAGCCGAAAGACGTGGCTTGCCCAACCTGCGGACCACGGCTGACACGATCGGGGTGTTTAAGGCCGCCAAGACCCGCTCCGTATTCCGCAAGTACAAGGTGCTCTCCAAGTCCGAGCTAGGAAGCCGGGCGGAGATCTTCGCTGAGAAGTACATCACCGAGATCTCGATCGAAGCCGAGCTCATGTGCATGATGGCCCGCACCATGATCATGCCCGCGGCCATCCGCCACCAGCGGAACTTGGCTGAGGCTGTAGGGGCGACCGAGGGCGTTGGGGTTGACTGCTCAACGCTCCGCGGCGAGCTCGAAGAGTTTGTAGAGCTGGTCTGCCGATTCAATGATGCGCTCGATGATCTCGAAACATGCAGAACAATCTCTGAGGGCAAGCACTCGACCCAGTGCGATTACTGCCGCGACCGGATCATCCCGTCGATGGAAGCATTGCGGGCCTTGGGCGATGAACTCGAGTCGTATGTTGAGTCCGAGCTCTGGCCGATGCCTGTATACAGCCAACTGCTCACGCTCCGATAAACTAAGGCGAGATCCATTCACTCTTATTCACCCGTTTGTTTCCAGGCGGGTGTTTCTCTGTCTACATCGGCACAGCGTGATCGGTCATATATAAGGATTGGTCAAGGGCAGTGCGGCTCGATATCGGGCGTTGATACGGATGGCGGGGGGGTATCTCGAATATCTTTCCCTTCTTTCCTCGCTTTCCAAGCTTGCCAATTTGACATTAAGCACTGAACGAAATCGAGTAGAACTCGGAGGATCACAGCGATGCAACTCAACACCACTCCACTCACCGGGCTCCTCGGGGCCATCATCATCTCGGCAGGCCTGTCCTCGTCACTGGCAGCCGCCAAGGACAGCACGGACACAAGCCCCAAGCCCGCAGCCGCCGAGCCAACGAACGCATCAGAGTCCCAAGAGTCAGAAGCGCCCGTAGGAATGGTCGAAGTGCGCATCAGCATGCCCGACGGACGCACCATCGTGCAGTACGAGCCAAAGCGAGCCTCATCGGCTCGCTACACCAGAACAGTACCAACACGCGTCACCCGCACACTCCCCGATGGTTCGCGGATCAGCTACGCTCAGCGGGGCAGCAGCGCGAGCGGCGGCTCATCGAGTTCTTCGGGGGCACACGGTTCTGCGAGCCAGTCGAACAGCGGGGGATCAGGAGGGGCGGGTATGTCAGCTTCAGGGGGCGGTTCATCGGGCGGCGCGTCATCAGGAAAATCTGGTGGTAGCTCAGGCGGCGGTGGCGGCTCGGGTAGCGGTGGTGGTGGAGGCTCAGGTGGTGCGGGGCTCACACCACTGAGTGCGGCATCGGGCACCGACATGGGGTCGGTCGGTGTTGGGCACCGCGCGCCGCACCGGGTGCACACCGTGGGCGATGCCGTGCATGAGGACGATGGTGCGGTCGGCGGGCAGACTGTCGAGTTCGCCGAGACCGGGATGGGCGGGCAAGTGATGGGCAACTCGGTCTATCTCACTGGCGTGCAACTCGTGCAGTCGAGCGGTTCATTCGACACCGTTGAGGGCACCTCGATCGGTGGGGACCTGGTGATGATGAGCAGTATGTTGCCCGCGAGCTCACCTCTCGGTGGTGGGGTCGCAGATCCCGGGTCGATCATCCTTGATTTCGAATCAGGCTCGGTGGTGGACCTCGTCATGTTCTCGAAGCCGGCAGATAACTCCAACCCGATCCGTGAACGCCGAACATGGAGCGTGCGGATTCGGTAAACCCCGCATAACGGGCGGATACAGGCCACCTACATGCATACAGAGCACGCAGCCAACCCCGATCGATCGGGGTTGTTTTTTACTTGACTCAAAGGTCAGAATTTGATGAGATTCGTGCCACATTTGGATACGGGCGATCCTCAGCGATCATGTCATCGTACTATGCACGCCTGAGCCGGGTGATCGAGAGATCGTTCGGCTCGGTGTTTCGTGCGCAGTTCCTGCGCGTGCATGGCGCGTGCATGGCGCGTGCATGGCGCGTGCATGGCGCGTGCATGGTTTGTTTTCCGGGGGGGATGAATCGGACGATCGGTTCTGATCGGGTTCAAAGATGGTGTTGGAATCAGCCGATAGCTTGGAGGGAATTGCTTAGTATGGACGGGCAGTGTTTTATTGGAGCGCATCCGCGGGCCGGAGCCCGCGGCGGTCGAGTATGTTCAACGCAGAGAGATCATGGCAACGCTTGAAACTCCCAACCAATCGACGGAGATCCTCGGATCCATCCGGTCCATGATCGTGCTCTACGGCTCGGTCCGCGCGACACCTTTGTCGAGCCGGGTCGGTCGCTGCTTGCTCGATCTGCCTTTGGTTTCTGGTGCGATCACCGAGCATCACCTCCGCAACGCCCAGGCCTGCGCTAGCCGATTCGGGCTCGATGATTTCGAGGTCCGCGTGCTCGTCGATCCCGAAAGCGAAACACCCAAGAGCTACACGGGCCAATCGGGTGTCCGCTGCGTGATCCAGCAGGATGAGTCCCCGATCCGCGGTGTTGCAGGCGTGCTCTCTGACGCGACCAGGTCGATGGATGAGAACGACTACATCATTGTTTCTTCGGGTGCACAGGTCTTCATCGAGCCCCTCGACGATCTTGTGCACGCGATGGCGAAGAAGAAAGCCGATGTTGCGTTTGTTTCGTCGAGCGAGGGCGCGCCGGTGGGGGTCTGGCTGATCCGCTGCGGCGTGCTCAAATCGATCAACCCGATCGGGTATGTCGATCTCAAAGAACAAGCGCTCGATCAATGGAAATCTGAATACACGGTGACCGTGGTCGAACGCAGACGAGCATACGCCCAGCCCGCCCGCTCGCTGCAGGAGTACCTCAACGCTGTGCGTGTCCAAGCCAGCGGCTCTGGCTCTGGCTCAACAATCGATGAGGATCCGTACCGCGAGGATTGGGAGAGCACCTTCTCGATTATCGAGCCCGGCGCTCAGGTGGGCGAGCAGGTCGTGCTCCACGACTCGGTCGCGCTGGCGGGTTCGACCATCGGCAAGGGTGCGATTCTGGTTCGCTCGGTGATCTGTGATGGCGCGGTGGTCGAGCCCGGCGCCCGCGTCACCGACAAGGTGCTCAATCGCGTCGCGAAGAAGGGACGCCGGAGATGATGAACCTCTCACCACGCTACGGATGGAGCGCCAAGCATGTTGTGTTCTTGGCGGTGCTGGTCGGTGCGGCGATTTTCGCGATGCTGGATCAGTGGCTTGATATTTTCAAAATCGCTTCGCTTGACGAAGAATCGAGCCATATCTTCTTGGTCCCACCCATCGCATTCTGGCTTGTCTGGATCCGGCGTATCCGGTTCCGCCGATGCCCTCCTCGAACCAGCTGGTTCGGGGTTTTGTTGATTCTCGCGGGGTACCTCACGACAAGCATCAGCCACAATCATTCATTCCAAGCCGGGCTCCACGGCGGCGCGGTGTTGATGCTCATCGGAGCGATCATGACCGTCGTCGGGATGCAGGTGATCGCAAACTTTATGCCCGCGGTGATGATCCTGGCGCTGCTTATTCCGGTCCCCGGCGCGCTGCGTCTGGCGATCGCCGGCCCGCTGCAGAACGCGACCGCACGCGTCACCACATTCACGCTCGAGATCATGGGCTTCTATGTTCAGCGCTCGGGCAATGTGGTGAATATCAACGATACACCCGTCGCGGTGGCCGAAGCGTGCAACGGAATGCGGATGGTGTTCGCGCTTGTGCTCGTCTCGTATGCGTTCGCATTCACCGTGCCACTGCGCAACTCGGTGCGGGTCCTGATCCTGCTGATGAGCCCGGTGGCAGCGATTATTTGTAATGTGATCCGCTTGGCGCCCACCGTGATCCTCTACGGGCATGCTGATCAGGACCTTGCGGACAAGTTTCATGATATATCCGGGTGGCTGATGCTCCCGCTGGCGTTTTTGATGCTCATGGGCGCGACGCGTGCGTTGCGCTGGGCGATGATCCCGACCTACCGATTCACACTCGCGACCCAGGCGAGCTGAGCAAGCGACCCAAAGGACCTTTCCAAGTGTTGACAAGACTTGCCATCCCGTTCGCTCTGATCACCATGTTGGTGATGGGTTTTTCTCGCAACAACCCTGAGAACACAGAGCGGGTCAACCGATACCACGAGGACATCGCGCGTATTGTTGATGAGATCCCGATCGAGTTCGATGGCTGGGTGGGGCAGCAGGTCCCGCTGCCGCAATCTGCGATCCAGCTCCTCGATCCCAATGCGCTCGTTGCTCGCCATTTTATCAACCAGGAGAAGGGTGTCTCGGCGACCCTGCTTGTGGTGCAGTGCCGCGATGCCAGGGATATGGCCGGGCATTATCCGCCGCAGTGCTATCCCGCGAGCGGCTGGCTTAAATCGAAAGAAAATCCTGTATCACTTTACGCACTCAAAGACGGGCCAGAAGTTCGTGCATATGGCTTCGAACGAGTCGCCGGGCAGATGGAAGCACAGGTGACTATTTATAGCTTGTTTGCTCTGCCGACTGGGGAGCTCACATGGTCGATGGACGATGTACGCCGACTCAGCGCCGATTACCGATACCGCCAGTTCGGGGCGGCCCAAGTGCAGATACTGATCGACGGGGATGTGCCCTCAGATCAGCATGACTGGATTCTCAACGAGATGTTCGAGGTTGCCACGCCATCAATCAATGCAGTGCTCGATGCGCTCCCAGAGTTGAAGCAGTCCAAGGAGGGCGCGAAATGAGTTCGAATCAGATGCAATGGGACGATGGGCAGTCCCACAATCAAGTCAGCGCCATCGCGATGCTCCACCGCTTGCTCCGCGGGAAATATCTATTGACGATTGTGCTCGTGCTGATCTTCGGGGGTGTTGGTGCCTTCGCGGGGTATAAATCGCGCCAGCCTCAGTACGAGAGCGTCGGCGTGATCCGCATCCAGCCCTCGCTGCCCAAGGTGCTCTACGAGAGTGAGCAGAGCACGGTGACGAGCATGTTCTCGAGCTTCGTCAATACCCAGGCGGAGCTGATCAGCCGGGGCGGGGTGATCCAGCGGGCTCTTGAGAGCGATGAGTGGCGTGGTGTGAGCCATCTCTCGAATATCCAATCCGCTTTTGATGTACGCAAGGACCTCAAGGTCCGTTCGAGTCGGAGTGCTCAAGAAATTATCACCGTGGCCTATTCGGATGAGAACGCGCAGGTCTCGGCCGTGCTCGTCAAGGCGATCATGGAATCGTACCTCACCGAGTTCGGCAAGCAGGGGAGTATTAAGAATCCGGCCATTGTCAGTGCGCTGAATAAACGAAAGTCTGACCTTGACTCTGCGCGCAGTGGATTCGATAACAAGATCGCAGAGATTGTGCTGTCCTACGACACCGAGAACTTCGGGCCGCTGATCGAAGCGGCAACATTCAAGGTCCAGCAGCTCGAACTCCAGAGCCAGAAGCTCCAGCGTCAGCAGGATATCTACCAGCGGTTTCAGACCGCCAGAGAGCAAAAGTCAGATGGCCCGATGACTCAAGAAGAAGCCGCGAAAATCGATCCGATGATCTCGGATCTGATCAATCAGCGTCGCATGCTCGTCAATTCCCGAGCCGAGATGCTTTCGGAGGGGGTCGGCCCGCAGCACCGCGATGTGATCCGTATTCAATCGATGATCGATTCGAAGCAGACACAGATCGACGCACGGATCGAGGAACTTGAGAGCGGCGGGTCGGCATCGGTGCTCGTCGATGATGACGGGGACCCGATCCCCTCCAAGGAGATCCT
>CAXBLA010000022.1:0-52410 GCA_963976625.1 uncultured bacterium
GTTCCGGGCTGATGCCGTGGTCATGGCGACCGGCGGGTGCGGCTTGGTCTTTGGCAAGTCGACCAACTCGGTGATTTGTACCGGCGGGGCCGCGTCCCGCTGCTACCAGGCCGGCGCGTGGTATGGCAACGCCGAGATGATCCAGGTGCATCCCACCGCGATCCCGGGCGCTGATAAGTGCCGACTGATGTCCGAATCCGCGCGTGGCGAGGGCGGACGCGTCTGGGTGCCCGCCAAGAAGGGCGACACTCGCAAGCCCAACGACATCCCCGAGAACGAACGCTACTACATCCTCGAAGAACGCTACCCCAAGTACGGCAACCTCGTGCCCCGCGACATCGCGACACGCGAGATCTTCGATGTGTGCGTCAACGAGGGCATGGGCATCAACGGGACCAACCAGGTCTATCTTGATCTCACCCACAAGGACCCCGAGTACCTCACCGAGAAGCTCGGCGGCATCATGGACATCTACGAGAAGTTCGTCGGCGATGACCCACGCTACACCCCGATGCGGATCTTCCCCGCGGTGCACTACTCCATGGGCGGGCTCTGGACGACCTACACCGCGGGCGACTACAAGCCTGACAAACCAATCAGCGGATTCAAGCCCGGCGATCCGATCCCCGCGGGCAACGAGCCCGGGCTCGGGCTGGCGCAGGGTGCGCACAACAACGCGATGACCAACATCAACGGGCTCTACGCCTTTGGCGAGGTCAACTTTGCCTACCACGGGGCGACCCGGCTGGGCGCCAACGCGCTGCTCAGCTGCATCTTCGATGGGCTGTGCAACGGAGTCTCCGTGGTCAACTATGTCCGCGAGGGCGAGCAGACCCCGGTATCGCAGCTCGATCAGGGGCTCTTCGACAGCGCGACCAAGCAAGAGCAGGACAAGCACGACAACCTGCTCAGCTCCACATCCAACGGCTCGGGCGATCAGAAGCTCAACCCGTACCAGATCGCCTTCGAGCTCGGCGAAGAGATGAACGCCGCTTCGACCGTGGTCAAGACCGGGCCAAGGCTCGAGAAGTGCCTTGTCAAGCTCGAAGAGCTCAAGGACCGCTACGCAAAGGTCGAGCTCGGCGACGGCGCGATGTGGACCAACCAGTCGCTGAGCTTCACTCGTTCGGTCGGCGACATGATCATCATCGGGGAAGCCATCGCCAAAGCCGGGCTGCTGCGAGAAGAATCCAGAGGCTCGCACTACCGAACCGACTTCCCCGAGCGCGACGACGAGAAGTTCTGGAAGACCTCGGTCGCCAAGTTTAACAAGGATTCGGGCAAGACCGAGGTCGACTTTGTCGAAGTCAAGGCGGGGCTCGTCGAGCTGCGTCCACGCGACTACGGCAAGACCGAATCGAGCGCCGCGCCCGCCAAGAAAGAGACCGCCAACGCTTAAAACCGTTGATAGGCCAGCCGATCAGAGACAGACGAATCAGGACCACCCTGCATGAAGGATACGAGCAATGAGTGAAGCAGAAGCATACGCCTACGACGCTGATATGCGAAAAGCGAACCGCAAGAAGGCGGCCGCCGGGCGGAGTGTCATCTTCAAGATCAAACGCTGCGACGGCCCCGGCAAGCCGAGCCGATGGGAGTCCTTCAAGGTCCCCATCGAGACGGGCGCCAATGTCATCTCGTCGCTCAACTGGATCGCCGCCAACCCGGTCACGACCGACGGCACCAAGTCCACGCCCGTCGTGTGGGACTCCAACTGCCTCGAAGAGGTCTGCGGCGCATGCACCATGGTCATCAACGGGCGCGTGCGCCAGTCGTGCTCATGCCTGATCGACGAATACGCACCGCTCGAGGGCGATGTGATGACCCTCGAGCCGATGGCCAAGTTCCCCGTGATCCGCGACCTGTGGGTCGATCGCCAGCGGGTGTTCCATAACCTCACTCGGGTCAAAGCATGGGTCCCCATCGACGGCACCTACAACATGGGCGCGGGGCCCAAGGAATCGCACGACCACCAGCAGATGCGCTACGCCCTCTCCGAGTGCATGAGCTGCGGCTGCTGTCTCGACGCGTGCCCGCAGTTCACCAAGGAAGAAGACGAATCCAAGTGGGACACCAGCTTCATCGGTGCCCACGCGATGTCCCAGGCCCGCTACTTCAACGAGCACGACACCGGCAAGGAACTCAAGGGCGAACGCATGGACGCGCTCGTGGGCAAGGGCGGCGTTAACGACTGCGGCAACGCCCAGAACTGCGTCAAGGTCTGCCCCAAGGGCATCCCGCTGACCGAGTCCATCGGTGCGATCGGCCGAAGCGCGACCATGCACTCGATCAAGCAGTTCTTGCAGGGCAAGAAGTAAGCCCGATCAACATTCATCAACGAGAATCGCGAGCTGCTAAGCTCGCGTTTTTTATGGAATGGTTATGTTATCGTCTGTTGTCGCATGTTGTCATTGGCTTTACGCATTGAGATCAAGCCGGGGTGGCTTGGGCTGGTGCGAGCGGTGGTACGCCGGGTATCCGGTCTGGTGCTCCTCGCGGTCCTCGCGGGCGTCCTCTTGATCGGCGTCGGCCAGCGAACGGATCGCGTCGATGTGCTCGACCTCTTCGACCTGCTTGTTGTACTCGTCCTTGATGAGCTTGCGCTTATAGGTCGCTTTGAAGGATTCCTCGGCCTTGGCTTTGGATGCGGCGGCCGAAGACACGGGAGCGCCCGAAAGGCTTGCGGCTAGGTTGTTTATAGCACCGGTCATACTCTATATATCGGTTATGTCCGCGCTCGCCCGCCACCCAATGCGCAAGAAAGGCAGGTTTATTTGCGTTTTGGTCGGGTCGTGCGCAAGGGCTATACCCTCTGATCAGGGGAGAGATGTCATCGTGCTCGATCAGGTGCCCATGACATTGACGCCGCAGTCGACATAGATGTTCTCGCCGGTGACGCCGCTGGCCAGGTCCGAAGCGAGGTAGACCGCGGTCTTGCCCACTTCATCGCCCTCGACATTGCGTCGCAGCGGGGCGACCTCTTGGATCGCGTCCTCGATGCGGTTGATCCCGCCCACGGCTGAGCTCGCCAGCGTGCGGAGGAACCCGCCCGAGATCGTGTTGACCCGGATGCCGTCCTCGCCGAGCTCGTAGGAGAGGTAGCGGGTGGTGGCTTCGAGACAGGCCTTGGCCACGCCCATGACATTGTATCCGGGGATGACTTTTTCCGCCCCGTAGTAGGACATGGCCATGATCGAGCCGCCGCCGTGGGTCTTCATGATGTCTTGGGCACGCCCGGCCATGGCCGAGAACGAGTACGCCGAGATATCGATCGCGTCGAGGTAGGCTTTGCGCGGGGTCTTGGAGAAGTGCCCGATCTTGAGCCATTCGCGGTCCGCGAAGGCGATCGAGTGGATCAGGAAGTCCATCCGGTCGTGGTCTTTGGAGTAGCTTTCAAACAAACCATCGAGTGATTCATCGGAGCCGGCGTCGCAGGCGTAGAGGGTCGCGTCGTCCTGGATCTTGGACACCGCCCGCTCGGTCCGCCGGGCGTTCTTCTCGCCCGGGATGTGGGCGTAGGCACACTTGGCGCCGTGTTGGGTCAACGCCTGAGCGATGTGCCAAGCGTAAGAACGATCGTTGGCCACCCCGACGACAAGACCAACTTTACCTTCCAACAGACTCATATGCATACCTTTCAATCTTCGACCCTGAATGTCATTCATTATAGCAGGGCGGATCGATCTGGGGGTGTACAATTGCCCATGGAACCATCGGACGCCCATCGAAATCACCCCGATCTCAACGCGCTCACCCTGCCCGAGCTGGCAGCTCATCTCCGCCAAACCGGGCTCACGGCTCGGCTCATCACCCTCGCATTCGATGAAGATCTGGGCGAATCGGCGCACGACTGGACCGGGGAGCTGATGTTCGCCCCCGAGGACCAACGCCGGGTGCAGATGCGGGCCCGTGAGCCGGGCGTGCTCGCGGGGGTCGAGTTCCTTGATGATCTGATCAAGGCATTCTCACAGCCCGGCGAGATCGAGTGCGTGGTCTCCATGGACGACGGCGAGTGCCTCGAACCAGGATCGGTCATCGCCGAGCTCTCGGGCAGCGCCCGGGCGATCGTCCGCCTCGAACGCACGATGCTCAACCTGATCGCCCGCATGAGCGCGATCGCCACGCGGACGAACCACTTCGTGACGCTCGTGCAGGGGACCGAGGCTCAGATCTGCGACACCCGCAAGACCACACCGGGGCTGCGAGCGTTCGAGAAGTACGCCGTGCGGTGTGGGGGCGGGACGACCCATCGCATGGGGCTCCATGACGCGGTGCTCATCAAGGACAACCACCTCGCCGGCATTGAGGGCTCGAATATCGCCGCGAAACTCGAAGCCGTCTCGGCCAAGATCAACCAAGAACACATCGGGCTCTGGTTCGTCCAGGTCGAAGTCGACACCCTCGAGCAGCTCGAAGGCGTGCTGTCGGCCAAGCCCGGGACGGTCGATATCGTGCTGCTCGACAACATGAGCACGGATCAACTCCGCAAAGCCGTGGCGATGCGTGATGCGCTTGCGGATGGAACCGGGCCACAGCTTGAAGCCTCCGGCGGCATCTCAGAGACCACCGTCAGCAGCATCGCCCTCTGCGGCGTCGATCGCATCAGCATCGGCGGGCTCACCCACCAGGCCCAGAGCATCGACATCGGGCTCGACGCGACTTAAGCATGTACGGATTCGATCGCTCATCTTGGCAGGCCAAGCTCGAAGCACAGATCGGGAAGACCGATCATTGTTGCGTTGATCGTGTCGTGGTCATGGACTCGACCCCGAGCACCATGGAGAGTGCCGCTGTGTGCGCACAAGCTAGTTCGGGCGTGCTCGTCGTTGCGGGGTCACAGACCAGCGGTCGCGGACAGCATGGGCGCGTGTGGACAGATCACGACCAATGCACCCTCCCGTGCACTATCGCCCTCAGTCTCCCCGATATCGATCCCCCCATGCTCGCGGCCATCTGCGCGTGTGCCGTGCATGAATCCGTCGAACAACTGCTCCAGTCCGCTGGTGTTTCGATGGGAGATCGCGTGCTGATCAAATGGCCCAACGACATCGTGATCCGAAGAGGTGGAAATGCTCAATCAGACGATCGCAAGCTCGCCGGCATCCTGATCGAACAGAAACAAGGGCTCGCCCTCATCGGCATCGGGATCAACTGCACGCAAACCCAGCAACAGTGGGGCGATGACCTCGCGAATACGGCGGTTTCGCTTCGGATGATTGGCGTCGAGATCCCGAACGATGAACTCCGCATCCGGCTCATGTGCACCGTCTTGGACCGTTTGAGCCATTGGCTCTGCGCCAAAGATCCAGCAGCGATCCGGGAACGCTACCAAGCCAACGACGCCATGGTGGGGACGCATCGGCGGTTCATGCACAACCGCGTGCTCTATGAAGGCACCGTCGAGACCATCGACCCGCTCGCACAGATCGCGGTGCGAACCGATACGGGCATCGAACAACTCCCCATCGCGCAGACGAGCCACGCGCGGGACTGAACATCGCGGATAGTTATAAAATCGACTCAAAGCAGGCGTTTGATGTGCTTGCCGAGTTCGAGGGCTTCTTCGGGGGTCAGCGTGCCGGGGTTCCAGTTGGTGGTGAGCCCGGGCCCGTTCTGGAAGTGGGGGCTGCCCTCGACATTCTCGCCGCGATCTTTGAAGCGTGGGATGATATGGAAGTGGACATGATCCACGACCTGCCCGGCGTCGGCCCCGTTGTTCTGCAGGATGTTGCAGGCGGTCGCTCCGGTGACCTTCTTGATCGCCCGGGTGATGCGTGGGAGCACCCGGCCGACCGCGGCGGCGTGGTCGTCGGAGAGCTCGTCGATCGTGGAGGCCGGCTCTTTGGGGATCACGAGCGCGTGGCCCTCGGAGAGCGGGGCGATATCGAGGATCGCGATGACGAAATCGTCCTCATAGATCTTGTGTGCCTCGACCTCGCCTCGGATGATTTTGGAAAAAATGGAGTCTGTCATGCCCACATCGTATCGGCTCAACGCTCGGCGTGCCCGCGGGGGGCGTGGATTTTCGTATTCAAGTTTGGTGCAGGTTTTCTCCCCGCCCGCCGCGAGTTTCGCGTGTACGATTGCCCGTGACGACACCCGCTCAAACCATCCAACCCGAGCATGCCCAGCCCAAGCCCACGGTGCAGATCCGCAAGCTCTCCGAGCTGCTCGTCAACCAGATCGCGGCCGGGGAGGTGATCGAACGACCGGCGTCCGTACTCAAGGAGCTCGTCGAGAACTCCATCGATGCGGGGGCGACGCGGATTACGGTCGAGCTTGAGCAGGGCGGGATCGAGCGGATCAGCATCGCTGACGACGGGCACGGCATCGCGCCCGAGCAGATGACCCTGGCGTTGACGCCCCACGCGACGAGCAAGATTCAGCAGGCCGAGGACTTGGACCGGATCGGCACGATGGGTTTCCGGGGCGAGGCCCTCGCATCGATCGCGTCGATCTCGCGTCTGACGATCACCTCGCGCAGCGCTGATGCCGACGAGGGACGCATCATCGAAGCCCACGGCGAGCATGTCGGCCAGCCACGCCCGATCGGCTGCCCCATCGGCACCACGATCGAGGTCAAGAACCTGTTCTTTAATACGCCTGCAAGGCGCAAGTTCCTGCGGACCTCGACCACTGAGCAGACCCGCTGTCTGGAATGGCTCCGCGATCTGGCGATGGCCAACCCGGCGATCGGCGTCCGCTGCATCGGCGACGGCAAGGTCAAGCTGGATCTGCCCATCAACCAGACGCCCCGCCAGCGGGTGGTCTCGATCATCGGCAAAGAGCTCGAAGATCAGCTCATCGAAGTATCCGTCGATCGCTTCGATGACACCCGTGGGATCCTGGTCTGGGGGCTGGTCGGGCTGCCGGCCATCGCGCGGGCGACGAGCAAGGCGCAGCATGTGTTCCTCAACGGCCGAACTATTCGCGATCGGACAATCCAGCACGCGATCCGTGAGGCGTATCGTGGCTTGATCGAGCCGGGCAAGCATCCGACGGCGGTCCTGATGATTGAGATGTCGCCCACGGCCGTGGATGTCAATGTGCACCCGGCGAAACTTGAGGTCCGCTTTCGCGATCAGTCCATGGTCCACCGGGCGATCTACCACGGCGTCAAGGACGCCCTCGGGCGCGCCGATGTGACCCCGACGGTGTTCCAACGCCTGCCCGGCGCGGGCATGGATAGCTCGATGGCGATCATGCCCGGTCTCACTCCCCAACAAGCTCAGGAGCAGCAAGAACACCAACTCAACCACCAAGTCGATCGCTTGGTCGAGTACCTCGAAGCCAAGCCGACGAGCTCGGGCACTGAGATTGCCGCGCCAGATATTCGATCTGAACTCAAAGAAGTCCTCGCCCGCACACCGACCAACAGCTTTTCGAGTCAACCAAACTTCGCGCCGACCTCTCCATCGCCCATCCACCAGCAGATCGGCGAGCTGCCCAAGGTCCAACGCATCGAGCAGGTGCTCCAGGTGCACTCAAGCTACCTGATCTCCCAGGACGAGCGCGGCGTGCTCATCATCGATCAGCACGCACTCCACGAGCGCGTCATGTTCAACAAGCTCCTCGCCCGCGTGATGGGCAACGGTTCGCTCGAGCAGCAGGCCCTGCTAATGCCGATCGTGCTCGATGTGTCGAGCACCCTGATCGACCGCTTCGATGAGCTCGACGCATTGCTTGAACGCATCGGCGTGCAGTGCGCCCCGATGGGCCCCAAAGCCGTGGGCGTGCACGCGGTGCCCAGCTTCCTGCACTCGCGCAATGTGGCGGCGGAGCCGTTCCTGGCTGAGCTCTTCGAAAAGATCGACCACGGCGGATTCGTGCCGACCTCCGAAGAGGCTCTTCATGAAGTGCTCGACATGATGTCGTGCAAAGCGGCGATCAAGGCGGGTGATGTGCTCAGCGATGATGAACTGGGCGCGATCATGCAACTGCGCCAAGAGCACGAACGCTCCGGCTCGTGCCCCCACGGACGCCCGACGACGGTCCGCCTGACCATCGAGGAACTCGAGAAGCTCTTCGATCGGCGGTAGATGTTTTTCTAACTGCTAGTTTAGAAATAGGGAATAGATCCAGAAACTCGGGTATTCTCCGCGTAGCTTTTTTACCTTTATGACTCAGGAGCCACGCATGGACACCTTCGAAGCCATCCGATCCCGCCGAGCCGTCAAGCACTACGACCCCGAGCACCAGATGCCCGCCGAGGACGAACGCAAGCTCATGGAGCACGCGCTGCTCGCACCGACCTCGTACAACATCCAGAACTGGCGTTTCGTGCTCGTCAAGGACCCAGAGCAGCGACAAGCGGTTCGCAAGGCCGCGTGGGACCAAGCGCAGATCACCGAGGCTTCGCTGCTGATCGTGCTCACCGCCGACATGGGCTCATGGAACGATCGGACCGAGCGATACTGGGTCAATGCACCCGCCGAGATCAGCGAGATGCTTGTGGGCATGACCAAGGATTTTTACAATGGCAAGCCTGCGCTCCAGCGAGACGAAGCGATGCGCTCCTCGGGGATCGCCGCCCAGACCATCATGCTGAGCGCCAAAGCCATGGGCTACGACTCCTGCCCCATGATCGGGTTTGACCCTCAGGGCGTGGCCGAGGCGATCAACCTGCCCGAGAATCACGCGATCGGGATGATCGTCGTCGTGGGCAAGAAGCTCAAGGACGCCCAGCCACGCGGGGGCCAAGTTCCTTACGAAGAGGCCGTACTCACCGATCGGTTCGCCTAGTTTGATTCGCCCTCAGCTTTTTCACGCATCATCGAGCAGGTCCACGGCTCTAAACCGCTTACCCTCAAGCATCTCCAGGCTCGCGCCGCCACCGGTCGAGACATGCGAGAGCTTGTCGGCGACGCCGAAGATTTCGGCGGCTGCCGCAGAGTCTCCACCGCCGACGATCGAGGTCGCGCCCGCAGCGGTCGCGTTGGCGACTGATTCGGCAACAAGCTTGGTGCCCATCTTGAACGGGGCCCATTCGAACACGCCCATCGGTCCGTTCCAGACGATGGTCTTGGAGCCCTTGATGATCTGAGCGTACCGAGCCGCGGTCTTGGGCCCGATGTCGAGCCCCATGAACCCGTCCTTGATCTGATCGTCGAAGACCTCGATATCCCCGGTTTTCTCAGCGAAGACCGTCGAGCAGATGTGGTCCTCGGGGAAGTGCAGGTCGGTCTTGGATTCCGCGGCCAGCTCGATGATCCGCTTGGCCTCATCGAGCATCTCGTCCTCGACGATCGAGGTGCCCACAGTGTGCCCGAGCGCCTTGAGGAAGGTGTACGCCATCGCGCCGCCGACAATGATATGATCGGCCTTGGGCAGCAGATGCTCGATGGCCGGGAGCTTGTCGGAAACCTTCGCGCCCCCCAAGATCACGGTGAAGTCTCGGGCTGGGTTCGAGAGCGCGTCGGTCAGGTAGGCGATCTCTTTCTCGACCAAGAACCCGGCGACCTTGGGCTTGTTGCCCATCGCCGCGGGCACGCCGACCATCGACGCGTGGTCGCGGTGGCACGCGCCGAAGGCATCGTTGACATAGATATCGGCATGGGCCGCGAGTTGGTTGGCAAAGTCAGATTCGCAGCGTTTCTCGCACCCATGGAAGCGGAGGTTCTCGAGCAGGATCACATCGCCATCGTTCATCGAACCAACAGCATCGGCGATGGCGGGGTCCTTGCAGTTGGGCGCGGGGATCGTGACTTCTTTGTTGAGCAGCTCGCCGAGCCGCTTTGCGATCGGGGCCATCGAGTACTTCTCCTCGTAGCCCTTGCCCTCCGGGCGACCGAGGTGCGACATCAGGATCGCGCGCCCGCCGCGGGAGAGCACGGATTCGATCGTTGGCAGGGCCGCGCGGATGCGCCGATCATCGGTGATGGATGAGCCGTTAAGGGGGACATTGAAATCGACACGGATCAGGACCCGCTGGCCGCGGACTTCGATGTTGGCGATGGATTGCTTGCTCATGGCGGGTGCGCTCCCGGGAGTTGAAATGAATGGTGGGGGACAGGGCAACTGTATGCATTCGCGCATAAAAAATCGGGCGCTGCGCCCGATATGAGTCTGTCTTGGGTGAAGATGAAAAGAGCTTTAGCCCTCGAGCATATCGCCCGAGCGACCACGCACCGCGGCGCTGCCCGAATCGAGCAGCCCGTCGCGCATCTTGCGGAGCTGGGCCTGGATCGACGCGTCGATGAGCTGATCGCCCATGCGGAGCTTGATCCCCCCGAGCATCGACGAGTCGGTGTACGGGTGCATGATGACATCCTTGCCCAGCGACGCGGAGAGCTGTGTACGCACTGATTCGAGCTCGCCGGTCCCGATCGGGGTGGCGGTGAAGACATCGACCTCGATGCGCCCGTACTGGTCCTGGACGAGGGTGTCCATGGCTGTAGCGATCTGCGAGAGGTTCGCCAAACGACCCTTGCGGTTGAGCTGACGCAGGAAGTTGAGGGTGAGCCCTGAGACGCGCCCGTTGAACATGCGTTCGAGCGAGGCATCACGCTTGTCGGTGTCGATCAGACGCGAGGCGAGGAGCTCTGAGAACGAGCGGTCCGCGCGGGCGAGCTCGACGATGTCCTCGAGTTCGCCGAGGATGGACTCGGCCTGCCCATCGTTCTGGGCGAGCTCAAAGAGGCTCTTGGCGTAGACCTTGGCGAGGGCGCTGGGTTGAGCTTCGATCAATGGCATGGGGATCTCCGGGGCTCACGGGCACACGCCGATTCGGCGATGCCCAGAGTGCTGGTTGGTTTAGGCGTTGACCGACTTCATCTCGGCGAGCGATTCGTCCATCAGACGCTGCTGATCGTCGGCGGTCACCTCGCGGGCGAGGATCTTGCCGGCCATGACGGTCGCCAGGTTCACGGACTCGCTGTAGAGCTCGTTGAGGGCCTGCTTCTTGGCCGCGTCAATCTCGGCGACGGCCTTCTGACGCATGGCCGAGAGCTCCGCATCCGCGGTCGCCTTGAGCCCTGCGGCCAGCTCGGCCTGCTGGGCCTTGGTGTCCTCGAGCATCTTCTGTGATTCAGCGCGGGCCGAGGCGAGGTTCTTCTCGTACTCGTCGAGCGCGTCCTTGGCCTGCTTGCGTGCTTCCTCAGCCGCGGCGATCTCGCCCATGATCTTCTCGTTGCGTTCGTCAAGCCCGGCGACAATCTTCGGCCAGATCATGGTCGCCGAGATCCCGAAGACGATGATGAACACCACGATCGCGGTCAGCCCGGGGATGATCCCGGCCTTGGGGGCTTCGATGACGGACTTGTTGCCGCCGCCGTGACCATCGCCATGGGCACCGTGATCATCGCCGTGGCCATCAACCGCGTCATGGGCGATGCCCTCGATTTCGGTCTCGATCGGGTGATCTGTAGGGTCTGCGGCCATCGCTTGGGTGGCGAGGACGGCTGTGGCGATCAGAATCAGCAGGAAAGCAAAACGCTTCATTGGATATTCTCCGTGTTGAGGTAAAAGCCATCACCGAGCGTGTTTCAGCCCGGTGATGGGGAAAGTCTGATTAGGCAAGACCGACGAGCAGGCCGACGACGACCGCGAAGAGGGTCGCACCTTCGATGAGTGCCGCCGCGAGGATCATGTTGGTACCGATGGTGCCCGATGCCTCTGGCTGGCGTGCGATCGACTCGAGCGCACCCTTGCCGACCATACCGATGCCGAGTGCACCGCCAACGACCGCGAGACCAGCGCCGATGGCGGCCAGGCCCTTGCCGATGTTTTCGGTGCCTGCAGCCGCGATGGCTTCAGCTGCTGCTGCATCCTGTGCCATCGCCATAGGAGCGAAGAGTGCGACGGCGCCAGCTGCGAGAACGATTTTCTTGGTGAGTTTCATTTCGGAAATTCCTTTCAGTGGCCGATTCGTTTGTTTTCGACCAGAACCTTGGAAATGCGGGAAGAATCCACTGTCGATCCAACTCGGATCGCAATGGCCTTGGGTGCCTCCCCGCGGTAGCCCCAGGCCCAACTATTGTAAAACCAGATCACGCGTGAGCGGCTGCCCCCTCGTGTGCGTGATCGTGATCGTGCTCACCATGATGCGCCAGAAGCGAGATGAACACGGTCGTGAGGAACATAAACACAAACGCCTGCAAGAATGCGACGAATAACTCGAGGAAGTAGATCGCCACCACGGCCACGGTCGAAACCACCCCGACGGGCAGCCCGATGATGTCCGCACGGATAAAGCCCTCGGACGCGAAGCCCAGCAGCACCGCCACCAAGATATGACCCGCGGTCATGTTGGCGAACAGACGAATCGAAAGGGCGATCGGCTTAATAAAGGTACCCATGATCTCGATAGGGATGATGATGGGCCAGACAAAGATCGGAGCCTCAGCGGTCAGGTGCTTGAGGTAGCCCCCGACGCCCAGCTCGCGGATGCCCGCCCAGTTGATCATCAGCCCGGCCAGCAGCGAGAGCGCGGCAGTGACATAGATGCTCTGGGTCGCGGTCCCGCCCACGAATGCCCGGTGCTCGGCCGCCATCTCGGGGAGCAGCGGGATCAGCCCGAGCAGGTTGTTGATCAGAATGAAGAAGAAGATCGTCCACAAGAACGGCATGAACTTGCTGGTGCGCTCGTGGAGCAGCGGGCGGACCGTGCTCTCGCGGAGGTAGCCGCAGATGACCTCGACCGTGTGGGCGAAGCGTGATTTGGTGATCCAGCGTGCGTGCCCGTCGTTCTCGGAGCCCGTCGAGACACCCTTGGCGACGATGAGCCCGCCGATGACCATAATCAAAGCGGTGATGATCATGTTCGTCTGCGCGGTCGACCAGATCCACCACCCGTCAGCGTTGACGATGAATGGATGGTTAATGACATGCGAGACCGGATCGCCGGCGGCGAGTGTGAAAGTCGACATCAGGAAATACCCTCCGCATCAGCCATCGGCAGATCGCCGACCGTGTGCTTCTGGATCAAAGAGAGAACCGCAGCGACATCGATCACCAGTGTGATCATCAACGCGCTGAGCATGGTCAGAAAAAACACCACCCGCTCGGGGCTGATCAGCATATAGACCGCCAGACCAATGGTCAGCACGGTCATCGCGCGGATCATCGTCCCCGCGAGCACCGGCACGCACCACGCGGGGGCGGGCTTGGGCGGCATCATCGACAGGATCCCCATGGGGATCAGCATGCCGGGGATGGTCGCGATCAGTGTCCAGAACCCGTCGTTGATCGAGCCGCCGCGCTGCTGGGCGATGAGCCCGCCAGCGATCGCCACGACCACACACACAAACACGCCGATCGACCCTGTTCGGATCACCGGCAGCTTCACCTCTGGAAGCAGGCTTGATGGCGTGGTTTGATCGTTCATAATCAGTGCGTGGAAGACCCGAAACGAGCTTTCGCAGGGCAGAGAACATCCAAGAACTCTGATCCTGCGGGGCGAGAAGGATAGGGGGCACAAACCGACTCGGCGACTAAGAAAGGGACCATTTTGCACCCTTTTCTTTTCAAGTTTTTGCTCCGCAGGAAACCGAGCGTGGTTGGCTCGATTCCTGGGCACCGTGGATCAGGTGTCTCGGTCGCCGTCGGTTCGGCTGTTGGACTTGGTTTGCTCCCTATTCAGGTCCATCGCCTCGCGGATAAACCGGTAAAAACCCACCACCAGCCCGGTCAAACCAAGGATCAACGCCCACCGGAAGCCCGTCCCGGCGAGATAATCAATCCCGTACCCGAGCAGCCCCATCCCGATCATGCCATACACCGGATCGAGGGCGATGCCCCAGGCCTTGGCCTGGCGTGCCCGATCGCCGCGCTTGGACTGGTTCGACTGGTTGCTGCTCATGGGTACTCGATTCTGGAGGACAAATGCCCCGGCTCAGTGAATTTTACCGAACGCGAAGCTCCGCGCGTGGCTCGTGGCCTCTTTGAGCTTGGAGATATCCGAGCCCGAGCCCTGGGCGTTGTCCGGGCGTCCGCCGCCCTTGCCGCCCATGATCCCGGCCACTTCGCGGATCCAATCGCCCGCCTTGAGCCCCTTGGTCACCAAGCCCGTCGGCACGACCGCCATCAGCGCGACGCGCCCCGCTCCCTCGTCGGGGCTCATGAGCATCACGGCCTTGTTGGGGCACGCCGAGGTGATCGTTTTGAGAGCCGCTTCGAGCGCACCACGATCGGAACCGAGTTCCAGCGATGCGATCACCACATCCTCGGGCGACCCGGCGGCGGCCTGCGCGATCCCCGCGGCCAGCTCCTGGGCCTTGCGTGCCTGCTCAGCGGCCCCGGCCTTGGCGGCTTCCTTGAGCTTCTTCTGCACCGTCGCCAGCTTGGCGCGGATGGCGTTCTTGCTCGTGGTGGGGAGGGTTTCTTTTTCGAGGGTCTGGACGATTTCTTGGTGCTTGGCCGCGAGGTCTTCGGGCGCGACGGCGTCCAACGCTTCGGCCTTGCTCAAGAGCGCTGCCCCGCGTGCGTGCGCATCGACGGCCTCCTGCCCGGTCAACGCCGTGATCCGCCGGATGCCGTTGGCGATGCCTTCTTCAGACAGCAGCGCGAAGTGCTCGGCGATCCCGGTGGATTCGATGTGGGTGCCGCCGCAGAACTCGATCGACGCGCTGGTCCACGCGTCGTTTTCTGGGTTGGCGACGAGCTGATCGACCTCGATCCCGATCGAGACCACGCGGACAGGGTCCGGGTAGGTCTCGCCGAAGACGGCCCGCAAGCCGCTGATCTTCTGGGCGGAGTCCAAGTCCGCAAGCTGGGCATACACCGTCAAGTCCTGCCTGATCTGGTGGTTCACTTCTTCCTCGACCTTGGCGAGTTCTTCGGCGCTCACCGGCTGGTTGTGCGTGAAGTCGAACCGCAGCTTCTCATCGTTGACCAGCGACCCACGCTGATCGACCACGGTGCCCAGCACCTGGCGCAGCGCGAAGTTGAGCAGGTGGGTGCTCGTGTGGTTCGACGAGACCTTGGCGCGGTGGACATTGCCCAGGTGGCACATGGCATCATGCCCGACCTTGAGCTTGCCCTTGGTGATGCGTCCGATGTGCAGGACATAGCCGCCGAAGGATTGGGTGTCCTCGACCTTGAAGTGCGCCCCGGTTTTGATGCACTGGAGCTCGCCCACATCGGCCACCTGCCCGCCCATCTCGCTATAGAAGTTGGTCTTGTTGAGCACGACCCCGACGCGCCGCGTGCCCGCGGTGGTCGTGTCGGCATGGTCGTCGAAGTTGTGCCCGTTCCAGATCGCCTTGACGGTGCCCTTCATATCGCGCGTGGAGAACTTGAACGAGTCGTCCGTGGGCTTGATGTTCAGATGCCCGAGCTTGGCGACTTGTTCGGCCCGTAGCTCAAGCTTCGTCCCGCCTTCGTCTTTGCGCCCACCCTGGCGGCTGCGTTCTTTCGCTTCTTCCATGGCTTTGTCGAAGCCGTCGATGTCCACGGTTAGCCCGCGTTCCTCGGCCATGATCATGGTGAGGTCAACGGGGAAGCCGTAGGTGTCGTAGAGCATGAAGGCATCGTCGCCAGAGATTCCGGGTTGATAGTCTGTCGGAGCACTTTTCCAGTTGACCCGAAGCAACAAATCGGAGTTTGTTGATGGGTCTTGGCCTCGTTGCAGGAGACCTGCAGCTACGAGCTGGTCATGTGCATACTGCTCACCCGGGTTGCCAGAATCCAGCTGGCTCTCTTTCAAATACCCGAGAGCTTCGACAATGACGATATCCTCAAACCGCTTGATCCCACGATCGAGCGTCTTGCCGAAGCTCTCTTCCTCGTCGGCGATGATCGCCTGCACGCGATCCGGGTTCTCTTTGAGCTCCGGAAAAGCCTCGCCCAGCGATTCGATGACCGTCGGCAGCAGAGCCGCAAAGAATCCCTCTTGGGCGTTGAGCTTCTGGCGGCCATAACGAACTGCGCGACGCAAGATGCGCCGCAGCACATACCCGCGTCCTTCGTTGCCGGGCATCTGGCCGTCGGTGATGGCGATGGTCAGCGTGCGGATGTGGTCGGCGATCACACGGTACGCCTCGTCGATCCCGTCCGTGTCTTCTGCGCCCACCTTGCCGGCGTAGGCGCGAGCGCCGGTGAGCTTCTGGAGATGCTCGAAGATCGGTATGAACAAATCAGTATCGTAGTTGCTCAGCTTGTCTTGGAGCACGGAGACAATGCGTTCGAGCCCCATCCCGGTATCGACATGCTGATCGGGCAGCACGCTCAGCTTGCCGCCCTCGAGCCGATCGAACTGGATGAACACATTGTTCCAGATTTCGAGCACATTGGGATCGTCCATGTTGACGAGGTCAGCCGCGTTGCGACCGCCGATTCGGTCGTAGTGGAGCTCGGAGCACGGGCCGCAGGGGCCGGTGTCGCCCATCTCCCAGAAGTTGTCCTTCATATTGCCGGGCAAGATGTGATCGGCGGGCAGGTACTTCATCCAGATTTCTTTGGTCTCCAGATCGGGCGGCAGGTCCTGCTCCGGGTTGCCCTCGAAGTAGGTCGCGTAGAGCCGATCCGGATCGATCCCCCAGGCTTTGGTCAGCAGCTCGAACGACCAGCCGATGGCCTCGGCCTTGAAGTAGTCCCCAAAGGACCAGTTGCCGAGCATCTCGAAGAAAGTATGGTGGTAGGTGTCCTTGCCCACATCGTCGAGGTCGTTGTGCTTGCCGCCCGCGCGGATGCATTTCTGCGAGTTCACCGCCCGCTTGATGCCTTGCAAGGGCGAGTTGGGATCGAGCGTGCCCTGGAAGATGGGCTTGTACTGGTTCATCCCCGCGTTGGCAAAGGTGTCGCGCAGCGACGGGTCGTTGGTCGGGCAGGTCGTCGATGAGGGGACGAAGGTGTGGGCCTTGTCGGTGAAGAACGCGATGAACGCGCTGCGGACCTGGGCAGCGGTCATGCCAGTGCTGGAGCTGGGGCTGGCGTTCGTAGAGATCGATTCTGGCTGGCCGGTGGGGGACATATGCGTGTTCCGTTTCTGTTCGGATTCTTGTTCGTGTGCGCACGCGATTCTGGCATGCAGACGGATGATAGCGGCTCTGTGATCGTGTTGTACGGGTTGGGAAGGTCCCAAAGTGATACAAAACTCCCCAGATCGCTGGCAGGGAGCCTGTTTTCGGGGTCTGCTTGACTGTCGAGCAGGATCAGACGCCCAGCACGGATGTGCGTGCGCTCTCTTTGAGCATCTGCATCTGGACGGTTCGATCCAACCGAAGACCCGAGGAGCATCTGTATGCAGTCATCGCCGACAATCCAAGCCATTCTGTTCTGTGCTGTATGTGCTGCTGGTGCCCACGCGGGGGTGATCCGCCACGATGTCGATGATGCGATCTACCGTGGGCTCGCCCAGCAGGACCAGTTCTCGTCGGTCGGTCGGCTCAACATCACCAGCGATTCGGGCTCGGTCCAGTGCTCGGGCACGCTGCTCAACGATCAATGGATCCTCACCGCCGCCCACTGTGTGGACGACAGCTTCAACTCGATCACCTTTGCGGGGGCCGAGGGTTTCGGGGCCGTCGAGGAGGTCGTCATCAACCCGGACTGGGTCCGCAACGATTTCTTCGCCGGCGGCGACCTCGCGCTGCTGCGACTCAGCAACCCTGTCCAGTCGGCCAACCAAGCACAGATCTACGGCGGCACCGATGAGATCGGTGAGGTGGGCACCATTGTCGGCTACGGACGCACCGGCACCGGGCTCACCGGGCACTTCGGGACCTCGGCCGCCCTCCGCGCGGGTCACAACACCATCGATGTGCTCGGCACCGCACGCGGCTGGAGCGATCGGATCCTGCTGACCGACTTCGACAGCCCCCTCAACGCCAACGAATCCAACTACGGCGACAGCGAGCCGCTCGATCTCGAATACTCCATCGCCCCGGGCGACTCGGGCGGGGCGATGTTCGTCTTGACCGAAGCCGGCTGGCAGATCGCGGGCGTCAGCTCGTTCATCAACTCCACCGACGGCAACCCCAACGGCGACTACGGCGACTCCAATGGCTTCACCCGTGTGAGCGCCTATCAGGACTGGATCAACTCCGTTGTACCCACCCCGGGCTCGATGACCATGCTCGCGATGGGGCTCGGATTGGGTGCCCGGCGACGCCGAATGAGCTGATCTCATCGCTGTCAGCGTGCTATCCTTCCCAGAGATGGCCAAGCGGACAACCAAAAAAACGACCAAGAAGAAACCCACCCGCAAACGCGTGGTGACGGATTCCGGCCCAGCCATCCGGGTCTACGACCCGCCGATCGGGCTGGGCAATGTCGTCGGCCAGCCCCGCGCGATCGAGATCCTCCAGCATTCCATGCAGTCCCAGCGTGTGCACCACGCGTGGATATTCCATGGCCCCCAAGGCGTCGGGAAGTTCACCGCAGCCGTCGCATGGGCGGCGACGATCCTCGACCCGAGCTCGGCACCCGATCTGAGCGGGCAGATCAGCCCCGATCCGGAGAGCCATGTCCAAGGCTTGCTCAAAGCCGGCACCCACCCGGACCTGCATGTGGTCAAGAAAGAGCTCGCCCGCTACCACGACGAGAAAAAGATCCGCGACGCCAAGCTCTCGACGATCCCCAAGGCGATCGTCGACGAGCACCTGATCGAGCCCGCGACGCTCGCGCCAACGATGAAGAGCGATTCGATTGCCGGCAAGGTGTTCATTGTCGATGAGGCCGAGCTGCTCGATCGCTCCCCGACCAACGCCCCGGTGCAGAACGCGATCCTGAAAACACTCGAAGAGCCCCCGCCGGGCACGGTGATTATCCTGGTGACCTCATCGGAGGATCGCCTATTGCCCACCATCCGATCGCGCTGTCAGCGCGTGGCGTTTGTGCCGTTGGACGACGACGCGATGCGCGCGTGGGTCAATACACAGAACCTTGATCTTGATCCCAACGAGCACCATTGGCTGATGCAATACGCGGCCGGTTCACCCGGGCGGTTCTTGGGGGCGATCGAGGGCGGGCTGTACCAATGGCACACCCGCATCGAACCCATGTGCGTGCAGGCCGATCGAGGGAGCCATTCGATTTCGCTGGGCACGACGATGGGCGAGTTGGTCGATGCGTGGGCATCGGGCTGGGTGAAGCAGGGCGAGAAGCTCGGCGAGAACCGCTCGAAGGAAGCCGCCAACCGCAAGGGCGCGGACCAGATGTTCGCGCTGATCGCCCAGCGTGCACGAAAAGGATTGCGCGATCCATCGACGACAAATCGTGCACTGCACAGCATCGATTGCGTTGAGCGGGCCAAGGGCGAGCTCAACACCAATGTGCAGGTCAAGTTTGTGATGGAGCACCTGGCCGCCGGGCTCAGCGAACAGATCTGAACCTATGAACATGTCTTAGGCTTGGAAGCTGATCGGCTGCGATGCCTGCTGGGCGTTGGCGTATGCGCCAGCGCCAGCGTTCGCTGGCTGGGCTGGAGCACCGACACCCTGCTCGCGTTCCTTGGCGAGCTGATCCATGGTCAGGATCCAGGTTTCGCGATCATACTCGAGGAGCCCGATGACTTCCTTGAGCTTCTTGGCATCCTTGTCGATGCTCGCCTTGACGAGCTCGCCGTACATGAAGGTGTACAGGTCGCTCATGGACTTGGCGATCTCGGGTGCCGGCTCGTTGTTGATCGTGTTAAGCAACTCAAGCACAATGTCTCGGCACTGGGAGAACCCGAGATAGATCATCTCGTGGTTGGTCTGCTCAAGACCGCTGAGTGCCTGATGAGCGAACTTGACCGCGCCGTCGAGGAGCAGCAGGCGCAGCTCTTCTGGGGAGGCGGTCATGACCTTGGTCCGGAGGTACGCGTTGGCGGTGTTGGTATCGTTCATGAAAGAAGCTATCGGCCCATCGAAAACGCCACTTCAGCGTACTGGGATCGAAAAACACAGAAGTTATCCAAGAGCCGCCAGCTGCGACAGCGATGCGCCCTGCGTCTGGAACGAACCGATCGCCTGCTCCATCGCCAGGAACTGACGCCCCAGGATCACCCGCTTGTTATCGAGCGATGCCTGGATTGATTCGATCCGCTCTTCCTGCAGCTTGATCTGCGAGTCGAGCGCGTCGGAACGCAGCTGGAGCACGCCGCCCAGGCTTGAGACATAGTTGTCGGCGAACTCTTCGAGCTGCCCGATCACGCTCAGCTCAGAGAAGCTCTGCTCGTCGATGGTGTTGGGGTCATCGTCGTCGTTGGATTCGATGGTCTGGCGGGTGAACAGGTCTTCCACGGCCTGCGGATTCTCGGCGTACGCCTCGCGGAAGGTGGTCGCATTGAACTCGAGCTTGCCGCCCGAGCCCACGCGGATCCCGGCCTGCGTGAGCGAGTCGAACTCGCTGGTGAATCCTTGGTTCCCGCGGTTGAGGGTCGAGTAGAGCGAGTTGCGCAGGTTGAGCACGGTGCCGTCGCCGAGCAGCACGCCCTTGGTCTCGGTCTCCTCGTCGTAGCGTGAGCGGAAGTCGATCGCCTCGATAATCGCGTTGAATGATTCGACGAACTCGGTGATCTTGCCCTCGATCGTGCTGGTATCCCGCGTGACGGCCACCTCGATCGGATCGTCCGAACGGTTGTTGAGATCAATCGTGACGCCCTGGATGATCCCGTCGAGCTGATTGGATGAACTCGAGAGCAGCACCGCCGATGCCGGATCGGTCGAGCCGAAGAACACCCGAGAGTTGTTGCCCTCGTCGAGTGTGTCGAGCCCCAGATCAAAGCTGCCCGTGTCGATCAGGTACCGCCCGTCCTCGCCCGAACGCTGTGAGGTCAGGCTCAGACGGAAAGGCGCAGTCCCGGTGCCGGTATTGATGATCGAAGCGCTCACGCCGACCCCCGATCCATTAATTGCCTGGCGGATATCGTCGAGCGTCGCGTCTGGCTCAAACTCGATGACCTTCTCGAACGAGCCATCGATAAAGCTGTCCTCTCCTACATCTGTCGCGGTGCCCAAGATCCCGAGCTTCGTCGCGACCGAGCCGCTCTTGTTGGTGATCGTGATCGCCAGCCCGCCGGTCGCGATCGGGTCGCCTTCATCGTCCACGGCTCCGTTGGGGCGTTCTTCGATGATGATCCCGTCGCCGTTGTCATTGATCCGGGCGAGCACGCCCGGGGCGGCGCTGTTGATCGCGCGGAGCACATCACCCACGGTCTTCTCGTTGCTGGTGATGTTGATTTCTTTGATCTGGCCGTAGGTATCGACGATCTCGAACCGCCCGGTCCCAATGCCTTGCCCGTTGTTGAGTTCGCTGACCGGGGTGGCGGTACCGATGTACGCCAGCTGCAGGTTCACGCCGCGTGAGACGCCGTCGCTGAAGCTGCCCGAAACCCCGAGTGCTACCGCCGCGTCATCGGCTCCGCCGCTGCCGGCGATGGTGAAGGTGTTGCCACCGATCGTGTTGTCCACGATCTGGATGCCCGTGCCGTTGCTGTTGATCGACGCGGTGACACGCTGGTTCCCGCTCCCGTCGATGTTGTCGGCGTCGGTGTTGATCGCGTTGATCAGGTCGTTGATGTCATTGAGCCCCGCGATGTCGAGCCCGTCGATGACAACGACGGAGCCGTCGCGTGTGCTCAGCTCGATCTCGCCATCAGTGTCCTCGAGCCCAAGCCCGGAGCCGCCGTTAAGGCTCGAGAGCAAGCGGGTGTTGAGCCCCGCGAGGATGCGTTCGCCCGTGACATTGCCACCGGGCGCGGTTCCGACGATACCGAGGTCTGATGCGGTGGTGTAGGTTGTTGAACCCACCGTGAGATCTTCGATGATGATCTCGCGCCCGTTGGCATCGGTGATGTCGATCCCGCCGGTTGCTTGATTGATCGAGGCGCTGGCTTCCGAGTAGCCCGCTTCGTCCAGTGCGTTGTTGATGCGTTCGATGACACCACCGAGCGAAGAGACCGCCCCGTCGATCACGCCGTTGACCGCGACCGGCGGGTCATCGTCGGTGAACATCAGCTCGCCCTCGTCATCGGTGAGCTGCCCCTCGATTTCCCCGATTCGGACACCGACATTGGTGCCGTCGATGTTTATATTGAAGTCAATCACCCCGACACCCAATGTGCTACGCGATGCCACGCCGCGTCCGTCATTGAGTGAGCCTAGTGGGGTGTTGCTGTTGATGCCGTAGACCGATGAGCCGATGAGCTCGTTGTCCGCATCGCCCGCGCCGTTGAGGGTGATCGAGCCATCGAGCCCGAGGGATTCGAGCACGCCCGAGCCCGTGCTCTGGCTGATCGAGGTGACGCCCTGGACGACGATCTTGTCGTTCTCCACGCGGGCGCTCACGCCGCTGACTTCAGAGATCGCGTCGAGGACTTCCTGCATCGAGCCCACACGCGAGAGATCGACCTCGGTGCCGTTGACGGTGATCTTGCCACGGTTGATCCCGTCGCCGTTGTTCAGGTCCGCCAGGTCGGTATCGCTATCGAGCCGAGCCGCGGCTGACTCGAAGGTCAACGAATCAAGCCCGATGGTGGATGAGTCCGTATCAGAGAACCCACGCGAGAGCTGCTGCTGGGTGGAGACGAGCTGATCGACGATGAAGTTGTAGCTCCCGGGAACCGCCGAGGTGGTCGAGGTCGCGGTGAGTGCGGTCTCGTTGCTCGATGTGACGCTCGTGGAGTTGAAGATATTGCCGAGCCGGAACGAAGCCGCGGCGGTTTTGAACGCGCTCAGACGCGAGTTGATATCGAGGTACGCGGCCTGCTGAGACTTGAGCTGGATCACCCGTTGCTGGGCCAAGATGCGTGGGCGCGATTGCGCCGCGATGAGTTGGTCGATCAGCGAGGCTGAGTCGATCCCTGAAAATAGCCCGACGCCGGTGGTAATGCCGCCCATGGTGTGCTCCTCGGTGAACGCGTTGATCGACGAGCGGAGCTCCGTAGCTCCTTGTCGGTGCCCGGCTTGTGTAGCATCCGGGTGGGTTCACTCACCTCTACTATCGGGCATGGGATGGGGTGGTCTGGATCGAGATCAGGCGAATGAGGGATCACTGGCGGATTTGAGATCTCCAACCCCCTGATTCTGCGCCTGTTGCGCGACAAACGCAGCAGTTGTGCGCAAAATCGGCGTGTTCGCTGGGCGAGCTGATTTGAAAACAATCATCCGCCGGGCACATTCACCCGTTCCCAGCGAATACGATCAAGCGAATCCAACGATCGAGACGATCCCAGCAGGGCTTCGTTCGTACACCTGCTGAATCTCGCACAAAAAACCATATGACCAACACACCCAATCCAACCGAGCCGAGCCCGACGCCCAAGCCCATCCTCTTGGCCGTCATGGGCTTATGCGCATTGGTGGGGGCGTCAACGCTCCCGTGGATGTACCTGGGCTCCTTCAAGTTCGGCGGGTTCGCTTGGGGTGTGTTTGGGTTCGAGCTGATTCTGCTCTTCGGGTGCCTGATGACGATCCTCGTCACGATGGGGCGAGTGCGTGTGCAGGGGGCACTCCCCATGGCGATCGCGTGCCTCGCGGGGACGATCCTGGTGGGCGCGGTGTTCGGGATCCATGTCGATGCCCGGGCATTGATCGACGAGAACCCGACCTTCCAGCCCTGGGTCAACCGCACCCTGCTCTTCCGCCTGGGATCCTTGGGGCTGCTGTGCATGCTCGCGACGCTCGATGTCTATCGCCGAGACGGGCGATCGTGGGGGTTAGTGGTGCGTGCGTTGGTCTTCGGAGCCCCGGTCTTCGCGGCTCTGGCATGGATCAAAGCGAAGGGCTTGCCGACTCCATCATCGGGTGCATCGGCGCCCGGAACCCTCAATGCGTCGCCGAGCCCAGTCAACATGATCATCGTCCTGCTCGGCGGCTTGATCCTGGGCGTGCTCTTTTCGATCGCGGGTCACTTCCTGATCCGCTCGTTTGAGGTGGCGCTGCCAGATCAGAACGCAGCGCCCGAGAAAACAGATAAAAAAACAGCCTAAACAGCGATTTCGTCCTGAAAACGCGGATTCTTGAAACGCCGATCGTTGGTTCGCCAATGATCCGGTGTGAACGAATTTATCCTCCTCATCATCGCCCTCTCATTCGCGGCCATCATCGGCGCGATCGCCGTCTTCTTCGCCATCAACGCGCTCAAGCGTGGGCGAAAGGGCACCTCGATCGACAAGATCTCCCTGAGGATGATCACCGAACGCGTTCGCGCGGTCGGCAAGCTCGTCGGGCTCGAGGTCCACGCCAAAGAGATCGCCACCGCCACCACCGGCTGGAACTGGCTTCCCCCGATCCTGCTCTCGCAGGCCAAGGTCGCGATGATCTTCCAGTTCGAGAAGCAGTACGCCGTGGAGCTCGGCTCGATCACCGAATCAGATGTCCAGGACCTGGGCGAAGGGCGATTCCGCGTCACCCTGCCCGCCATCGTCGGCTCGCTCCGCTTGATGGATGTCGAGCCCTATGACATCCAGCAGGGACGCGTGCTCGGGCTCATCGATGTGATCAACATGAACGCCGATCGCCAGTCGCAGCTGATGCGCACCGCCCAGACGCAGGCCTCGGAGTTGTTCGAGAAGAACGACGATCGCTACGAGACGCAGGCCCGCGACGCGATCGAACGCCAGCTCCACTCGATCGCCAAGCTCTTCGACGGCAAGCTCGAAATCCACTGGCACGAGGTCGCCGTCCGCGAGCAGCCACGGCTCGTCATGGACGAATCCCTCAAGACCGGCCCGGCCACGATCAAAAGCTGATCCAAAGCTGATCCGAATCACGCTTTTGTATCAATCAGTTCAGACCGCGCTGGGATGCCAGATGGTCTTGAACTCGATAAACGGGTCGATCCAGTTCGGCCCTTCGCACTGTTCGTCGTCGAAGAAATCAACGCCGTCACGAACAGTGACGCGCTTGAGGTTGTCCGCCGAGCCCAGCTTGAGCATCGCCTTGTGCTCGGGGCTTACCCCAGCGGCATGTATCCCGATGAGTTCTCGATGCGAACTGAAATGCTCGACGAGCTCATCGCGGTACCCGCTGAGCAGGTTGATGACGCCGCCGGGCAGATCGCTCGTCGCGATCGCCTCGCTCAGGATCATCGCCGGCACAGGATTGGATTCGCTGGCGAGCGCCACACACGCATTGCCCGACGCGATCACCGGGATTATCAAAGAGATCAGGCCAAGCAGCGACGGGCTATCCGGCGCGATCACACCGACTGCGCCCATCGCGAACGGGATCGTGAAGTTATGGTACGGCCCAGCCACCGGGTTCGTCCCGCCCATGACCTGGGCGTATTTGTCCGTCCAGCCCGCGAAGTGCACCACGCGATCGATCGCCGTGTCCACCTCGTGCTCGCCGCCCTCACCAATGGCGTGGGCGAGCTCAAGGCGTTTGCCCTCGATCATCTCGGCCAAGCGATAGAGCACCTGCCCACGCAGGTAGGCTGTGGCGTTGGCCCATCCGGGCTGGGCCTTGCTCGCGGCTTCGACCGCCGCCCGCAGGTCCTTGCGTGAACCCTGGCACACATGGGCGACAAGGTTCTGCGACGCGTCGTGGACCTCGATGGTGCGTCCGGACTCGGTGCGGGGGAACTTGCCGCCGATCGCGAGCTTGTAGGTTTTGATGATGGGGAGTCGTTGGCTCATGGTGTTCTCGTGTGCTTGCAAAGATCAGTGATTCAGAGTGTGTATTCGAGCTCGATCTCGTGGCGGATGGGGATGCCGTCGAACCCGACATTGGGGATCTCGGCCTTGAGCATCCGGGCCTTGGTCACCGCGTCGCGATGGAAGGCCACCATATCGAACCCGCGCCGCTGATAGAAACGCAGCGCCGGTGTGTTGTCGTTGGTGGTGATGAGCCAGAGGCGCTTGCAGCCCTGCTTGCGGGCGCGTTCGCGGACGCCGTCGAGCAGGCACGAGCCGATCCCGCCGTGCCCGGCCATCGAGTTGTGCGTGATGATCTCGCACGCGTCGTCCTGGATCTGATAGGTCAATAGCCCGACCTCGGCCCCGTCGCGGATCGCCGCCACCCCGGGCAGCTCGTCGGCGGCGATCTTGGTGCCGTGCGTGATCTGCGTCGTCGAGCCCCAGTACTGCACCAGCACCCGCTGCACCCAGGGCTTATCGCTCTCGTTGAGATCGCGGATATCGAATGAGTGCTTGTCGGGTTGGTCCATCATGGTCCGGTCCTTGTCTTTTTGTTTCGATCGTGTGTGTGATCGTTTGGTTTATTTGCAGTACGCCATAAGCCCGTGTCGCCCGCCCTCGCGTCCGAACCCGGATTCCTTGTACCCGCCGAACGGGCTCGTTGGATCGAACTTGTTGTACGCGTTGAGCCAGACGATCCCCGCGTCGAGCTTCTTGGCGACATCGAATATCTTCGATCCCTTGTCCGTCCACACACCGGCGGCCAATCCATAGGGCGAGTTGTTCGCCCGGCTGATCGCCTCGTCGGGCGTGCGGAAGCTGAGCATCGCCAGCACCGGCCCGAAGATCTCCTCACGCGAGAGCGTGTGGCTCGGCTGCACCCCGGTATAGAAGCACGGCTTGCACCAATACCCCTTCTCGGGCAGCGTTGATGGGCACACATCGTGACGAACCGCACCCTCATCTTCGCCTGCATCAAGATAGCGGTTGATCGTCGCGAGTTGTTCCTTGGAGTTGATCGCGCCGATGTCGGTGTTCTTGTCCATCGGGTCGCCCACGCGGATGGTCGCGAGCCGATCGGTGAGCTTGTCGATCACGCGATCCATGATCGATTCTTGCACGAACAGCCGCGAGCCGGCGCAGCACACATGTCCCTGGTTGAAGTAGATCCCCTCGACGATGCCCTCGATCGCCTGATCGAGCGACGCGTCTTCGAAGATGATGTTGGCGCTCTTGCCGCCGAGCTCGAGCGTAAGACGCTTATCAGTCGGGGCGGCTGCTCGGGCAATCGCCTTGCCCACGGCCGTCGAGCCCGTGAACGCGATTTTGTCGATGTCTGTGTGCTCGACGATGGCCTTGCCTGTGTCGCCCGCGCCGGTGACGATGTTGACGACACCCTTGGGCAGCCCGATCTCTTGGCAGATGTGGGCGAAACGCAAGGCCGTCAGCGAAGTCGTCTCGGCTGGTTTAAGCACAACCGTGTTGCCGCATGCGAGCGCCGGGGCGATTTTCCACGCGAGCATCATCAGCGGGAAGTTCCAAGGAATAATCTGCCCGCACACGCCGACTGGCTGCGGGTTTCTGCCGGGCAGTGCATAGCGCAGCTTGTCCGCCCATCCGGCGTGGTAGAAGAAATGAGCCGCGGCCAGTGGCACATCGACATCACGCGATTCCTTGATCGGCTTGCCGCCATCGAGTGTTTCGAGCACGGCCAGCTCGCGGGCGCGTTCTTGCATACGCCGAGCGATGCGGAAGAGGTACTTCCCACGATCCTTCCCGCTGAGCCCCGCCCACTTGGGCAGCGCCTCACGCGCCGCGCGAACAGCCCGATCGACATCGCTGGTCGAGGTCTCGCCGATCATCGACAGGGTGTCTTCATTCGCAGGGTTGATCGTGGCGAAGCGGGTCCCGCCCTCGGGCTCGACGAAGTCGCCGTCGATGAATAAGCCGTACTGATCGGCGATCTCCGGACGCACGGACTCGGGCGCCGGGGCGTAATCGAAGATGCCGCCGCCGCTGGCGGCTCGCAGGTCGAGGCGCTGGGAGTTCTGGATGCCTGATTCTTCCGGTTTGCTCACGATGCTCATGCCCTATTCTAACAGCTCAGAAGGCCCACAACGCCCCGAATCAGGCTCCAGTTTGGTATTCTGTGGGGTTTGGGCAAAGTTGAGCACCGATTCGGCCGTTATCGACCACATGAGCGACGACCACACTACCGACCATTCAACTGATCCAACCAACGATCCAGCAGCCGATTCACAGCCCATCTCGGCTCAGGAATCAGCCGCCGCGGATTATCTTTCACGCACCGAGTCGCGCCTGCTCACCAAGAGCCTGCGCTGCTGCAAGGGGCGCGTGGCCGACATCACCGGCTCGGGGATGCGGATGATTGTCTCGCCCAAGGACCTGCCCGAAGTGGGGGATGTGCAGGACTACACCTTCGCCGACAAAAAGGGACAGGTGAGCGTATCGGGCACGGTCAAGTGGATCCGCAAGGGCACCGCATTCACCCGCAGATGCGAGGTCGGCGTTGAGTTCCTCACCCTCGAACCCGCCACCCGCGACGCGATCATCAAGCTGGCCGTGCATGGCGAACTCGGGCTCAACAAAGACGGCCAGATCGATGTGGGCTACCCGGACCTCTACAAAATCCTCGGCGTCACCCCCTACGCCAAGCAAGACGACATCGAGGGCGCCTACCGCAAAGAAGCCAAGCTCTGGCACCCGGACCACAACGACGCGCCCAACGCATCCGAGTGCTTCGACCAGATCCGCAAGGCGTACTCGGTGCTCAGCGACGAGTCGCTGCGTTCAAGCTACGACTCCAGGTTCTTCTCATCGGGCAGCCACGCCGCGTAATCAGTTCCAGTATTCACGCATCCGAGAAGTCATACCCCGCGGCGTACTCCCCGCTCTTGAGCTTCTGCATGCTCCGCAGCACATCGTTGAGCAATGAGCTCGCCCCGAAGCGGAACCAGTCGGGCGTGAGCCAGCCCTCGCCGAGGGTTTCGTTGACCATGCACAGGTAGTGCCAGGATTGCTTGGCCGTGCGGATGCCGCCGGCGGGCTTCATCCCGATCTTCTTGCCCGTGTCTTTGTACGCATCGCGGATCGCTTCGAGCATCACGAGCGTCACGGGCATCGTTGCGGCCGGCGAGACCTTGCCCGTGGAGGTTTTGATGAAGTCGCCCGCGCGGATGTGCTCGATGGCGATGTCGCTGGCGAGGCGCACATGGTCGTAGGTGACCAGCTCGCCGGTTTCGAGGATCACCTTGAGATGGGCCGGCCCGCAAGCCTGGACCACGGCTTTGATCTCCTCGGCCACAATATCATACTTGCCCGAGAGGAACGCCCCGCGGTTGATCACCATGTCGATCTCGTCGGCCCCGTCGCTGACCGCCTGCTCCACATCGCGCACACGGATATCGAGCGGGTACTGCCCTGATGGGAAGCCTGTGGCGACCGAGGCCACATTGACCCCGCTGCCGTCGAGGATTTCCTTGGCGTAGGGCACCATCGACGGGTACACACACACCGCGGCCACATGCCCGAGCCGATGCCCGAGCACCTGCTCGTCACGCTCCCACGGGCGGATCGCCTTTCGGCACAAGCTCCGTACTTTCTCTGGCGAGTCGCTGCCTTCGAGGGTGGTCAGATCGATCATCGAACACGCCAGTTCGAGGGCGGCGAGCTTGGATTCTTTCTTGATCGAGCGCGTGGTGAACGACGCGGCCCGCCGATCGGTCATGATCGCGTTGACGGTGGGGGATGTGCTCATACTTATTCTTCTTCCCGCTGATCAGCCGGTGTCTCTGCGATAGGCAGCCCGGTGATCTCCCATTCTTTCCAGCCGCCGAGGAACACCCGGATGCGTCGCTTGGCGAACCCGTTGTACCCGGCTTCGATCATGCGCTTGGCCATCGCGTGTGTGTTCACCTGCCCGGGGTTCTCGCCGTAGATGATGAGGTTTTTGTATCGGGTCAGCGCCGGGTCGGTCCCGTAGCGGAGATCAATATCCGGCGTCCGCATATTGCGCGATCCCGGGATGTGCCCCTCGTGGAAGCGTTCGGGCTTGCGGACATCAATGAACAGGGCCGTGTCGTCGTCGCGTTGCTGCTTCTCGAACAGGTTGACCGATTCGGTCAGGCTCAGGTAGTCGATCTTGCGATCCGAGATGTTCGACTTGGTGCACCCGCCCAGCAGCAAGGTGGTGAACAATAGCCCGATCAGGCACAGCATGGCCAGAAACTGAGTGCTCTGCGGGTCCCCTACGCGATTCTGCATGATTTTTTGCATGTCTATACAATAAGCAGGCTGATTGGTGCGTTCTGCTCTGTGAGCCGATGAAGATGGGAGAATCCATCGAGCGGGCAACCGATCACCCGCTCGCTGGTAGAGCTGACGGAGACCCAACTTTGCATATTTGGACCAAAACCCTCGCATTCGTTTCCTCGACGCTCCTGACGCTCGGCTCATCGCCGGCGATGGCGCAGCCCGAGTCGCATGTCCAGATGAGCGCGGCCGTGGACTACCAGGGCTACACCCCGGGCGATTCCGGGCTCCTGGCGATCACCTTTGTGATGGACAAGGATTGGCACATCTACTGGCCCGGCGTCTCGGACTCAGGCTTCGGCGTCGAGTTCGACCTGAAATATGACACGGACCTGATCACCCTCGACGACCCCATCTGGCCGACCCCGGAACGCTACCTCCAGCCCGGCGATATCCTCGACCATATCTACGAGGGCACCGCGACGGTGCTCTTCCCCTTCAAAGTCGCCAAAGACGCCGAGGATAACCAAGCGATCGACTTTGAGATCGACGCAGATTTTCTCGTCTGCGCCGATGTCTGCCTGCCCGGCAAGGCAAGCGCCAGCACGGCTTCCAAAATCGTCTACCAGTCTGAGGAGAAGCTCCCAACCGCCACCCAGTCCGACATCCAGGCCCAATACGACAACAAGCCCAAGGTGTACGACCCGGACGCCCGCAATGTCCGCACCCAGTGGATCCCCGACATGGCCGCGATCATGATTCAGGGGGCTGAGAAGATCGAGTTCTTCCCCTCAATCGAGTGCTCCGAGATCATCAACCTGATCGAGGACGGCACGACCGACTCCGACCGCCTGCTGATCCACTTCGTCAGCAGCAAGGATAAAGTGCTCTCCGGGCGTCTGAGGGCGACCGGGATCTACGGGGTGGTCGATTACGATATTGATATCAAGCCACCGAAATAAATGGGTCCCAACAAGCGTTGTACCCACCGTGCCCACTTCGGCATCACGCACGCTCTCTTAACAGCAGCAAGGAAATGACCATGAACACCAAAACCATTCGCAAATCGTCACTCGCCGCCACGCTCATCGGGTCGCTCTCCGCGATCGGGCTCGGCTTGGCCATGATCGGTGCAGGCAATGCCGTCCCCGCCGAGAACACAGCTGCCAAGGCCGTCGTCGGCTCCGCAGCTCCCGATTTCACCCTCACCGACCTCGACGGCAACGAGCACACCCTCTCCGACTACACCGAGAACGGCCAGATCGTCGTCCTCGAATGGTTCTCGCCCACCTGCCCGTTCGTCAAGAAGCACTACCGCGACGACACCATGACCATGAACAACATCGCCGCCGAGTTCGCCGGTGACGATGTCGTCTGGCTGCGGGTGAACTCGGCCAACAAGGATCGTCGCGAGGGCGAGGTCGCGTTTAACAAGGAAACCAAGTCCAACTGGCAGATCACCACCCCGATCCTGATGGACACCCCGGGCACCGTCGGCAAGACCTACGGCGCCAAGCGCACCCCAGAGATGTACATCATCGATGCGGCGGGCACCCTTGTCTACCACGGCGCGATCGATAACGATGACCGAGCCGCCAAGCCGGGCGATGTGAACTATGTCCAGGCTGGTCTCACCGAGGTCCTCGCGGGCAAGAGCGTCTCAACAAGCACCACCAAAGCCTACGGCTGCTCCGTCAAGTACTAAATCTTTCGAGACAACAACCAATAATCTCTTCGAGCACGCACGGCATCGCCCGTGCGTGTTTTTATAGACATCGGGTTCTCTCGGGTCCGTGCGAGCCCAAAGGCTGATCGGGCCGATACACTTGAGCAGATCCATTGTTTTTGACCCAGGGCGACCACTGACCCGCGTGGAGCAACGCATGTTCGATATCCCAGGCCCCTTGGGGACCTTCTTCAACTTCCTGACCATCGCGATCGGCTTTGGCTCGATTATCTTTATCCACGAGCTGGGTCATTTCGTCGCGGCCAAGTGGGCCGGGATCCGCGTGCTCGCCTTCTCAATCGGGTTCGGCAATGTCCTCTGCTCCTACCGCAAGGGCATCGGATTCCGCAAGGGCTCGTCGGACGGCGAGTATCTGAAGCTACTCAACGCCAAAGCAGCCGGAGCGACCACGATCGAGGGCCAGTCCAGCACACCATCGGCCATCAGCCCGACCGAATACCGCCTGTCCATGCTCCCCCTGGGCGGCTATGTCAAAATGCTCGGCCAAGAAGACCTCAACCCCGAAGCCACTTCGGGCGAAGCAGATTCCTACCAGAACTGCTCGGTTCCTAAGCGCATGGTCGTGATCTGCGCCGGGGTCGTGATGAACCTGATCATGGCGGCCGTGCTGTTTGTGATCGTGTTCATGGTCGGGCTCAACTCCTTCCCCGCCAAGGTCGGGTATGTCGGCGAAGACTCGCCCGCCGCCAAGGCCATCGCGATCGATCGCCCAGAGATCGCCACCGGACTCGTCCGCGAGGATCGCATCCTCTCCGTCAACGGCAACACCATCTACTCCTACGACGATCTCCTCCCCGAGATCGCCATGGCCCCCCAGAACCGCCCGACCCAGCTGCTCATCGAGCGAGCAGGATACGACGAGCCGATCGTCTTCGAGACCACCCTCGTCAAGAGCGGCGAGCTCGGGCTCTTCGATCTGGGCATCGATCCATCCATGAGCACCACGATCCCGGCGTATACCGGGGCCAAGCAATTGGCTCAGTGGAAGCGTGAGAGCAAGGGCTACGGTCTCGACGGGTTCGAACCGGGAGACCGGATCGTCTCCGCCAATGGGCAGGCCGTCCATTCGCCGTTTGATGTGCTGGATCTCGCCAAGGCAACGCAAAACGCACCCATCACGCTGCTCGTCGAGCGCCAAGGCGAATCTGCTCCGGAAAGCTTCGAGCACACGATTTCTCCAGTACCCGCGATCCAGATGGGCACGATCAAAGTCGATGGCAAGATCGCACGCACCCAGCACCTGCTCGGGCTTATGGGCGTGATGATGGTGAATCCGAATGCGGAACAAGCCCACACCAAACAAGGGCTCATGCCCGGCGATCTCTTCGCCAAGATCGCCAGCACGGAGTACCCGACCATTTCTCAGGGCATTGCGACGATTCAAGAGCACCGAGGCAAGCCGATGGACATCGTCGTGCTTCGCACAGATGAAGACGGGGCATTGCAGCGCATCAGGCTCACGGTGGAAGTGAAAGCTGATGGCACGGTGGGGTTTTACCCAGCCAACTCCGCGGGCTATACGAACATCGTCGCCGCCCCGACACCGATCGAGCAAACGCTCGAATCAGCTGATGCTGATGCCGATGGTGAGGTAGAATCAGAGTTCGTCGATACGCCCGCGTCCAAGCTCATCGAGTACCCCGGCTCGCGGATCGCCGCAGTGGGGGACCACCTCGTCGCCAACCTCCGCGATGTGCACCTGGGAATTCTTAGAGCGACCAACGATGGCTATGAAGCTGGCGATGAAAGCTTTGATATCCCGGTCACGATCCAGCTCCCATTACCCGTCCAGCCCGACGGCTCGATCCCAACAACGACCACCTCGTGGACGCTCACTCGAGCCGATGTCGAGTCCGTGCGTGATCTGGGATGGACCCTGCCGGGCGGCAACGGGTTCGCCAGCGTGTTCCAGGTCGAACAGTTTGTGGACAAAGCCGACGGCCCGCTCTCGGCGATCAGCCGCGGGCTCGTCAAGTCACGCACCACCATGCTCCAGACCTACCTGACCTTCCTGCGTTTGTTCCAGGGCAGCGTCAAGGTCGAGCACCTCAAGGGCCCAGTCGGGATCGCGCACCTGGGCACGATGATCGCGTCGCAGGGCTGGGTGCGGGTGCTGTTCTTTATGGCCATGATCTCGATCAACCTCGCGGTAATTAACTTTCTGCCGCTGCCGATTGTCGACGGCGGGCAGTTCCTGATGCTGCTCTACGAGGGCATCCGAGGCAAGCCGGTGTCGATCGTGTTCCAGAATGTGACGACCCTCGCCGGGCTCGCGCTCATCGGGACCATCTTTATCTTTGTCACCTTCAACGATGTCAAGGCGCTCTTTGGGATCTGATCAAGCGGACCATCTTGAAATCCATCACGGGTTGAGAACGGAGCACTCTTGATGCCGCCATTGATCGGATTGATCCAGCTGCTCGCGATCGGGTTCGGGCTCTATCTGCTCACGCTGATCCTCTACACCATGCGCGGGCTCACGCGCCCGCACCGCCAGACCTACGCCTCGGCCGTTGCCCGCTCGCTGCCCGGCGATCCTTCCGAACTCGATACCCCGCTCGAGTACGAGTCCTGCACAATCAAGGGGACCCAAGGCGACATCGAACTCTGGATGCTCAAGGGCAATCACCCCGATGGCCCAACCCTCGTCATGACCCACGGCTGGGGCTCGAGCCGACAAGGCGGGCTCAAACGATTAGAGCCATTCATTGAGCGATGCTCACGCATCGTGATCTGGGACATACCCGGGCACGGCGACTCGGGCGGGCACACCAGGCTCGGATCCCAAGAACACAACGACCTCGCCCGCGTGCTCGATTCGATCCCGGGCTCTGAATCCATCGTTCTCTTTGGATGGTCGATGGGCGCGGGGGTTTCCTTGGCGTGTGCCGATCAGTACACCGGCGAACATAAAGCTGGCGATCACACCATCATCGCGATCATCTGCGAATCCCCCTACAGCATCGCGATCACCCCGGCCCGCAATGTCATCCGCCTGCGCGGGGTGCCGCACCGGTTGAACCTCAAGCCCGCGATCGCACTGCTGGGGATCCGGTTCGGGATCGGACCGAGCTGGCGTGGGTTTGATCGCACGCAGATCGCATCGCGGATCAAACAGCCCATCCTGATACTCCATGGTACAGAAGACCCGGTCTCGCCCATCGCCGACGGGCGTGCGATCACGCAGAGCGCACCCAACGCTAGGCTCGTCGAGATCGAAGACGCGGGGCACAATAATCTCTGGATGGATGAAGAATTTCGAGCGCAAACCATCGACGCCGTCGAAGGGTTTATGGATTCACTCAGCTGAAGCGAACCGCACCGCGTGCTCGGCCATGATGTCCGTCGCGTTATAAATCGGCAGCTCGCAGGTATCGCAGGTCACCATCAGTGGCGCTTCGGAGCAGCCCAAGATCACGCCCTCGCACCCGCGATCGCCGAGCCGACGGATGACATCGAGCATCAACGCCTGCGATTCGGCGCGCACGATCCCGAAGACCAGCTCATCGAAGATGATCCGATCGAGCAGCAGGGTGTCTTTCTCGTTCGGGCGGACGAGTTTGATCCCGCGGACCCCAAGGTCGGTCTGGTAGGCCGAGCCCGAGGTGACATACTTGGTACCGATGACGCCGATGGTTTTTCGTTTGTCTTCTTCAATCTTGGTCGCCACCGCGTCGGTCATCTTGAGCCACGGGATCGAGCAGGCGACCTCAGCCAGCTGCACCGCGTGCTGCACGGCGTTGTCGGGCGTGAAGCAGAACTCCGCGCCGATCGAGGCGAGCCGATCGCACGATTCACGCATCAGGGCCGCGACCTGGCGCCAGTCATCGCGTCCGATCGCGTCGACATACTGCGTGAGGGGCACATTGTGCACGCTCACCACCGGGTGCATGTGGGGCTCGAGCAGGACCGCGGCGTGGCGGAAGAGCTGCTGATAACACAGTGCCGCCCCTTCTGGGCTCACCCCGACGATCCCGATGTGCTTGGTCATGGTTGCTGCTGCTTTCTCAAGTAAGCCCACGAGCAAGGGCGCTGGCTGATACTCCATCATCGCCGAAACGAAGGCGATCGTCAAATCACGCCTTTTTGAGCGATCTGAGTCTACACTGTTCTATTCTATGACCACCACACCCAAAGCCAACCCGTTTGCGTTGCTCAACTTGCCAATCCGCTTCGATCTCGATGCCGTCGCCATCGAGCGGGCCTACCTCGCGGGGCTCACGAGTGCGCACCCAGATGCGGGGGGCGAAAGCGATACAGGTGATACAAGCACGCATGGTACTGATGCCGCCACGCTCAACAAAGCCCGCAAGGTCCTCCTCGACAGCGAACAGCGCGCCAACGCCCTGCTCGAAGTGCTCAACGGCCCATCCGCCGCGAACTGCAAAGTCCTCCCCGATGGCTTCTTGATGGAGATGATGACCAAACGCCAGACCATCGAAGAAGAGATCGAAACCGGCGAAGACGATTCGCGGGCCAACTGGGAACGCTGGGCCCGCAGCGAACGCCAGCACTACAGCGATCAGGCCCTCGCGCTCTTCGAAGCCAACGCGCCCGAGGGAACTGACGAGGGACTCACCCAGATCCGCGTCCTGCTCAACGCATGGCGCTACATCGAACGCCTCATCGAGCAGCTCGACCCCGAATATCATCCATCCGAGGCAGATTTCCGATAAAGCAGTACTAGTCAAGCTAGATCGGGCGGACGAACACCGTATTCTCCGATTCCACCCACGCCCAAACGCCCATGGACGCATCCCAAACACCATTCCTGTTCTTGCTCGCGGCTCTGCTCGTGTGCTCGGCGCTCGCGTCGGCATCCGAGACCGCGCTCTTCGGGCTCACCCACGGCCAGCGCGCCATGCTCAAGCGATCCAACGCCCGCTTGTCGCGCACCGTTGAGTCCCTGCTCGCCCGTCCGCGTGAGCTGCTGATGCAGGTGCTGCTGCTCAACATGGTCGTCAATGTCTCGTACTTCATTGTCACCAGCGTGCTCACCATCCGCAGCGAGGGCGCGATGGCCCGCGTGCTGATCTCGCTGATCTCGCTCACCGCCATTATCCTGATCGGCGAAGTCTTCGCCAAGCTCTTCGCGTCGTCGGCGACCATTTTGTTCCTACGCTTCGCCGCCCCGATGCACCTGGTGATCCGCAAGTTTATTGAGCCCGTGCTCGGGTTCATGGACACCTGGATCGTCGCGCCCCTCTCGCGTCTGCTCAGCCCGGGCAGGGCATCACAGCACGCTCAGGGCGTGTCGGCCAAGCAGATGGGCACGCTGATCGACCTGAGCGCCAACGACGGCGTGATCGACTCGGGCGAGCAAGAACTCCTTACCTCCATCGTCTCGATGGGCTCGATGCGCGTCGAGCAGGTCATGACCCCGCGCGTGGACATGACCTGGATCAACATCGACGCCACCCTCGAAGAGATCATCGAAGTCTGCGCCAAGACCCGGCGGACGAGCCTGCTGGTGTGCACCGACGGCATTGATTCGGGCGTGGCCGGCATGGTCAGCGCCCGCACGGTGCTCGAGGGCAGCACGATCGAAGACGCGATGACCGAGGTGCTCTATGTGCCCGAGCAGGGTCGGCTCGATGCGCTCATCGAACAGTTCCGCGAGAGCAGCCAGAGCGTCGCCGTCTGCGTCGATGAGCACGGCGGCGTCTCGGGCATCGTCGCGATCTCGGATGTCGCCAAAGAACTCATCGAGGGTGTCGTAGATCCCCAAACAAGTTTGGCCAACGAGGTCGAACTGATCGGGGTCGGCAAATGGATCGTGCCTGGTCGGCTCTCGATCCGAGACTGGGCCGTGATGTTCGCGGATCAGAGCGTGATCGAGCACGCCAAGCGCGTCAACACACTCGGCGGCTTGGTCATGGTCCTGCTCGATCGCATGCCGGAGGTAGGCGACCAGACCCAGATCGGCGATATTCGCCTCACGGTCGTCGAGCTCGACAAACGCTCGATCGAACGCATCGAGGTCGAGATCGTTGACGATGCGGCGCCATCCACTCCGCCAGAGACCACTCCGTCAGAGGAGGGCACATCATGAGCACGCTCGAACTGAGCCTGTGGTGGGGATTGGTGCTCCTGGGCATCGGTGGATCAGCCGTGTGTTCCGGGCTCGAGGTTGGGTTGTACACGGTCAACCGGGTGTTGGTGCGCGTGCACGCCGCGGGCGGGGATCGCGGACGACGCGCGCGGATCCTCGAATCCCAGATCGCCGATTCCACACCCACACTCACCGCGTTATTGGTCTGGAACAACGCGTTTAACTACGCGGGCACGCTGGCGATCACCACGCTGATCACCACGCTGGGGCTTGGTGACACCGAGATGATCCTCATCCAGATCGTGGTGCTCACCCCGGTGCTGCTGGTCTTCGCGGAATCCACGCCCAAAGAAGTGTTCCGCTCCAACGCCGACACGCTCATGGAGCGGTTCGCCTACCTGATTCTGTTTATGCGCCTCGCGGTGACCTGGGTCCCGATCGTGCCCGTGATCCTGTGGATCGCCAACACCGCGTCCAAGCTCGTCGGGGTCGACGCGTTCGGATCGCTGACCTCGGCTCGCCATCGCATGGCCGATCTGATCAAGTTCGGTGCCCCCGGCATGAGCGAGACGCAGGTCTCGCTGATCGACCGGGCACTGGAACTCGAGCACGCGACGGTCAAGTCCGAGATGATCCCGCTGCGCAACGCTGTGATCGTGCGCCCGAGCTGGACCATCGCCAAAGCCCGGGCGTTCATCAAGGGCTACCCGTACTCACGCTACCCGGTGCTCTCGCCCAAGGGGCAGGTCGTGGGGATCTTGAAGGGCTTGGACCTGTACATCGGCGAAGACCTCGATCCCAACGCGAGCATCGAGGGTCTGCTCTACACACCCACCCGCGTGGAAGAGCAGATGAGCGTGAGCCAGGCGCTGAGCAAGCTCAACGAGGCGAGCGGGCGGCTCGGCATCGTCGTGACCGGTGGGCGTGATGTGGGCGTGATCACCCGCAAGGACCTGATCGAGCCGCTGATCGGCGAGCTCGAAGATTGGTAAGGCAAACGGGCTCTAGGGGCTGTGATTGACCGATAAGTTGGCTCAATGCCATGGATACCTAGCCGGCGGGGAATAGCGGGGCGTTTGATGAGGTTCTTCAGGGTGTCTGGTCCAGCCGATAGAATGTATAGTCGAACCAAGGATTGCTCATGTTCAAATCAATTACCCCATTCCTGATCATCGTTGTTCTTGTGATGATGGTGCCCCGAGTGATCGGTCTGATCCGTGGGCCCGCCGAGACCCCCGGCATCTTCGACCAGCACTACACCCTGACCCAAGCCAACGACATCGCCCAAGAATCGGGCAAGCCGATGCTGGTGCTGGTGACCGCCGACTGGTGCGGCCCATGCCAGACACTCAAACGATCCGCCATGGTCGATCCAGCCGTGGTCGCATGGGCCAGCGAGCACACTGTGCCCGTGTACCTTGAGCACGGGGCCAATCCAGACGAGATCAGCTCGCTGCCCGTGTCCGCCTTCCCAACGACCTTCTTGATCCAAGACGGCAAAGTGCTCGCGTCGCTTCAAGGGGCGGTGGGGGCCAAGACGATGGTCGATCAGTTCGATGCGGTGCTGGCTCAACACCCATAAACAGGCCATCAGCTCTCGAATCGCCGGTTTGGTGAACCCGATCGGGCTTCTGGGGGTATAGACTCTGGTAGAGTACGAGCCGCGCACGCGAGCGCCGACGCCCGGCTCGATGTGGAGGCTCCTCATGAACGATCGATCAAACCCGTCCGCCCGCCAGCCAAACCAGAAGAAGCACACGAACCTGTGGCCTCTGGTTGGGATTCTGGGGATCGCCACCATCGGCTCCACGATCGCGGTGGCCACCAGCTCCATGCGGGCACCCACCACAGACTACGGCTTCTTTGATCCCATCGTTGATGTCCAGTCCATGGTCGGCGGGCTCTATGTCGAGGAGCCCGACATCGATAAGCTCCAGATCGGGGCCATCGAGGGCATGCTCGAAGAGCTCAACGATCCGTACACCACCTATGTGCCCGCCCGCGACACCGAGAAGTTCTCGCGCGATCTCACCGGCGAGTATGTCGGGATCGGGGCCGAGGTCCAGATCCGTGACGGCTGGCTGACGATCTCCTCGCCCCTCGACGGCTCGCCGTCGTGGAAGGCCGGCGTGATGGCCGACGATCGCGTGATCAAGATCGACGGGCAGAGCACCGAGGGCAAATCCATCGACGACGCGATCGACCTGCTCATCGGCGAGCCCAACACCAAGGTCGTCATCACCGTCGAACGCGAAGCCGAGACGCTCGATATCGAGATCATCCGCGGGCACATCAAGGTGCAAGCCGTCAAGGGCTTTATGCGCATCCACGGCGACGGCGAGTGGGAGCACATGATCGACACCGATCGCCAGATCGGCTACCTCCGCCTGACGCAGTTCACACCCAAGGCCGCCGATGAAATCTCCGACATGATCGAAAAGGCCGAAGCTGCGGGCGCACTCAACGGCTTGATCATCGACCTGCGGTTCAACCCCGGCGGGCTCCTCGACGAAGCCGTGGCGATGGCCGATATGTTCCTCGACGAGGGCAAGATCGTCTCGACCAAGGGGCGGGTATTCAAAGAACAGACCGAGTACGCCCACAAGAAGAACACGATCACGGAGATGCCGTTGGTGGTGCTCGTCAACGGTCAGAGCGCATCGGCTTCCGAAGTCCTCTCCGGTGCGTTGTCCGATCACGGGCGTGCGATCGTCATCGGGACCCGCTCCTTTGGCAAGGGCTCCGTCCAGACCGTCCGCCAGCTCCAGAGCGGCGCGGGCGTGCTCAAGATTACCGAGCAGTACTACTACCTGCCATCGGGGCGTTTGCTGCATCGCCGGGATGACTCGACGAGCTGGGGTGTGGACCCGACCCCCGGGTACTATGTGCCGCTGACCAATAATGAGCTCGGCGAGATGCTCACCGCCCGTCGCAACCAAGAAATCATCGCGGCCAACAGCGAAGAAGAAGAGAAAGTTGACATCGGGGATACCGACGCCGTGCTCGAGGCGCTCAAGGATCCGCAGTTGACCGCAGCCGTGCGCGTGATGCAGCACCGCATCGACACGGGCGAGTTCGCCCCCGTCGGCATCGAGACCAACGCCCCCGATGATGTGGCTCTTGCGGAACTCAACCAGCTCCGCGATGCCCAAGAACGCATGTACCGCGAGCTCGCTCGGATCGCCAAACGCGTCGAAGCCGTCGAGGGTGGGGTGAGCGAAGAACAAGCCGGCGAGAACCCCAAGGACTTCTGGGACGATGAGCTCGAAATCGCCGGCGGCGACATCGTGATCCGCGACAAGGACGGCCAGGTCATCACCACGCTCAAAATCACCGGCGAGAACCTCGAGCGCTGGCTGATCGACGCGGATGTCGAAAAAGCGGATACAGATTCAGGCTCGGATGAGGACGCTGATTCGTGATCGTGCTGGGGGTCGAGTCTTCGTGCGATGAGACGGCTGCCTCGATTGTCGAGGACGGACGGATCGTCCGTTCGTCGATCGTCGCCAGCCAGTACGAACTCCACGAAGAGTTTGGTGGCGTCGTCCCCGAGATCGCCTCGCGCGCCCATGAACAGCACATCATCCCCGTACTGCGTGATGCAATCACAGAAGCCGGCATCGAGCTGAATCAGATCGACGCGATCGCGGTGGGGCACCGCCCGGGCCTGATCGGGTCGCTGCTCGTCGGGCTCAGCGCCGCCAAAGCCCTCGCGTGGTCGCTCGGTGTGCCGATGGTCGGCGTCGATCATGTGCACGCCCATCTCTATGCGGGTATGCTCGGGCGTCAGCTTCCAGAGTTCCCCGCCCTCGGGGTCGTGATCTCCGGCGGGCACACCTCGCTCTACAAGATGGACTCGGAGATGAAGCTCACGCGTCTGGGCGCGACGATCGACGACGCGATCGGCGAGGCCTTCGACAAAGTGGCCGCGATCTTGGGGCTCGGGCATCCGGGCGGGCCGAAGGTCGATGCGCTCGCGGCATCGGAGGGCGCGAACGATCGTGCATTCGATTTTCCGGTGTCTCGGTTGGGCAAGGAATCGCTCGATTTCAGCTATTCGGGGCTCAAGACGGCCGTGCTCTACACAGCCAAGGGCAAGCCCGCGCCGCGCCGGATCAAGAACAAGCCGCCGCTACCCACGCCCGAGGTGCCCGAGCTGACCGATGAGCGCAAGCGGGATATCGCCGCGAGTTTTCAAAGGGCGGCGGTCAAGGCGCTGACACTCAAGATCGAGCGGGCGCTCGATGCCATGGCTGGTTGCAAGACCCTTATCGTTGGCGGTGGAGTCAGCGCCAACACCCTCGTCCGCGCCGAGATGGATCGCCTGGCCGCCAAGCACGGGCTCGAGCTGATTATCCCAGAGATGGCGCACTGCGTCGACAATGCGGCAATGATCGCCGGGCTGGGCACCAAGCTGCTGGGCGACGGGCAACGCGACGACTTCACCCTCTCCGCGGTCCCCACGGCGGCCTGCTGATGGATGCCGATTTTCTCGACCATCTTGATCATCTTGACCAGCCCGTCGAGCGACCGCCGCACCCCGCAAGCTACGACACCGACCGCCTGATGAAGGAATGCACCCTCACCCGCGGGCGTGCGTCGGGCCCGGGCGGGCAGCACCGCAACAAGGTCGAGACGCACATCACGATCCTGCACGACCCGAGCGGGATCGATGCGCAGGCCGGCGAACGCCGACTCGCCAAAGAAAATCAATCGGTTGCGATCCGCCGGCTCCGGCTCAAGCTTGCGATGGGCATCCGCATCGGTGTTCCTGCGGGCGAGATCCAATCCGCGCTCTGGAAGACACGCTGCGTCAAAGGGCGGATCGTGTGCAACCCCAAGCACGCCGATTTCCCGAGTTTGCTTGCTGAGGCCTTAGATGTCATCGAGGCGTGCGGGCTTGATGTCAAGAAGGCGGGGCTCCGGCTCGGGTGCTCGACCACGCAGCTCGTCCGATTGATCGCCGAGCATCGACCGGCCTTCGAGCAGCTCAATCAATCGCGCGAAGATCGCGGATTTCATCGACTCAAAGCGTGATTCGAGCGGGCTTTGGCGTACACTTTGGGTCTATGCCAGCCCCCAAAGATCGTGAAAGCATCAAAGTACAGGCCGAGAAGACCGTCCTGGCCGCCCTCCGCTTGCCGGACTCCACCTACGACCAGCGCGATTCCTTCGGCGAGCTCCGCGAGCTGGCCGCCCAGGCGGGCGCGGTGGTGGTGGGCGAGATCGAACAACGCAAGGACCGACCCGAGCCGGGCACCTACATGGGCAAGGGCAAGGTCGAAGAACTCCGGGACCTGTGCGAAGCCACCGGGGCCGTCGCGATCATCTTCGATCACGATCTCTCGCCCAAGCAGATCAGCAACATCCAGGAACTCACCGACCGCAAGGTGCTCGATCGCTCCGAGCTGATCCTCGATATCTTCGCCTCCCGCGCGACGACCCACGAAGCAAAGCTCCAGGTCGAGATCGCCCAGCTCGAGTACACCTTCCCGCGCCTGCGCGCGATGTGGAATCACCTCGAGCGACTGGGGGCATCGGGCGGCGCGGGCAGCCTGGGCGGCATGGGCACACGCGGGCCCGGCGAGCAGCAGCTCGAGATCGACCGGCGCTTGGTCCAACGCCGAAAAACTGTTCTCCAGCGCGAGCTCGACGATATCCAGCTCCGCAAGCGCCGCATGGTCGAGAAACGCAACACCGATCACTACACCATCGGGCTCGTGGGCTACACCAACGCGGGCAAGAGCACGCTGTTTAATACGCTCACCGAGGGCGGTGCGTACGCCGACGATCGCGTGTTCGCGACGCTGATGACCCGCACCCGCGAGTGGGACATGGGCGGCGGGCACACCGCGATGCTCTCGGACACCGTCGGGTTTGTCCGCGATCTGCCTCACCACTTGGTCGCGTCATTCCGGGCAACGCTCGAAGAAGCGACCCACGCGGACCTGCTGCTGGTGATGCTCGATATCTCCGACCCGAGCGCCGAGCTGCAGTACGAGACCGTGATCTCGACCTTGGACGAATTGTTCGAGGAGGTCGAGGACCGCCAGAAGAAGGACGCGCTGCGGGCCAAGCGCGACGGGACGGCTGACTTCATCGCCTATAAGCGCCCCGAGCTTTTGGTGCTGCTCAACAAGGCGGATGTCGAGAGCGTCGATGAGCAGGATATCCTGTACTGGCAATCGCGCACACCCGGGGCGATCCCGATCTGCTCGTTGGCGCCAGAGGTCAATGAAGACCCAGATGCAGAGCCTATCGAACTCCCGATGGGCCAAGCCGAGCTCATCGAGCGCGTCACCCTCATCACCAACGGCGAGATCCAAGAGCTCGACATCACCGTCCCGCTCTCGGACTCCAAGACCATCCACACCATCGAGAACCGCGCCGAGGTGCTCGATCGCACCTACGAGGGCCAGGTCGTGATTCTGCGGGCCAAGATCGGGCGCAACATGCTCGCCAAGCTCCGCTCATCGGGCGCGAAGATGCAGGCCAAGACCATTGAGGGCGAGCCCTACTTTGCTGACAATGAAAAAACGGGCTGGGTCCATGACCCAGCCGCGATTGATATCGATTTCTAAATCAAGATTTTAAACAAACAGTTCTTAGCCCAGCGGGTTGAGCCACAGCCCAGTCGCCAGCTTCGGATAGAAGAAGGTCGATTTCTGAGGCATCAGCTCGCCGGCACGAGAGATATCCCGGACCGCTTCGAGCGGCGTCGGGCGGACGATGATCGCCAGCTGGGGCTTGCCGCCCCCGGCGATCGATGACCCGGTCTCCTCGCCCTTGCCGATCGCGAGGACTTCGTCGATCGAGTGCGGGAATGCCCAGTTGATCGGCTCGTTGTTGTTGAGCTCGGGCTGGCAGATCTCTTCGACGATCATGTGCTGGATGATCGCGACATCGAGGTTGCGCCACGCCTGGGACTGATCCGGGAACTGGGTCTCGAGCGTGTCCTTGACCGCCGGCCACGCCCCGAAGCACAGCCCCGTCGCGTAGTCATAGATCCCGAACACATTGTTGTGCTCGCGCTCGGCCAGCGTGTCCATCTGCGACAGGAACTTCTGCGGGTCGTTGTCGATGGGCTCGACATTGAGCAGCCCCTGCGAGACTTCAATAAACTTCTCGATGTCGTAGTGCTCCATGCCGCCCAGCACCCGGTGGGTCGGGCCGATGGCCAGCCCCGGATCGGACATCGAGACGAGCACGAACATCGTGCGACGGGCCGGGTGATCGGCGCTCACTTCGCCCTTGGCTTCGAGCTCGCTGAGGTAGTTGATCGCGGTGTTGTAGCGGTGGTGCCCGTCGGCGACGAAGATGTCCTCGCCATCGAGAGCCGCTTGGTACTTGGCGATCGTCGCGTCATCGTCGATCGTCCAGATCTCTTGTTTGACACCGTCGCCCATGTCGGCGTGCATGTCCGGGTCGCGCGATTCCATGACGCTATGGAGGATCGCGACGGCTTCGCCTTCTTCGTCCGGATGCAGCCCGAAGATCGGGGAGAACTGACACTGGGACGCGTTCATGAGCGCTTTGCGGTCTTCTTTAGGGCCGCCGAAGGTTTGCTCGTGGGCCAAAATCCCGCCCCCGTCGCGGTTGCCAAAGGGCAAGGTCTCGAGTGTGGCGGCCATCCCGCAGCGCTGGTAGGTCTCGCCCTGGAACTCAAAGGTCTGGCGGTAGGCAAAGATCGCCGGGGTCTCATGCTGGGAGAGCACGCCGGATTCGAGCATCGAGCGGTAGGCATCGCCGGCACCTTGATAGACCGCGTCGGGGCCCAGCTCCTTGGCGGGCACCTGGGGCAGGTCGATGCCCACGGCGTTGTGCGCATTGCGATCGAGCATCGCCTGCTTGGCCGCCGGATCGAGCACATCGTACGGTGGTGAGATCAGCTCAGAAACATCGCCCCGACCTTGGTTGTACTGGACGGCACGGAATGGGTATACAGATGGCATGGGTGCCCTTTCGTTCGCATGAATCATAAAATCGCGATATGCAGGAAGCTGGATATGCTGGTTGTCCCCGACGGGCGATCGCCCGATCGTCTCCGCAATTATATGCACCAACTCAACAAATCTCAGCCCGACGAGTTGGGAGTTGTGCCTACGATCGTCCATGACAACGCCCAACGCCCTCGTCATCAGAACGGCCGGTACAAACTGCGATGTTGAGCTCTGCCGGGCGTTTTCGCTCGGGGGGGCACAGGTTGAGCTCGTCCATTTGGACCGATTGCTCGCCGATCCCACACAAATCGCCCGGTTTGATCTCATCGGATTCCCAGGCGGATTCTCCTACGGCGACGACATCGCATCTGGGCGGATCAAGGCGATGCACACACGCGAAAAACTGATGCCCGAACTGCTGTTAGCTGCTGATCGCGGCGTGCCGATGATCGGGATCTGCAACGGGTTTCAGGTGATGGTCCAGATCGGGCTCTTGCCGGGCACCGCAGATCACCAGACCTGCGTCGCGCTGACCGACAACGACCACGGGCGGTTTATTGATCAATGGTCGAACATGGAAGCCAATACCAGCTCAAACTGCATCTGGACGAGCGGGCTCGGGCAGTACGAGGGCGATGTCCTCTACCCCGTCGCCCACGGCGAGGGGCGACTGGTTACCAAAGACCAAGCGACGCTCGATCGGCTCGTGGAGAACAACCAGGTCGCGCTGCGATACGAGAACGACATCAACGGCTCCGTCGATCGAATCGCGGGGATCTGCGACCCGAGCGGGCGGATCTTCGGGCTCATGCCGCATCCTGAGCGGGCACTCGAGTGGAACCGCCATCCGTACTGGACCCGGCTTGACGAGCAGACCAAGAAGCAGCAGACCCCGGGGCTGAGCATCTTCACCAGCGCGGTGCAAGCCGTGACCAACGAGCCCGTGTCGTAAATCGTGTTCTTGATGATCAATCGACTCTGAAAGGGGAACCACCATGGGCGAGACCGCGGTATACGCAGGGAGCTTTGATCCCCCGACCAATGGGCATGTCTGGATGATCGAGCAAGGCGCACGCCTGTTCGATAAGCTCATTGTCGCGGCTGCTCGCAATCCAGAGAAGGGTTATACCTACGAGCTCGACCAGCGCGTCGGGTGGCTGACCGAGATCTGCTCCAAGTACGACAATGTCGAGATCGCCTCGCTCGAGAACGAGTTCTTGGCGCACTATGCGAATCGAGCGGGCGCACGCCATGTGATCCGAGGCATCCGCAACGAGGCCGACTATCAGTACGAACGCGGGATGCGCTATGTCAACTCGGATCTCAACGATCAGCTCTCGACGGTGTTCCTGCTGCCCCCGCGTGAGCTCTGCGAGGTCTCGTCGAGCTTTGTCAAGGGCATGATCGGCCCCGACGGCTGGGAGCCCGTCGTGAAGCGATACCTGCCGGCGTGTGTGTTTAACGATCTGCAAGCGATGACCGCATCAAATGAGTAAGCCCATGCCGAACCCCGCCAAATCTGCTAAATCACCCGCCAAGACCCCGATCTCCGAGCCCGTCATGGCGATGCGCATCGTCGCCATGCCCCGCGAGACCAACCCCTACGGCACCATCTTCGGCGGGATCATCCTCAGCTACATCGACCAGGCCGGGTTCGTCGAAGCCCGCCGACACGGGAACCTCGGCTGGGTAACGGCCGCGATGGATAAAGTGGTCTTCCACGCCCCGGTGTTCGTCGGCGACATCGTCACGCTGGTGACCCACACCACGCGGCTGGGGCGCACAAGCATCGATGTGCAGATCGAGGTCCAAGCCGAGCGATTCGATACGCACGAGGTCGTGCATGTGACGAGCGCGAAGATGACGCTCGTTGGGATGCGCGACGGCAAGCCCTTCCCCTTCCGCGAGAGCCCGTGTCATCAAGCAGGCCAGCCAGATTCTTCTGAGTCAGCAACATGAGCTTCGACGCGTTGCCTAGGTTTCATGCGCCCACGCGCTTGCTGGTGATGCTCTCGGGCTCGGGCACCACACTCGATAACCTGATCGCGCATATCGAATCCAACGAACTCGACGCAACCATCCCGGTGCTTGTGGCTTCGCGAGAGTGCCTCGGTGCGAAGAAAGCCCGCGACGCCGGGATCGAAACCCACATCCAGCCCGCCAAGCAATCGCCCGCCGATGCCGGAGCATTGATTGATCACCTGTGCGAGCAGCACACGATTGATCTGGTCGTGCTCGCGGGGTACCTCAAGCTCGTGCCGATCACGGATCGCGTGCGTCACCGGGTGGTCAATATCCATCCGTCGTTGCTCCCGAGCTTCGGGGGCAGGGGGATGCACGGGATGCGGGTGCATCAGGCCGTGATCGAGGCGGCCATGCGTGGCGAGGTCAGCGAATCGGGCTGCACGGTGCACTTCGCCGACGACGAGTACGACACGGGCTCGACGATTGTGCAGCTGCGTTGCCCGGTCGAGCCCAGTGATGACGCCCAAACGCTCGCATCGCGGGTCTTCGAGCTCGAACGCCGGGCGTACCCGCAAGCGATCAAAATATTGATCGAGCGCAACGCATTGTGCAACGCCTGAGCGATTTGAGCCGAACAGTGGGATATGCAAAGAACACTTTTGGTACTCCTGCTGTGCCTGTGGGCGATCTTGCCCGGCTCGATGGCCCATCAAGCCGCCCATGCGGCCCATGAGCCCGAGACAGACCAACCCCAACAACGCACGGCCGACCCCGCCCAGCTCGAATCCGACGGCATCGACGCGATGGAACGAGCTGAGTACGAGGAAGCCGAGCGGTTGTTTCGGGCGCTGATCGAATCGCAGCCCAAGCTCTTTGTCGGGCACTACAACCTCGCGTCGGCGCTGTCTATGCAGGGCGATGGCGAGGCGGCTGTCTACGCGATGCAGGACGCGATCAGGCTCGGGTTCACGGATCTGGCGCAGATCCGCCGCGACCCGGATTTGCAGAGTTTTCGCGAGACCGAGTTCTTTATGCAGCTGGTCCGCAGCTGGGGCATGATCATCGATACGCGTCGAAAGGGCGATGTTGAGAACCTGATGCCGTTGATGCGTCGCAAGTTTGAGCAGCGGACGAACGAGGATCTCAAGATCGAGCTGCTCTCGTCTCACGATACAATCGCCACCGATCAAGCCCTCGCCGAGCTCGAACTACTCGCATCGTGGGGGAACTCGACGCTCTTCCCCGAGGTCGGCGCACTCAACGACCAGCCATGGATCGTCGTGACACTCCCGGATCGCGACGGCTTCGCGGCTTGGGCGACGAAGGTGCTCGGGCCGGGGGCGGGTTCGTCGGGCGCCAGCAGCAGCATCGGCGGCGCGTACGAGCATTCCAAACGCCGGCTGGTTGCTCAAGACCTGGGCGCGACGCTGCGCCACGAGTTCATCCATGTGCTGCACTGGCGCGATATGAATCGCTTGGGGCAGGTCCACGCGACATGGATCCAAGAAGGGCTCGCGTCGCTCGTTGAAGACTACGAGGTCGCCGGCCCCTCCTCGGCTCAAACCGTCGTCCCCGTCGCTTCATGGCGCACGAACATCGTCAAGCGCATGAAAGATCGGCGCGTGCTGCCCACGATTCAAACGCTCGCCGACACGGAGATCCAGGCCTTCACCCGCACCCGCCCGCTCGCCAAATACGCCCAGGCCCGCACGATCATGCTCTACCTGCTCGACCAGCACGAGCTCTCGGCCTTCTACGATCAATACACCCAGCACTTCGACGACGACCCCACCGGGATCGCGTCCCTCGAAGCCGTGCTGGGCAAGGAGATCACACAGATTGAGGACGATTTTCGCACCTGGATCGACGGGCTCGATATGGTCGCCGAGACCGGGTCGGATCTGCAGGCCACCCTCGGGATCGAAATCGAGACGGGCTCGGGCGACGGCGTCGTCGTCACCGGGCTCCCCAGCGGATCCCGTGCCCGCACGGGCTTGCACCTCAAATCCGTCATCACCGCGATCAACGACCAGCCCACGCGCGATCTCTTCGAGCTTATCCGTGTGCTCAGCCAGTACAAGCCCGGCGATACGGTGACGCTGCATCACCGGCGGGGCACCGTGCACAGCCAGTCACAAGCAACGCTGATTGAAAAGTAAGATATCCGCCGTTTATTGGTTGAAATGTGCTTTTTAATTGTAATTTGCTTATTGTGGGGAGCTTGGTTTCCATGTATATTGGAGGGGTGCAGAGGCGTGTATCCCGTCATGTGTTGGCCGGGGCGTCGAAAGTGAAGAGAAAGAGAAAGGACTGTGCTATGCATATTCAGAATACATTGGTCACCATGGCAATCGCAGGGCTTGCTTCGACCGCCATCGCGGGGCCAGTCGCTGAGACCTTCAGCCTGACGATGTATGTTCGTCAAGCGCCAGAGATTACCGACGGAGCGACCATGGCCATCATCGATGTCATCGGCGATTCAAGCTTCGGCACCCATCTCCTCGGTGGGCAGTTCGGGATCTCCTCCAACGGGCACAGCGAAGTCTCCGACATCCGCTGGACCCCCGCAGATTGGTCAACCGCCAACGGCTTGGGCACCTACGATGGGGCCGGGGAGCTCTCAGATGTGATTTTCGGGCAGCTGGTTGTGCTGACCGATCTCTTTGATTTCTTGCCCGGAGAGAACTCCGAACTTGGGAATGTGATCGGGAGCTTTGAGGTGGACTTCGATAGCGGGTTTACCCAAGATATTCAGTTTGACTTTGTTCCCGATCCAGAGCGATTCTCGCTCAAAGTGATCGATGTTGATCTGGTGAATCGAACCACCCAGTCGCTCGATAGCAACAACGGCGATCTGTCGCTCGGCAGCCTCATGATCACTGCGCCGACGCCCTCGTCGCTGGCGCTGATCGGGCTCGGTGGCTTGGCCGCGACTAAACGCCGGCGCTGAATGCGCTTTGATGAAGTGCTTGCAGCCAATGGGGTACCCATCGCTGTATGAATAGAACGCAAGGCATGCTTGCGGATTGATCAAGCCTGTCGAGGACGGGCTTGGTCAGTTGTTCTTTGGGGACTGCTTTGAACCAAGTCTTTGTTCAACATGGCGAATCGACACAACGAAAGGAAGATGCAATGAGTATGAGCAGCGTAAGAGCGGGGGTGGCGTTTGCCGCCATCGCGGGGTTGGTCGCCGGGGCTTCTGGAGGTGTAGCCGAGGAGAGTTTCAGCCTGAGTATGTATGGTCCAACTTCTGTTGACGGTTCAAGCCCGTTCACGCTCACGATTGATGTGATCGGGGATTCGAGCTTCGGCACCCACCTGCTCGGTGGGCAGTTCGGCCTCTCAACAGGGGGGCATCCCCAAGTCTCTGATATCCGTTGGATCCCCGAGGAATGGTCAACGGTGAACGACCTGGGCGAGTATGACGGCAATGGCAATCTGGACCATGTGATCTTTGGCCAGTTCGTCGTCTTTACCGATCTCTTTGACTTCCTTCCGGGTGCAGGCTCAGAGGTAGGTAGCCTGATCGGCAGCTTCGAGGTCGACTTCGATGACGGGCTGAGTTCCACCTACATCGAGTTCAACTTCACCACCGATCCCGAGCGATTCGCGCTCAAGGCAGTCGATGTAGACGAGGTGGCCCGGACCACCCAATCGCTCGACAGCAATAGTGGTAATCTGAGTCTCAACGGCTTCGGCATCCTCGTGCCGTCACCTTCGGCGATGGCGCTGCTCGGATTTGGCGGATTGGCCTCCACGAAGCGCCGACGCTAAAAACGGCATGCCTCCCCCCAGTTTTCGGGAGGAAGCTGATCATCAACATGCCTCCGCAGAGCCCGCAGAGCGGGCTTTTTTGTGTCCGCTCCAAAGCTTGGGCTTCATCGTGGGTGAGGGTGCAACCGATCTATATGCTATGTAGTACATAGTATGGGGCGCGTGGTATGCCCCAAGGAGACCCGATATGAAGCTGGAACGAGAACTGATGCGTGGAGCCGGGCCGACGGCGGTCTTGAAACTGCTCTCGAGCAAAGAAATGTACGGCTACGAGCTCGTCGAAGCCCTCGCCAAGCAGACCGATGGGGTGCTGGCGATGGGGCAGTCCTCGCTCTACCCGATGCTCTACAACCTCGAAGCCAAGGACCTGATCGAGGCCGACTGGCGATCGGCCGACAACGGGCGCGATCGCAAGTACTACGCCCTGACCCCCAAGGGCAAGAAGAAGCTCAAGGCGGACATGGAAGCCTGGGCCAAGCTGGCCGAGGCGATGACCTCGATCGGCGTGCTGAAGGGGGCGATGGCATGAGCAACACCAAACTTCATCAGGCGTGGCACTGGTCAGTCGAACACTCGCCGATGCTCCACAGTTTTCGATTGGTCAGTGGTGTGGTTCGCAAGAACCACAAGGCGTTTGCGCTCTTGGATGCAGCTGATCTACCCGAGCGAGTCGATACGCTGATCCGTCAGACCGTGTCCAAGTCCAAGCTGTGGATCAACGAGCGGGCGGAGATCGCCCGCGAGCTCATCGCCCATGCCCAGGACGCGATCGAGGCGGGGCGATCCGAAGAAGAGATCGTCGATGGGTTCGGTGATCCCAAGCGGATCGCTAAGCTGATGAGCCGATCGATGAAGCGCAAGCGCCCGCTGGCGTGGCGCAGCTACCGGAACATGAAGCGGCTGGCGGGCTCGCTGGCACTCTTGGTGCTCGTGAGCTATGCGGTGCTCGCGGTGCGGTACTTTACGGGCAGCCCGAGCATCAAGCGGAACTACATCGCCGAGCTCAATGTGCCCAATGAAGCGTATCGCGAAGATCAGAAGGCGTGGGCGGTGTATCAGGATGTGGAGCTGCAATGGAGGCGTCATGTGCTGCCTACCCAACTGGCGCAGAAGGAACGCTATGCGAAGGCAGTGGAGGCGCATGATGCCAAATACACAG